>JBBSPM010000035.1:0-47217 GCA_038258815.1 Chthoniobacterales bacterium
GCGGGGAGTGGGGCGCTCATTGGGAGGGAGTGATATCGGGGAACGCGATGGCGCCATCGCCCAGTGGGCGAGCGGAAAAACCGCGGGGTCCTGGGACGAGCGCAATTTGAGGAAGGAAATGATGGGGCTGCCTGGCAAGGCGGATGCGCTCGCTCCGCGTTGACCGGGCCCACCAAGAGCGGGCAGCCGACTGGAAGGAGCCAAAGGGCCGCTGGAACTTCGGCCCCAACTTCAATCATACCCGCGCGAACCGCACCCAAGATTCGCGCTGGCATTATGGAGCGGGTCGCATAATCTGGCACATGCTTTTCCGGGTCGGCCTTCTTTCGGCTACTTTCCTTGCGAGTGCGGGCTTGGTCCTTGCCGAGGAGCCGGCAGCGCTGACACCTGAGCAAATGGCGGGCGCGATCAAGACCGATACGGTCACGATTCCGACGCCGGGCGAATTGTTCGCCGCACTCAGCAAACCGGGCAAACCAAATTGGGCGGAGCAATATCGACCGCCGATTCCAACCACCTACAGCAACCGCGCGCAGATCGCGCTCAATCTCGGCGGCCTCATTGCCGACGGCTTCATCGCGGTGGAAGCGCAAGACAGCCAGCAGGTGAAGAACACCGGCACCGATATCATCAAACTCGCGAAGTCGTTAGGCGTGAGCGAACACGTGCTCAGCCGCGGCAAGAGCATTAGCGAATTTGCGGAAAACGGGCAGTGGGACGCTCTGCAAGAGGAACTCGAGGCGACGCAGAACGAAGTGAAGACGTCGATGCAATCGAACAGCGATCAGGATTTCGTCATCCTGGTCAGCCTCGGCGGCTGGATTCGCGGCACCCAGGTCGTGAGCGGTTCGGTCCTGGCCGAGTACAATGAAGCCAGTGCAAAAACACTACGGCAACCGGCGCTGGTCACCTTTATTCAGAAGAAAGTCGACGCCATGGCACCAGAGTTGCGCCATGAACCTCTCGTCCAGGCGGTCAGCACGCAGCTCTCGGAGATTCAGAAGCTCGTGACCTTCCCGAACGGGGGTGTGCCGACGATCGACGAGGTGCGGAAATTGAATGAAGCGGTGGGCAAGTTGATGGACGAAATCCAGAAGAAGAACGACACGCAATGAAACCCTGGCGCACTATCCTAATTTCGCTTCTTATCCCTTTGGCCCTCTGTTCCGCGCGGGCGGAGGAGACCGACAGCGAAGTGGAAGCGCGCAAGATGGCCCTCGATCTGGCCGGTGCGTTTGCGAACGATGGTTTTAAACTCCGCGATGGCCATTGGTCGGGCGCGATCAACCAGGGCGAGAACGCCGTCGTGGCTGTGAATCTTTACGCCGGAAATCAATATTGGTTCTCTGTGGGCGCCAGCGGAGGCGCGAAGAATGTCACCGTTCAACTCTACGACGAGAACGGCAAACCAGTGGCAACGGACGACTACGATGAGGAAGACAAGGCGGCCGCTGGGTTCTCACCGGACGTGAGCGGGCAGTACTTCGTCGGGATCAATTCGGCGGAAAGCGCCGCGAAGTCGTTTTGCCTCGTCTATTCCTATAAGTAATGCGGATCCGGGGTCGATTATCCAACTGTGGCCGCGCCGTGGCGCTGATCGGAACACTGGCGCTGGTGGCTTGCGCTTCCAAGGGCCGAAATGCGGGCGCCCACACGGATCACAGCAAGATGTTCGCGGTGATTTCGGATTCCACCTCGTTCTATCGCTATGGCCCGCAGCAGGGCAATGGCCCCGATCAAAAACTACCGAAGGATACGCTAATGACTTTGATCCGACCTTCCTTTGGCTACAGCAAAGTCCAGCTCGCCGATGGGGGCAGCGAGGGCTACGTCGCGAGCGAGGATATCAAACCGGCGCCGCCGACGTTGCTGGCATCCCTCAATCCCCTGCCTGAGTCCAACTCGTCCAGCGAGGCGGAGAATTTCGATATGCATTCGAGTGAGCCGCCCCCGCTCGAATCTTTGCCAGCTCCCGATCTTCCGCCGGCAAATATGGAACCTCTTCCGAATGTAGAGCCACCCACTCCGACCCCGGAGCCCTAGAGCGTGTCCTCCACTTATCGCTCTCGCACGAGGCGCGGTAAGGACAGCGCCCGCTGTCCGAGAGGCATGGGCCCGGTCTGTGGCGCACGGGCGTTTATGACGCAGGCCACGCGCATTGGACGCTCAATCGCTCATGGAACACGTGAAAGTGCATGACCCGCTCTAGAGCCACGACAAGGCAAAAAGCGGCGATCTTGGAAATGGCAGGTCGCAAACTTGGGTTATGAACGCGAAGCAGGTCTTCTACGGCGGCCACGTGCAAGGGGTCGGCTTCCGCTATGCGGTGAAGCAGATTGCCAAGGGATTCTCTCTCACCGGCTGGGTGCGAAATCTTGACGATGGACGCGTCGAATTGCAGATCGCCGGTGAGAGCGATGAGGTCGCCGCGTTTCTAAAAGCGATTAACGAAAGCGAATTGCGCGGGCACATTCGCGAAACGACCGAGGAGACGCTCACGCCGCCGCCGGCGTTCCGCGGCTTCGAAATTCGACATGGCTGAGCCAGCGGTAGCCGTCACTGCGGTGACGAAGAAATTCCCGATCCCGTTCCACCGTCGTGTCGTCACTGCGGTGCGCCAGCTCACGTTGAAGGTTGAAGCGGGCCAGATCTACGGCCTGCTTGGCCCGAATGGCTCGGGCAAAAGCACCACGCTGAAAATTATTCTCGGCCTCGTCGAGCCCACCAGCGGCGAAGCGAAAATCTTCGGTCGTAGCGCGCGCGAAGTGGCCAGTCGGGAAGCAGTCGGTTTCCTGCCCGAGAGTCCCTACTTTCACAAATATCTCACCGGCGCCGAGACGCTCCGTTTCTTCGGCAAACTTTCCGGCCTCGGCGGCGCGAAACTGCGGAAGAAAGTCGATGAGTCGCTCGAACTCGTCGGGCTCACCGACGCGCGCGACCGTCGCCTGAGCGGTTACTCGAAAGGGATGCTGCAACGCATCGGGCTGGCCCAGGCGCTGGTCCACGATCCGCAATTGGTCGTGCTCGACGAACCGACTGCGGGCGTCGATCCCGCTGGTTCGCGGGACATTCACAGCATCCTGCTCGATTTGAAACGGCGCGGGATCACCGTCCTCCTCTCATCGCACCTGCTTGGGCCAGTGCAGGAAATTTGCGATCGCGTCGGCATCCTGGCGGATGGGACCCTCGTCCGCGAAGGCACGATCGAGGATCTGCTGGTGCTCGAAGATCAGACTGAAGTCGTCCTTCGAAATGCAACCCCGGAGCTGATGCAGAAGATCGGCGCCCTGGCCGAAACCGCGGGGGCGGAAGTGGTGGAGCAACACAAATCGCGCACCACGTTAGAGCGTCTCTTTCTGGATGCGACGAAGAAACGTCCAACATCCAATTAGGAGCGCTGGACGCCGTTGGTCTCGTTCGCGCGCGAGCTTTCCATTGAACGTTGGACGTTGAACACAGCTTGCCCGCCGCGGCGGGGACGTTGAACGTTTCCCCCTCCCCCTCAATGCATCGTGTTTTCTCCCCGCACCGCGTCGCCGCTCTCACGACGAACACGCTCACTGAACTGACGCGGCTCAAAGTTTTCCACGTCCTCCTCCTCTTCGCGCTGGTCTTGATCGGCAGCTCGATGTTTCTGGCGCGACTGAGTTTTCAGCAGGAGTTCCAAGTGCTGAAAGACATTGGCCTTGGCGCCATGAGTATCTTTACGGCGCTCCTCGCCATCCTCGCCACGGCCCGCCTGCTTCCGCAGGACCGCGACGACCGAACCGTTTACACGATCCTCGCGCGGCCGGTTCCGCGATTTGAATACATCGCCGGGAAGCTCGCTGGCGTGCTTCTCTTGCTTGGCATCAGCATGCTGGTGATGAGTGCCCTTTTCTTTGCGGTGCTCTTCCTCCGCGAACAAACCGTGGCCGCCGTGACCACTCGCCAGATGGCTGGCCGCGCCCCGGAACAACTTCACGCCGCGCTCGCGCAATTACGAGCCAGCACCTTCAGCCCAGAACTGTTTCCCGCGATCACCGTGATCTATGTGAAAGGGTGCCTGCTCGCAGCGCTCACGCTTTTCATTTCCACTTTCGCCACCTCTAACATCTACACCGTGGTCGTGAGCGTGTTCGTTTACTTCATCGGCCACCTGCAGGCCACGGCGCGCGAATTCTGGTTTCAGGAACAAGGCGCCGGTTGGATCGCGCGGACTTTTCTCGCCTGCGTGGCGCTCTTTTTTCCCGATCTGCAGCTTTTTGATTTTTCGGATCAAATCATTGCCGGCGCCGCCATTCCCCTCGCGCTCGTGACTCAGACCATCGCGCTCGGCGTCTTCTACGTGGTCATTTATCTGCTGCTCGCGATCGCGGTCTTCAACGGGAAGGAATTGTGAAGCGCATTTCGCTTTTGCTCTTCGCGGTCCTGCTCTGGGGCGTGGTGAAATTGCCGGCCGAGCAGGCTCTCGCCGCCTCGCGCGCGCGCCACCATCTCACTTCCGTCCCGCTCAATCTCAGCCTGCGCGAACAACTCGGGCAGCTCGGATTCGTCGCGGCGCTGAGCGGATTTCGCGCGGTCGTGGCTGACTTTCTTTTTATCCAAGCCTACGCCGCGTGGGAACGCACGGAATGGAATCGCGTCTTCCATTTGTTCCGTCAGGTCACGACACTGCAGCCGCGCAGTCTGCTCTTCTGGGACATGGCCGCGTGGCACATGGCTTGGAACGCCGGCACCGCCGCGCTCAACGATCCCACGGAGCCGCGGCTCGCGCTTCGCCGCAAAGCCCAACGCGATTACTTCGACCTGGCGCGCGACTTTCTCGAAGACGGAATTCGAAATAATCCTAATCGCCCGCAGCTTTACGAAGCTCTAGCCCGCCTCTACCGCGATAAATATAAAGATCATGCCCGCGCTTCCGAATATTTCGCCCTCGCCGCGACCAAGCCCGGCGCACCCAGCTATGAGCGACGCTTCGCCGCTTACGAGCTCTCCTATAGTGAAGGCCACGAAGAGGAAGCCTACAGATTGCTGCTCGATCTCTACCACGCGGGCGACCAAGAACGTCTGCCTACTTTGATCAACCGATTGAAATTTCTCGAAGAACGGCTCAAGATTCCGGTCGATCAGCGCATCCCGGACGCCGCCCGCTGATTCCCGCCCTTCCTAAAACCTACATGCGCTTCGCCATCTTCAGCGATCTCCACGCTAACCTCGAGGCGACCGAAGCCGTCCTCGAGGACGCGCGCGCGCAGAATTGCACCCAGTTCGTTTGCCTGGGCGATCTCGTCGGTTACAACGCCAACCCGCACGAATGCGTGGACCTGGTGCGTCGGATGGATTGGCCGGTCGTGAAAGGGAATCACGACGAGCAGGCCTCGCTCGTGGAGTCGTCCCGTGACTTCAACGAACTCGCGGAAAAGGCCATCAACTGGACCCGCGCCAACCTCACCGAAGACGATAAGCAATGGCTCGCCGATCTCCGGCTCACTCGGCAGGTGCGCGACTTCACCATCGTCCACGCCACCCTCGATACGCCGGGCGAGTGGGGTTACATCTTTAACAATCTCGACGCCGCCGCCAGCTTCACCTACCAGCACACCACGCTCTGCTTTTTCGGGCACACCCACGTCGCGGGCGCCTTTGTGCGGGACGGCGGGGTCACGCGGGTGAAGGTCGAGCAGCTCGCGATCGAGCCCGGCAAAAAATACTTCATTAATACGGGCAGCGTCGGCCAGCCCCGCGATGGCGACCCCCGCGCCGCCTATTGCATCTACGACGCCGAGCGCAACATCGTGGAGCAGCGTCGACTGAATTACGATCTCGCCACTGCGCAAAAGAAAATCATTAAAGCCGGTCTCCCGCGGCTTCTCGCCGAGCGCCTCGAACTCGGACGCTAACCGATCGTCCTCGTCCTCGATTTGATTGATCCGTAAATTTCAAGGACGAGGCCTAGTGCAACACCGATGAAGCGGAGACAAAGAAGGCCGGAGACAATGGCAACCCCTGTAGCGGCGGTCTGTGACCGCCGAAACCGTGGCTTGCAGATTATCCCGTCGGCGGTCATAGCCCGCCGCTACAGTCGCCAATTTGCACGACCGTGGTCAATAATCGCCCCGCCCGTTGTGTGGCCGAAGCAAGGCTGCACCAGGACGATTCCGCCACGCGCATGAGTTACCAATCGATCCTCATCATCAAGCCCAGCTCGCTTGGCGATATCGTCCACACGCTCCCGGCCGTCGCCGCCATTCGTGATGCCAATCCCACCGCCGAAATCACCTGGGTCATCAATCCCGAATGGGCTCCGCTCCTCCGTGGTAATCGCGACATCAATCACGTCCACGTCTTCCCGCGTGGCGAGTTCCGCGGTCTCGGCGCGCCCCGCAGCTTATGGCCGTGGATTAAAAAAACGCGCGCTCTGCAACCGGATGCCGCGGTCGATTTCCAAGGCCTACTCCGCAGCGCGCTCATCGGCCGCATCAGCGGCGCGCGCGACTTCTTCGGCTTGAGCGATGCGAGGGAAGGCTCGCGTTTGTTTTACCAGAAAATCGCCCGCGTCGATCGCAAGAGCCACGCCGTCGAACGTTACCTCAAGCTCGCCGAAACTGCGGGCGCCACGGTTCAACTTCCTCTCCGATTCCCCCTCCCCAGCGGCGATCCCCCACCACGTTTCGATCCCTACCCGCCGTTCATTCTTCTCCATCCCTTCGCGCGCGGTCGCGGAAAATCGATGAGTGATCGCGCGGTGGAAAAATTCGCCCAAAAATGCGCGCCCGCCCGCGTCGTGGTTGTCGGCAAATCCGCCATCCCTTTCGAGCCGCCGGAAAATTGTATCGATCTCAGCAACCAAACCACGCTGCTCCAGATGATCTGGCTCATCCGCGCCGCGCGTTTTGTCGTCAGCGTCGATAGCGGACCGATGCACATCGCCGCTGCCCTAACGAGCAATCTCATCGCCATTCATACCTGGACCGATCCGCGCCGCGTCGGTCCCTACAACGCGCAAGCCTGGATCTGGCGGAACGGCGAACTGCGGCAAATGCGCGATTTCGCGCCGGGGGAAAAATTGCCGCGCGGCCGCTCCTTCCGCACCAGCGATGCGGTGGAGGTGGCAAAGCTCGCCTTGGATTTCCAACCGGCGGTGGCATAGGCCGAAGGACAAAGAGCAATCGCAAATCGGGGCAAGCGCAAGCGCAGGACGAAGCCCGCCGGCTACGATGTGCGCACTTTCGGAAGCGATCGATTTGCTGCCAAGCAACCCGCGCAGGTCGCCGCTGTCACCGAAATTTCCTGGCACGCCGAAGCCTTGCGAAGGCGAGTGTTCCAAGAAAGACTGCGGCGATTTTGGCTCCGGTCTTCCCTCGGGGCCAGCTTAGGGGATGAAGCTGCCGGCGCGCGACTTCACCAGACCAATGTCTGTCGCGGTGACGGCCCCGTTGACGTTGACGTCCGTGCGGAAGTTGACGCCGGTGACCTGCTGGCCAGCCTGTGATTTGGTCGAGCCCGTGTCCGACGCATTCACGCTGCCATTGCCGGTGACGTCGCCCAAAAGCACGCACATCTGCACCGAAATATCCCCGCTGATAATTCCATCGCTGACACAGATCAGTGTGACGTTGATACATTGCGCATCTGTTACGCCGGTCAGATCAACCGTAATCGTGTTTGTCCCGCCGCCGCTAGGCATTGAGACCGTACCGGTCCCGGAAGTAACGGCCGCACTCGAGACGGTAACCGGTGACGGAAACGTGAAGACGACTTGATAGCTCCCCAGGCCATCGCCGCTCCGGGGCTCGATGCATGGCAACGCGATGTCGAAGGTGCCGGCGGCGCCATGCACTTTCCGGGACACCACTTGAATTGGCGAAGGCCCGATTTGTTCGTCTGCGCCGATGTCGGGTGTCATAAGGGAACGGGGCTGACCGTCGAAGTCGCCTGCAATACCGGCGATGGGGACGCCGAAATTTGCGGCGGGCGAGCCGCACGCAATATGCAACTCGTTCGCCGCAGAAACAAATAGCGGATCCCCAAAACGCGAGGCGGCGTCCTTGCCGCTCGCGGACTGCCAGCCTGCAAGCGTCGCAAAATCGGTGCCGGTAGCACCGAGCGAACCGGTGCGGAAGCCCGCCGCATTCGCGCCCTCGAAGAAAAAGAGGTTAAAGTTCGAGGTCAGATTGGCCATGGCCATCGTAGTGGCCGTGGCCTCTGTGCCAAGGACGTAACTCTTGGCGTTGCCTCCGCCGCCGGAAGAAGTTTGCGTGGTGTAGAAGATATTATCTTTGAGATCCACTAAAGGAGTGTTGGCGCCGCTGATGGCTACACCGTAACTGCCGATCTCGCCGCTGGTGGCGATCCGATCGCCGGTGAGCGCAATAGAGTTGAAATATACTTTCGTGTTGGATCCGGTGACGCCGACCACAAAGATCCCGGCAACAATGTCGGGCGAGGTCGAGGGAGCGGTGACGCCGGCAATCATGTTGTTGGCGATTGTATTCATGCCGGCAGTATCCCCCGCAATGGCAATGCCCGCGGCCGAGGACCCGGCCGGGTTGGTTCCGACAACACCATTTATTTTGTTTCTCGAAATGTTAGCGTTGAAAACGCCGCCCGAGGCCGATGCAGTCGAGGTAATGTCTTGTATTCCGGCAGCAATCCCAATGGCATCGGCAGATTCATCGGTGCTAATACCGCCGATGCTGTTTTCGGTAATCTGGACGCCGTTCTGGTTGAACATCAATATCCCAACTCGACCCAAACGGTTCGCGCCGGTGCCAGCAAGATCATTCAGGGTGATGACGCTGCCGGTGGCTGCGTTCGCCGGGCTGATTCCATCATCGAAAACGCCGACAACCGCTTTTTGCAAACTGCAGTTTTCCACCCGGGTATTATTATTGTTGTGGTTTGCAGGTGGAGTTCCAACGGTATTGCCGCCGATGTGAATCGCAGCGAAGGTCTGGGTCGGGCCGGCGCCAATCACATTCACGTTCTTAATGGTGACGTCTTGAGCGCCGTCAGTTCCCTCCATCACGGCGATCACAGCACTGGAGGTTGAGGGATCGGTATTCTGGAACGTCAGGTGGCGAAGCGAAGGGTCGCCGCCCACCACACCCGACGGGGCCGCACCGCTAACCGAACCGTCAATGGTTACACTGTCAGCGCCGTTGATCTTAATTAGCGCCCCAGGGTTCGAGCCTGAAATCACAAAAGGTGGGACCGGACCGGGGCCTTCAGCCTGACCGGGCGGCCGAATCTTGGTTCCAAGGGCCTGCGGAACGTCAATCGGCCCAGGCTGAACCAATTGATTAAGGGCAACTGCTCCAGTTTCATTCATCAAATCCGAGATGATCACAGCATCGAGATTGCAACTCAACCCAGCTCCATTGATCGCGTCGAAAAGACCGCCGGGATTGGTCAGCGACTCATAATTGCCGCCTGTGCCGACCGTAACTTTTCCGCACAGCGGAGCCAGCACTGTCAGATTACCGCAGATCACGTCGTTAGCCGAATTTGGGTCGCCGGCTAATTCCGCTATCGCCTTAGTCATATAGCTCCCGATTGCGAGGGTCGCGTTCGAGAACGTTACCGTGATTGTTTGACTTGGATCGATGGAGGCAACGCTACCCACATGATTGTAGACCTCATTGCTGCCGGTATCGAGAATCTTGAATCGAACGGGGACATTAGTTTGCGAGGCAGTACCAGCATTTGTGAAAGACGCTTGCACGCGGAAAGGCAAGCCTGCCGAACGCATAGATTGGTTAGGTGGATTAATGATTGCGGTGGCCGCAATGTCGTTGGCCGGCGGGGTCACGCCGCTGGGCTCGTCTACGCCGATGTCCGGCGCAGCGACGCGGTTTAGGCCGCCAATATCCCTGGTTACGCCAACATCGACTTCCATGTCGACCATGGGGGAGGTGGCGGCAAGATGCAGGTCAAAAACGCTCGTTGCGTTCAAGGTTTCGGGTGAAGCAGTTTGAGGATCCAGCCCTTTCGATTTCTCCGGTGCGGACAACCCAATCTGAACCAGCGCAAACAACGTGATGACCGCAGCACCAGAGAGCGCGATTTTCAGAAGTAACTGAATGTGTTTCGCTTTCATTTGAGAGAACTCTCCTTGTTCATGCGGTCACAAATCACACGGAAGAATGCGTGGACGCAGGCCGTTTGAGAATTGGCGACATGGTTTTTCGACGTTTGGGACGTCTTTGATTCGGCGAGAGATGCCAGCTCCGACCCGCGACCGGCTTGTGCTTTTCGAAGCAAAAGGTCAAGACAATAATGCGCCAAAGTCGATCGGCATTTCGACGGAGCGACCTGTTACTCTCGACGCTGAGTTTGCCGCAGCTTCGTGTATTTTTGCGTTGCAGGATTGCTTTCGCCTAACGCCTTGCGAGCGTCATCTTCCAGTTGCGTGCTGAGCTCAACCGCTTGTTGCGTCCTGTTCTGACGGACCAGCGCTTCCACGAGCATCGTCGCGCATTCCATTACGTCGGGGTGGTCGAGCCCAAGGACACGCTCCATGATCTTGATCACATCTTTGTACTGAGTCTCAGCTTCTTCATGCTTTCCCTGCCCAATCAGCGCCACCGACAGATTTGCTCGAGCGGCCAGCGTGATGTAATTCTCCGGGCCCAGTACTTTTTCCGCCCCGGCAATGACCTGCCGACACTGCGCTTCGGCCTCTGCGTATTTCCCGGCGTCATACAGCAACGAACTTAGATTAAGTCGGCAACTCAAGGTATCCGGATGCTCAGGACCAACAGTTCTTTCGTCGATCCTGATCACGTCGCGATATTCTGCTTCCGCTTCGGCATACTTGTGCTCCTGCTGTAGCGAAGTGGCCAGATCCATCCGGACGTTCAACGTGTTGGGATACTCCGCGCCGTACAGTTTCTGATCGAGCCGGATGATTTCCCGATAGAGTGGTTCAGCCTCGGCGTGTTTGCCTTCGTCTCCCAAAACCGTCGCCAAGCCTACGCGCGCCGCCAGCGTCCGTGGATGCTCGGGACCGAAGACCCTCTCATCCAGCCGGAGGACATCGCGATACAACGCTTCCGCCTCCGAGAATTTACCCTGATTCACGAGCGGCTCGCCGAGAGCGTACCGGCTAACAAGGGTATCGGCATGCTCGGGACCGAGAATCTTTTCGCGCAGGCTCAAGACATCTCGCGCCTCGGTCTCCGCCTCCGCGTTCTTCGTTTGGCGGCTCAATGGGTAAATCAATCGGTGCCGGCTATCGAGCGTGCCCGGGTGCTCCGGACCGAGCGCCGTTGAGCGCACCTGGATCACGCTCCGAAGCAGCTTTTCTGCGTCGCCATACTTCCCGTCAACAATCAGCAAATCGGCAATCTCGTGTTGGACCATCACCCACTCGTCCAAATTGCGAGCGCGCTCGGTGAATTTTTCCGCGGCACGGAAATGTTCCATCGCCCGCGCGTAATGAATCTGCCTTTGCGCGGCCAGACCGGCCAATTCCAAAGCTTGCCTGAGTTTTTTCGAATTGCCCGGATCGGACTTTCTGGCGTCCTCGACCGCCTGCAGGGCCTGTCGTTCTGCTTCGGCGTAATCCTTGGCTACATAGCTGGCGTTTGCCCTTTCGTAAGCGCTCGCGTCTGGAGCGCTTCTCAACTGCGCGGCGATTTGCGGCAGCTTCTCGCGCAGCAGTTTGGGATCGACCCCAAGTTGTTTGCCCAGATCGGCGTAAATCTGCTCCTCCATTGCCGGGTCGGTTTGAGTCTGGGCACCGCGCGCCTGCGCTTCTACGCGCGGATACTCCATAATACCTTCGCGCAGCTTGGCGATCTCAGCTTTCATCTCCGACTGCCCGTGTAAAACCCATGCTACCAGGCCAACAATGATCAACAGGAGGGCGGTAATTCCCAAGGCCCACTGCTTCACCCCGCGCCGCAACTGGGTGAGATCGTCGCGCAGTTTCAAAACGCTCGCCTCCAGCCCTTCCGTCGTGGTCAGCGAGTGATAAACGTGCGTGTCCGATTGCAAGGTGCGGCGATACCCATCCTGCAATTGCCGCAGTTCGTCGGGCTCCGGTTCGTGCGCATCGATCGGAAAGCTTTCATCAATGAAAAGGTACCAGATCTTCTTGCCGCGTTGCCGCCCGTAAAGAGCTTCATATTGCGTGTAACTGACCCGGCCGAATTGCTCCTCGAGCGCCGGTGGTTCCGCGCCGTAGCAAGAACCGACGAGTTGGACGACGCCTTTGCTTCCATCAATCTGCTGCCGCAACAGACCACGAAGGTCGCCGCCTTCGGTCCCGAAGATGTCCTGCCAAACCGGTTGGTAACCGAGAAACGTCAGCGTATTTGCCACCAGTTGCCGCGCGCTACGCAACTCCTTGCTCACGGCGGAGATGAAGATGAGCGGTCGCGGCGTCACGGCGCTCAATCAATTATCAAGTCATGGCTGATCCTTCAAGCCCGGCGCGTTGACGGCGCGCACACGATAGGCCGGCAGGGTCTCCTAACTTTTAGCCAACGATGCACCCGCGCGGCCGACACGGCGTAGAATCATGCCTTCGTCGCCCGTCGCCGAATCACAAATTCTGCCAACTGCAAATCTTGCGGGTAAGTGATCTTGCAATTGAACTCATCGTTCGGCACCAAAACCACTTTCCGCCCGAGCAGTTCCAGCGCGGACACTTCATCCGTGATCGAAAGCTCGCGCTGCGCCACCAACGCATAGGCCTCCGCCAGAATTTCGCGCGCAAAAATCTGTGGTGTCTGCATCGCAAACAAACCCTCGCGCTCGACCGAACCGACGACGACACGATTGGCATCCGCGCGCTTTAAGGTGTCGGTAACGGGCGCGGCCAAGGCAGCTCCGCCGTGCGCCTGCGCCGCTGCGAAAACGCGCGCGATCTCTTCCGGCCTAACGAGCGGCCGCGCCGCATCATGCACCGCGACGTAATCGCAAGCCGGAGCGAGCGCCTCCAGACCGGCCGCAACCGAATCCTGCCGATGCTCGCCGCCTGCGATAACCTCCCGCACTTTCGCGAACTGTTCGCGGGCCACCAACTCCCGCATTTCCGCGAGGCGCTCCGCTCGTCCGACGATGATGATATCGGAAACACAATCCGCCGCCGCGAAGGCCGCGATTGCGTGCGCGATGACAGGCTGGTCGGCTAACGTCGCGAACGTCTTGTCGAAGCCCATCCTCCGGCCGCTGCCGCCCGCGACGATGATGGCGGTCAGCATGCCGATGCAGCCAGGCAGAAACGTCCCACGTTTTTCATCCCAACTGCCGCTGCACTTCCTGGCTCAGCGTCTTCCCATCCGCGCGCCCGGCGATTTTCTCCTGCAAAATCTTCATCACCGCGCCCATCTGCGCCCGCGAAGTCGCGCCCACTTCCGCGATCGCCTCCCGCACCGCCGTCGTCAATTCTTCCGCGCTCATCGCCTGCGGCAAATAGGCCAACAGGATGGCCATCTCTTCTTTCTCCTTCGCCGCGAGTTCCGGCCGCCCGCCTTTTTCAAACTGCTCGATCGAGTCCTGCCGCTGCTTCACTTGCTTGCGGATCACCTGCGTGGTCTCGACTTCGTCCAGCGCGGTGCTGGCGCCGCCTTTCTCGATCGCGACATTCTTCATCGCCGACTTCAACATCCGCAACACGTTCAGCTTCCCCGCATCTTTCGCGCGCATCGCGTCTTTCAGATCGGCATCAATGCGTTCTGGGATCGTCATGAGGCAAAGCTACGGCAGCCGCCATTCCATCGGCAACTCCCTTCTCCGCGGAGAGGCGACACTCTTGTCGCCTCTGTGGCTGACCATGCGGGCGACAAGAGCGACGAGGGCGACTCGGAAGTTGCCCCTCCAAGAACGCTCAGGGCTCCAGCCCGACGGGAATAGAATCGGATTGCCCGGTCGGCGTTTCGGTGTGGCCGGTTGGATCGTAGATTTTCACCCAACTGACGGTCGGGAACTGCTTCAGGAGCGGGAATATCTCGTTCGCAATCGTGAGGGTGGAGCCGTGGCTGTCGGCACCCCCGAGGAGCCGCACCCGCGCGACATGGTTGCTGATGGTCAGGCTGCTGAAACCCGTCGCGTCGGAACTCACGAAGGTGAGCCCGCCCGCGAGCTCGGACGGTGTCGGGCCGGCAAAGAGCCAGTCGAGCGAACGCGCGCCCACGTTCGGCGGAATCACCGGACGCAACACGGCCCGGACGTAGGGCGACTGGCCGATTTCAAAGTTATGCGAGTCCGTGAAAAAGATGCATGTCTGGATGGTGCGGAAGGGCGCGGCAATATCAATCGCCACGCGGCTCGGATTCGTTAGCGTGAAGACGTTGAACTGCTGCTTCTTTGCCAGGCCGATGCCGAATGACAGCACCGCCTCGAAATCGCCCGACCGGACGACTTGGATCACATTCGGCAGCCCCAAAGTCGTACGCTCGTCGGTGAAGATATTCCCGCCCTCATCGTGCGCCGTCGCGGATGAAAACGAGACGCTTAGAAGCGCCTTGCCAATAATCGGCACAGGAAGGCCCGATGCGTCGCCGAGGATTTCCGTGACGTATGACACGTCGCGCTGCGATGGCAGCGGCCCGTCGAATTCAAACACCACGCGATCGAAGCCGACCAGCGCGGCTCCCCAGATTCGCTTGAGGAGGGGCGTTGGGACGAGTCCGAGTGCGCGTTTGGCCGGCGCTGCCCGGCGGGAGGATTTCTTTGCAGTAGCCATGTAAGGGTTTGATTTTGGGGTTTTCTGTTTCAAAAAAACTTGCAGCTCACCATCGGGAACATTTCACGAAAACGCCCGCCGTTGCGCAAGCTCGGAAAAGTGTGCCACCGAGGGAAGCACCGTGCGAAAACGGGTGTGAGCGGAGGGTGGAAAGCGACGCCCTCCCCCGCGCCGCCGAGCCCGCGAAGGCCCGGGGCGATTTTTGAAACGCAACGCGTCCTAGGAAGCGGGATCATCTCTCAGTGGACGGTTGGACACACGGCCGGGCGACGGCCATCTTCGACCGCATGCGCACTCTTCGCTGTCCGCTTTCGCTTCTTCTCGTCCTTGGCCTAACGACCGCTCGCGCGGCCTGGCGGGAACCGGTGCGCGCGCCCCACGGGATGGTCGCCTCCGCCGAACGCGTCGCCTCCGAGGTCGGCGTGAAGGTGATGCAACACGGCGGCAATGCGGTGGACGCGGCGGTGGCGGTGGCCTTCACCCTCGCCGTCACTTATCCGCAAGCGGGGAATTTGGGCGGCGGCGGTTTCATGCTCGTGAGGCTGTCCGATGGCAAGGCGGACGCGATCGATTATCGCGAGATGGCGCCGGGCGGAGCGACGCGGGAGATGTATGTCGGAGCCGATGGCGAACTGCTCCAGGGCGAAGGCTCATCGACGGTCGGCTACCGCGCAGTGGGCGTCCCGGGGACGGTCGCCGGGATGGAACTGGCGCTGAAAAAATATGGCTCGGGTAAATTGACCTGGGCGGAGCTGATCGAACCGGCGCGCAAGCTGGCCGCCGATGGTTTCGTGGTCTCGCATCAAATGGCGAAACTACTGAGCGACAATCACGATCTTCTCGCGCGCAACTCGGAGAGCCGGCGCATTTTTCTGCGCGACGGGAAGCCGTTTCGCGAAGGCGAAATTCTGCAACAACCCGAACTCGCCGCCACGCTGGCGCGCTTGCAGGAGAAGGGGGCGCGAGAGTTTTATGAAGGGGAGACCGCGCGTCTGCTGGCGGACGACATGAAAAGTCACGCCGGCTTGATCACGGAGGAAGGTCTCCGGAATTACGTGGCAAAGGAGCGCACGCCGCTGCGCGGCACTTATCGCGGCTACGCCCTTATCACCATGCCGCCGCCATCGTCGGGCGGCGCGGTCCTGCTCGAGATGCTTAACCTTTTGGAAGGTTACGATTTGAAAACCCTCGGGCCATTCTCATCAGAATATTATCATCTGCTGGTCGAAGCCATGCGGCGAGCTTACGCCGATCGCGCGGAATTTATGGGCGACACGGATTTCGGCGCGGTACCGATCGCGGGCATGATCGACAAGGCCTACGCGAAGGAGCGCCGGAGCACGATCGCTCTGGACCACGCCTCGCGCAGCAGCGAGATCGGCGCTGGTAAACCGCCGCACGAGGCCGCACCGGAGACGACGCATTTCACCATCGTGGACGCCGCGGGCAACGCCGTCTCCAACACTTACACCCTGAATGGTTGGTTCGGCTCTGGCGTGACCGCGCGCGGCACCGGCGTGCTGCTGAACAACGAGATGGACGACTTCACCAGCAAACCCGGCGCCCCGAATATGTTTGGCGCGTTGCAGAGCGAACGAAACGCGATCGCGCCGAAGAAACGCCCACTCTCCTCCATGACGCCGACGTTCGTCCTGCGTCCGGACGGCAGCCTCTACTTCGCCATCGGCACGCCGGGTGGAACGACGATCATCAACACCGTCCTCGAAGTGATCAGCAATGTGATCGACCACGAGATGAATCTGCAGGAAGCGATCGATGCTCCCCGCGTGCATCATCAATGGATGCCGGATGAGATTCGCGAGGAGCCGCTCGGGTTATCCAGCGACACACGGGCGGCGCTGGAAAAACTCGGACACAAATTCTCTCCCACGCGCGACTACATGTGCGACGCGCAGGGCGTCATGATCGAGGAAGGAACCGGCGTTCGCTTGGGCGCGAGCGACTCGCGGCGCGAAGGCGTCTCAGTCGGCTACTGAGCGAATCGAGCGTTTGATGCACTGGTAGGGACGCCGCGCTGCGGCGTCCAGTGCGCGTGGTTTTGCGGAAAGTAGTTCGGGCGTTCTTGAGCGTGAACACGCCGTCGGACGGCGCAGCGCGCCGTCCCTACCGCGACCTCATTCGAAAATCTGGCCGCGATTAAAGCGCCAGACGCTGAATGCATTTACGACCAGTGTGATGCCGAAAAGAATCCCGAGCACCGGCAGGAGATCACGCGTGCTGCAATTCGCCCAAAGCACGCGGAGGAAACCTTCGATCGACCAGTAAACGATGGTGAACTTGCTCAAGTGTTGGATGAACTCCGGCATGAAGCTGGTCGGAAACCAGGCGCCGCCAATCGCGCTCATGGTGAGAATAAGGAAGGTGCCCAGCCCGTTCGCCGCGGCGGAGGTGGGCGCGACCGCGGCGAGCAACATGCCGAAAGCGACACAGGCGCTGGAAGCGGCCAGGCAAATGAGGAGCAGGTTTCCGAAGTTGCTCGTAATATCGATGCCGAAAAGGATGCGGCCAGTGAAGAAGAGCACAGTGAGCTGCACCAAACCAAGCAGCATTCCAAAGAGATATTTGCTCCACAAAATGTGCGTGCGCTTCACCGGTGCGGAGAGCAGACGCTGATAAATTCCCGCCTTCTTCTCGTCGAAGAGCGAGGTTGCAGAAGCCGTGAGCGAAAAGAGGAGAAACATCATCGCCCAGCCGCCGACGGCGCGAGTCGCTCCCGGACTTTTCACCTGACCGCCGCCTACTTGTTCGGACTCGATCTTGATCAGGCTTTCGAAAAGCGAATCGCCCGTCGCGGCGGACGCTTTGTTATCGTCGTCTGGCCCGAGGGCGATGACGCCTTTTTTCATGTTGTCGTAGACTCGATCTGCGTCCCCGCCGAACGCGCCCGCGATCGCGTCGGCTAACGAGTGCTGAAAAGATTCGAAGTTCTCCTCGCCGATCGATTTGGCGCCTTGCTTCTGTAGCGAACTGAAGAGGGCTTGCGGCGCGGAAGTGTAAATCGTTTTCTGCAACAGCCCGGTAACGGTTTGGCTTTCGATCTCGTTCCGCGGGTTGTGCAGGAATTTGAGCTTCAAGCCGAAGAGCGAATCGCTCTGCGTGTCCGGCGGAAAGATGAGCGCGAAGCGCAGTCCGCCCAACCGCATTTGCTCGCGCACTTTCGCTTCCGTCAATGGCTGCTCCACCCCAGCGTCGTCCTGGCCGGTGGTGATCACTTTGAACGCTTTTTCTTTTTGCAATGCGGCGGTGATGGTGGCCGCGATCGGCGCTTTCGTTTCGCTCACGACCGCGAGCGGAATGCCGGTGGGGCCGGAACTACTGCTCCCCACGCCGAAGACGTTTCCGAAGATGTAAATGAGAACGACGGGGACTAGAAACGTCAGCGCAATCGCAGTGCGATCTTTCGCGAAGCGGCGGAATTCGTTGTCAATCAGAATGAGAATCGTGCGCATGGTGGGCCTTTAGAATTTTTCAGGTATCGCGCAGGGTCTTGCCGGTGAGATGAAGGAAGACGCTCTCCAAACTCGGACGCGTGACATTGATAGCGCGATAAGGCAGCCCCAGCTCTTCAGCGGCGGCGAAGAACTCGGACAGCCGCCGGTCAGGATTCGGGTTGAGCACGAAAGCCTCCTCGGTTTTCGTGATCTCGCCGAACTCCCCGAGCAGCGCCAGTTGCGCATCGGTTACCGCCTTCCGAGAAAGACGAATTTGTTGCGCGAATGGGAGCTGCTCGAGCAGCTCGTCGAGCGTCCCCAAGGCCAGGAGCCGGCCATGATCGATGATGCCGATGCGCGAACAGAGGCGCGTCGCTTCCTCCATGTAATGGGTCGAGTAAACGATCGTCATGCCGTCCGCATTCAGCTTTTGCACAAACTCGAAGATGGCGTTCCGCGATTGCGGATCCACGCCCACGGTCGGCTCGTCGCAAAGCAAAAGCTGCGGACGATGGAGAATGGCAGCGACGATGTTAAGGCGGCGCCGCATTCCGCCCGAATACGCCCGGACTTTATCGCGCCGACGATCTTGCAATTGCGCGGCGACCAGTCCCTCCTCCACCCGCTCGCGTAAAAGCGCCCCGTGCAAACCGTAGAGCCGGCCGAAGAACCGCAGATTCTCTTCGGCGCTCAGTTCGTCGTAGAGCGCCAGCGCTTGCGGCACGAAGCCCAACTGTGCGCGCTGCTCGACGCGCTCCGGGCGAAAGGGCTTGCCGTTTAAGAAAATCTCGCCGCGATCCGGCGCACGAATGCCTGCGACCAAAGACATGAGCGTGGTCTTGCCCGCGCCATTCGGCCCGAGCAAGCCGAAGAATTCGCCAGGCTCGAGCGCGAGCGAAACGTCGTCCAGCGCCGCGATTTCCCCATAGCGCAGCGTCAGATTTTCGACTTTCAGCAGGCTCATGATCCGTTCTCCAGGATGGCTCGGAGCGCGCTGACGTGTTCCTCGAAGGCGCGCCGCCCGGACTTGGTCACATTGAGGAAAGTCTTCGGACGTTTACCGACAAAGGTCTTCTCGACCTTGATGTAACCGCTCTCTTCCAGGGTGGTGAGATGCGCGCCGAGATTCCCATCTGTCAGCTCGAGCTTCTGTTTCAAATAACTGAAATCCACCTGCTGACAAGCATCCAAGCCGCAGAGCGCGCCCATGATCCGGAGGCGCACCGGCTGATGAATCACGGGATCGAGTTCGCTCATATGCGATGGGAAAATTTCACCGCCACAAGTAGCGCACCACGAACCCGGAAAGGACGATCGGCACTCCGCAACAGAGCGCGAACCAAAGCCAGAAAATCTCCGGGAAAACGAAAACGCCGACCAGGATTAGAACGGAGACGACCAATCCAACGATGAGGAGATAATTATCGAACCAGATGCCCGCGAGGACGTAAACCTGCATCACGACCAGCGAGAAAAAGGCAAAGGATCGGATGTCGGCCTGCGGACCGTGGAAGCCTCCGAAGAGGAAGGGCCAGAGGGACGCGAAAACGAGCAGGCAGCAAAGCGCGGCGAAGAAACGCTTATCGAAGGGAGTGCGGATTTGCCGAGCCTGGTAGCTGCCGATAGCCGTCGAGAGGATCATGCCGGCCAGAACCAGAAACGGGAAGGACCGCATCCCCTCTTTTCCGCGGAAGTGGACACTGAGAGACATTCCGATCCAAATCGCGCCCCAGAGCCAAAGGTGAAGATGACCGCGATGCGCGCGCACCGCTTGCCGCAAGGCGGCCCGCGAAGTGTCAGCCATTCGCAGAGCGCGATCGGCATCCTGCGCCGTGGTTCGATTGCTCATAATGCAGATTACTCTGCGATTCAGAGTAATCTGTCAAACCTTTTTCAGGCGCGCGCTGGAGGGCAATGCTCCCGTCATTGCCATATCTGCTTTGAGCAACGACCGGCCTGAGGCGGGTTGCCCTCTAACGCGCTTCATATCTGCCGGATCCACCGAAAATCCCGGAGTTCCTCCCTCGGACGGGAGACTCCACTCCGGCTGCATTCCATCGCGCCTGGCGCTTTCCTCAAAGCGCATGAAATGCTCCAGGAAGGGGATTCGACTGGAAGCCGCCGATCCTACTCGGCCTGCAGCCGATCCACACAGGCCCGCAACGACGCGACATCGCTCACGCTCACGATGTCCACTTCTTTCCGGGTGCGCCGGAGCAATCCTGCCAGCACACCGCCGGGGCCCAGCTCGATGAAAAAGTCGCACTTGCGCGCCAAGAGCCATTCCAAACAATCAGTCCAACGCACTGTGCTCGTGATCTGATCCTGCAGCGTTCGCCGGATTTCGGGAAGGGTCTCGACCACCGTCCCCGTGACGTTGCTGATAACCGGAAACCGCGGCGGGTTTAACTCCGCTTCCAGCAACGCCTCGCCCATTTGCAGAAACGCGCTGTCCATCAGCCGCGAGTGGTACGCGCCAGCCACTTTTAAGAGCGTGGCGCGCCGGATGCCGTGGTCTTTCGCGAGGGCGATCGCCAGCTCCACTTTCGCGGCCTGACCGGAAATCACGATCTGGCCGGGCGCGTTCAAATTCGCGACATCCACATCGGCATCGGCCGCCAGGGCGCGCACGGCGGATTCGTCCGCTCCGATCATCGCCGCCATCGCGCCCGCGGTGGTGGCGCAGGCGGCTTCCATGAATTCCCCGCGTTTTTCCACCAACTTGAGGCCGGTGGCAAAATCGAATGTCCCCGCCGCGGCATGCGCGGTCCATTCGCCTAACGAGAGGCCAGCCGCGGCCTCGATCGCGAAATCACCGGCCGCTTCGCGCAGCGCCGCCAGGCAGGCCAACCCGTGCACGTAGAGCGCTGGTTGGCAGTTCGCGGTATTGGTCAGCGCTTCTTCTGGACCATTCCAGGCGATGTCGCTGAGCGAGCGCCCGAGGCATTCGTCGGCCTCGAGAAAGAGCTTATTCGCGACCGGAAATTCCCCCGCGAGTTCGCGCCCCATGCCCACGCTCTGAGCTCCTTGCCCAGCAAACAGCAGTGCGATCTTCTTCATGAGTGATAGCTAGCCGCAATTCTCCCGGTGGCGCGAGCGGAAATCGTGTCCTAAATCGTCGTGTTTTGGTCGGAAGAAGAAGATTGCTATTTTGTGGGAAAACTCCCAAGATCGGCGCATGAGCCAACAATGCCATGTCAGTAAACAGGCGGCTTACACTGCGGTGGTCGCCGCGCTCCTGCTTTTCGCAGCGAGCTCGGTCCAAGCCCAGTGGGTCGCAAAACCAGCACCAGCGCTTCCGCGCTCCGTCCTTGATCAGGGCGAGTCCGGTTCCGTGGTGCTCAATCTGATGTTCGCCCGTGACGGTCACGTCACCGACGCTCAGATTGTAAGGAGCAGTGGAAACAATGGTCTCGATCGTCTCGCGGTGGAGGGTGCCATGAACTGGCGTCTCGATCCGTCAGCGGTCAGCTATTCGGACCAGTCTGCCGGTCGTCGTCACTTGATCAAGTTCTTCCAGGACGCGCAGGTTTCTCGTCGGGTCGAGCCTTTCAAAGCCTTTTGGAAGGAACTCTGATCCGATAGGAATAAAGAGGCACCGCGGTATCTCTGCCGCGGTGAAAAGGGAGGTGGGTTTCGCCTCCCTAGTTTCGTTGGCCGCCCGCACCTCGCGGGAAGCTTGAGTGGGCTCATTCATTCGCCCCAAACTCAGCATTGTCTTTTTCTCCGCGCACCGAATAAGTAGGGCGGGTGAAAATTCTGCTCCTCCTCTGTTCAAGCCTTCTCCTTAGCTCGTGCGCGACGGTAATTCGTGGCACTCACGACAGCTAAAAGTGGAAAGCGAACCTTCCGGCGCTCGCGTTGTTCTCTCGACCGGCGAGCGCGGCTTCACTCCCGTGACCTTCACCAAGAAGCGAACCGAGAGCTTTCTCGTGACGGTGAGCAAGGACGGTTTTGCGCCCCAGTCAGTCGCGGTGGAGAGCAAGTTCTCACCGTCCGGCGGCGGGGTTACTTTGGGCAATGCGATCCTCGGTGGAGTCGTCGGCGTCGTGGTCGACGGAGCCACCGGAGCCATGAAAGCGCTCTACCCGAACCCGGTCTTCGTGAATCTGGCCACGCCCAGCCAGACGACGCGTGCCGGACACACCACCACGACCACCCCCACGCCATCACGCATTTCTTCCGCGCGGTCGAAGCCCGCGCCGCCTTCCCGTTTCCGCACGGACAAATCTGGCACGCAGTATCTCGATCCCGATCGGTAGCACCCGCGAAGTTTTGAGGAAAATACGCTTGCGCCCTCAGGCGTGGAAGCGAGCATGAACGCGCTACCCCATGGCTTTCACAACGCGCGAAATCGAATCTCCCGATCCCCTCACCCGAGTGGGCGCGGCTGAGGCTGCGCTGGCCACACAGCCCGACGATATCGGCGAGCGCATGGTTCTTAATATGGGGCCGTCGCATCCGGCCACGCATGGCGTTTTGCGGCTCGTGCTCGAATTGGATGGCGAAACTATCACCAAAGCCACGCCCGATGTCGGCTATTTGCACCGCGGCGATGAGAAGATCGCGGAGAACATGCAATACAACCAATTCGTTCCTTACACGGACCGGTTGGATTATTTGGCGCCGCTCGCGAATAACGTCGCCTACGCCTGCGCGGTCGAGAAATTGATGGGCTGGGAATTGCCGCCGCGCGGCCAGGCCATCCGCGTGCTCTGCTGCGAGCTGGCGCGGATTCAGGCGCATCTGCTCGGCATCGGCGCGATGTCACTCGATCTCGGTGCGCTCACCGTCTTCATGTACACTTTCACCGAGCGCGAGAAGATTTATAATCTTTGCGAAATTATTTGCGGGGCGCGTTTTACCACTTCCTACACGCGCATCGGCGGGCAAACGCGCGATCTGCCGGATTCCTTCTTCCCGCAGTTGGCCAAGTTTCTCGACGATTTCATCCCGCAGCTCGATGAGGTCGACAAACTTCTCACGCGTAATCGCATCTTCGTCGATCGCACTCGCGACGTCGGTGTGATCCCGAAAGACCGCGCCATCGCCTACGGTCTTTCCGGCCCGAATCTGCGCGGCAGCGGTGTCGAGCACGATCTTCGCCGGAAGCATCCCTACCTCAGCTACGACCAATACGATTTCGAAGTCGCGATCGGCACCGCTGGTGACGGCTATGACCGCTATCTGGTCCGGATCGAGGAGATGCGGCAAAGCGCGCACATCTTGCGGCAGTTGATCGACAAGATGCCGACCGGCGCGATCAACGTCGTCGATGGGAAAAACATGCCGCCGCCGAAATCGCACGTCATGACGAAGATGGAAGAACTGATCCACCATTTCATCGTCGTGACGGAAGGCCTCGATGCGCCGGTCGGCGAAGTCTATTTCGCGGCGGAAAATCCGAAAGGCGAACTCGGTTTTTACATCAACAGCAAGGGCGGCGGAGTGCCGCATCGGCTGAAGATTCGCTCGCCCTCGTTCTGCAATCTCAGCATTTTGCCCGAACTCCTGCCGGGCCACAGCGTGAGCGACGTCGTCTCCATCCTCGGGAGTCTGGACTTCGTGATGGGCGAATGCGACAGATGATCACTATGAATCCACTCAAGAACATTTCCTGGCTCGTGCTCCTCGCCGCCCTTTTCTTCGCGGCCGGCTGCAATCGCACCACCATCAGCGGTTCGAAATTGACCGAGGCGAACTACAACCAAATCACGATGGGAATGTCGAAGAGCCAGGTGGAAAACATCCTCGGTGGGCCGACCACGGCAGAGACGAAGGATATGGTCATCTTCAAGAAAACCACCTACCGCTATGAGGACGGCACGAAGTTCGCCATGATCACTTTCAAGAACGACGAAGTGGACAGCAAGGACGGCAACCTCGGACGCAACCCGTAAGATGACTGAGGCGCCGCGTTTCAACAAAGAGAAGGCGCGCCGCGCCCTGCGACCAGCGTTGCTCGGAGTCGTCACCCTCGCGTTCGTCGTCATCGCGGCCTGTCATCCGGGCAAGCGAATCACCAAGGCGAACGTAGATCAGGTGCAGGAAGGGATGGCGAAGAAGCAGGTCGAATCCATCCTCGGCGTCCCAAATTCTGTCGACACCAAAGATTTCGTCGTCATGAAAAAAACGACTTACGTTTACACGCAGGGTCAGGACACCGTCACCATAGTTTTCAGAGAGGACAAAGTGGAATCGAAAGCGACCACTTTGACCGAGTAGCCGCCTATCTCGTGAACGCGACGAGCAAAGGCGTCCCCGCTGAACTGGAGCGGGAAATGGAGCGGGCCATCACGCGTTATCCGGCAGACCGGAAACGCAGCGCCGCCATGCCTTTGCTCCATCTCTGGCAGGAGCACTTCGGCTACATCAGCGACGAAGGCGTACAGTGGATCGCGACGAAGCTGGAGCTGCAGCCGATCAATATTCTCGAGCTGGTCACGTTTTATCCGATGTACCGCCAGGCGCCGGCGGGGAAGAAGCACTTCCGCGTCTGTCGCACTTTGAGCTGTGCGATGGCGGGCAGCTACGAGCTGAAGGAAAAGCTGGCCGCCGCCGCGGGCATCGATCTTCACCAGCACGACGAAGGAATGCACAATCCCGTCGCCGTCAGCGCGGACGGAAACTACAGCATCGAGTTTGTGGAGTGCCTCGCCAGTTGCGGCACCGCCCCCGTCTGCATGGTGGATGATGCCCTCCGCGAAAACGTCCAGCCATACAACGCCGGCGAGCTTATCTACCCTCAGCCATCAGCCATCAGCCATCAGAAATCCGATCCTCATCCTTCCGAGCGTCGGTTAATTTTCAAAAACATCGGCACCGAAGACTGGACGCCCGACATCGATTGTTACCTCAAACACGGCGGCTACAAGCAGTTGAAGAAGGCCGTGAAAATGTCGCGCACCGACATTGTCAACGAAGTGAAGACCTCCGGTCTGCGAGGGCGTGGGGGCGCTGGTTTCCCGTGCGGCGTGAAGTGGGGCTTCATCAAGCCCGACGAGAAAAAGCCGATCTACCTCATCTGCAACGCCGACGAATCCGAGCCCGGGACGTTCAAAGATCGCTATATCATTCACGAAGACCCGCACCAGCTCATCGAGGGCATGCTGATCTCGTGTTTTGCCCTCAATGCGCACGTCGCCTACATCTATGTCCGCGGCGAGTTCCCCGAAGGCGCGAAGATTCTTGAACAGGCGATAGAAGAAGCGCGGGCGAAAAAGTTCCTCGGCAAGAACATGCTCGGCACCGGCTTCGATTGCGAGATCTACATCCACCGCGGTGCCGGCGCTTACATCTGCGGCGAAGAGACTGGCTTGATCGAATCGCTCGAAGGCAAGCGCGCCTATCCGCGGATCAAGCCACCCTACTTCCCCGCCGTGCTCGGGCTCTACCTGTGTCCCACCATTGTGAACAACGTGGAAACGCTTTGCCACGTGAAGCACATCATCGAGATGGGCGGCGCGAAATACGCGCAACTCGGCAAACTCAACAATACCGGCACGCGCATCGTCTGCGTGAGCGGCGACGTCCAACGACCCGGCTACTTCGAGATCGAAGTCGGCGCGGTCACGATGGGCCATCTCATTTACGAAATGGCGGGCGGTCCCCGTTACGGTCGCGAGATCAAAGCCGTCATCCCCGGCGGCAGCTCCGCCAAAGTCTTGCGCGCAGACGAACGTTTCAAGATTAAAGACGTGGAAATGTCGCTCTTCGATTTGCCGATGGATTTCGACTCGTTAGCCGCGGCCGGTTCCATGGCCGGCTCCGGCGGTGTCATCGTCCTCGACGACTCGCGCGACATGGTCTGGACGCTGAATAACATCAACGAATTCTACGCCCACGAAAGCTGCGGCCAGTGCACCCCTTGCCGCGAAGGTTCCCTTTGGATGAAGAAAATAACTGACCGCATGTTATTAGGCGGCGGTGTCACCGAAGATCCAAAAACCCTCACCACCGTGGCCGACAATATCGCCGGCCGCACCATCTGCGCCTTCGGCGAAGCCTGCGCCTGGCCCACGCAAAGTTTCGTCGGCAAATTCCCGGAAGAATTCGCCGCCAAAGCCGCCAAGCAAACCCCACCGCCGCTCCCACCCGAGTTCACCCCCGGCGAATTAATCGACCAAGCCGGCACCATGGAAACGGTCCCACTCGCGCACGACCCCGGCTGGGAACGCGCTGGCGCGAAGGGCACGATTTAGTTTATGGGTTACGTCTTCGCACAACTGCTCTTGAGCAATCCGCGCTTCCCGGAGCTGGCGCCTATTAGCGTGAAGGCGCGCGTCGATTCGGCCGCTTACCTCACCTGCATTCCTGCTGCTCTGAAGGAAGAGTTGCGTCTCGATGAAGCTGGGACGCGTCCAGCACAGCTCGCCGATGGCAACGTCATCCAGGTTCCATACGTGGGCCCACTTTTTATGCGCTTCGAAAACCGGCAAGCTTTCGCGGGCGCGTTGGTCATGGGCAACGAGGTTCTCCTCGGCGCCGTGCCCATGGAGGACATGGATGTCCTGATCGAACCGCGATCGCACAAACTCATCGTTAATCCGGATCATCCGGAAAGCGCCGCTGGTTTCGTCGGAGCAGTGGGCGAAGTCGAGGCCGCTCCGCGAATGGTCAACGTCCAGGTGGACGGCGTTTGGAAGCAATTCCCGAAAGGCACGCGCCTGATCGAAGCTTGCGAGCAAGCCGGCAGTTACATCCCGCGTTATTGCTACCACAAGAATCTCAGCTCGCCCGGCAATTGCCGGATGTGCCTGATCGAAATGGGCATGGCGAAGATGGGGCCTGACCGCAAACCCGAGCTCGGCGAAGACGGCATGCCAGTGATCAATTGGATGCCGCGTCCGCAGATTTCCTGTGCGCAGGATGTCGCGGAAGGCATGGGCGTCCGCACCACTTCGCCGCTGGTGGAAGAATGCCGCCGTGGGGTGATGGAGTTCCTCCTCATCAATCATCCGCTCGATTGCCCCATCTGTGACCAGGCCGGCGAATGCCGACTGCAGGAATTCAGCGTCGAATATGGCAACTCGGCCTCCCGTTTCCTCGAGAACAAGGTCAAGAAGCCGAAGAACGTCGAGCTGGGACCGCGCGTCACGCTCGACGACGAACGATGTATCCTCTGTTCGCGTTGCATTCGCTTCTGCCAGGAGATCGCAAAGGACGACGTCCTCGGCTTTGTCGATCGCGGCAGCCACAGCGTCCTGACTGCGCATCCGGGTAGGAAACTCGAGAACAACTACTCGTTAAACACGGTCGACATCTGCCCGGTCGGCGCACTCACCTCTTCGGATTTCCGCTTCAAGATGCGGGTCTGGTTCCTCAAGGAAACGAAGAGCTTTTGCACGAGTTGCGCGACGGGCTGCAATACCATCATCGGCACCCGCGAAGGAAAAATCTACCGACAGACACCGCGCGAGAATAACGCCGTCAACTCCACCTGGATGTGCGACTACGGCCGGCTCAATTTTGATTACCTCCAATCCAGCCGGCGCCTGCTCGAACCGAAAATCTTGACCGGCGATAAGCTCGTTGGGACCGATTGGAAGACGGCGATCAAGCACGCCGCCGCGCAACTAAAGCATTTTAACGGTTGGGAAATCGCGCTCATCGCCTCCGGCCGAATGACGAACGAAGAACTTTGGCTGACCGCGCGGCTGGCACAGGCACTTGGCGTTCAGCTCATGGATATCGTGCCACGCCACGGCCCGAGCGACGACATTCTACTCAGCGCGGATCGCAACCCGAACACAAACGGCGCCCGCGTCATGCGCGTGACCGGCGATCCCGGCGCCCAGCTTCCCTCCATCGTCCAGGCCATCGCCAATGGGCAGGTCAAAGCACTCGTCGCCTTGGGAGAAAATCCACTCGACGCCGGACTCACTCCGGAGCAGCTCTCCGGCTTGCCGGCATTTATTTGTATGGATCTGCTGGAAAACTCGGCGACCGCTTGTGCCACGGCGCTGTTACCGTCGTCGGGCTTCGCAGAAAAGCGCGGTTCCATGATCAACGGAAAAGGGCGTCTGCAGCGTTTGAATCGCGCCATCCGCCCGCCGGGTCAGGCACGCGATGATTGGGAAATCCTGCGCGATCTCATCCAGGAGCATTCTGGGCAAAACGGCATTGACACAATCGAAGAAGTCTTCGCGCAAATGAGTAGTGCAATTCCGGAGTTCTCCGGATTGAGCCTAAGCAAAATCGGCGACCTCGGGACGCAGGTCATGGAAATCGCCCGTCCGCCAAAGCTCGACGAGTCCGCTCGTCACGAAGGCAACAAACCGGAATCGGAAAGGGCCGCGAGCTGATATGAGGGGCTCTGAGCACCGGGTAGGGACGCCGCGCTGCGGCGTCCAACCAGCGCGACCGCGACACGAAGCGCCCGAACCATCACCAGCGATCCACGCCGCCCGGACAGCGCAGCGCGCCGTCCCTACCCAACTCTAGCGATGGACTGGTTCTTCATCCTCACTTCCCTCGCGAAGACAAGCGGCGTCATTTTTCTCATCATCCTTCCGATGTTTGCGTATGCGACGTACGCGGAGCGTCGCATCAGCGCGCTCATCCAAGACCGCCTCGGCCCGAACCGGGTCGGCCCGGCCGGCCTCTTCCAGCCCATCGCCGATGGCGTAAAGGCCCTCCTCAAAGAGGATTTCACGCCCGCGCACGTGAACAAGTTCTACTATTGGCTCGCGCCCTGCCTTGTCGCCGTCCCCGCCCTCGCCACCATTGCGGTCGTCCCCTTTGGCAGCACGCTCTGGGGTGTTTCGATGGTGATCGCCGATATCAACGTCGGCGTCCTCTACGTCTTCGCCATCGCCTCGTTAGGGGTTTACGGCATCGTCATCGCCGGCTGGTCGTCGAATTCGAAATACTCGTTCCTCGGCGGCGTGCGTTCCACTTCGCAGATGATCTCCTACGAGCTCTCGCTCGGCCTCGCCGTCATCCCGATTTTCTTGCTCGTCGGCCAGCTGCGCCTGACCAGCATTGTGCAATATCAGATCGAACACGGCTGGATGATCGCGCCCTTTATCGGGGATTGGCTGAATCCCGTGAAATGGCTGCTCGCGATCCCGATGTTCATTTCGTTCTGCGTCTTCACCGTCGCGATTTTTGCGGAAACGAACCGCCTTCCCTTCGATCTGCCCGAAGCGGAAACCGAACTCGTCGGCGGCTATCACACCGAATACGGCTCGATGAAGTTCGCGCTTTTCTTTCTTGGCGAATACGCGGCCATGATCACGGGCTCCGCCATCATCGTGACGCTTTTTCTGGGCGGCTGGCATTTCCCTGGCATCCCGGATGGCTCGCACGGTTGGATTTTTGGCCTCCTCAACATCGCCACCTTCTTTGCCAAGGTGGCGGTCCTCCTCGTCGTTTTCATCTGGGTGCGCTGGACGCTGCCCCGTTTCCGCTATGATCAACTCATGCGCCTCGGCTGGATTTTCTTTTTCGAAATCGCGCTCGTGAATATTTTCGTCACAGCCCTCATTCTGGCTTATTTCCCGAATTGATATGCCTCTTCTTGCTCGTGCTCATACTCGTGATCGTAATCGTGCTCGAGTGCCCGCGGATTCGATTACGAGCACGATTATGAGCAGGAGCACGAGATAAGTTATGGCCATCACCGTCTCACGCCCAAAACTGAACTGGAGAGAGCGCGCCTATCTGCCCGCGATCCTCGGCGGAATGATGATCACGTTCCGCCATCTCAAGAACATGCTCCTCGGGCGCACTAAAGTGACGATGCAGTACCCCGAAGAAAAATGGGACAGCCAGATGCCCGAGCATTACCGCGGCGCGCCCGCCCTTGTGCGCGATACCGCCGGACGCATCCGCTGCGTAGCGTGTCAGCTTTGCGAATTCATCTGCCCGCCGCGCGCGATCACGATCGTCCCAGGCGAACTCGCCGCGAGCGACAAGTTCGCCAAGGTCGAAAAATTCCCGCACGAATTCGATATCGACATGATCCGCTGCATCTACTGCGGCCTGTGTGAAGAAGTTTGTCCAGAGCAGGCGATTTTCCTGCGCAAAGATTACGCCATCACCGGGTTCACCCGCGCCGAGATGGTGCATGACAAGGAAAAACTACTCGAACTCGGCGGCGTCATGGAAGGCGTCGTCCTGAAGTGGAACGAGAAGAAATGAAGACGTTGGAGCAATGGAGTAGTGGAGTGATGGAGTTTTGTTTCCGCTCCCCGCAATTACTCCAACACTCCATTACTCCGCTACTCCCCTAGCATGCCCGCTCTCCTCTTCTGGCTCTTCGCCTCGCTCATGCTGATCTTCGGCGCGGCGGTGGTTATCAACCGCAGCCCCGTCGCCAGCGCGCTCAGTCTTGTCCTCAGTTTTCTCGGATTAGCGGCGCTCTTCATGTCGCTCGATGCCTACTTCATCGGCATCATTCAGGTGTTGGTTTACGCCGGTGCAGTCATGGTGCTGTTCCTTTTCATCATCATGCTACTCGACCTTCGCGCGGAGGAACGCCGCACCACCAACATCGTCGCCACCGCTGGCGGCGCCGCCGTGGCCCTGGCTCTCTTCGCGCAGATCTGTCTCGTGGTGGGCAAACTGCGCGGCGCAGACCAGACCTTCCCTCCCCTTCCTGTGAATGCCGGGGACGACGTCCGCGGCGTCGGCCTGCTTCTTTTCGACAATTACAACCTGCCCTTCCAAATCATCGCCGTGCTGGTGTTGGTGGCGACGATCGGTGTGATCGTGCTGAGTAAACGGGAGCTCCGCTAAGACATGGCCACGCTCGGAAATTATCTCGTCGTCAGCGGCCTGCTCTTCACCATCGGCTTCGCCGGCGTGATGCTGCGACGTAATATCATCATCATCTTCATGTCGCTGGAATTGATGCTGAACGCGGCCAATCTCTCACTCGTCGCTTTCTCCCGTTTCCGCGTCGGCGCCGATGGCCTGCCGAACTACAACGCGCAGGTCTTCGTTTTCTTCATCATCACCGTTGCGGCGGCGGAAGTGGCGGTCGGCCTGGCCATCATCGTCGCCCTTTATCGCGCACGGCAAACGACGCACGTCGAAGACATCACCGCCCTGAAATATTGATGAACGCTCACGCCAAACCTGGAGCCGGCGCGCCCTCGCGCCGAAGTTTCAAATTCTGTGCGCGCGCAACCTTCGGCCCGAGGGCGGGCCGGCTCCATTCTCATGTCTAGCGCGCTACCCTGGTATATCCTGCTCCTGCCGCTCATCTCGGCAGCGACCATCGTCCTGCTCACTCGTCGCAACGGCGGCATCAGCGCGACCGTTTCCGTGGGCGCGTCGATCATTGGCTTCGTCCTCAGCTGCGTCGTCTTCAATTCACCCGCGAGCACGGCCCTCGAACTGACCTGGATCCATCTCAAACCGCTGCTCGATATCCCCCTCGGCCTCACCCTCGACGCTCTGAGCAAAACCATGCTCGTCCTCGTCACCGGCGTGGGCGCACTCATCCACATCTACTCGTTAGGCTACATGCGCGACGATGCCGGCAAGGCGCGTTATTTCGCCGCGCTCTCGCTCTTCATGTTCTCGATGCTCGGCATCGTCCTCGCGAACAACTTCATCATGATGTTCATCTTCTGGGAGCTGGTCGGCGTCAGTTCCTGGTTGCTCATCGGCCATTGGTTCACGCGCGACAGCGCCGCCGCCGCCGCGAACAAAGCTTTCCTCACCAATCGCATCGGCGATTTCGGTTTCATGCTCGGCATCCTCATGGTCTGGACCTCGACCGGCTCGATCGTCTTCGGCGAGGTGGCGGAGAAAATGTCGAACCTGACCGCGCATCCCGGATACCTCACCGCTGCGGCGCTGCTCGTCTTCTGCGGCGCCGCCGGCAAATCCGCTCAATTCCCGCTCCACGTCTGGCTCCCGGACGCGATGGAAGGCCCGACGCCCATCTCCGCTCTCATCCACGCCGCGACCATGGTCGCGGCCGGCGTCTACATGCTCGTGCGGGTCAGCTTCCTCATCCAGGTCTCCCCGCCAGCGCTCCACGTCATCGCCTGGATCGGCACCATCACCGCGCTCATGGCCGGCCTCATCGCCACCCAGCAAAACGACATCAAACGCATCCTCGCCTACTCCACGCTCTCGCAGCTCGGCTACATGGTCATGGCGGTCGGCCTCGCTTCCGGTGAAGCCGCGATGTTTCACCTCTTCACCCACGCCTTCTTCAAAGCGCTGCTTTTCCTCGGCGCGGGCTCGATCATCATCATGCTCCACCACGAGCAGAATATTTGGAAGATGGGCGGCCTCGCCGGCAAACTCCGCATCACCTTCGGCACCTTCCTCATCGGCACGCTCGCGCTCATCGGTTGCCCGCCGTTCAGCGGGTTTTTCAGCAAGGACACCATCCTCGGCCTCGCGCACGAGAAGAACACGGCCATTTTCTATCTCGCACTTTTCACCGCTTTCCTGACCGCGTTCTACATGACGCGCCTCATCGTGGTGGTCTTCTTCGGTAAACCGCGCAGCGAACACGCCGAGCAGAGCAAAGAATCACCGTTCGTCATGACGGGGCCGCTCATTGTCCTCGCCATTCCGGCGGCGCTGGCGGGTTTCGGATTTTTTGCCAATCGCTTCCTCCAAGTCCCGCACCTTGAGGAAGAGGGCAGCGCAATGCTGATTCTGCCGATTACCGCCATGGTCCTCGGAGTCGGAATCGCCTTTTTCCTGTATCGGAACCGAGAAGACGATCCGCTAAACGTCGCGATTTTCCGGCACCGCTTTTACTTCGACGAACTCTACTCCTGGCTCATCGGCATCACGCAGGGATTGCTCGCGCAGATCGCAGCCTTCTTCGACCGCTGGATTATCGACGCGGGCGCTGTCGGCGGCGCGAGTAACACTGCCGGTGGCCTGGGCTCGTTGCTTCGACTTTTGCAGATCGGGAATCTGCAAGCCTACGCCTTCCTTTTCGGGCTCGGCATCATTGGGATCATTTACCTGACCGTGTTTTCATGATCCTGCTCTTCATCGTTTTCGCGCCGCTCATCGCTGCCGCGCTGATCCTCCTCGGCTCGCCCGCAAGAGTCACAGCCCTGTGGTCCTCCGGTCTCACGCTTGCGGCCACGTTTGCTGCCTTTCTTGGTTTCCATCGCGGGCAAAGCGGCTTTGCCTATGTCGCCACCTTACCGATCAGCGAAGAGTGGCGGTTGAATTTCATCCTCGGACTCGACGGGCTCAGTCTGATGATGGTGCTGTTGACGGCCATCGTAACGTTCGCCGCAGTCTGGTTCGCCGGCCGAGTAGAGCGCCACGAGAACGCCTACTACGCCTGCCTGCTCTTGATCGCGGCCGGCGCGATGGGCGCCTTCGCTTCACTCGACCTGTTCTTCTTCTACGCCTTCCACGAACTGGCGCTCATCCCCACATTCCTCCTCATCGGAATCTGGGGCAGCGGGAATCGCCAGAAAGCCGCGTGGAAGATCACCATCTATCTCGCGACCGGGAGTTTCATTCTCCTGCTCGGATTGATTCTGCTCTACCGCAGCGTGCCGGAAGCCGCGCGCAGCTTCGACATGCGCGTGTTGCAGACCGCTGCCTCCGCGGGACAGATTCCCGCCGAAGCGCAGAATCACATTTATCTCCTGCTCTTGATCGGGTTCGGCATCCTGGTCTCGCTCTTTCCTTTTCACACCTGGGCTCCCGAGGCCTACGCTTCGGCACCTGCGCCGGCGGCGATGTTGCACGCGGGCGTGCTGAAAAAATTCGGCCTTTACGGTTTGATCCGCGTCGCCATTCCGATGCTGCCGGAAGGCGCAAAGCATTGGGCCTGGCTACTCATCGTGCTTCTTCTGGGCAATATCATTTACGTCGGCCTGGCCACGATCGCGCAGAAGCGGCTCGATTGGATGCTCGGCTATTCCAGCGTGATGCACATGGGCTACATCTTTCTCGGCGTTGTCTGCGGCAACGTCTTGGGACTAACGGGCGCGGCCGTTCTGATGTTTGCGCACGGACTTTCGATCGCCCTTCTCTTCGCGCTCGCGGGCGAGGTCCGGGTGCGAACCGGCACCCTGGTGATCTCGGAATTGGGTGGCCTCGGAAAAGTCATGCCGCTGGCCAGCGTCGCGTTTGGGCTCGGCGCATTCGCGTCGATTGGCTTGCCCGGCTTCGCGAATTTCGCCGCCGAGGTGATGGTCTTTTTCGGCGCGTTCCGAAACGGCGTGGATATGAATGGCTTCCACATCTTCCAGGTCACGACCGCGCTCGCTCTCTGGGGAGTCGTGATTTCCGCCGTTTATATGCTGCGCGCCTATCGCGGCGCGTTCCTCGGCCCCATCAAGGAACGCTGGAGCGGATTACCCGACCTTCATACCCATCTACGGGTGCCTCTCGGGCTCTTGCTCGCCTTCCTGCTTTGGTTTGGATTTTTCCCGCAAGGTCTCGTTAGACTTTTGCGTCCGCCGTTTAAGAACTATTTCCCAGCGGAGGCCGCGCAGGCCGCCGTGCTGAATCCGAAGGCTGGTAAATCAGCAAACCCCGCTGCCAAACTGAACCCATGATCGGCGCGCCCACACTTGAGATTGCCGTCGTCGTTCTCGGCTTAACCCTGCTCCTCATCGAAGCCTTCGCGGAAAAGATCGAGAAGCGCACTATCGCTCTAGCCGGGATCGTGGGCCTGGGCGTCGTCTTGGCGGCCACCTTCTTCCTGCAACCTTCGCCCGGCCCCGAGATGACCGGCTTCTGGTCGTTCTACGCCATCGATCCGCTCGCCATTTTCTTCAAACGCTTCGCTCTCGCCACCACCATCCTCGTGCTCCTGCTCATGATCGATTACGCGCCAGTCGTGCGCCAATCGATCCGCGGCGCGACGCATCAATCCGGTCTCGGCGAATTTTTCGCCCTCCCGCTCTTCACCTGCGCGGGTCTGATGTGGATGGCCTCCGCGGTCGACTTCGTCATGATCTTCGTCTCGCTCGAGCTGGTCACGATGTCGTTCTACGTCCTCGTCGCGTTCACCCGGCGCAATCCGCTCACGCTAGAAGCGGGGGTGAAGTATCTCATCCTCAGCGCGCTCTCCACCGGTTTTCTGGTTTACGGCATTACCTGGATCTTTGGCGTTACGGGCCAGACAAACCTTGTTCGTATCACAGAGGTGCTGCGCGGTGGCGCTTTCGATCAGGTCCCCGCCCTCTTCGGCATCGCGTTGATCCTCGTTGCGCTCGGTTTCAAAATCGCGGCCGTTCCATTCCAAATTTGGGTGCCGGACGTTTACCAAGGCGCGCCGACTCCCGTCACCGCCTTCCTTTCCGTCGGCTCGAAAGCGGCGGGCTTCGTCGTCCTGCTCCGGGTGCTGGAGCCGTTTTTCATCCTGCCGCAGGTACAACGCCTCCTCGTCGTCATGGCCGGCGCCACCATGCTTTACGGAAATCTCGCGGCGCTGCCGCAGACAAACCTGAAGCGCCTCCTGGCCTATTCCAGCATCGCGCACGCGGGCTACTTGCTCATCGGCGTGGTTTCGCTCGCCGGGCCGGCGGTCGGTTACTACCTCGTGTCATATCTGCTCATGACGATGCTCAGCTTCGCCGTGCTGATCATTGTCGCGCAACACACCGGCGAGCGGATCGCAGATTTCAATGGCCTCGGCAAACGCTCACCCTTCCTCGCTTTTGCGCTCCTCGTCGCGATGGCCTCGCTCGCGGGCATTCCGTTCACCGCCGGTTTCCTCGGCAAATTCTTCATCTTTGACGCTGCCCTGCGTCAGCATCAGACCGTGCTCGTGATTTTCGGCGTCATCACCGTGGCGTGCGGCTTTTACTATTATCTCAAAGTGGTGCGCGCGATGTATTGGGAAAGCTCGACCACGACGGCCGCCATCCCGTTGAGCGGTCTTTCTCGGATGACGATGGTAGCGTTGATCGCTGGCATCCTCGTCCTCGGCGTATACCCGCAGCCCATCTTGAACGCGCTGCGTCCGCAGCATACCGCCCCCGCTTTAGCGCAAACACGCTGATCTGTCAGCCTGAGCCGCGTGAGGTCAAAGTCGATCCGTCCACAGACGACATCTAGCGCCTACACGCTGATCTGTCATCCTGAGCCGCGGAGACGGTCGAAGGATCTCTCCGACGCTGGGCGAACACGCTGCCACCTTCGCCTTTCCGCGAATGTCATGACGATCATGCTTCTCGCTCGTGCGAAAGGTTGAGACCGCCTGCGAGATCCTTCGACCGTCTTCGCGGCTCAGGATGACACTGTGGACGCGCCAGAAACGCGCGAACGCGAAACCTGCCGCTAATCGCTCAACTCGACGTTCCAGTAGGCGAGATCGACAAAGTGTCGCCAACTCTCGTGGTGCTGGGCCGAGAAAGTCACATGCACAAACGGCCGCCACTTCGGACGTTTCGGTTTCTGGATTAACGCCATGTGCACCTCGTGCGCCAGCCGGTTGCCTTTCCGCGTATTACAGGGAATGCACGAACAGACCACATTCTCCCACGTCGTCAGTCCGCCCTTATCGCGCGGCAAGACGTGATCGAGATTCAGCTCGCTCCGGTCGAAAACTTTCCCGCAGTACTGACAGGTATTCTTATCCCGCTCGAAAACGTTGTGCCGGGTAAACTTTACTTCCTTCTTCGGCAACCGATCAAAGAGCAGCAACACGATCACGCGCGGCACCCGGATCTTCCACGAAATTGTGGTCACCATTTCCGGCTCCGGAGCGGCGGTGGAAAAATCCCGCCAGCTCGCGAAATCGTGCGTGAGAAAATTATTCTGCGGATCGGAGGAGACGACCTGGGCATGCCCTTGATAGAGCAAAGTGAAAGCGCGCCGCGCGGAGCAGACGTTTACCGCCTGCCACAAGCGATTCAGAACCAAGACCTGACTATCGAGTAGTGCGTTCAGAAATCGCGCGACGGATACCATTCCGTCTTTCCGCTGTCAACGTGACAAAGAGGTGACAGTGTAGCCACGTCGCTGTGCGACGTGTCCTTGCGGCGCATTCGCAGGAGCCGTATCCTTTGCCACGCGCCTCCCATACGTCCCGCAGGGACGTGGCTACAGCGCCGCTGACGTGGTTGGCGCGATCAATTCTGGCAGCCTGCGCTACCCAGAATCAGCGCCGAACGCCAGGCTTCGCTTTCACGAAATCGCCCGGCGCGCGTTTCTCATCCGGCGAGGCGCCGGCGGAGTTGGCAAAAGCCTGCTCCTCCGCGGGCAGGAATTTCTTGAACAAATTCTTATCGATCGCCTTCATGAACGCTTCGTGCGGCGAGACGATGCCTTGCTGCATGAGGCTCCAGATGGCGTCATCCATGAACTGCATCCCCTGCCCCTTCCCCGCGACAATCACATCCTGCAATTTCTGCGAGGCGCCTTCGCGGATGATCGCGGACACGGCCGCATTCGCGACCAGTATTTCGTTCACCGCCACGCGACCGCTGCCGTCCGCCTTCTTCAGCAAAAGCTGCGCAACGATTCCGCGTAATGAATTAGCCAGCATCGCGCGCGCTTGCTCCTGCTTGTTCGCGGGGAATACGTCCACCATGCGGTCCACCGTCTTGCGAGCGTTGTTCGTGTGCAGCGTCCCGAAGACGAGCAGGCCCGTTTCCGCCGCGGTCAGCGCGAGAGAGATCGTCTCCAGATCGCGCATTTCGCCGACGAGCACGATGTCCGCATCCTCGCGCAACGCAGCCTTCAGACCAACGGGAAAGCTCGCCGCATTAATCGGCACTTCCCGCTGCGTGATGATGCTGCGCTTGTTCTCATGTACGAACTCGATCGGCTCTTCCACTGTCACGATATGGCGAGAGAAATTCTCGTTAATGTAATCGACCAAAGCCGCCAGCGTGGTCGACTTACCGGAACCGGTCGGCCCCGTCACGAGCACGAGGCCACCGCGCAGGTGACCAAACTCTTTCACGATCGGCGGAATTCCGAGCTCCTCGAGCGATGCAATCTTGGTCGGAATTAGACGAAAAACGGCGCCGTAGCCATTTGCCTGCTTGAGGAAATTGCAGCGAAAACGCGATTCCCGATCCATCTCATACGCGAAATCGAGATCGCCCCGTTCCTCGAAAAGCGCCCAGTTCTCCGGCCCCGCCATCTCGCTCAGCATGTAAGCCGCCTCATCCCGCGTCACCGCCTCCGGGCGAATCGGAGCCACATCGCCGTGCTTCCGAATTTTCGGCGGCTGACCTTCGCCAATGTGCAAATCCGACGCGCCTTCCGCGACGAGGACTTCGAAAAATTGATCGATGTAGGGCATTTCTTTAACCGCGGATTACGCAGATTTCGCGGATGGGGATGTCACAATCGAAAGTCTGGCGGCGAATCGGAGCGTTGCTGGCGGACGACGCGTTTCCAATCCAGTCGCGCGTTTTTGAAATTCAGAAGCAACGCCAATTCCAAGCCCGTGATGTTCAGGTAGCCGATCATCTGCGCAGTGTGCGTTTCATTAAAACTAGCGACGACCTTGGGATCAACGATAACTGCGCGGTCCACAATTTAATCAGGAAGCCGTGTCCCAATCAACTGCTCCCGAAAGTAAACGGGATACGACCGCTGCACTTCGACCTCATGCCCGGCCTCTCGTAATTCTATAACCATCGCGCGCTCGTAGAGCTTCTCGTCCAAGCCCGGTTTTAGTTCATTCAGCACCGCCATCGCAGCGCCGATGATTTTCCCACTCAGCTCGCTGTGAATTACCTTTCCCATCCGCGTTATCCGCGTAATCCGCGGTCAAAAACTTCTTTCCCCACATGCTCGCGCATCGCTTGTTTTTGCTCTGACCGTGCCGCCGCTTCCTCGCCGCTGATCAACCTGCGGTCGAACAAATCGCGCAGCGCATCATCCATCAATTGCATTCCCTGCTTCTTCCCGGTCTGGATGATGCCGGGTAGCATGTAGGTCTTCGATTCGCGGATCACATTCGAAACCGCCGGCGTGTTCGTGAGCGTTTCGAGCGCGAGCACGCGTCCCGCACCATCGGCTCGCGGAACGAGCTGCTGGCTGATGATGCCGCGCAACGACTCGCTCACCATCGTGCGGATTTGCTCCTGTTGATCGACCGGAAACACGTCGAGCAGGCGGTCCAGCGTGCGCGAGGCATTGCCGGTATGCAGCGTGCCCAAAACGAGATGCCCGGTCTCCGACGCGGTGATGGCGAGCGAGATGGTCTCCAGATCGCGCATCTCGCCGATCATGATCACATCGGGGTCTTCGCGGAGCGCGCTTCGTAAGGCGGCGCTGAATGAGCGCGTGTGCGTGTGTACTTCCCGCTGGGTGATATGGCAGCCCTTTGGTTCAAAGATGTATTCGATCGGATCCTCGAGCGTGATGATGTGCTCGCGCCGCTCGATGTTCACTTGTTCGACCAGCGCCGCCAGCGTGGTCGATTTCCCGCTCCCGACAGAACCCGTGACCAGAATCAAACCATTCTGGTAACGCGTCAGCAGTTTCAGGTGCTCCGGCAACCCCAGCTCATCCATCGTGCGCACCTGCGTATTGATGATGCGAAAAACAAGATCCGTCCCGAGCCGCTGCCTAACGACACTCGTGCGGAAACGCCCCCGTTCGTTCGCATATGCGAAATCAGCGTCCCCGCGTTCCCGTAGATGCTCGCTTTGCGCTTCCGGGAGAAAAGCCTCGGCCAGGGCTGATGTTTCTTCCGCCGTCAAACGCGGCGCGTCGGGCCAGATCGGCTGCAACGTTCCCTGGAGGCGCCAGATCGGCGGCGCATTCACGCCGAGATGAATATCCGAAGCGCCCGCGTCCTGCCCGAGCGCCAGATAATCGTCCACATGCGGCAGGACTCCGCTTGGCGTGGTGGTTGGGATTGCGCTCATGCTCGCGTCGCGATCATGAAGGCAGCACTCCGCTCCCGTAAACCTAAAACGCGTTACCAGCCGCGGCGCGCACCCGAACGGCTCGCGTAGCCGGTGACTTTCTGCGCCACAAAACGGACGACCACCGGGCGAAGTAAGGTGGCCGCCAAGCGCAACGCGCCCATCGCCAGTCCGGCCTGCAGTAGTCCCTTCTTCTGCTCTTCGCCCTGCACTCGTCTTCCCGTCTTACTGTCAGTAGTAACGATGATCTTCTTCTTCGGCAGCGCCCGCGCCGCATAAGCGACTCCAGTCAAAACCGCTGCCGAAACCCAAACGCCAGCGTTACGCTGAAACGACTTCCGGAACTTGAGCGGAAAATCCAGCTCATACTGGAGCCCCTGCAGATCCCGCGCGAGACGATCCCGCGAGTGCGCGATCTCCTGCCTTAATTCGTGGAGTTCTCTGTCCGGTTCACCGTTTTCAGCCATTCTCGATCCCTCTTAAGTTCTTCAACGCTCACCTCAAACATGGGCTTCGTCAGTTGGCTCTTTGCGAACAAGCCACAGCCGAGCGCGAGCAAAAAATGCACGCCCGCCGCGCCCAGCGCGATCCAGATCCACGACACTCCCGCCGCCGCCGCGATGCCAAAAATCGCGCTCACGATGAGAAAAATGTAACCCGTCACCAGCAGCACCAGCGCGGCAACAAGCGCCGCTGCCAGCAACACCAAATGCAGCAGAGCGCCCTTCGACTCCCGCGCAAAAAGGTGCAGCCGGCTCTCGAAAAATCCGGCCAACGAATTGGCCAGCGACACCAGGTTGTTGATCAAGCCTGCGTGCCCCGCGGGATTGCGGAACCGCATCGAGTCGCCAGCCATTCGCGGGTTACTTCCGGAAAATCATTCCGAGCACGAACCCAATTCCGAGCGCCGTAAAGACGGCCTTGGTCGGGTTGTCACGCACATATTGCTCGCCGTCTTCCTGGAAAGTCCGCGCGCGATCCTGCGCGTCGCCCCACGCCTGTTCGGCCTTGCCCCGCGCATCGCCCCAGGCTTGCTCCGCCTTGCCGCGATACTGCTCAGCCATGTCGGTCGCGGCCGATTTCAGGTCTTCCGCCGCACGTTTGGCGTGCGTCTTACTGCTCTCGACTTTGCTTGGTGCGGGCGCCGGATTTACGCCGCCCGGATTGATTGGATTTTCTTCAGCCATGATAATTTTTTCCTTTTCTCGGTTCTGGATGAGTATCCGCCCACCCCGCGGTCTCGGCAAACGGCAATGCCGCTGTCCCTGAATGGAAACGTAAGTCAGCCGCGCCGCGCGCTTACTTCTCGCGAAAGATAATCCGCGCCTTCGTCAGATCGTAGGGCGAGAGTTCCACCTCCACCTTATCGCCCGGCACGATGCGGATGAAATGCTTCCGCATTTTCCCCGAGATATGCGCCAGGACCGTGCGCTTACCGGGCAGCTCGACACGGAACATCGTCCCCGGCAACACCTGTGTCACCGTCCCCTCCGTCACGATCTGATCTTCCTTCGCCACAGCCGGAAAATATTCAGCTTTCCGCTCAGCTCAACTCGGAGGCAAATTCTCGCCGACCCGAGTGGCCGTGCGCCCGCCCCTATGGTCCGAGTTGTTCCGTCGAACGTTTCGTGCCGAGGTTACAAATCAACCGCCACCCGGTAGAAGCCCGCAGGATTAGACTCTTGGATCTGGAACGAGAGCACCGTGCCCGTGTTCCCCGTTTGCGGCGCGCCGAGATTCTGAAAGCTTGATCCGGGCGCAGGTCTGTCGCTGGATTGCAGTTGATAACTATGGCCCGTGTAGCCGTCGATCGTGATCGTCACCTGAGTGCCGGTCCGGGCGATTTCCTTTACCCGCACTACACTGGAATCGAGGACGATCCCTCCGGGCCCGTTGCTAAAGTTTGGCGGTAAATTGGCGAACCCGGTGATCACATCCAAGGTGCCGTTATTGGTGAAGGAAGGAGCATCGCTTGCATCCAAAACGCCGCCACCGCGAATGCGAATGACTCCGTTATTGGTGACGGCGCCCGAAAGAATCAGCGTGCCGAAGCCGTCTGTCTCCACCAGTCCATTGTTCGTCAGGTTGCCAAGGATTGCGCCAAACCCGGCGATGTGGCCCTTGGCGGCGACCGTGACGGTCGAGCCCGACTGACCGACGCTCCCGCCTGCCAGGCAAAGCGTAGCGCCTGCGTTTACGCTAACGTTTCCTACGATCGAGCCGGAAAGGCACAAAGTCCCCGTGCTAACTGTAGTCGCTCCCGTATAAAGGTTGGCTCCGCTGAGCGTGAGCGTGCCGGCTCCGATCTTCGTGACGGAACCGCCTGCAGCGGACACCAACCCGCCATCGCGCAAGACGCCAGCAAACAACGCATCGCCGTTATCACTGCCGATCCGCAGATTCTTCGCCCCGAGGAAAACGTCGCCCACTCCCTCGATCGCGCCGATGTCCATCCCGGCATTGGTCAGGCTGCTGAGGTCCAAACGCGCGCCCGCTTCCAGGTGCGCGCGAGCCGTCCCGCCTTGCGCTTGACCGAAAAAAAGGATTCGCCCACCAGGTGCATTCGGCACTGTGCCGGCCTTGGCTCGCAGCGTGGCCTGTCCGGCCGTGCCGGAATTTTCAAACTGTAGGCGCCCTCCCATTCCCGCCGCAGTCGTGGCCCCGAACAATGTGATGGTGCTTTGGCTAGCTTCAGTCCCGGGGAAGATGACCGCACTATCTCCGGCCACGGCGCTGCCTTCCGCTGTGATATTAGCCGTCCCAGCAGTCCCGCCGCGAAACGTAGTGACCCCGCCAAGCACCGACGAGGTCGGCGCCTTGTTGATGATCGTGGCAGAGCCGGCGCTGGGCGCGCGGCTCACGAAAGCAAATTCTGTCGTTCCTCCCACGCCGCCATTCGAACCGCTCTCGTTCGTAATCGTCGCCTGCGCCGCCGTCGTTCCGTTGAAGAAGGTGCCTCCCGCGCCCCCGCCCGCCGCGGACGCTCCTTGATTCACGATCATGGCCGACTCTGCATTCACCGTATCAGTCGAGCTACCCGAGAAGGAGAGAAACCCGCCCTGCGTATTGGCGAGTGCCGCGCCTTCGTTCACGATCGTCGCGCTCCCCGCATGCGCGTTCATCGAGAAGTAGGTTCGCCCGGCCAAGCCAAGACTCTGCAACGCCGCCCGATTCGTGATCGAGGCTAGGGCTGCCGTCGAATTGCCCGCGAAGGCTGTGGTCGCGGATTGGGTAAATCCCGAGCCCGGCCGACCGCCATCGTTGACGATGGTGCTCGTTCCCGCACTCGCCGTGAAATTAAAAGAGGTCGCGCCCGGTGTCTCTTCATTCGTGGGGCCGTAGCGGTTGAAAATATGAGAGCTCCCCGCGCTGCTTGAATCCCAGAAAAAAATCTTTCCAGCCAGACTGCTGGAGCCGGACAAATTATAAAAGGTTGCTTCAGCGGCTGAAGAGTTTTGGTAAAAATAAACGGTGCCCCCGTTACCTTGCGAAACCTCGCCGCCGCGAGTGGTAAACGTGCCCTGGCCGGCATTTGCATCGTCTCGGAATTCAATCGAAGCCCCGAGCGCCGTGACTGCGGAACCCCCTTCGGTGACAAAATTTCCGGATCCCGCGGTCGCTGCGCCCTCAAAATAAATCACTGCTCCTGGGCGATTCGCGACGACCGCACCGCGAATCCTGAAGTCCGTTAACGCACCCGCAGTCGCGCCGCCGTAGAAGGTGATGAGAGATCTCGCCGTCGAACTGGTCTGCAAATCAAACTTCTGCAGACGACCCGACGAGTTAAGCAGTCCGACGCCCCCGACGCCAAAGTCGGCCATTGGTAGGATCCTCAACGTATAAGCGCTCGCAGTCGGCGTGAAGACCACCTTCCCGATGATGCCTGAAGTGACAATGTTCGTCACGTTCGAGATATCGAGAGTCGCCGTCTCGCCGGTGTAAGGCCGCGATTCCGGCGTCCAGTTTTGGTCGAATGCCCAATTACTGCTAACAGGATCGAGCTTCCACGTCGCATCTGCCGCCGTCCCGTGCGTCGCGCTCGCGACGAGGCACAAGCCTACCCAGGCTAAGCTCACAGCAACTGAGCTGAAACGGGAGCTTTGGTTCATTCTGACGTGCTCCGGCGTCTAAAGGGAGTCATGGCTACTAAGAGAGATTACATTTTCCCCATTTTACAATATTAATCCCTTAGAGCGTGCCCCATTTTTGCGCAAAGCTTGCCCAAGAACGGCTCGCACATCTTCCGTCTGGAGCGGTCGTCACAAACTGAGCGCTAGCGTTGAAAATCCTCCAGCGAAAGCGCGGGAAAGTACGCCCGACGAACCTGCCGGCTCCACCATTGTTTGGTTGCTTTTCGTTCCGCCCAATCAGTGAAGCGGTAGTCGTAAACCGTAGCCCTAATAAATCGCGGCGGTTTACCGGGGAAGGGATTGCGCGCCAACAATCCGAGCACGCTGGGTTCGTTGCGAAGGAGAGCCCCCACCATCCGCTCGGCCACGGCGCGATCACGCTGCGAGCCGAGCGCCGCGAACCACATCGACCAATCCAGTCGTGGCTGGTGCGGTGCGTTCCATTGCGGCGCGCGTTGCATATCGCCCGGTTTCCATTTGAAATCGTACGGCACCCAATCAAAGGCATCGCTGCTGCCCTCGAAAATGATTTCGGGACGCTCCTTCGTCATGACGCGGAAAAGCCCGTAGCCATTCGCGATCCGGAAGGGCTCCAGTCGTGAGTGCAGCCCAATCAATGGACGCGGCCACTCCGCTCCGGGGACCAGCGCCGTGTAGATCTGGAAAACATTCAACGGCAACGTCACCACCAGCGCCGTCGCCGGCACCCAAACCGGCCAGCGCCAGCGCGAACCCGGTGTCTCGCGTTTCCGTTGTGGCGCCCACGTCCTGTCATCGAAGAGGAGCAGGCAGAGCGCGATCACGAGCAGATTGAAGAAGCAATAGTTGCCCGTGAGCGCTATTCCGATTTGCAGGACAATCAACAACCAGGCGGCCGCGATCCGCAAGCGGCGCGGCGCCCAAATGAAGATAGGCACCACGATCTCAACGAAGAGCGCCACGGCCACGCACGCCTTTTTCACCCATTCGGGATTCTTGTCGGAGAACCACGCCAGCGCGGTGGGCAGCGGTTGGGTCCAGTAGTGGTAATCGAGCGCCGTGAGATTTAGCCACGAGGGATCGCCGCTCGTTAGTTTCACCATTCCGGACATGAACATGATCTTGAAGAGCAGCGCCTTCGCCAGAAAAAGGCCGATCCCGGACACCGGCGCATCGCACCCTCGCCGCAGACGCCATTGCAGCGGCGCCAGAAAAATAGCCACGAAGCCCGTCTCCAGCAGCAAGATGTCCCACTGATAACTGAAGAAAATGCCTCCCGGCGTGACGAGCGAGAGGTAGCACACGAAGCAGGCGAGCAACGCGGGCACCGGCAGAAGGCCAAAAGTCAGCGCCGCCGCGGCCACCGTTCCCACGAGGCAAAGGCCGTGCAGCATCGCGTCCGACGAGCTCCACCAACACAGCGTCGGCGCGCGCGAAGGTTGCATCCCGATCGCGTCCTGCATTGCCGACATCACCTCCGAGGCCGGCAATAAACCGTGCGCGCCCATCAAGCCATCCACCTGCATCCAGAACGAGATGAAGGCGAAGAGATAGGCGAGACCGAGCGTTTTCAGAAAACCACGACGCGCCGCGAAATAGGTCGGCCGTTGCACATCGTCTCCCCACAGAAGACGCGTCGCCTTGGAAGCGAGCATGCGATTACGCGCGACGAGGTGATACGCGGTCTCCGTCGCCGGCGCGAAGCCCGGCACGTGCTCATAGCACCATCGCGTCCACTTGCCGCCCCGCGCGTACGAGAGCGAACGAAACACCGCCTCCGCCGCGCGATACACCGTGCCGTCGGGTTCAATGAACTGGACCGCGTTCGCGAATGCAGAAGGCGGAATCTCGGGGTATTGCGCGCCGACTTCCTGCGACTTTGCGTAATCGACTTTTCCGCGCGTCATCTCCCGCCAGCGCTCGATCCAGCGTGTGCAAAAATGGCAATCTCCATCGAAAAGCATCAGCGGCCGCGGCGGCGGATTGGCCACGTGAAGATGCGGCACGCGCTTCATTAACGTCGAACGTCGAACACCGAACGTCCAGCGTCCAACCTCCAATGACAGAATCGACGCGGCGCGCTCCTCCTAATTGAACCGGTGAGCGTTGGACGTTTCCCTCAGAACGTCAGTCCGTTCGACGTTACTGCGGAAAGTAACGCGTATTCCTTCCCGCACTAGAAAGCGTCAGAGCGTCCAGCCTGTAGCCACGCCCCTGCGGGGCGTGCGGGTGAAGACATGACAACCAGAGGCGCGCCGAAAGTTCCTCAGACGTCGGTTACCGCACGTCCCACAGGGACGTGGCTACAAAAACTCTGCCCAGATCGGCGCGTGATCGGAGGGCTCTTTGCCTTTTCGCATCTCCCGATCGACTCCGGCATTTGTGCATCGCGCGCCTAACGACTCGTTAGCGAGCACTGCATCGATCCGAAGTCCGCGGTTCTTCGGAAACGCTAGCATTCGGTAATCCCACCAGGTAAAGATCCCCGCTTCCGGGCGGTGCAGGCGCAAGGTATCGACCAAGCCTACGGAGCACAAACTCTCGAACGCCGCGCGTTCACCGTCCGAACACATGATCGCGCCACTCCAGAGCGCCGGGTCGTGCACGTCTTCATCCTTCGGAGCGACATTGAAGTCTCCGCAGACTGCGAGGTCGCGCTTGCCGGATTCGTGTTGGCGCAGGCAATGCTCCAGCCGGGCATACCACTTCATCTTGTAATCGTAAGCCGGCGAGCCGACCGCCTGCCCATTCGGCGCATAGATGGAAAACACGCGCACACCATCGATCGTCGCGGCGATCACACGCGCTTGCGGATCATTTTCCTCGTCACATAAGCCCACCCGCACATCGCTCGCCGGCTCCTTCGATAGAATGGCGACACCGTTATACGACTTCTGCCCGTGGAAGGCGGTGTGATATCCCGCCATGCGCAGCTCCGCGGCGGGGAATTGCTCATCCGTGCATTTCGTTTCCTGGAGGCAGACGATATCCGGCTGCGTTGCCGCCAGCCACGCCAGCAAACGCTCCTGCCGTTTGCGGAGCGAGTTGATATTCCAAGAGACAATCTTCACGTGGCGGCAGTTTGCCACATTCCGCGGCGGGTTACCCACGTTGCAACAATAGCCCCCCCACCAAAAAAACAACAACCCCCGCGCGGGCCCGCTCACACCGGAAGGCCGCCACCCACA
>JBBSPM010000036.1:0-46286 GCA_038258815.1 Chthoniobacterales bacterium
GAAAGATAACGCCGCGTTCGTACTCGCGCAGAATGCGAACCATCTGCGGCAGGATGATGATGGCGAGAATGATGACGGGTATGATCCATCCAATCAGCCGGGGTAATGCTTCGAGTGATGACATAATCTTATTTTCCTTTGCTTGTTACCTTCAGAGTTAATCCTTCCACCGCGGTTATTTCCACGAGCTGGCCTTTTTCGATCGAGTGATCGCTCGCCGCGCTCCAATTTTCGCCTTCGATAAAAATCCGGCCGCCGTGTGAGTCGATCGGTGTGAGTGCGGGGACGATTTTCCCCAGCATTGTTTCCACTCCCACTTTCACAGGCAGGCGCTGCGCACTCAGACCTTTCCCGATCACGAAAACAAAGAACGGGTCAAAGCCTTCCGCGACACTTGGCGCGACGGCATCCACAGCTACCTCACCTACCTGCGGGATCGGCTCACCGTCGCCCGCGATCTACTCACCGATTCCGGTTCCATCTTCGTCCAAATCGGCGATGAAAATGTCCATCGCGTCCGCGCGGTGATGGATGAGGTGTTTGGGGAGGATAACTGCGTGTCCGCAATCGTGTTCACGAAGACTGGGAGCCTTGTAAGTGACCAACTTTCCAATGTCAGCGATTACCTGCTGCTTTATGCCAAGGACATCAAGCAGCAGAAATTTCGTCCCGTCCTTTCTTCCAAAGAGGAACTGGGAATCGCAGAATCGTATTCATGGATTGAACTGCCTGATCTGACTCGCCGAGGGATGACCGCCGCAGAAAAGAGGGAGCGGTCAGTCCTGCTTTCAGATTTGAAGGGAAGGACTTTTTCGTTCCGTCCAACTCGCATTGGAAAACGACCGGTGAAGGTTTGCGCAAACTTAGCCTCGCAGGCCGAATCGCATCAACAACCAATAGCCTGAGGTATGTCCGGCTCCTCAACGACTATCCTGTAGCACCAATTAGCAATGTTTGGACAGGATTGGGAGCTGGCAGCTTCACAGAAGAGCAGACGTATGTTGTTCAAACTTCACCAAAGGTAATTCAACGTTGCCTCCTCATGGCCACCGACCCCGGCGACCTCGTGCTCGACCCGACCTGCGGCTCCGGCACCACCGCCACCGTGGCCGAGCAATGGGGCCGCCGCTGGATCACGATTGACACCTCGCGCGTGGCGCTGGCGCTGGCCCGTGCCCGCATCATGGGCGCGCGTTATCCCTTTTACCTGCTGGCCGATTCCCGCGAAGGTCAGATCAAGGAAGCCGAAGTCACCCGCACCGCGCCGAGTTCGCAGCCCGTGCGCGGGAACATCCGCCACGGCTTCGTCTATGAGCGCGTGCCGCACATCACCCTCAAGTCCATCGCCAACAACGCGGAGATCGATGTCATCTGGGACAAGTGGGAGCAGCGGCTCGCGCCGCTGAGGGAAAAGATTTCAGGGTTCAGGGTTCAGCAAAGCCAGACCCTCGAGGAGTGGCAAATCCCGCGGCAGCGTCCTGAACCCTGGTCTCTGAAAACTGAACCCTTACTCGAAGAGTTTTGGCAGGCCCGCATCGCCCGGCAGCAAGAAATCGACGCCTCCATCGCCGCCAAGGCCGAGTTTGAATACCTCTACGACAAGCCCTACAACGACAAGAAGAAGGTCCGCGTGGCCGGTCCCTTCACCGTCGAGAGTTTATCCCCGCACCGCATGCTGGGCGTGGATGAGAACGACGAGCTGATCGATCCGATCAACGAAGACAGTCCGGAATACGGGGCGAAGCAAACGTTCCCCCAGATGATCCTGGAGAACCTCAAGACCGCCGGGGTGCAGCAGGCGCACAAGGAGGACCGGGTCACCTTCACCGCGCTCACCCCCTGGCCCGGCGATCTGGTCTGCGGCGAAGGCCGTTACCTGGAAGGCGAAGTCGAGAAGCGCGCCGCCATCTTCATCGGCCCCGAGTTTGGCACCGTGCAGCGCGCCGATCTCGTCGCCGGCGCCCGTGAGGCCGGCGATGCCGGGTTCGATGTGCTCATCGCCTGCGCCTTTAACTACGAGGCGCACACCACGGAGTTCACCAAGCTGGGCCGCATCCCCGTGCTCAAGGCCCGCATGAACGCCGACCTGCACATGGCCGAGGACCTCAAGAACACCGGCAAAGGCAACCTCTTCGTCATCTTCGGCGAGCCGGACATCGACCTCATCACCGAGCCGGACGGCAAGCTGCGCGTGAAGGTGAACGGCGTGGATGTCTTCAAACCCCAGACCGGCGAAGTGATCAGCGACGGCGCGGACGGCATCGCCTGCTGGTTCATCGACACCGACTACAACGAAGAAAGTTTCTTCGTCCGCCACGCCTATTTCCTCGGGGCAAACGATCCCTACAGCGCGCTGAAGACGACGCTCAAAGCGGAGATCGACCCGGAGGCGTGGGCCACGCTGAACAGCGACACGTCACGCCCGTTTGAGAAACCGAAGAGCGGGCGGATCGCCGTAAAGGTGATCAATCATCTCGGGGATGAGGTGATGAAGGTTTTCAAAGTTTAAAGGATGTTGTTGCCCGAACACAACAAATTGTTGTAGCGTCAATACAACAATATGAATACGCCACACGAGAACTTCGCCTCCTTTTTCCAGGCGCTGCGAAAGGAACACCGGATCACGTTGCGGGCTTTCTGCGAAGCGGCCGGAGCTGATCCCGGCAACATCAGCCGATTAGAACGCCGCAACATCCCGCCGCCGCAGGATCGGGAAATCCTCAGCCGTTACGCCAAGGCCCTAAACCTCAAAGAGGGCGGCGACGAGTGGTATTTGTTCTTCGACCTCGCAGCGGCGGATCGCGGCATCATCCCGCAGGATATCATGGACGATGAGGAACTAGTGAAGGAGCTGCCCGCGTTCTTCCGCACGCTGCGCGGCCAGAAACCGACTGAGACTGAACTACGCAAGGTGATCGAGAAAATCCGCAAAAGCTGATCGATGGGCTGCCGATCCGCGCACTTCCAAGGCGCCGTTCATTGACCAGCAACAATGCTGGGCGGAGGCGGACAAGTTCCGCGCGCGCTACTGGCCATCGGGTGCAATTCCGGTGGATGTCCTAGCGATCGCGGAGTTTGACCTCAATCTGGAAATCCGCCCGATCACTGGATTGAAAGAGGACTCGGACGTGGACGCGTTGCTCCTCGGAGACTGGCAGACCCTAATTGTGGATCAGCAACAGTATCTCGACGACCGCTTCATCAGCCGTCTTCGTTTTAGCATCGCTCACGAGTCTCGGACATCATGCGCTGCACAAGGAGGTGTTTGAGGCCTTTCCGCGAGGCAGCTCGGAAGAATGGATTTCGTTCATGCTTCAGATGCCGGACAAGGAGTATGGATTTTTGGAATATCACGCCAACGAGTTTGCGGGAAGGCTGCTCGTGCCGGTGGGTGAATTGCAGGTTGAACTGGAGCAGGTTCTTCAGGAAGCGGAGGAGAAAGGCGTGCCGAGACGCAAACTCACGGGAGACTCCCATTTGTCTTATCTCTGCATTCCGATCGCCAAGCATTTCGCTGTTTCACAAGACGTGATCGAACGCAGGCTCACGAGAGAAAAACTCTGGCCGCTCTGATCGATCATGGAGTTCCTGATCGCCTATACATTCACCGACAGCCTGTCGAAGCTGAGTCGAGACGAACAGAAGGCAGTCAAGACGACAGCATTCGACCTCCAGGTTGATCCTGTGAATCCGGGGATGGCGTTGCATCGGATCGACAATTCAAAAGACAAGAACTTCTGGTCGGCTCGCGTGAGCCGCGACATCAGGCTGATACTACACCGCACAGCTCAAAGTTGCCTGCTCTGCTACGTCGATCATCACGACGCTGCTTATCATTGGGCGGAACGGCGAAAGGTGGAGGCGCACCCGAAAACTGGCGCAGCGCAGTTGGTCGAGATTCGTGAGCGAGTTCAGGAAATCGTCATTCCTACCTACGTCGAAACTCCACCGCTGATTCCGGAGAAAGCAAAACCGTTCGCGACTCTGGCGGACGAGGCTCTGCTCGGCTACGGCGTTCCTCCCGAGTGGCTCGATGATGTCCGTGTCGCCGACGAAGACACCATCCTTGAGGTCAGCGAGCATCTTCCCGCGGAGGCAGCGGAAGCGCTTTTGGAAATCGCGACGGGTGGAAAGCCAAAGGAGAGAGAGGTCGCTCCCGCCGCGCCTTTCGAGCATCCCGACGCGCAACGCCGGTTCCGAGTCATCAGCGATGTCGAAGAGCTCACGCGGGCCTTGGAGTATCCGTGGGATAAATGGACGATCTTTCTCCACCCGGCGCAGCGACAGTTGATCGAAAAAGACTACGCGGGGCCTGCGCGCGTCGCAGGTTCCGCTGGGACCGGCAAAACCATTGTGGCGTTGCACCGCGCAGTTTATCTGGCGCGAACGAACCCAGAGGCGCACCGTGGCACATCTGCGCTTCTTCGCAGCGCTCGGCGGAAACCGACCAAATAGCCTTTTCTTCGCCGGAGACCTCGGACAACGAATATTCCAGCAACCGTTTTCTTGGTTGGAATTCGGAGTCGATGTTCGGGGGCGGTCCCAAAATCTCACGGTCAACTACCGCACGTCGCATCAGATTCGCACGCAAGCCGATCGTTTGTTGAACGCAGAAATGGCCGACCTCGATGGCAATCCTCAAACTAGGAGCAACACCGTCTCCGCCTTCAACGGATCTGCTCCTTCCGTAAAAGTTTTCGTCAACGAGACCGAGGAAATCGATGCCGTCAGCCAGTGGATCACCGACCGTGTGAAGGAGGGTGTCGTGGCGCACGAACTCGGGATTTTCGTTCGTTCAGCGGCACAGCTTCCGCGCGCCCGCGCTGCCGTCGAGAAGGCCGCGATTCCGTTCAAAGTCCTGGATGATAATGAGGACGCAACGAGCAACTACGCCACCGTCGGCACAATGCACTTGGCGAAGGGGCTCGAATTCCGAGCCGTCATTGTAATGGGCTGCGACGACGAGGTGATTCCGCTTCAAGAGCGGATCGAAACAGTCGGCGATGATGCCGATCTTCGGGAAGTCTACGATACCGAGCGTCACCTTCTTTATTTGGCCTGCACCCGCGCCCGGGACTACCTGCTCGTGACCGCGGTCAACCCCGCTTCAGAATTCCTAGCGGACCTTGAGCCGAGGTAGCCGAATCGCGCGGCGTCGCTAACAACTGCGTCTCAACGCTCGGAACTCAGCTATAAAAGCCGTGCATCCAAAGATACACGATTCCCGCCGCCACTCCGGCCGCGATGACCGCGAGCGAGATGGTGCGCTTGATGAAATTCGAATGCTCGATCCGCGCCACCGTGTACACCGCGCGATCAAGCGGCAGCGCCTGCGCTAGAAGCTCCTCATAAAAACGGCGATAAGCCGGAGGCATTTGTCCGGAATCGGAAAATTCCTGGCCATTGAGAATCACCCGCGCGCTCAGCTTTGGAATCACCGCCCGCGCCTTGGCCCCAAGATTCAGCGGGCGGGCAGAAAACCGCTCCATCGTCTGGCGATAGTAATCCCGCAGCCGCGGCGACATTTCGTCCGGCAAGCGAAAGCAGCCGGCACTATCTAGATTCGTCCTGAGCGCGATTCTCATAAGTAATGCCTGTGAAGAAGCAGGTTTGTTGCCGACCAATTAACAGTTCTCTCCGGTTTCGCATTTTGGTGTTTGGACTTCGAAATGGCCGCCCTTTCGCTGGCCCGGCCTACGAGCGTTACCCAACCCTCCAAAGCGGACTAATTCGGCTTTGAGACCGCCACCAAGATCGCAGAATAAACTTCGCCATTCTGATGTCTGAGCCGCAGATGCAGCGATTCGCCCACCGCTTTCTCGGCCAGCGGCCGGATTTCCTTCGCTTTTTTTCCAGCCAGAACGCGCCCTTCGAGTTCGATCACTTCGTCGCCCGCTGCCAGTTCTCCTCTCGCCGCCGGAGAGTTGGGCTCGACGCTGATGATGGTGATCGATTTGATCGTCGGATTCGGGAAAAATCCAGTCCCTTCGGCTTTCAAACCCATCCCGAACCAGCCGCGGTCCGCTCCTTTCACCGTTGGAAAAGCGAAGAAAATCACGAGGAAAACGAACGAAGCCGCCCTCATCCAATGATTCATGATGACATGGAGGGTAGCGCCAGCGATGGCGCAATGACAAGGCTGGCGCGGCAGCGGTTCAAAGAATAAGAATTAAAGCGTCCGAGCCAAAGCCTGTGCAAAGGCAGGGCGCCAGCCGTCCGTCAATTCGCGCAAAGGGAGCGCTGATTCAGTGCCGCCAGCGCGAACAAAGTTCCGCCGCCGCCGCCGGCCAATCCGGATACTCAAAGCGAAAACCGTTGTCCAAGAGCCGACCGGGAACCGCGCGTCGCGACTTGAGAACTAACTCGGATTCCGTGCGCATCAGGAAGGTGCCGATCTCGACCATCCATTTCGCGGCGGGCAGCCCGATGGAAATTCCCCAAGCTTCCCTGAGCACGCGCATGAACTCCGTGTTTGGGAGCGGGTTCGGCGCCGCAATGTTGACCGGATCGCTGATCTCCTCGTGCTCAATCAGCCAAAGAACCGCGCGAACGAAATCGATCTCATGGATCCAGGAAACGTATTGGCGACCGTTGCCGACCGTCCCGCCCAGCCCTCGCCTAACGAGCCCAAGCAGGACATCGAAGATGCCGCCGCGATCCGGACTAAGAATGACGGCGGAGCGCATCAGAACAGTCCGGGTGTGCGGGAGAGGCATCGACTCTTCGAGCGCACGTTCCCAAGCTGTCGCCACCTCGATGCTGAACCGCCAGGTTTCCGGAGCGCCCGGTTCGATCCCGCCAATGATGCCGGTAGCCTCGTCGTTCGCGGCGTCGTAGCGATGCGCGTAGATCGTGGCGGTGGAAGCTTGCAGCCAAAGCGGCGGCGGCTTCTGCGCCAGGCGGATCGCCTGCCCGATGATGCGGGTCGAGTTCACCCGAGAGTCCATGATCGCACGCCGGTTTTTCTGCGTGTAACGGCAGTTCACGCTCCGGCCAGCGAGATTAATAACAGCGTCTGCTCCCTCCAGTTCGCTCGTCCATTCACCCAGGCTTTCGCCATCCCAAGCCAGCGTCCGAAACGGATCATCCGCGCTCGGAGCGCGCGACAGGATGACAACTTCGTCGCCGCGCTCAACGAAAGCGCGCGCGAGTATTTGCCCGACCTGGCCGGAGCCTCCTGCGAGCACAAGTTTCATCGTTTGGGCTGTTCAGCTCGCCGCGGGATGACTGATTCGCATCGCTTCGACCTGCGCGACCGAAGCGCTCCGCGCCGCGATGGTACGATTGATCTCGCCTAGGTTCTGACGAAACAACCAGCGCGAAAGTTGCAGTCGATTCTGCGACACGAGTTCGCAAACGCGTTGCGCCCACGGCCGCAGCGCCGGGTGAGCGAGCCGTTGTGACCAGGCCCGGTAATCGCGCGACGCGTAGAGGCACATGATCCACGCGGACGACCCGCGATAGACCTCGCCCTTGTCACTCACGACGAGGAGTTGGTCGTGCGGCGCGAGCGTTTCGATGCCAGGGAAACGCTGCGGCAGATCGGGCGATTGCAACGGCACGAAGTCGAGCGCGACCCACTTCGGTTGCAGGTTTAACCAGTCGCGGCAGCGTCGGCAGAGCGCGCACTCCGCATCATAGATGACCGAGAGGCGCATCACGCGGCTCCGACCGGGAGTTGCGCTTGCGGTGGGACCGGAGGCGGAGCCTGGTGGAGAAGCGCCCGCCGCCGCATCTTCGAAAACACGATCAGGTTGAAGAAGTGCATCGCCCCGAGCACGAGAAGCACGACGCCGACTTTTCGACTTAGAATTTCGAGGACGCCCTGCAAATTTCCGGGCGCCTGACCTTCCTTCAGAGCGAGCGCGACATATCCGATATTGATCAGATAAAAGCCGACCACCAGAAGGTGATTGATCGAGTCGGCCAGGGCTTCGTTTCCCCCAAACGAATCGACCAGGAAGATGCGGCCATTTTTATGCAGCGTCTTCGCGACCCAAATGGTCATCGCAATGCTGATCACGAGATAGCTGAGGTAGGTGTAGACAATGGGTGTCATGGTGTTGGTCTTTCGGTTTGGTGGTTTCGTTTACTTCAGAAATTTGATCGCCCAAGGCACAACCGTGCTCTGCTCTGAGCGTGAGAGTTTCGTGATGACGTTGTCCGAGAGCGCCAGGAAATCGCCTAACGATTTGATCTGTTCGTAAAAGGCGGTCGCCTCCGGAGTTTTCAGCTCTTGGGTGCGCTCGGCGCACTGTGCCAGCACCGCCATCGCCGGCCGCAGTTCGCGACGCCGGCGCTCACGCAGGATGATACAAAAAATCTTCCAGACCGCCTTTTCCGCTTCGAAATACTCCTTCCGATCGCCCTTTTGAAAAATGCTGCGCACAAGGCCCCAACTGACCAGTTCCCGCAAATTGCTGTGCGCGTTGCCGCGACTGATTTTCAGCTCTTCCATGATGGAATCCGTGCTCGAAAGGCCGGGCGCTGTGATCAGAAGCGCATGGATCTGCGCCATCGTGCGGTTAATCCCCCAAGCGGTGCCGATGCTGCCCCACTGGGAAACGAAATCGTCACGAGCCGAATCGAGCGTCGCCTTATCCGCCGTCGCGCTGGTTTTCATACTTTCAGGATATACTGAAAGTTCCGGATTATCCAAGATGTTTTTGATGCCCCGCCAATTTCACGGGCTTGCTCCGCGTCACTGACACGGGGATTCTGAACGCATGCGTTTCATTTTCATCCGTGTGCTCTCTCTGGTTCTGATCGCTCTCGCCGGCGTGGACCACGCGCACGCGCAGACGGAAAAGAAATTTGGCGGTGTTCTGCGCTGGCGAAACATCGGGCCGTATCGCGGGGGACGCGTCCGCGCCATCTCCGGCGTGCCGTCGCAGCCGAATGTTTTCTACATGGCGCAGGTCAATGGCGGCGTCTTCAAGACGAACGATTTCGGACGCACCTGGCAGCCGATTTTCGATGATCAACCGACCGGTTCGGTGGGCGCGCTCGCGGTCGCCGTTTCCGATCCGAACGTGATTTACGTCGGCAGCGGGGAAGGATTGCACCGCCCGGATTTGTCGGTCGGCGATGGCATTTACAAATCGATCGATGCCGGGAAAACGTGGACGCATCTGGGCTTGCGCGATGGGCAGCAGATCGCGCAGCTAGCAGTCGATCCGCAGAACGCCGATCGTCTTTTCGTTGCCGTCGCCGGACATCCCTACGGGCCTAACGAGGAGCGCGGAATTTATCGTTCGCTCGATGGCGGGAAGACATTCGAGAAGGTCCTGTATAAAGATGAGAATACCGGCGCGTCTGATGTGCAGATCGATCCGAGTAATCCGCAGATCGTCTATGCGGCGCTCTGGGAATCGCGCGAAGGTCCTTGGGAGAATAGCAACTGGAGCGGAACTGGCGGCGGGTTTTTCAAATCCGTCGATGGCGGCAAGACCTGGAAGCCGCTCACGCAGGGCCTGCCTTCGCCGGTGGTTCAGGCGAACTTCTCGATCGCGCCCAGCTCTCCAAATATCCTCTTCGCCGCCGTCACGAGCAAAGGCAGCGGCAACAAGCTCTTCCGCTCCGAAGACGGCGGCGAAAGCTGGACGCTCGCGACGGAGGACAAGCGCCCCGCGGCCGGCATCGGCGGCGGCGATCTGCCGAATGTGAAGATTGATCCGAAGGATCCAAACGTCATCTACTCCGCCAGCGTAGTCTGCTGGAGATCGACCGATGGCGGCAAAACCTGGACCGCGTGGCGGGGCGCGCCCGGCGGCGATGATTACCAGAACGTCTGGATCAATCCGAACAACCCGGAGATCATCCTCCTCGCGAGCGATCAAGGGGCGATTGTGACCGTGAACGGCGGCGAGACCTGGAGCTCCTGGTATAACCAATCGACCGCGCAGCTTTATCACGTCAGCGCGGATAACGCCTTCCCGTATCGCCTCTACAGCGGTCAGCAGGAAAGCGGCTCGGTCGGCATCGCCAGCCGCGGGACCGATGGCGCGATCACTTTCCGCGATTGGCATCCGGTGGCCGCGGAGGAGTACGGGTACGTGGTCGCCGATCCGCTTGACCCGGACACGATCTACGGCGGAAAACTGAGCCGCTACGATCGACGCACCGGTCAGGCGAAAAACATATTCCCGCTCGCGACACGCACGCCCGAGCTTCGCATTCTTCGGACGGAGCCGGTGGTCTTTTCACCGGTCGATCCCAAGCTGCTTTTCTTCGCGGGCAACACGCTTTGGCAGACGCGCGACCGCGGCGAAAACTGGACGCAAATCAGTCCGGACCTGACACGACAGACCTACGAATTGCCGGCTTCGATCGGGAAATACTCGAACGAACCAACCGCCGACGTGAAACCGCGTGGCGTCATTTACACGGTCGCGCCTTCACCGTTGGACGTGAAACGCATCTGGGCTGGGACCGACGACGGCCTCATTCACCTAACGACCGATGGGGGGAAAACATGGAAGGACGTGACACCGCCGGCGGTCACCGCATGGCAGAAAATCTCACTGACCGATGCCGGACACTTCGATGCCAAGACCGCCTACGCGGCGGTGAACACGATCCGCCTCGACGACATGCGTCCGCACATCTACCGCACGCACGATGACGGAAAAACCTGGCAAGAGATCGTGCGGGGGATTCCGGACGGCAATCCGGTCAACGTCGTCCGCGAAGACACCCAGCGGAAAGGTCTGCTCTTCGCGGGCACCGAGCGCGCGGTTTATGTCTCGTTCGACGACGGAGAAAACTGGGAGTCGCTCCGCTTCAACATGCCGGCGACTTCCATTCGTGATCTTATCATCAAGGACGATGACATCGCGGTGGCGACCCACGGGCGCGGTTTCTGGATTCTCGATAACATCACGCCGTTGCGGCAACTGACCGCAGATCTGAACGCCACGGCACTCCTCAAGCCACAGATTGCGCTCCGCGTCCGCTGGAACATGAACGACGACACGCCGCTGCCGCCGGACGAGCCTGTTGGCGAAAATCCGCCGGACGGCGCGATGATCGATTACTCGTTAGCCGGCGACTTTTCCGGCGATGTGACGCTGGAAATCAAAGACGGTAAAGGCGCGGTCGTCCGGCGTTACGCCAGCACCGATCCCGTCGCTACCCCGGCGCCCGGCGAGGTAAAAGTTCCGATGTATTGGCTGCGCCCGCCGCAGGCGTTGTCAGCTAAGCCCGGCCTGCACCGCTTTCTTTGGGACGTGCATTACACGCCGATCCGCGGGCTCGATCCCGACTACCCGATCTCCGCGATCCCGCACAACACCGCGCCGGAACCAACCGGGCCTTGGGCGAACCCGGGTGAATACACCGTCTCGTTAACCGCCAACGGCACGACGTTCACACAACCGCTCACACTAAAGATCGATCCGCGCATCAAGGCCACGGCCGCGGAGTTGATCGAGCAATTTGAACTCTCGAAAAAACTCTACGAAGCGCGTCCGGCTCTCGAACCGATCGAGAAGAGCATGGAAGCACTGAGCGCCGGGATCGCGAAAGTCAGCGAGCGGGTCGGCGATCAGCCCGTGAAAAAGCAGGTCGACGAATTCACGCAAAAGCTCCTCGCGTTTGCCCCGCCTAAGGTGCGCCCCGGCAGCTCGATCAGCCTCGATGTCCTCGGCCGGTTGCGGAGCCTATTTGGGACATTGCAGGACACGGATGCCGCGCCCACTCCGCGGGTGAAAGCGGCCGTTCCAGCAATTTTGCAGGAGGCAACTGCAGTGCAGGAGCGGTGGAAAAAGTTCGTCGCGGAGGGCGTCGTCCAGATGAATCAGCAACTCGAAGCCGCCGGACTGGAGAAGCTCTCTCCTTCTCCCTAGCGCGCGCTCTTTTTGTCATCCCGAGCCGCGCAGCGTGTCGAGGGATCTCGCCGACGGTGTTGGACACGCTCTCACGAAAAACCGCAGTCGAAAGTAATTGCGAGATCCCTCGACCGGCTTCGCGGCTCGGGATGACCGGCGTGCGCTTTAAAGCGATTGGAAAGCTTGATCCAGGACCGCGAGGATAAACTCCGCGTCGGCTGTGGTCACGCACATCGGCGGCGAAAAGCGGATCGTCTGTCCGTAAAGCCCGCCTTTGCCTAACAAGAGGCCCATATCACGGCAGGTCTCGAGAACTTGCGCACATTCCGCCTTGGCCGGCTCTTTCGTGCTCCGATCTTTCACCAGTTCGATGCCCTGCATGAGGCCTTTACCGCGCACGTCGCCGATGATGTTGTGCTTCTCCTTTAGATGATTGAGGCCAGCCGTAAGCTGGTCGCCGATCTTGAGCGCATTGGCCTGGAGATTCTCGCGGTCGATCACTTCCAGCACGGCCATGCCTTGCGCGGAAACGACGGGGTTGCCGCCGAAGGTGTTGAAGTGAATGCGCTGCGAAAGAGCGGCAGCGATTTTAGGCGTCGTCACGACCGCACCCAGCGGTGCGCCGTTCCCGATACCCTTCGCCATGCAGACGATATCCGGCATCACATCCTGCGTTTCGAAGCCCCAATAATGCGTGCCGGTACGGCCAAAACCAGACTGCACTTCATCGGCAATGCAGACGCCTCCGGCCGCGCGCACGTGCTCGTAGGCGTGCTTCAAATATCCATCTGGAAACACGATCACGCCGCCCACTCCCTGAATGGATTCCGCGATGAAACCTGCCACCTGTCCGGAAGTCGCGTATTCGATCAGGTTCTTTACATCGGCCGCGTATTTCTTCCCCGCGTCCGCGTCGTCACGGCCCCAATTTCCCCGATACGGATCGGGCGTGATGGCGTGATGCACGCCGAAGCTGTGCGGCACATTAAACTTCCAAGTGTGATGCGCGGTGAGCCCCATGCCGGAGGCGTTGCCGCCGTGATACGCGTTGCGCAGCGCGATCATGTCGTAATTGCCGGTGTAGGCGCGCGCCATCAGGAGCGCGAGATCGTTCGCTTCCGAACCGGAATTCACGAAGTAGCAAACCTTGAGATCGCCCGGCATTTTTGCGGCCAGTTTCTCCGCATATTCGCCGATGTTCGGGTGCAGATAAATCGTGGTGGAATGCTGCAGCAGCTCATTCTGTTTCCGCGCCGCTTCCACCACATCCGGGTGGCAATGCCCGACGCTGATCGTGACGATTCCGCCGAGCGCATCGAGATAGCGCTTCCCCATTTCGTCCCAGACATACTGCATTTTCCCCTCCACCAGCATGAGCGGCTTCTTGTAGTAAAGAAAAATCCCGGGATTCAGGAATTGCTTGCGTTGCTTGAGGACGTCGGCGGCCGACGGGCCCTGATAAGCAACCGGTTGATGGGAAAAAGGAGGAAGTTCTGGCGTGTTCATAATTTCGGAAACGGCGTGCCTTCTTTACCCTGTCCTCGCGAGCAAAGCGAAATATCTCTGATCGTTCCGCGCCGCCTGTGTATGGCGCTGCGGTCGGTGCCTAATCTGGGGAGCGCACGCCTCCAGGCGTGCTGGTTGAGGCATTCTGCCGAAACAGGCTTTCCTTGAACGGTCCCGTGAGGCTCCGTTTAGCGCGAGAAATTCGTCTTCGCAGAATGCGAAGACGAGCACGCTGCAAGCGTGCGCTCCCCGGCCCTTGGGTATCATCTCGCTCAACGGTCACAGAAGTTCTTGGTCCTGACCAATCGTTTGAATCGGAGGCCTACGGGGATTCACGCCGGATGATTTGTTCGATCTCGTCGTGTGCCGTGAGCTTCACGTCGGACAGGTGCGGTATTCTGTCGTTAAGCGGGCTTCGTTGTCATCCGTCGTAGGGCGAGATAGACAACGAACGCGATCGCGAAGCCGACAAACCACGCATAGCTGTAAAGCGTGACGAAGAATGTTGGCACCGCCGTTGCCGGAATCAGCTTCACGTTAACGAGAAAACCCGGAAGATTCGGCAAGATGGCGACGACGAGCGCGAACAAAGCCACGCCGCTGAAACCATTCGTGTAGCAATATTCGCCATCGGTCTGATAGAGCGCGGGCACGTTCAATTGCCGCCGCCGGATCACGAAATAATCGGCGATCATAATCCCGCCGATCGGCCCGAGGAGCGCGCTGTAGCCGACCAGCCAGGTGAAAATGTAACCCGACGGATCGGCCACCAATTTCCATGGCATCATGAGCACGCCGAGCACACCGGTGATGAGGCCGCCGAGGCGGAACGAAATCTTGCGCGGCGCGAGGTGAGCGAAGTCGTTCGCTGGACTAACGACATTGGCCGCGATGTTGGTCGCGAGCGTGGCCAGGCAGAGTGCGAACATCGCGATCACGAGCACGAGCGGATTTTGGAAATGCGTAAGCACGTCCACCGGATCCCAGATCGTCTTGCCGTAGATAATCGTGGTGGCCGACGTGACGGCGACGCCGATGAATGAATAAAGCGCCATCGTGAACGGCAACCCGATTGCTTGCCCTAGGATCTGGTCGCGCTGCGAGCGCGCGTAACGCGAGAAGTCCGGGATGTTAAGCGAAAGCGTGGCCCAGAAGCCGATCATACCGGTGAGACCGGGAACGAAGAACGCCCAGAACTGGCCGGCTTTCGGTTGGCCGGGATCGAACGCGGATGGCTGGGCGAGGATCGGGCCGAACCCGCCGGCATTCTGATAAGCCCACGCGAGTAGGGCGAGACCGAGCACGATCAAGAGCGGCGCTTTGATGTTCAGCAAAAGCCGGATCGATTCGATTCCTTTGTAAACGACCAGCATGTTAATGCTCCAGAAAAGGAGAAAACAAACGAACTCCGCCAGTGTGATATCGAGGAACGTCGGTGCGCCCTGTGCGACCAGCGCCGGAAAGAAAACGCCGAGGATTTTGTAGATCGCCGCGCCGCCGATCCATGTTTGGATGCCAAACCAACCGCAGGCCACAAACGCGCGCATCAACGCGGGAACGTTTGCGCCCTTCGTCCCAAACGACGCGCGACAGAAGACCGGGAACGGAATGCCGTAACGCGTCCCGGCATGCGCGTTCAGGATCATTGGGATGACCACAATCAAGTTGCCAAAAAAGATGGTCAGGATCGCCTGCGACCAATTCATCCCGCCGCCGATGAGCGACGACGCCAGCATGTAAGTCGGGATGCAGGCCGACATCGAAATCCAAAGCGCGGCGTAGCTCCCGACCCGCCAGGTGCGACGCGCCGGCGGCACTGGAGCGAGGTCGGCGTTATAAAGCGCGCTCGCCTCGAGATTGGCCGGTTCTAAATTCGCCGTGCTGTCGTCCTGCATGAGAGGCGCACATGGTGCCGAAGTCGGGCCGTCCCGGCAATACGAAAGCGGCGCTCGTTAGGCAGCAGTTCAGCCTTCGGCGCGGGGGCGCGCCGGCTCCACGCGACCGGTGGAGCCGGCCCGCCCTCGGGCCGAAGGATCACCGCGACCGACGGTTGACAATTAACCAACACAATCAGGCAGCACACTTCACCAGCAAAACACCTGAGCAGAGAGAAAGCGTCTTCCCTTTCGTCAGCGCCACAGGTAGAAGCCTTCCGCGTGGCACTCAAACTCGTTAGCGCGCTTGGTATCCTCATCCTCATCGGATGCGCCTGGCTGCTCTCGCGCAATCGCCGGCGATTCCCGTGGCGCACCGTGCTCTGGGGGCTGGGTTTGCAATTCGCGTTCGCCATTTTCATTCTCAAGACGCCCATCGGCCTCCGGCTTTTCCAGGCCGCGCAGGTGATGATGGACCACCTGAACGCATACGCCTACGAAGGCGCGAAGATGGTCTTCGGCCCGCTCGGCGATGCCGAGGCGCTGCGCCGCACGTTCGGTCCGGGCGGCGCCTACGTTTTTGCCATCTCCATTACGGCCACCATCATCCTCATCTCCTCGCTTTCTTCGCTGCTCTATCATTGGGGTGTTTTGCAACGCGTCGTCGCCGCAATGGCGTGGGTGATGATGAAAACCATGCGCACCAGCGGCAGCGAAAGTCTGGCGGGCGCGAGCAATATTTTCCTCGGCCAAACCGAGGCTGCGCTCATCATTAAGCCGTATCTGCCGAAGATGACGCAGAGCGAACTGATGGCGTTGATGACGACCGGGTTCTCCACCATCGCGACTGGCGTGATGGCGGTTTACGCGGGTATGGGTGGACTGAGTGCGGGACACATCCTCACCGCTTCTGTCCTCGGTGCGCCCGCCGGCTTGATGATCGGCAAAATCATTTTCCCCGAAACGGAAGCGAGCGAGACCGGGACACGCTGTCATTTCGCGGTGGAGAAAACCGCGCAAAACAGCATCGACGCGCTCTGCCAAGGCGCGAGCCAGGGCGTCATGCTCTCGATCAATGTCATGGCCATGCTCATCGCTTTCGTGGCCGTGGTCGCGCTCCTGAACGGTCTCATCGTCTGGCCGCAACAAGCGCTTGGCCTAACGACTCCATTTACGATTCAGCAGATGCTCGGCTGGGTCAACGCGCCCATCGCCTGGCTCATCGGCGTGCCCTGGAAGGATTGTCCCTTCATCGGCGAAGTCCTCGGCCAGCGCATCGTGTTGAATGAATTCGTCGGCTATTTGAACCTGTCTGAACACGTCAAAGCAAATCCCGGTACCATCGATCCGCGTTCGGTCACGCTGGCCAGCTACGCACTTTGCGGCTTCGCGAATTTTTCCAGCATTGCCATTCAGATCGGTGGCATCGGCGCGCTCGCGCCCGAGCGCCGCGGCGATCTCGCGAAACTGGGATTGCGCGCCATGGTTGCAGGCTTGATTGCCTGCTACATGTTTGCCGCCGTCGTGGGCGTGCTGATCTGATGGGTAGGTACAGCGCGCTGCGCTGGTATGGGTTTCGCGTCGCGGTCGCGATTGGTTCTGGGGAGCGCGCGCCTCCAGGCGTGCTGGTTGAGGCATTCTGCCGAAACAGGCTTCCCTTGAGCAGGCCTCATCCTTGGGTCCCGCGCGAAACAAAAAGTTCGTCTTCGCAGAATGCGAAGACCAGCACGCTACAAGCGTGCGCTCCCCAGACCCTTAGGCCCGGACGCTAAACACATACCTGCGCTGTCCGATGCACGTCGACGGGAGACACTACGGCAACGTTCCTACCTATGACATCGGCTTGCGCTTCAGCATCTGCCCGCGCCCGATCGTGCCGACAAATTCTCCATCGCGCACCGCCACCTCGCCGCGCACCGTGACAACGCTCGGTCGGCCTTCGATCTCCCAGCCTTCGAACGCGCTGTAGTCGACGTTCATCATCTGCGTCTTCGCGGAAATCTTCCCGCGATAGTTCGGATCATAAACGACCAGGTCTGCATCGGCGCCAATCTGGATCGCGCCTTTGCGCGGGAACAAGCCGAAGATCTTCGCGGCGTTCGTGCTCGCCACATTCACGAAGCTGTGGAGATCGAGTTTCCCAGTTTTCACGCCGTGCGTGAAGAGCAGGTTCACGCGTTCTTCCAATGAAGGAATCCCGTTCGGAATCTTTGTGAAATCATCTCGGCCCATCGGCTTTTGCGTTTTAAAATCAAAGGGCGCGTGATCGGTCCCGACGGTCTGGATTTCGCCGCTGCGCAAGCCATTCCACATCACGGCCTGATTTCGTTTGTCGCGCAACGGTGGGGACATGACGTATTTCGCGCCTTCGAAATCTGGCTTCTCCGCGTCTGTCTTGTCCAGCACCAGATACTGGATGAGCGTTTCGATTGAGACATTCACGCCGCGATGCCGCGCCGCGAGCGCTTCACGTAAAGCTTCGTCGCAGCTCAGATGCACGATGTAAACCTGCGCGCCGGTCAACTCCGCGAAGGTCATGAGATGATGCACGCCTTCCGCTTCCACCAGCGGTGGCCGGCTCTCATGGTGCTGTTCCGGCCCGGTCAAGCCCGCGCCTAACAACTCCTTCTGCCGCTCGGCCACCAGCGTCTCGTTCTCGCAATGCGCGGTCACGATCACGCCCAGTTCCTTCGCCAGCTTCAGGGTGTGATAAAGCTCGGCGTCATCGATTCCAAACGCGCCTTTGTAAGCCAGGAAGATCTTAAAGGACGAAATCCCGGCCGCGACGATCTCGCGCAACTGCGCCGCGTTCTCCGCGTCGAACCGCGTCACGCCCATGTGATAGGTGTAATCGCAGGCGGATTTCCCGGCGCTCTGTTCCTTCCAGAGCGCGAAACCATCCGCCGCGCTCATGTCGCGCGATGGGCAAACCATCTCAAAAATAGTCGTGGTTCCGCCAATCAACGCCGCTTTGCTCGCGGTCTCGTAGGTATCCTTCGCGAACGCTCCCATGAAAGGGAGGTAGATGTGCGTATGCGGATCGATGAAACCCGGAAAGACATACTTCCCGCTCGCATCGATCACTTCGCAATCAGTCGGCGCGTCGATATCGCGATCGATCCGTGTGATCGTTTCGCCCTCGCAAAAGATATCCGCGACATAGCGCGAGTCGCCGGTGACGATCTCGCCGTTCTTAATTAGCAGCGACATAATGGTGAGCGATTACTTCTTCCAAACGTCGCCCACGCCTTCGCCGAACCAGCGCGTGGTCACGACTTTTTGCTGGGTGTAAAACTGCACGCCTTCCTTCCCCTGAATATGGAGATCGCCATAGAAAGATTCGTCCCAACCGGTGAATGGAAACATGGCCATCGTTGCCGGCACGCCCACGTTGATGCCCACCATTCCCGCCTTCACGCGATGCTTGAACTCGCGTGCGGCCTTGCCGGAGTTGGTGAAAATCGCGGTGCCGTTGCCGTAGGAAGATTTGTTCGCAATCGTGATCGCGGCATCGAGGTCGTCCATCCGCATGACGTTGAGCACCGGTCCGAAAACTTCCTCCCGCGCAATCTTCATCTCGTTCTGCACTTGATCGACGATCGTGGCGCCAACGAAGAATCCATTCGGCGCGTCCGGCACTTTCACACCGCGACCGTCCGCAATGATGCGCGCGCCTTCCTGTTCACTACTCGCCACCAGATTTAGGACGTGGTCGCGATGTTGCGCGGTGATGACGGGGCCCATATCTGGTTGCGTCGAGGTGTCGGTTGTTCCCACCTTGATCGCGCGCGCCGCTTCCACTAACGAGGGCAATACGAGATCCGCCGCCTTCCCCACCGTGATCGCGGTGGAGCCTGCCATGCACCGCTCACCGGCGCAGCCAAAAGCCGCGGTCGAAAGCGCTTCCACCGTTTTCGCGACATCGGCGTCCGGCATCACGACGATGTAATTCTTCGCGCCGCCATTCGCCTGGACGCGCTTGCCGTGGCGCGTGCCGGTTTCAAAAATGTATTTCGCGACGGGTGACGAGCCGACGAACGAGATCGCTCGAACTTTAGGATGAGTTAGCAGCGCATCGACGCATTCGCGGCCGCCGTGGACCACATTGAGCACGCCCTTCGGCAGTCCCGCCTTTTCCAGCAATTCGATCAACATCACCACCGTCAGCGGAACTTTCTCGCTCGGCTTGAGCACGAAGGTGTTCCCGCAAACGAGCGCGAGCGGGAACATCCACATCGGCACCATCGCCGGGAAATTAAACGGTGTGATCCCAACACAGACGCCGAGCGGCTGATGCACCGTTTCGCAATCGACACCGCGCGCCAGATTTTCCAGCGTATCGCCCATGAGCAACGTCGGCGCACCGCACGCGTATTCCACGTTCTCGATTCCGCGATAAACACTGCCGCGCGCTTCGGCCAGCGTCTTGCCATGTTCCCGCGAAACGCTCGCGCAGATGCGGTCGAAGTTTTCTTCGATCAATTGCCGGTAACGAAAGAAGAGGCGAGCGCGTTCCACCGGCGGCGTATCGCGCCAGGCGGGAAAGGCAGCCGCCGCGGCCTCGACCGCTTCGTTGACGACATCCGCACCGCACATCGGCACCTCCGCGATCGTCTCGCCGCGCGAGGGATTAAAAACGGGCGAGGTGCCGTTGCCTTGGCGAGCACTCCACTCGCCGCCGATGAAGGTGGGACAGGGCTGAAGAGAACTGTTGGCCATATGATTATTATTCCGGTGGGGTCACGCCGTGCTTGGCGAAAAGTTCGCGCAGGAAAACCAGATCGGGCGCGTCCTTCTCCCGATGCGTATGCCGTTTCATGCGCCAGAGCAACTGCGGCGAGGCAAACGGGATCGGCACGCCGCCTACTTCTTCCGTGAGGGCGTTTCGCGAAGCCTCGGCATAATCAATGCCGGCGGCAGACCGCATCAGGTCAACCAAGACTTCATCGGCCACGCGGACGACGATAAACTTCGCAACGTCGCCCGGATCCAGTTCACGAACCGCATGGTCGGGAAGATCGTCGAGTGCTTTGTAAACCAGCGCTTCATTTTTAAGATCGGTCGCGATGAGCAAATCTATGTCGCCTGTCGGCCTCGCGAAACCGGCTTGGATGATGGCAAAACCCCCGACCACCAGGTAACGCGCGCCGAGATCATTCAGCCGCCGACAAAGGGCAACGAGATCCTCTTCGAGCGGCGCGCGCGGGGTTAGCTCGGACGTTTCGTCGTCGCCACCAAGTATTTCATCGTCCATGCATCAGCTTCTTCGAAAGAATTGAAACGGAAGACTCCTCGCGGGAAACGCGGACCGCCGAGCCTCCTCTGCGTTTGGTTGATCAATTTCTGCATTCCCATGGCGTAGTCCCAGCCGCTGGTTAAGACTCGACGCCCTACGGTCTTACCGATCTTTTCCTCGACGTTGATGACGTGATGTTTCACCAGGCGGAGTTTATCGGTAAATTGCCTATCGCGCCAGGGCGTCCGATTGCTTCACAAAATCGTCGCCGCTCCATTCGCCGTCGGCGCGGACCATTTTCGCGGCCGCCGCTTCGTCCGCGACGGCTTTGTCGCGGGCCTTGCGCTCGCCCTGCATGCGGACCAGCTCCGCGTGGGTGGTGAAGTAATCGAGGCTTTTGCCTTTGAAATCGGCCAGCGTCTCGAACTTGTGCTTCTCCATGAACGCGAGCAGTTCGTCGCACATCCGCTTCACGGAATCGTAGCCGAACTTCATCACACCCGTGCAGACCTGCGTGGTGTCCGCGCCTAACAAGATGAACTGCGCCGCGTCGCCACCGCTCTCGATCCCGCCGATGCCGGACAAACTCCGCCCCGGAAATTCGCTCCGAATCATGGTCGCGATTTCCATCACCATCCGGAGCGCGATTGGGCGCACCGCTTTTGACGAGTAGCCGCCCGGCGTGGTGAAGCCCTCGACCGTCGGCTCCGGTCGCAGCGTGTCGAGATTCACCCCCATCACGCTGCGAATCGTATTGATCGCCGCCACGCCCTGGCAACCCCCGCGGAAAGCCGCGCGGCTCGGCTCGACGATGCGCGTGACGTTGGGCGTCATCTTGGCCCAGACCGGTTTCTTCGCGGCCGACATCACCCACGTGCAAACTTCCTCGACGATCTCCGGGTTCTCGCCCATGGCCGCGCCCATCTTCCGCTCGGGCAATCCGTGCGGGCAGGAGAAATTTAGTTCGAAGGAATCCACGCCAGCGCCTTCGCAGCGCTCCACGATCTCGATCCAGGCCTCGCGATTGTACTCCTCCATGATCGACGCGATCAGGATCCCATCCGGGTGCATGTCCTTGCACTTCTTGAATTCATCCAGCCAGATCTCGAACTTCCGATCGCTGATCAGCTCGATGTTCTCCCAGCCGATCACGTCCTTCGGATCGTTCCCGTAAAACTTCGCGTAACGCGGCGCGACATTGACCACCTTCGAAGCATCGAGGCTGACCGTCTTCGCGATCACGGCGCCCCAGCCTTCGCGGAAGGCGCGGCTGATGACGTTGAGGTTCGTCCCGGGAGGCCCCGAGCCGATCACAAAAGGGTTGGGCAGCTTTAATCCATCAACGGTAGTGGCGAGTGTGGGCATAGGGCGGTGGGGTGAAACCACCGTGAATAGCGTTTTCCCAAACGAAACACGATAGAAAACTGCCAAAACCATCTGGAGGCAGCGCGGCACGAAACGGTTTCCGGATTTTGCATCGGCCGAACGAGGACCGTGCGATGCCAACGAAAACTCCCATCCCGGATGGACAACGCCAATTCCTTCCACGATAAGCAGACCGTCCAAATGCCTGATCACACCCTCACGGGCGACATTCGAACCCACCGCGCCTTCCGCTCCGAGATCCTCCGGAACGACCGCAACGTCCTCGTCTATCTGCCGCCGGGTTACAGACGCACGCGCACCCGCCGCTACCCCGTTTTGTATTTGCACGACGGCCAGAACATGTTCGACGCCGCGACCGCTTTCGGCTACACCGAATGGCGCGCCGACGAAACCGCCGAGCGTCTGATCGAGCAAAATCTGATCGAGCCCATCATCATGGTCGCGGTCGCGAATATCGGCCCCGAGCGCATCCACGAGTATGCCCCCACGCGCGGCCGGATTGAAGATGGGAAGCGGAAACGCAGCAAGGGCCGCCTGCGTCAATACGGCAAATTTCTCACGAACGAGTTGAAGCCGTTCATCGATACGCAATACCGCACCCTGCCCGAGGCCGAAACCACCGGACTCGGCGGATCATCGCTCGGCGGCCTGGCCACTCTCGTGCTGGGGCTTTGGTTCCCGAATGTCTTCCGTCGCCTCGCCGTCATGTCGCCCTCCATCTGGTGGGACGACTGCACCATTTATAACGTGGTGGAAAAGCTGAACGAGAACACCCGGCCGCCGCTCAAGATCTGGCTCGATACCGGCACGCGCGAACCCGGTTGGGAACGCGCGGCGGTGCTGCGGGACAAGTTAATCGAAGGCGGTTGGCGCTTGCACGATGACTTGCAATACCTCCAGGCGGAGGGAGCTGATCACTCCGAGCGCGCGTGGTCGGAACGCCTGGAGGAAGTCTTGCGCTTCCTTTATCCGCCGTCTCATTCCAGCGTGCTTCCGATCGGCCGTCAGGTAAAAACCGAGGTCTTGCGCCGCACTCCGGCCTGACTCGTTCCGCTACGCCGCTCCTGTTACGGGTTGAGCGCGAGGGTGAAGTGATGCGCTGAGATTTCCATCCGCTTCATCAAGTAAAAGTGATGCGCGGCGAAGCGTTGCACACCCGAGTCGAGCGATAACATCTGGCATTTTTCCCGACGCGCCTCCGCCACCAGCCAATCGAAAAGCTGACCGCCAAAGCCCTGCGAGCGATCACCGTCATGCGTGACGAGATCGTCGACATAAAGCGTGCGCCCCGAATAGAGGAGCCCGTGAACGCGATAACCCGCCACCGCGCGCACCGCTCTGTCGGATTCCAGATACACCAGCCGATATCCTTCTTTTTGCTGACGCCGCACCCGCTCGACGAATTCTTCCACGCTCGCGAGCTGCGCGCGCAATTCGCGCATCACTTCGAAGCAACGCGCGATCTCGTCTAACGACTTCGCCACCGCGATACGAGTGTCTGCCGGCGCGGTCACGCTTTCGCGCCCTCCCGTTTCCCGCTGTACCACATCCCGAGTTTGTCGCGCGTGAGCAATCCCGGTTTACCTCGCCACATAATAAGGAACGATTCTCGCAGCACCACGCGCGGGCCATGCATCCGCACCTTGCGGGCGGAAGTCACGATCGGCTGCGGCAGGATCACGAATGGTCCGAGCTGCTTCAGCGCCACCGTCAGGTAAATTTCTTCGCCCGCGAAGTATTGCTCATCGAAGCCGCCTGCCTTCTCAAAGTCCGCTCGGCGCATAAACAGAAACGCACCCACGCCCAACTTCGCGCCGAAATAGAACACGCTGAAAACGCGCAAGAAAATGCGCGCCCAAAGCGGCAACTCGCCATCCATCGCCACCCGCGCGCTTCCGCCCACCGCGCCAGCGTCCAGCGCCGACAACGCCGCCGTCACATGCTCCGGTGCGATTCGCGTGTCGGCATCGACAAAGAAAACCGTTTCTCCGCGCGCTACGCGTGCCCCGGCATTGCGCACCGCCCCAATCTGACGCAACTCCACCGGCACCACCCGCGCACCGAAGCTCCGTGCGATCTCCGCCGTCGCATCAGTCGAAGCGTCATCCACCACGATGATCTCGTGCGCATGCCCCGAACCGGCGTGCGCGATCGCGCGCAGCGTCGCTGCGATCTCGTGCTCTTCGTTGTGCGCGGGAACGATGAAGGAGAGCATCGTCAACGTCGCTCAGGCCTTCTTCGCTTCCGCATCCAACGCCAGCAAATCCTCGCGCGGCGGACTGAAGGTATCGATCACCATCGTCTCCTCGATCGTTTCGACCCCGTGCGGAACATTGCTCGCGAGATAAAACGCCTGTCCCGCGGTCAACTCATGCGGCGTCCCGTCGACGATCAACTTCATCCGCCCGCTCACCACATGCACGATCTGCTCGTGCGGATGTTGATGCGGCGGCATCACGCTGCCCGCGTCCAGTTGGACCAGCATCTGATACATCTTCTCGCCATGCGCGATGGTGCGGCGTTTGATTCCCGGGCAAATGGCGACCCAGGGATTTTGTGGGTTCGCGCTCATCTCGCGAGCATCGCGGATGTTAGCGCACTTTCCAGTCCGAGGACTTTTATATTTACAAGGCAGCGCGGACTGCTCAGGATTGCATTCCCCCCAGCCGGGAGTTTGCCATGCGCCGCTTCGTCCGCCTTTTTTTCTGGCTGGCGACCTTTCTGGCCGCCTCCCTGGTCCCTGCCGCAACGATCGATTCCATCTGGAGCGGCGGCGCGACGGGTAACTGGAATGTGGCCGGGAACTGGACGCCTTCGGGCGTGCCGAACAACGGGGCCAATCTCTACAACGTCAACATTCCCGCGCCCTCGGCCGTTTCGGTGAACGGCAATTTCACCATCCAGATTTTTGATCTCGATCCCGGCGCGTCCGCCACGATTCAGCCGGGCCAAAGCCTCAGGCTCAACGCCAGCAGCATTATCGACGGGACATTCAAGATCGGCACGGACGGAAATTTCAATACGCCGTTTCTGCGCCTCGGCGCGGACGTCGCGCTTTCCGGCAGCGGCACGATCGAGATGCGGGGCTCGGCGGATATCGACAGCCCGACCGCGAGCCGGTTGACGATCGGGAGCGGCCTCACGATCCGCGCCATCACTGCCAACGCCCACTTCGGCGAGTTCTCGTCGCCGCTCTCGGTGACGAACAACGGCACGATTCTGATCGAGGGCAATCAGGCGCAATTCAACTTGCCCGACGGCGACCTGCTCAACGCCGGCACCTTCAAGGCGAACGGCGGCGCGAATGTGCAATTCGGCCCGACCAGCAACGCCGTCCTGCTCAATAATTCGGGGTTGTTCGAAGCGGACAACGCCGTGGTCACGCTCACCTTCGTCAACGTGGCAAACACGAGCACGATGTCGATTCACAACGGCGGCACGCTTGTGATGCAGGGATCGAACAACACTTTCTCCAACAGCGGCGGCACGCTGCAGTTGGATAATGGCGGCATCTTCAAACCGCTCGGCACCACCCTTTCCGGCGGCGCGATCACGGCCAATGCGCCTCCTGCGCCCGGCGCGAGTGCAGCGAGTGGCGCTGGTGCCCGCGGCGTGATCGACATGATCGTCTTCACTAACCAGAACCTGATCCTTGATGGCGCTGCCGGAGGCGACACGCTCGAAATGTCGGCGGTGGATGTCCGGATCGGCAACGGCCGCGTCCTGACCCTGAAGGGCGGTTTCGAGCTAACGGATGCGAATTTCATCCTGCAGAGCGCGAGCCCTGGCTCGGGCGGAACGGTCAACGTCTCCGGCGGCGTCACCGTCACCGGCACGGGAAAGTTTCAGTTCGGCACGGCGGAAGTCTTTAGCACGGTCTTGCTCACCGGCAGCGGAGTAAGCCCTCTCTTGACTCTCGGTTCCGGGATCACGCTCGAGACCGGCACCACGGTCGCGAACTCTCCGGGGATCACCGTGAACGTGAGCACCGCCGGCCCGATCATCAACAACAACGCGAACTTCGGCCTCTTTTCCACGCTCACCGCGACCGGGCCGGTGACCCTGGGCGCGAATTCGAAACTCACCGCCACCAGCGGCGCGGCCAATCTCATTTTGCAAAACAACACCACCCTCCTTGGCGCGAACGCGGAGATCGTCGGCAAAATCGATCTGCAAGGCGCGACTGTCTCGGGCTCGGGCAAATTGCGCCCCACCACTCTGGCTCTCACCGGCACCAATACGATCAACCCTCCGGTGCAAACCGGCGCGTCCACGATCGACATGAGCGGCGCCGCAGTCTGGAACGGCTCTGGCATACTCGATGTCAGCGAAGGCGCGGGGGTCGCCACCGACTTGAGCGCGAGCGGCGTCGGTGCGTCCCTCACGACTGGTCCGGGCATCGACCTCCACGTCGCGAGCAGCAACACGCTGAGCTCGAACCTGCCCTTCCAGTTCCAAGCTGTCGGCACCTTCGACGACGGCTCCAGTTTCCTTCTCATGGCCGATTTTGAGAACGACGGCACCATCGCGTTGAACGGCGCCTCGCAGATGACGGTCAACTCGAACGTCAACATTCTGGGCGCCTCGACCGGCACGATCAACGTTGGGCCCGATGCCATTTTTCCAAGTGACCGGCTCCTCGACCCTGGGCGGCTCCTATTCGGTCTCGGGCGATTTCCAATTCGCGGGCGGCGTCACCGCGGTGGTCGGGAATTTGAGCGGCGACGGCGCTTCGGAAATCATCGTGACCTCCGGGGCGACGGCCAATTTCTCTCAGATCGTCCCGCAACTCGGCACACTCACCACCGCCGGCACCGCCGCCTTCAATGGTGGACTAACGAGTTTCGGTTCCGCTTCCGTGCAAAACGGCGGTGTCTTTGTCGCCACGGGAGATATCAACGGCGACGGGATCCCGGAATACTTCCGTGGCCGCCCGAAGACCAGCATCCGGCTGGACGAGATTCGCTGGGGTGGGGTGCGGCGCGATGGGATTCCGCCGCTGGATCATCCCGCCATGCTCACGGCGGGGGCGGCGAATTATCTAGCGGATTCCGATGTGGTTTTCGGCGTGGCCATCAACGGCGCGGCGCGGGCTTATCCGAAGCGCATTCTGGCCTGGCACGAGATGGTGCGCGACCGGATCGGGGGCGAGGAATTTAACGGCGTCTATTGCACGCTCTGCGGCTCGATGATTCTCTACCGGGCGACCATTGGCGGGAAGCATTACGAGTTGGGCACGAGCGGATTTCTCTACCGGTCTAACAAATTGATGTACGACCGCGCGACCGCCTCGCTCTGGTCCACGATCGAGGGTGAACCGGTGGTCGGCCGCCTCGTGGGCCGCGGGCTCAAGCTCGAAGCGCGCGCGGTCGTAACCACGACCTGGGGGGAATGGCGGCGGCGACATCCCGAGACCGAGGTGCTCTCGCTGGCCACGGGTTACGAGCGGGATTACTCGGAAGGCGCGGCCTACCGCGATTATTTCGCGACCGACGAGCTGATGTTTATCGTGCCCGGCGCCGATACGCGGCTGCGGAATAAGGACGAGATTCTGGCGCTGCGTTTCGGGGCGAGAACGGCGCGCCCCGTCGCGATCGCACAGCGGCTGCTGGCGAAACGGCCGATTTACCAGGGGAAACAAGGCGGGGTGGATTACGTGGTCTTGACCGACGGCACTGGAGCGAACCGGGTTTACGAATCGGGCGGGGAGACATTTGCGCGGCTCTCGCCCGGTGGGGTGGTGACGCGTGCGGGGACGGAGTGGCACCTCACGGAGGCGGCCTTGATCGGCCCGGAAGGGAAACGCCGGGAGCGGCTGCCGGCGCACCGGGCGTTTTGGTTTGGCTGGCGCGGGGCGTATCCCGAGACGCAGTTGATCGTGGAATAACGGGCGCGGCGCGCCGGGACGGTGAAGAGGGGACCTTGGTCGCGCGTTTCGGCGTCAAGGATTACTCGTTAGGCCTTTCCCGCACTGGCGCTTCCTTCGCGCATGCGCTCACGGCCAGCCCGGACTGCCTTTAGAAAAAGCGCGCCGCCACGGCGAGCACGTCGTCGTCGAGCACGGGGCTGCGGGCAAAGCGGCGGCGGGCGGCGAAAATTTCGTCCAGCGCCTCGTCGCTACTCGCCTCCGCGGGGAGCGCAGCGAGGACGGCTTCGATGCCTTCGATTCCGAAAAAACCGCCCGCGGCATCGCGCGTCTCCGTGAGACCGTCGGTGTTAAGGACGAGGCGGTGATCAAAGCAGTCGTCGCTTGTGTCCGCGCCGCGTTTAAACCACACGTTGGCTTTGTGACATTTACGGTTGAGACGGAGCTGGAAGAAGACGAACGCTGGCTCGCTGAGATCCCGCAGACTTCTGGCGCGATGGCTTATGGGGCGACGCGCGACGAGGCGGTGGCGCGAGTGGAGGGCTTGGGGTTTCGCGTGCTCGCAGAGCGCCGGAGGTGCGATGGAATGCAGCCCGGAGTGTAGCGCAGCGGAGCGCCGGGCCACGCGATGGGAGAATGCCAAACCCCGCAGTTGCGGGGTGACGGAAGGACGCCTTCAGATCAGCTTTCCGTCACCCGTTCCACGGGTTTTGCCCCTCGTTTGCCCCTCGTTCCCAAGTTGCACTTGGGAATGCCCTCTCCCGGCAGTTGCACTGCCTTCTGGGGATCGATGATTCCCATGCCCGCGCATTTAACGAAGTAAAACTTCGAGCGAACTTGCGTTCCCAAGTTCAACTTGGGAACGAGGGAACGAGGGAACGAGGAAACCGCAAAAACTCCTCGGCAGCGACAACTGTTTCTGCTAATCGGTCGGCTTGCCCGTGAGCAGCGGCTCAGAGGGAACCGTTTTCGGTCCGTCTTCCGTGCAAACTGCGAAGCTGCTTTCGGGATATAACGCCACGCCCGCGTATTCGCCCTTCGCGTTCAGGACGTAGAAGTTCACGTTGAAATTCGGTTCGCCGCGGCTGTTCAGCAGGCGCTTCTCGATCGTGTTTGCTTTGATCCGTTTGCAGGCGTCCATGCCGGCGTCTTTCGGCGTCATTCCGCGGCGCATGTTTTCGACGATGAGGAAGGAGCAGAGGCCGAAAAGATTCGCCTCTCCGCGGCCGGTTGAGCCGGCGGCTCCGATTTCGCCATCGACGTAGAGCCCCGCGCCGAGAATCGGCGAATCACCGACGCGGCCAGGGATCTTCCACGCCAGGCCGCTCGTCGTGGTTACGCCGCAGACTTCGCCTTTCGCGTTCACACCGTTGCAATTAATCGTGCCGTGAATGTGCTGCCGATCGATCAAGCCTTCCGCGACCATTTGCATCATGGCGTCGTGCCCGGCCTGCGCGCGCTTTTCTGGATCGAGATAATGCGACGGATCGATCCGTCGCTTCCAATCCAGCCACAAACGCCGCGACTCGTCCGTATTCAAATCGTCCTCGATCTTGAAGCCCATGTTGCGCGCAAATTTCTGCGCGCCTTCGCCCACGATGAGATGATGATCGGTCATCTCCATCACCTTTTGCGCGACGTTGGAGGGCGTGCGCACGCCTTCGATGCAGGCCACTCCACCCGCGCGTTTTTTCGGCCCATGCATGCAACACGAGTCGAGCTGCACCACGCCATCCGCGTTCGGCAATCCTCCATAGCCGACACTGGTATCGGTCGGATCGAGCTCCACGATGTTCACTCCGGCGATGAGCGCATCGAGCACATCCGCGCCCTCGGTCATCATCGTCCAGGCCTTCTGCACGCAGGTCATTTCGCCGCCGTTCTTGAACTTGTTTCCGTTCGCGGAAGAGATCACGACCGGCTTGCTGGATTTCGAGTTCATGATGTTGGGACCCTGGGAAAAAAGAGACGGCGCCGCGCCCGCTGCGAGCGTAGCCCCGATGGTGGTGCGGACGAAAGTGCGGCGGTTCATTTCGTTTCGATCTTCGACGGTTCCTCTTCGGTGACGCGATTCGCGCGCGCGCCGCTTTTCCCAGATCGCATTGCCAGTCGCGTTTCCTCGCCCGGTTCTCGCGAGCGCCGTCCGCCCGGCCGGATCACGTGGCGCGCCAGGCCGATCGCTTCCCAGAACCGGATGACGTAATACGACACATCAATTTCCCACCAGCGATGACCGTGCGCCGCCGCGCGCGGCTCGGCGTGATGATTATTGTGCCAGCCTTCGCCGTTGCTCAGGAGGCCGACCAGCCAGTTGTTCTTGCTGTCGTCGGGCGTCGCGAAACTTCGGTAACCCCAGATGTGGGTCACGGAATTGACCGACCAGGTGATGTGCCAGACCGCGACCGTGCGCACGAAAACACCCCAGACCAGCCAGCTCAAACTGAGCTGAATCGCGCCGAGGAGAGTGCCCCCGATCACCCAACCCGCCAAGGCGCCCAGCACAAGAAAGACCGCCCATTGCGTGAGCAGGAGCTGGCGGAGCGTCTGCGGGCGTTCCAGGCGCTGGTAGAAGCGGTTGCGGAAGAGATCGCGCGCGTAACGGTCGTACATCCCGAGATTGTAATTATCCGGATCGATCACGAGGAACCAGCCCATGTGGCTCCAGAAAAAACCGGTCCGCGGCGTGTGTGGATCCTGGGCGTCATCCGAATGTTGATGATGCTTGCGATGCACCGCGACCCAACTGACGGGCGGCCCTTGCATGCAGCAGGCGCCGAGCACTGCGAGCGCGTGTTCCAGCCAGAGCGGGCACTCGAACCCGCGATGCGTCAGCAGGCGATGGTAGCCGATGTTAATCCCGAGCGTGCCGAAGAGGCAGAGCCCGGCAAACGCCCAGGCCACTCCCGACCAACTGAAGAACCACGGCACGCAGGCCAGAAGCGCGAGCACGTGCATCCCGATGATGCCGGCCACGATCGGAATGCTGAGCCTTTGGTTCTTGTTCTGGTCGAGAACGCCGCGTTGCCAGAGCCAGCGATCAAGAGTGGCGCTGGAACTGTTCATTGGCGGGAAGCTTCGCAAACTCGGCCCGTCGATGCAACGGCTATGCCCGCGGCCTATTTCGACTCGATCTTTAACTGCTCCTTCAACCAGGCAATCCTTTCTTTGGTCGCCTCGTCATTCAACTCATGCTGCGCGTGATAAGTGCGGACCGTTTTCGGTTCCGGCGCGGCGGCGGCCAGCGCCTCCGCTCGCTCCTTGCTCACGTGTTCATCATCGTCGGCGAATTGAAGCAGCTTCGGCATTTTCAGCGCCGGCATGTATTTCACTGGATCGAGCGGCGCCATTTCCGCGATGAACTTCTGCTTCTCTTCTTCCGGCGGTTTCGGGCCGTACAAAAACCAGTCGCTAAACGACTGCGTGCCCGCCATAAAAACAAAAAACTTCACCCGGGGATCGTTCGCCGCCGCCAGCGTGCCGTACATCGCGCCGAAATCGTGTCCCACAAAAGCGACCCGTTCCCGATCAATCCCCGGAAACGAAACCAGAACATCCAGTGCCCGGCGCAGATCCTTCACTTCTTGAACCGAGCGCGCATAGTCGCCGTCGCGTTTCCGTTCCCGAAAATATTTCGGCTTCGACCATGGGGTATCGATGAGCAAACAAACGGCGCCGCCCTTCGCCAGCTCGATCGCGTCGGGAATGAATTGCGTGCGATTCGAAGTCGGCGCCGGCGGCCCGTACCAATGCACAAAGAGCACGCCCGGTCGGTCCATGGCGGGTCCATCTTTCGCCACCACCGTGGCCGCGTTGCGGCTCCCATCCGGCAACGCGTAGGTAATATCGCGCAAGCGGACCCCGTCCTGTTCGCGGCTGCCGGTGTCCTTGAGATCCAGGGGCTTCGCCTGGTCGTAATCGAATGAGATATCCGCGACCGCAGGGAACGTAGAGAGCACCAAAAGCCCAAAGCATAGAAATCGGATCATCATGCCCGAAGCGTGAAGCGACGCGCGTGTTCTGTCGATGAAGACCAGTCGGACTTTTCTCCGACAATTGCGGCTATCGGTTGAGTCTTCTTCGCGAACGCTAAACAGATAAGTGGGAAGAGCGGGTTCGACGGCGGACTGTGGGGCCGCTTTTTATTCCGCGTTCGGCCGCTCCACCGCACGTCCCAAGGGACGTGGCTACAACTAGTTGGCTACAACTCGGCACGCGCGCGTCGCGCCGAGGGTCGCGGGCGCCGCGGAAGCTCCGGCGTCGGATAGTACCAACGATGCAGGCGCACCGGCGAAACGCCGAACTTGTAGAGCACAATAAACAAGGCGTTCCGCACCGTCATGCGCCACGCGCCTTTCTTGAGATGATGACGACCGGACGAATGCACTGGCGGATCCAGCAAAACGACCCGCCCCTCTCTGCGCAATCGCCTGGAAAACTCCACATCTTCCATCAGCGGATACGCGGCGAATCCGCCCATCTCTTGAAAAATCGTCCGCCGCACGAAGACCGATTGATCGCCAAAAAGCGTCCCGCCATGGCGCGAGAGAAAACGCGCCACCGGCTCCAGCCACATCAGCCCCGGATGCCGGCCATCGAATTTCCGATAGAACGCGCCTCCGATAATCTCCGGCTGCCGCATGGCCTGCGCGATCGCCTTTAGGTGCGCCTCTTCCACGTGTGTATCCGCGTGTTGAAAAAGCAGCACGTCGCCCTTTGCTGCGTCTGCCCCGGCATTCATCTGCGCGCCGCGATTCGGCCGCGAAAACTTGACCAGGGTGGCACCCCATCGTTGCGCAATCGGTTCGGTTTCGGAGCCGCGAGATGCATTCACCACAATCGTCTCCGTGACCGCGGAAATCGCCGCCAGCTTCGGCAAGAGCAGGGCGAGATTCTCCGCATCCCGCCAGGTGGGAATGATGACACTGATGCGCAGCGGTGGCTGGCCGCCAGGCAGCGGCGTCCTCACTCCGATTTCTTCAAAAGCTGATTCCGTGCACGATCCAGCGTGCGGCGCTCGCTCGCGGTCAGGCTATTGATCCCGGACTTCGAGATCTTATCGAGCAACGGATCGATCGATTCGTAAACGTTTTCAGGCTCGACCACGCGTCGCGGGCTGGAGCGCGGGACGACTTTGAACTTCGGCTTCGGCTGAAACTTCTCCTTCACGCCGGTCCACCATTCCAATTCCGGTCCCACCCCGCGCATGCGAATGAAGAGAAACGCGGCTCCGATACTAAGCCAAAGCACGCTCAATTCCGGCCAGGCGCGCGCGGCGAAAAGCTGCAGGGTGAGAATGACGCCAAACCCAAGCGCGATCCATTTCACCATGATGCGGAGGAACATTTCCACCCGCGGATAAATCGTGGCGAAGGCAACGAAGATGCCGAAGTGGAGCGCGGACGATCCGCCAAGCGCGGTTGGCTGCGAAAGACCCCAGACCGTGAGCAGCAAAGTGGGCGCGAAAATCAAGATCAGGTAAAGCGCGATGAAAGCGCGCCGGCCGATGAAGCGTTCCACTTCACGGCCGAACATGAAGAGCATGTACATCTCAATCGCGAACCAAATCAGGCCCGATGGCGGATGCACAAACGCGTAGGTGCCGAGCTGCCAGATCGAGCCGGTGAGGACTTCGGAGCTATTGAAGATGAGCTGGTTCAGGATGCCCCCAAGACCAAACGCGCTCAGGAAAGCAGCAGCGATCGCGGCGATGGAATGCACGCCGACGAGAAGAGTGGTGACGTGCACCGGATAACGTCCAACCCATGTCACCGGTTGGTAATCATCATGCGTGGTCACGCCGAACATGAGGCAATAAACGGTGCGGCGTTCCTCCGTGCAAGCGGCGGTTCGGGTCGCAGATGTGCGGCCGCGAGCTTTGTGGGTAACGGCGTGCCCCGGCAAAGACCAAGGAGCGGCGTTTTCCAAAACGCCCGGCGGCGGCTTGCCTCCTCCGCCCGGCTACGGCGGGCCAGGGGAAGCGCGCCGCTCCTTGCTTCTCCCGCAGTGAACTCATCCGGCCGGGCGGAGCCGCTGCCAGTTTAACTTGGACAATCCCGGCGACGGAAAATACGGTGAGGATTCCCTCAGTGCCAAAATTATGGACAACCTCGCACCTGCCATCACTCCGCCGAACGGCATCGGCGACTCGAAACCCACCAATCAGTCTGTCCTGGATTGGGTACACGAAGTCGAAACGCTGACGCAACCGGAGAACGTTTTTTGGTGCGACGGATCTGAGGAAGAAAACGCCTGGCTGCTGCAACAAGCGGAAGCGCAGGGCATCGTGCAGAAGTTGAACGAGGAAAAAGTTCCCGGCTCCTATCTGCATCGCTCGAATCAAAACGACGTCGCGCGAGTGGAGCAATTCACGCTCATCTGCACGCCGACAAAAGAGGAAGCCGGCCCCACCAATCACTGGGCCGATCCGGCCGAGACCTACTCGAAGCTCAACGGTATGCTGAAGGGCGCGATGAAAGGGCGGACGATGTTCGTCATTCCCTACATCATGGGCCCGCCCGATTCGTCCCTCACGAAAGTCGGTTTCGAGATTACCGATTCCATCTACGTCGTCCTCAGCATGCGGATCATGACGCGGATGGGCAACGTCGCGGTGCAGCGCCTCGATGGAGCCGGTGCGCCCTCGCACCGAACCGCGGAATGGAATCGCGGCACGCATTCCCTCCTCGACGTGAATCCCGAGCGCAGACTCATCTGCCATTTCCCGCAGGATAACGCCATCATCTCCGTCGGCTCCGGTTACGGCGGCAATGTCTTGTTAAGCAAAAAATGCCTCGCCCTGCGCATCGGCTCGTATTTCGCGCGGAAGCAAGGCTGGCTCGCCGAACACATGCTCATCCTCGGCGTCGAATCGCCGGAAGGTGAGAAGCGTTACGTCGCGGCCGCGTTCCCCAGCGCCTGCGGCAAAACCAATTTCGCGATGATGATCCCGCCGAAGGAATTCGGCGGCTGGAAAGTGACTACGATCGGAGACGACATCGCCTGGATGCAGATCGGCGAGGATGGCCACCTCTACGCGGTGAATCCGGAGAACGGCTACTTCGGGGTCGTGCCAGGCACGAGCTATAAATCGAATCCGAACGCGATGAAATCGATCGAGCGCGACACGCTCTACACCAATGTCGCGCTGACCGACGACGGCGACGTTTGGTGGGAAGGCAAAGACGGCGAACCGCCCGCGCACGCGATCGATTGGAAGGGGAACGATTGGACGCCCGCTTCGAAGGATAAAGCCGCGCATCCGAACAGCCGTTTCGCGGTGCCGATGCGGAACAATCCCGTGCTCGATCCCGAGGTGGAAAATGGCGAAGGGGTGCCGATTAGCGCGATCATTTTCGGCGGTCGCCGCAGCGACACCATGCCGCTGGTTTTCCAGGCGCGCGATTGGGAGCACGGCGTTTACGTCGGCGGCACGATGGGTTCGGAAACCACCGCCGCCGCGACCGGCGCTGTCGGCCAGGTGCGGCGCGATCCGATGGCGATGCTGCCGTTCTGCGGCTACAACATGGGGCAATACTTCAAGCATTGGCTTGAGATCGGCCCGCGGCTGAAAAAGCCGCCCGGCATTTTCCACGTGAATTGGTTCCGCAAAGGCGCCGATGGGAAATTCTTGTGGCCAGGATTCGGCGATAACATGCGCGTCCTGAAGTGGGTTCTCGACCGCGTGGAAGGCCGCGTGGAAGCGGTCGATTCGCCCATCGGTTTATTGCCGCGTCCGGAGGATTTGGACACGAGCGGGCTGAGCGATGTTTCCAAAGAGACGCTCGACGAATTGCTCTCCGTAAAGCCGGAGCAATGGAAGAAGGAACTCGAAACGCAGCAACAGTTCTTCGACACACTGGGCGCGGATCTGCCCGAGGAATTGAGCGCGCAGCGCGAAAAGACGGCCAAGCGCTTCACTTCCTGACGCCCAACGAGTCACGCCACGCGCGCCACTGTCATCCCGACCCGCGAAGACGGTGGAGGGATCTCGCCGACGGTGGCCAATTACGCTGCCTCTCGTTCGTGTGATCGAAAGCCAACGGCGAGATCCCTCGACCGTCTCCGCGGCTCGGGATGACCTGAAACGCCCCCCGCCGCTCCGCGCCATTCTTGCCAATATCTTCCGGCTCCCGGATAGTCTCCGGTGGTTCGAAAGAAAGCGGAAAAAGCCCCCCTCGTTGTCCTGCCTGATCCTCCTCGGGCGGCCTGCGTCGAGATTCTCGGCGCCTGGCAGAACAATCTAAAAGGCATCGATCTCGACCTTCCGCTGGGCGAGATGACGGTCATCACCGGCCCGAGCGGGAGCGGCAAATCGAGCCTCGCCTTTGAGACCATCTACGCGGAAGGCCAGCGGCGTTACGTCGAGACCTTTTCGCCTTATATGCGGCAGTTCCTCGACCGCATGGACAAGCCTCGCGTGGACGAGATCCGCGGCATCCCGCCCGCGATCGCGATCGAGCAGTCGAACCCGGTAAAGTCCTCCCGCTCCACCGTCGGCACCATGACGGAGATCAACGATTACCTGAAGCTCCTCTGGCCGCGCGTCGCGCAGGCGTTTTGCCCGAGTTGCGAACGCGAGATTCGGCCGGAGACAGCGAAGTCGATCGCGGACGCCGTGCTGCGTCAGTTCGACGGAGAAACGGTGCTGCTGACCTTCTGGGTCTCCGTTCCGCTGAAAACGGACCCGCTCGATTTCTTCCAATTCCTCCAACAGCAAGGCTACCTCCGCATCTGGCTGAACGGCGAAATCATCCGCGCCGACACGGACAAAAACGTCGGCCGCCTCGGCGCGCGAGTGCAGGTCATTCAGGATCGCATCACCGTCTCGGCAGATTCGCGAACACGACTGGTCGAAAGCCTTGAGACCGCGCTGCGATTCGGAAAAGATCGGATCAACGTGGTGCCGATTTCCAATCAGAAATCAGAAATCAGAAATCAGAAATCAGAATTTCCCTTCTCCACCGGCTGGCATTGCGCGCATTGCGATCTCGATATTCGTCCGCCGACGCCAGGATTGTTCAGCTTTAATAGCCCGCTCGGCGCGTGTCCGGAATGCCGCGGCTTCGGACGCACCATCGGGCTGGATCTCAATCGCGCGATTCCCGATCGCTCGATCTCCATCGCGCAAGGCGCAGTGCGCGTCTTCCGCGGCGCAGAGATGGGCGAGTCGCAAAAAGATCTCCTGCGAGCCTGCGTGCGGGAAGACATCGATATGCACCTACCTTTCGAGGAACTGCCGAAGGCGGATCAGGACTTCGTGATCCAGGGCGAGAAGAAGAACGGCGAATATGAGGAAGATGAAGACAGCGATCGCTGGTACGGCGTGCGCGGGTTTTTCAAATGGCTAGAGAGCAAGACTTACAAGATGCATGTGCGCGTGTTGCTCAGTCGTTATCGCGCTTACACCACATGCCCGAGTTGCCGGGGCGGACGTTATCAACCCGAGACGCTGAATTACAAGATCCGTGGCGCATGTTTCCAACTTGCGGAATCGAGCAACTTGGAAAGTTGCTCCACGTTGCCCGAACTGGCCGCGCTGCCGGTCTCCAGGGTGCGCGATGGACTGGCCACCCTGGCGTTGCCGCCTAACGACTCCACGGCGGAGATGCTGCGCGGCGAAATCGTGAATCGGCTGTCTTACCTGTGTGAAGTCGGACTTGGTTATCTCACGCTCGATCGCTCTACCCGCACTTTGAGCGGTGGCGAAGTCCAAAGAGTCAACCTCACCACGTGTCTCGGCGCGTCGCTCGTGAACACGCTCTTCGTCATGGACGAGCCAAGCGTGGGGCTGCATCCGCGCGATGTCGGCCGGCTCGTCAGGGTCATGCACGATCTGCGCGACAAGGGGAACACGCTCCTCGTAGTCGAACATGAAGAGGCGATCATTCGTGCCGCGGACCATCTCATCGACATCGGGCCCGGCCGTGGCGAACAGGGCGGCGAACTGATTTTTGACGGCACGCTGGCGGAGATGCTGGGGAGCGCGGGCGCCCCGCCCGCTGTGTCACGCGCCTCGCGGGACACCTCCGGGAGTGCGACGACCGTTCAGCCTAACGAACGTCTCCAAGCTTTTCGGCGAGGCGCCGAAAAGAGCGGGCGGGGCGCCCGCGCTCCCCGGAATGTGCTGCCGCGCTCGCTCACGCGCGATTATCTCACCGGCGAAAAACGCATCCCGGTTCCAAAGTCGCGCCGCAAATCTACCGCCGCGATCAAGATCACCGGCGCGCGCGAGAACAATCTCAAAAACGTGAGCGTGGAGATCCCACTGGGCGTTTTCACCTGCGTGACGGGCGTGTCCGGATCCGGAAAATCCACCCTTATTCACGACGTGCTCTTTCGGAATCTGTCGCGCGCCAAAGGGCAGCCGACCGAGCAAGAACCTGGCGCATGCAAATCCGTTACCGGCGCGCATCGGATCGACGACCTCGTGATGGTGGATCAATCGCAGCTCGCACGCACGCCGCGTTCGACGCCGATTCTTTACCTCGGACTCTACGATCGCGTGCGCGAATTGTTTGCCGCGTTGCCGGAAGCGATGGCGCAGGGATTAACTGCGAGCGCGTTTTCTTTCAACTCCGGAAGCGGTCGCTGTGAGCGTTGTTCCGGGACGGGCTTCGAGAAGATCGAGATGCAGTTCCTGAGCGATCTCTATGTGCGTTGCGCCGAGTGTGAAGGCCGGCGTTTTCAAGGGCACGTGCTGCGGGTTAAACTGGAAAGCAAATCGATTCACGATGTGCTCGAACTGACAGTGAGCGAGGCGATTCAGTTTTTCGCGGCCATCGGTGAGACGAAAAAACTGGGCGATCCGCTTTCGGTTCTGGAGGAAGTGGGGCTCGGGTATATGCGCCTCGGGCAGCCGCTGAATACGCTTTCGGGCGGGGAATCGCAGCGGTTGAAATTGGTGAGTCATCTGGCCGATTTGGGAAACCGGATACCGGATACCGGAAAGGATGTCAGCGCTTCTCTCCGCCATCCGGTTTCCGCAATCCGAAATCTCTTCATCTTCGATGAGCCAACCACCGGGTTGCATTTCGATGATGTCGCGCTGTTGATGAAGGTGTTCCATCGGCTGGTCGATGCCGGTAACAGCGTGCTCGTGATCGAGCATAATCTCGAAGTCATCAAGTGCGCCGATTGGGTGCTCGACCTTGGTCCGGAAGCCGGGGACGAAGGCGGCCAGCTCGTAGTTGCGGGGACGCCAGAAACCGTGGCGAAGGAAGAGGCGAGCCACACCGGGCGTTATCTGCGCAGAGTGCTTGGCCTGGGGAGCGCGGGCGCCCCGCCCGCAGTTCGTGGCGCCTCGCCACGAACATCTTCATATCAAGACGACGATCTCGAACCATCTCTCCGCGCGGCCGAAGAGCCGTTCCGCGAGGCGCGAAACGGGGCGGGCGAGGCGCCCGCGCTCCCCGGCGCCTCTCGCGATACTGCCAGTGAAAATCACGCCATCCGCATCCACGGCGCGCGCGAGCATAACCTGAAGAACATCTCGTTAGACATTCCGCGCGATAAGATGGTCATCATCACCGGGCTGAGCGGCTCGGGGAAGTCGACCGTCGCGTTTGATATTCTTTTTTCGGAAGGACAACGCCGTTTCCTCGATAGCATGTCGCCCTACGCGCGGCAGTTCGTGGAGCAGCTCGAGAAACCGGACGTCGATCTGGTGGAGGGCGTGCCACCAAGCGTGGCGATCGAGCAACGCGTCACACGCGGTGGCGGTAAATCGACCGTCGCCACGGTGACGGAAGTTTACCATTTCCTGCGTCTGCTTTTCGCGAAAACCGGGACGCAGTATTGTCCCGACTGCGATCTGCCGGTGGAGAAGCAGAGCGTGGCGGAGATCGTGAAGCAGGTGGAAGTAGCGGCGAAACGCGGTCCGCTCAAGGTGCTCGCGCCGCTGGTAAAGGCGCGCAAAGGTTTCCACACCGAAGTCGCGCGTTGGGCGGAGCGGCAGGGCTTCGACACGCTATTTGTCGACGGCCAACTCATCCCGATCGGGCAGTTCCGGAAGCTGGAGCGTTTCAAGGAACACACCATCGACGTCGTGGTAGGAATAATCGACGCCAAGCGCATTTTGAAGGCGCGCAATCTGGTGGGCCGCGCGCTCGATATCGGCCGCGGCACCGCGCACCTGCTCGACGCGAAATATCGGCTCACGGTCATGAGCACGGAGATGAGCTGCCCGGGCTGCGGACGCGCCTTCGAGGAACTCGATCCGCGTTTGTTCTCTTTCAATTCGCCGCATGGAGCTTGCGAAAAATGCGGCGGCTTCGGCGAAATCTGGAATGCCGCTAAACAAACCGGCAAGGAAGAAACCGGCGATTCCGTTTTGGAAAATGAACTCGCAGCCGAACGCGAATCCGAGTGGATCGACGAAGGCGAAGCGGTCGAATGTCCCGCTTGTCATGGATCGCGCCTGAACGCGATCGCGCGGCACGTGCGTGTGCAAGGCCATACCATCGATGCCTTCACCGCGCTCGCGGCGGGCGAGGGTGGGGCGCTGCTGGCGAAGCTGCGCTTCCGCGGAAACCAAAAGACGATCGCGGCTGATCTGGTGCCGGAGATTCAGCAGCGACTCGATTTTATGGAGAGCGTGGGACTCGGCTATCTCGCGCTTGGTCGTTCGGCGAAAACGTTGAGCGGCGGGGAATCGCAACGTATTCGATTGGCGGCGCAGCTCGGTTCGAATTTGCGCGGGGTGCTTTACGTGCTGGACGAACCGACCATTGGTCTGCATCCGCGCGATAATGTGCGCCTGCTCGAAACGCTGACGGCGCTCCGCGAAAAAGGAAATTCGCTCGTGATCGTGGAGCACGATGAAGAAACGATGCGGCGCGCCGATTACATCATCGATCTCGGGCCGGGCGCGGGGATGCACGGCGGCGAAGTGGTGGCGCAAGGAACGCTGGCCGAGATCAAGGCGCACGCCGGCTCCGAGACGGGGCGTTGCCTGCGCGAACCGCTCTGTCATCCCACGCGCGAGAGCCGGCGCTCGTTAGGCGAAGTCGAACATTGGATCGAGATCCGCGGAGCGAACGTGAATAATTTGAAAAAGGTGGACGCGCGTTTTCCCGTGAATCGGCTGTCGGTGATCACGGGGATTTCCGGCAGCGGCAAGAGCACACTGATGCGTTCCGTTCTTCTCCCGGCGGTGAAGGCGCAACTTGGAGGGACGCGCGCCGTCGCGTCGAGGAAGGTAAAGGACGCCACGGCGGGCGTCCCTCCAGTGCTCGGCGCCGAACACTTCGAAACCGTTTACGAAGTCGATCAATCGCCGATCGGGAAAACGTCACGCTCCACCCCGGCCACTTACATCAAAGTCTTCGATGAAATTCGGAATCTCTTTGCGCAACTGCCGGTGTCACGCGTGCGTGGCTATTCGAGCAGCCGGTTTTCCTTCAACACCGAAGGCGGACGCTGCGAAGCCTGCAAGGGACAGGGCGTGATCAAGCTCGAGATGAATTTTCTCCCGAGCAGTTATCATCCGTGCGACGACTGCGGCGGGCGCCGCTACAACGCGCAAACGCTCGAGGTGCTCTACCACGAAAAGAGCATCGGCGACGTGATGGAGATGACGGTTGAACAGGCCGCGGAATTCTTTGCCGCGAACCAAAAGATCGCGCGGCCCTTGCGGCTGCTGGTGGATACGGGGCTGGGCTATCTGAAGCTGGGACAACCGAGCCCGACTTTGAGCGGCGGCGAGGCGCAGCGTTTAAAATTAGTGACGCAACTGACGCGCGGCATCGGCCGCGCGCAAAACGAACGCCTCCGGAAAATGCGTAAGCCCAAGTCGACGCTCTACTTGTTGGAAGAGCCGACTATCGGATTGCACATGGCGGATGTGGAGTTGCTGCTGACGGTGCTGCATCGGCTGGTGGACGAGGGCAACACCGTGATCGTGATCGAGCACAACCTGAGTGTGATCGCAGAGGCGGATTACGTCGTCGATATCGGACCGGAAGCGGGCGCGGCAGGCGGAGAGATCGTGGCGGTGGGCACGCCGGAAGAGGTGGCGAAGAATCGCATTAGCCGGACGGCGCCGTTCCTGCGTGAGACGTTACAAGCAGGTCGTCCTTGATCGGGGGACGATGAGCGGACGGAGCCGCATCTGTAGCCACGTCGCTGTGCGACGGGTGGGGGAAGACGTGCTCTCGTACCTCGGGCGCGGAACGTTCTTTGCAACATCGATCCCGCACGTCCCACAGGGACGTGGCTACAGGCGCGGCGCTTTCTCCCAGAGGCAACGACAACCGGTCGGTCATCCTGAGCGTAGCGGAGCGGAGTCGAAGGATCTCCCTGACGCTCTGGCGAATACGCTTTTACGAACGGCGGAGCCAACAGACCGATTGCGAGATCCCTCGACCGTCTTCGCGGCTCGGGATGACGGGCTCGTCGTCCTCCTCCGCAGTCTCGTAACTTCGCTCTGAGAGATTCGAGAAGGAGGACGAGGGCGAGGACGATTTTACAATCGCTCGACGGGCGCAAGGCTTGCTGCGATAAAGCCTCCACCACCGTGCAAACGCTCGCCTATTACCTGCACAATCTGAATCCGTTCATCTTTCACGTGACGGAGTCCTTCGGGCCGCGCTGGTACGGCCTGGCCTACGTGATGGCGTTCATCTGTGGCTACGCGCTGCTGGCGTGGTTGTCGAAGCGCGGCTACGCGGACTTGAACAAGGCGCAGGTGGGCGACTTCATCACCTGGGCGGCGCTCTTCGGCGTGATGCTGGGCGGCCGGCTGGGTTACGTTCTATTCTACAAACCGGAGATGCTGGCTCATCCGCTCTCGATCGTGAAAATTTGGGAAGGCGGAATGTCGAGCCACGGGGGCATTATTGGGCTGGTCCTCTTCACGCTTTACTACTCGCGGAAGTATAAAATTTCGTGGACGAATCTGGGCGACAATCTCTGCGTGGTGGCACCGATCGGATTGTTCTTTGGGCGCTGCGCGAACTTTATCAACGGGGAGCTTTACGGCCGGCCGTCGAACGTCAGTTGGGCGGTGTTGTTTCCGAAAGAACTGTTCGAAACGGGAAACGGCGCACCGGCCGAACACGCCGTGACGCTCGCACACCAAATCGATCCAGGAATGAATTCCATCGAGCACGTGATCGCGGCCGCGCAATCCAATCCGCAAATGGAGGCGATCCTGCGCAGCGTGATCACTCCGCGACATCCTTCGCAGATTTACGAAGCACTCGTGGAAGGCGTGCTCTTGTTTCTGATCCTCTGGATCGTGCGCACAAAAACGCGGCAACCGAATGGCGTCATTACCGGCTTGTTCCTTTGTTGCTACGCGGTGGGGCGCATCATCGTGGAAAATTTCCGCGAGCCAGACGCGCCTATGATCGGGATGTTCACGCGCGGGCAATTCTTCTCTTTCTTCCTCATCGCGCTGGGCCTTGCCTTCATCGTCGCCGCAAAGATGCGTCCGGTTTATCCGACCAAATTGGATTGGGATTAATTGGCGATTTTCGGAGGAAGCGTTGTAACGACTGCGCTACGGCGCGGCAGGCAGAGCGGCGTCGTTACAGGGCGATTTGGAAATCGCCGTTCCTTGTTTTGTCATCCTCGCTTTTCCTTTGCCGCGAATTTCGATAGGTAGTCGTCTACCGTGTTGTCCATGCTCTCAACGCACATCCTCGCCGCGGGCGGACTGCTCTTCGCCTTCGAGCACGCGACCATCGCCGGCAAAGCCGTGCTCGGCTGTTTGTTGGTCGGCTCGATTTTTAGCTGGTCGATCATGGTGACGAAGCTGCGCATCGTGCGGTTTGCGCGAAAACAGACCGACCGCTTCCGCACCGCCTTCCGCCAGGATCGCCAGCCGCTCCGCTTGTTTGAAAGCCACGCTCGCTTCAATGGTTCGCCGCTCTTCAATGTCTATCAGGCGGGCTGCCGGGAGATGACCTTCCACTTGTTAGGCTCGGCGGAAGTGGACGAAACCTTCCGCGCGCGCCTCGGCAGCGCGGACAAGATCACACCCGCGCAAATGGGCGCGGTGAACGCCGCGATGGAACGCGCGGTGGGCGAAACTGCGCTCGGATTGGAATCGCAAATGATCCTGCTCGCCAGCGCGGTGAGCGGCGCGCCCTTCCTCGGATTGCTCGGGACGGTTTGGGGCGTGATGGACACGTTTACCGACGTGGCGGTGGCTGGTTCCTCGAATCTGACCACGATGGCGCCCGGCGTTTCCGGCGCGCTGATTACGACCGTGATGTCGCTCTGCGTCGCGATCCCGGCGATGTTTGGCTACAATTTTCTCGTGACCAGTATCCGCGGCATGATCGTGGAGATGGATAACTTCGCGGCGGAACTGGCCTCGGAGTTCGAGCATAAATACGTCGATCACACCGCGCGGGTGGAGGAATACCGGCGATGAGGCGCTACTCTCAACGCACCACTCTCTCGACGCTGTCCGAGATCAATGTCACGCCGTTGCTCGATCTCGCGTTCGTGTTGCTGATCATTTTTATTATCACCACGCCGTTGCTCGAAAATAGCGTCAATCTTTCCATTCCTTCGAGTAACGCGGCCAACGCCGCGGTCGATCCGGAGAAGGTCCAAACGATTTCGATCGATCGCAGTGCCGCGATTAAGTTTAACGACGAGGCGGTGGACGCGGAAAAGTTGGCGGCGCGATTAACGGCGGTAAAGCTCGCGAATCCTGACGTCGCGGTCGTGATTCGGCCGGACCGTGCTTTGCCGGTGCAGGATTTAATCCGGCTGATGGACGCCTTGCAACGCGCGCAGATTTTGAAGGTGGGAATCGCGACCCAACCCGACAAGCCGTAGCGATGTCGCGCGAGATGCGCTTTTGGCGAAACGTCGTCCTGATCGGCCTGGCGCACCTCGCGCTTGTGGTGGGATTGATCCGGTGGGGTGGGGCGCTGAAGAAGCCGATCAAAACGAATGTCGTCTGGATGGCCGCACCCGCCGGCGTGATCGCGGCTGAGCCAACGTCGGAACCGATTATCGAGGAACCGACTCCCGCGGAAGAACAAAGCGCGAGTCCCGCGCCTGAAGCACATCCCACCCCGGAAATGACCCCGGCGGAAAGCGAAATCCCGTTATCGACGCCGACTCCGTCGCCCACACCCACTCCGACACCTCGGCCGACCCCGACGCCCGATTCAACACCAAAACCCAAAGCCACCGAGAAGCCCACGCCGCAGCCGAAGTCATCAAAACGCAAAGCGAAATCGACTCCGAAACCCACGCCGAAAAAGACGACGAAGAAAAAGTCGACGCCCAAACCTTCCGCTACTCCTAAAAAGAAACCGGCCGCAGCGCAGAAAGAAAAAGCGTCGGTCGCGGTCGAGACACCAGCGAAAGAAGGAAAAAGCGGTTCCAGCGACGAAGGCCGCAGCGCGGCGGCTCGCGCGGCGGAAGCCAACGCTTATGGCAACATGTTGCACGATCGTTTTTTCGGCGCCTGGGTGCAGCCGAAAACCGCTGCGGCCACGGGCAGCAAGATGGCCGCGCTGGTGCAGATCCGGATCGAAAAAGATGGGCGTGTCTCGGAATTCAAAATCGCACGCTCCTCCGGGAACGTAGTAGTGGACGAGTCGATCACCGCAGTGGGCCGGCGCGTGTTGAAGGTCGATCCGCTGCCAGCCGGGCTCGACGCGGGCGGACGCTACGATGTGCGGATCAAGTTCGAATTGGATATCGAGTAGGCATGCACGTTCTCACTTGGAATAACGCCGCGGCGTGAGCTTTGGCGGTCGCTTGCCGGTCCGCGCGGCGCCTTGGACTGGGATGTAATCGAGCTCGGTCTGATCGGCAGCCGAGCGCAACAAGAGACCGCCACGGCTCATGTCGCCGCGACCACAAAGTCGCCCGGAAAAAGCAGACGCAATCCGAGATGCTGGAGCAAGACGTCCGTGTATTTCCCCGTAGCGATGCTCCCGAGCAAGATCGCCCGCCCGTGGGCGCCGAGTTGGCAAACAAGCTTCCGCAAATCCCGCTCCAGTGGCTCGCGATAACGCGGATCGTCCGCCGCGATATCGACTTCTGCGAAATCCTGCAACTCTGCTATCGTGATGGGCAAGTCGGCGGCAAGGAGTCCGCGATTCGGCGTGATGACGAGAACGCCAGTGCGGCGTGCGCGCGGAGGGTGTGATTGAAGTTGGGTCCGCAATGCTGGAGCCGACGACCAGAGGCGGACACCGGGTCATCGTAAGCGACTTACGATGACTGCGCGCGCCGCGTGCAAAACTTTTGGGGTGCGCTGCCCGCCTCAAATCTTTGCGCCTTCGCGCCTTTGCGTGACACCACTGGGATTAACCATTTTTTCACGCCAAGACGCCAAGACGCCAAGACCAGAGGGGCGTGGAGCGCGATTTGAGGAAGGAAATGATGGCGCTGCCTGGCAAGGCGGATGCGCTCGCTCCGCGTTGACCGGGCCCACCAAGAGCGGGCAGCCGATTGGAAGGAGCCAAAGGGCCGCTGGAACTTCGGCCCCAACTTCAATCAGATGGCGCCAGCCAAAGCCCTGAGAGGCGGGGATGGTGCTCAAACCAGAAACAGAGAACCGAAAGGAGAAATGAAAGAACGAGCATCAGAAAGCCGCTCTCGAGACCCGGTGGGAA
>JBBSPM010000037.1:0-43395 GCA_038258815.1 Chthoniobacterales bacterium
CAAGTTTCCAACTTGCCGCTTCGGTATCGCAAGTTGGAAACTTGCGCCACGCTACAAATCAATCTCCACCCCGGGCGCGGGCACGATCACTTCTGATTCCGGCAACGCTGCTGCGACCTGCGCCTGAATCCACGCCACCGCGGGCGGATCGCCATGCACGAGCACGATCTTCTTCGGCGCGAGCTTCTTCGCGTAAGCGACAATCGATTCGCGCGAAGCGTGCGCGCTAAACTGGAAGCTCTCGATGTGGCAGCGCAGTTCCACCGGCGGCTCCTCGGGATCGAGCGCCACCAGTTCGCCCGGTTTCGCGGCGCGCAGAATCCCCGCGGGCGACATCGGGTCCGCGTAGCCGACAAAGAAGATGGAGTGTTTCGGTTCGCTCAAAACGCGACGGGCGAAAATATTCGAGAGCGTTTTCGGCGTCATCATTCCGCTGGAGAGCGCGTAGATGCGGCCCGGCTTGGCGGGCGCATCGGCGATGGTTTGGCCATTCAAAATAAAGGGCTCGAGCGCTTCCAACAATTGCAGGCGCGGAAAATTCCGGCGGCTGGTGAGAGCGAAACGATCGTAGATCTGCGTCATCTTCATGCTCAGGCCGCCAAGGTAGAGCGGGAAGTCGCCTAACAAGTGCTGCTTCCGGAAACGATGGATCATGGCCAGCGCTTCCTGCGTTTTGCCCAAGGCGAAGACTGGCATCAAAACGCAGCCGCCTTCAGAAAATGCGCGGTCGATGGAGGCGGCGAGCCGATCTTCCTCCGCGGCGCGGGTGAACCCTTCCGGCTGGGGCGCATCGCCCCGCGTGCATTCCAGGATCAGGACATCGATCCCGCTCTCCGGAAATACCGCGCCCTGCGCGATCGTTTGATCGTCGAAGTTCACATCGCCACTGTAGAAAAACGTCCGCCCTTCCGCGCGCAGCAGCACCCCAGCCGAGCCGAGCACATGACCGGCGTCCAGGAATTCAAAGGTCACGCCTTCGCCGGTGCGGTTACCGACGCGTTCGCCACTGAGGCTGATGGCCTGTTTGAAGCGGCAGGAACGCCAGGCCTCGCCCGCGCGGTTCGCTTCCTTATGGGTGAAGAGCGGCAGCGCTGTCGTGCCCAGCTCCTCGCGCTGACGCGTCATGACGTTGACGGAATTATGCAACAGCGTGCTCCCGATTTCCGCCGTCGCTTCCGTCATGAAAACGCGCGCCTGCGGTTGGCGTCGCATCAGGACCGGGAGCGTGCCGATGTGATCCTGGTGCGCATGCGAAATAATGATCGCATCTACTTCGCGCTCGCCCATAGCCTTGAAGTTTGGCAGTGCCTCCTCGCCCCGCTCCTTCGGATGCAGTCCGCTATCGAGAACGAAACCCTGCTCGCCGCTTTCGAGGTAATAACAGTTCGCGCCGATCTCGGTGCGCCGGGTGAGATTGGTAAATTTCACGGCGAGCGAGCGGCTAAACGACGGGCGGTGGAATCGTGAGATCGGCCTCTTTCTTGCGAAAGAAAGGCGCTAAGAGAATGGCCAGCCAAACCGCGCTCAGCGGCAAAATGCCGGGCAGCCAGATGCTCCAGCGCGAGATCGTTGCGAGCGCGATCAGGCAGTAGGCAGCCGTCGCCGCGATGCCGTAGAGCACCAGGTCGAAGCGCTCTATTTTGTGGAGCCAGCCGGCGACCGCGGAGATCACCAGCAGGAGCGCGTAATCAAAGAACGGTGTGATCCGGTGGAGAAATCGATTCGCCTGAATGGTGGCGATGGTGGCCGCGAAAAGGTTGGGCGGCGAAAGCGGATTGTTCGGCGTGCGCGCGAGAACGATCTGCCCCTTCAAGTCGGCGAGCTCGGTGCTTTTCCCGGACTCGCGTTGCTGCGCCGCGAGGAGGAGTTCGTTTAGGGCAAGGTGGCGGGTGCGGTGCGCGGTGTTCGGATGGATGAGCACGGTGCCATCTTCACGAATCGGAATACGCCGTCCGCGCGGCAGATCGATGGATGAAACCGGAGGGCTGAACCAGGATGTTGCTCCGAGGACAATCTTCACTTCCTCCGGTGTCACTTTTTCCCAAAGCAAAATCGCCTGCAACGCAAAGGACGGAATCACCTTACCACGGTAGAGAAAAAGCAGCGGAACCCGGATGCTGCTTTCATCCGGCAAATTGACGTAACCGGAAGTTGAAATCAGACGTAAGTCTTCGTTCGGTTGGCGCGTCACGCCGGAAAAGGCGGCCAGATTTCCGCTCTTGCCGGTCACATGCGCGAATCCCGCAATCTCCGCCCACGGTGCATCGGGATCGGCGTTCTCACCCAGCTCCGCCGCGAGCAAAAGCTTCGGCACCCGCATCGCTTGATCGAGGAAGACCTGCTCCTGATCCTTATCGCGTTCGCGCCATATCAGCACGTTCTCAAAGGCCGCTACTCCGGGCTGGAAGTCGAGGAGCGACTGCAAGTAGAGGGCAAACTCCAGCGGCGAGATCGGATCGCTGGGAGCATTGCTCGGTTCCGGGACGCTGGCCGGTTTCGAGGTCAGCGAGTCGGTTCCGATCTCCACCACGGTAAGCGGCACCGGCGGCCCGCTGGCCTCGGAATATTTGATGAGCCAGCCGAGAAAAAACTCCTCCGCCGCGGCGAATCTCGGCTCGCGCACGAGCACTATTCCAACCAGCAGAACCACCAGCATGAGCCATGGTGAAGGTCGCTGCATCGCGGCTGAAACTAGGAAGTCTCCGGGTAAAGACAAACTAAAAGGCGCTGCGGGTTCCTCAGCGGAAGGGAAGTTCTTCGGCCCGGGGCGGGCCGGCTCCACGCGCCTCAAGGAGTGACGGCTTCCCAGGCGTCAAGTCTCGTTCCCTCGTGGCGCTGCAGAATTAAAACGCGACGGCCCGAAAGCCGTCACTTCTCCAACATTCCTGAAAAGGCACGAGTTGCTCAACGAGCTATCGACTCCACTCCAACATCCGCAAGATCGGGGCTTCGGCGCGCTGCCGGAGCGGCTCGGGGAGAATGATTTCCGGCGCCATCTTGAGCAAAGCCGCATGCGCCTTCTCCAGCGTGTTCAATTTCATGAAGCGACACTCCGCGCAGGCGCAGCGATCTGTCGGTCCGGGAATGAAATTCTTACCCGGCACTTCTTTTTGCAGTCGATGCAACATGCCCGCTTCTGTCACCACGATGATGTCGTGCGCGGGCGATTTCCGCGCGTAGTCGACCATCTTTTCGGTCGAGCAAACTTCATCCGCCAGGAGGCGCACGGCATACGGACACTCAGGATGTGCCACCACGGGTGCGTCGGGATATTGCTCGTGGATCTTCCCGATGCTGCGCGCGGTGAATTCGACGTGCACGTAACAGTTCCCCTGCCACAAATCCATCGGGCGTCCGGTTTTCTCGATCACCCACGCGCCGAGATTTTGGTCCGGGACGAAGAGAATATTCCGATCCGCTGGCGCGTGTTGCACGATCTTCTCCGCGTTCCCGCTGGTGCAGATCACGTCGGAGAGCGCCTTCACGCCCGCACTGCAATTGATGTAAGCGATGACGTAGTAATTCTTCTCCGAGCGCTCCTGCAGAAACGCTTCCAGCTTGTCCGGTGGACAGGATTCCGAGAGCGAGCAGCCGGCATCGAGATCGGGCAGAAGGACGCGCTTGGTCGGGTTGATGATCTTCGCCGTCTCCGCCATGAAATGGACGCCGCAAAACAGGATCACTTCCGCCTCGGTTTCGCGCGCCTTGTAGCTCAGGCCTAACGAGTCGCCGACGTAATCCGCGATGTCCTGCAACTCTGGCACCTGATAATTGTGCGCGAGGATAACGGCGTTCCGCTCGCGCTTCAGCTCCGCGATTTCCTCTACCAGATCGAAGATGCCACTCCGGCGCGGAGCGAAGTTTACATCTGTCGAGACCATCGCTTACGTTCCCGCATTCTCATGGGTACTCAAACGACGCTCGGTTTCGTTGGTGCGGGCAAACTGGCTGGCTCCGTTATTCGCGGTCTGATTCGGGCGAAATATTGCGCGCCCGAAGACATTATCGCCAGCGAACCTAATGAGACTCTTCGCGCCACTTTGGAAAAGGAAACCGGCGTTCGGGTGACGGCAGAAAACGCAGAGGTCGCGGAGAAGGCTGATGTCATCCTGCTGGGCGTGAAGCCGACGGTGGTCTTGCCCGTGATCAAGGAAATAGCCGACGCGCTCCGTGGAAAACTGGTCGCTTCCCTCGCCGCCGGTATTCGACTTGAGAGCATGGAAGCTTTGTCCGACGCCCGTTTCCTCCGCGTCATGACGAACACGCCGTCGGCCATCATGCGAGGCGCGACCGCTTTCGCGCCGGGCAGCCGCACCACGATGGAAGATCTCGCGTCGATCAAGAAAATCTTCGGCGCCGTTGGCGTCGCCTTGCAGGTCCGCGAAGAAAATATCGATGCCGTCACTGCTCTCGCCGGGAGCGGTCCCGCTTTCGTTTATTCCGTGATCGAAGCTCTTGCCGAAGGCGGGAAAGAAACAGGACTGCCAGCCGAGATCGCCCTCGCGCTCGCGACTCAGACCGTCCTCGGCGCAGCCCGACTCGCCGCCGAAAGCAACCTCTCCCCTGAAGAATTGCGTCTCATGGTCATCACCCCGGGTGGCACCACCGCCGCCGGCCTCGAAGCGATGAAGAAGCACGGCACCAGCGAAGGCCTCATCGCCGCCGTCGAGGCCGCCGCCGCACGAGGCGCAGAGATGTCGAAAACCTCGACGGGGTGACGCTCCCATCTGTAGCGGGGGTGTGTGTGCGCCGAATGTGTCAACGTAAATCCACGCGATCGGCGGTCACAGACCGCCGCTACAGAAGGGAGGTACGCATCGCCTCGAGTGGCGCATCGCGATCGAACCAGCTTTCGAAGGAAAGTGCACCTTGGTGCAGGAGCATGGAGCGACCATTCGCGCCGCGCGCGCCTGCCTCGGCGGCGGCCGTCAGGAGCGGTGTGCGGGCGTGATGGTAGATGGTGTCATAAATCATGAGATGCGGAGCCAGCATGGCCGCCGCCAGTGGAGAAGGATCTGAGCGCTGCAAACCAAGCGGCGTGGCGTTTACCACGAGGTCCACGTTCGCGATTTGAAAGCGCAAGGCGCGCTCTTCCCATGCCACCGCTTCGAGCCGCGCCACCGGCGCAGAAACGCGCGTATCGCTGAAGAACGACTTGAGCTGGGCCGCCAATGCCTGCGCTTTTTCCAGAGCGCGATTTACCAAGACGAGGCGTTCGCAGCCTTCGGCCGCGCATTGCATGGCGATCGCCCGCCCCGCGCCCCCACCCGCGCCTAACAAGAGGACGCGGAGATCGCGCAGATCGACCGAGAACTCGCTCCGGATCGCACGCGAGAAGCCGGGGCCGTCGGTATTCGAACCGATCAATTTTCCGTTTTCGATGCGCACGGTATTGATCGCTCCGACGCGACGGGCAAATTCGTCCAACTCGTCCACCAGACCAGCCGCTGCCACCTTGTGCGGGAGGGTGAGATTGATTCCGACAAACTCTTTTTCCCGCACCAGCGCCAGGGCATCCTCCAGCTCGTTTGGCGAGATTTGAAACGCCGCGTAACGCATCGGCAATTCGCATTTTTCCAGCGCGGCGTTTTGCATCCGTGGCGAGAGGGACTGCGCCACCGGGTCGCCGAAAACGCCGAGCCGGATCGGCGGTTCCTCAGGCTGGCCCTCGGCTTTCCAATTCTGCAAATCGGCAAGCGTATGCACGGTGTCCACGAGCAACGGTAGGGAGGCTGCGCTACGGCGTCCAATCGCCGCCTCATCTTCTCGCGACACGCGGACGCTTCCCGATCCGGCCACGCCTTCGCTCAGCGCAGCGCGCGCACACACCGATTTCATCCGCGAGACCGTGACGCAGGATGTGAAAAGCGGGCAGCACACCGGCGGACACACCCGTTTCCCGCCGGGCAACATCGCGTGCAGGTCAGCGCCGCGGACGCCAAACGCTACGGCGGCTCAGCGCATACCATCGAGAAGCTGCTGGAGGCGAGCGTTCGATTTCTGCTCGAGCGCGAGCCCGACACCTCGATTCTCGGCGAGTTCGATCTTTCCGTTAGCAGCCGCTACTTCCCGGAATACGAGCGCGCGATCGGCGACTATCTCGAGAAATGAGTCAAGCCCGGGCGAAAAACTCCACCGAGCACTTCGCGAACTCACGCACGACGAGAGCAGCCTGAAGTCCGGCCTCAGCCAGGAGAGTGCGGCACTGCGGCACATCACACATCTCGTGATGAAACTCGAAGACGGCGCGATCCGTCCGCCGCAGAAGGTCAGGATAATTTCGGAGAAACAATTCCTCGGCGCCTTCGATGTCGCACTTCAATAAATCGATCCGCTCCCAACCTAAGACAAGCTCCTCGAGATTCACAAACGGCACGCTGGTGCGATGGCCGGTTGAATTGAAGAGTGTGTTCTCGCCGTGCGAGAAACTCTCCGCGATCTGCGCTCTCCCGGTCCGCTCGCCCGCCAGGCCATGCACAGCGCGCACGCGGCCCTGGAGTAATTTCTCATTTGCGCCCAGGCGTTCCTGCAATTCACGAAAGGTGGAGGGCGATCCTTCCACCATGCGCGCTTCGAACTCAGGGCGGTTCTGCTGCAGGAAGGCGTCAACCAGGCGCATCGTAAAAAATCCCACATTCCCGCCCAGATCGAGGACGCGCGCCGGCCGCGACGAGTTCGCAGTGCCGCGCAACAGATTCTCGATCGCATCGTTGTACTCTCCGTCGACGAAGATGTCGTTGTAGATGATCCAATCGTTGTAATTCAGGACCCGAATCATGAGCCCGGAGCGGAGCGTCCACATTGGGTTTAAACGCATCCAGATCCACCTCCGCGCCTTCCATTTCCAAGCATCGGGAAGAAACGCGCCGACAGCTCGTGCAATCATCGAACGTTGCTTCTCAGCGGGCCGACTGCGCGGGCGCGCTCTCGTTCAGCTCGGCGAAAATCAAACGCCCACCGGCGGTTTGCAGGCACTCGAAACCACCATGGTGGCGGTGGTGCCGAGGAGCGCGTGGATTTGCCCCAGCCGCTATCACGAAATCAGTTGCCTCTGGTTTCCGTAATAGACCAGATCGATGCCGGGATATGCTTCACCATAGTGCACCCGTCCAAAGGCAGAAACGCCTAGGTGCCAATGGGTGGGATCCTCACCGACGAAGTAGTTGATCTTACCGGGCAATTCGCCTTCACCGCTGGCGACCGCGGCGCGATTCCCGCCCCTCAATTTCAGGCGCAGCCTCGCCGAAGGCGCGGGAATCCGCTCGGTCGATTCGGGCTTTTCGGGCCGGCGCAGAGCGAAGAGAGCTTCGGTAGGAATGGCCCAGACGGCAAAATTGATCAAAAGCAGATGCAATTTGGCTTTATTCATGAGTTTCGGCTTTCGCTGGTGGACCCATCAAAAGCGCATCTGGCCAGCCAGGGCTTCGAAAGGTCGTTTGCGGGTTCACCGTTCAACACGTTACGCGGCTCAAAAACGAGCCAAAAAACATTCAGAAAAACCGTCCCGCCCTCCCGAGCTTGGACCAGCAGTAATCGAAAAAAGCGGGCAAAACTGCGCCAGTTCAACGGGGGTCGAATTGACTCAAACAAAGCCACCGACGGGTGTCGGCCGATGATCAATCGCTTCGCCGGGAGATAGAGGCTTTCCTCGAAGCGGACGATCAACGGCGACGGCGACATCCTCTGGGAAAGGAAGTTTGTCGAGGGTCTCGCGGAGAAGACGGGTCAGATGGGCGGCAACTGAAACCGTCCGGCCACGATCCCAGGCACAGTGATATCCTCATCCAACTCTTCCCATCGTAACGCATAGCCATCGAGTTCGACCGTGACACGCGCCAGCTCCTCCTCCGAGGCTTTGGCCAAAATCCGAAACCGATCGGCCGGAAAGCCGATGATGCGACCATCATGGAGGTCCAAAAAAATAGTCCGGCCTTCGCTCCAGGCCCGCAAGGCTGCTGCCTCGGTCGCAAGAGCGGTGTCAGCGAGAGTGGTGGATGCGGAACGCTTCAAGCAATAGCTCCTTCTGGTCGTAAATATGACGTTCTACCTCGCGCAGATCATGGGGACGAACACCTCGGTTGGTTGCCAGGGACACGGGATCGAGCCAGAACTTGCACTCTCCATCCGCGTTTCGCACATGGATGTGAGGTGGCTCAAGGCGTTCATCAGAGTAAAAATGAAATCGGAATGCGCCAATGCGGAGAACGGTGGGCACCGCCTGTCTGTACCACGCTGGGGGTTGCGCAGCGAGTCTTTTGTCGCCCGAGTCCGATCCGGCCACGCCTTCGGTCAGCGCAGCGCGCCGACCCTACCAAGTTGCCCCGCCTCTGCTAATATCAGCGGTCCATGAAGTCCGAGGCTGAAAATGAAATTCCCGCGCACAGCGATTTCATCCGCGAGATCATTTCGCAGGATGTGCAGAGCGGGAAACACGCGAGCGTGCATACGCGTTTTCCTCCAGAGCCGAACGGCTACCTTCACATCGGACACGCCAAGGCGATCTGCCTCGGCTTTGGCATCGCGCACGAGTTTGCTGGCATCTGCAACGTTCGGATGGACGACACCAATCCGGAAAAAGAGGAAGCGGAATACGTCGCGTCGATTTTAACCGACATTAAGTGGCTGATCGGTGGTTGGGCGGAGGAGACCCTCGGGATGAAAGCAGTGGGCCAAATACCGCTGCAGATTGGCAACGATTTCCAGCAATCAGCAATCAGCAATTCAGCCGCCGTAGCCGCTTCGGCGAAGGAGGCTCAGAAATCAGAAATTCCCCTCGAGCCTTTTCACGCGTCGGATTACTTCGATCAATTCTACGACTGCGCGTTGCGATTGGTTCACAAGGGCAAGGCTTACGTCTGCGACATGACGCCGGAGGAGACGGACGAATATCGCCGACTGGGCAAGGATGGACCATTCCGCAATCGTTCGGTGGACGAGAATCTCGATCTTCTTGAGCGCATGAAAGCGGGCGAATTTCCCAATGGAGCGCGCACGCTCCGCGCCCGGATCGACATGCAGGCGCCGAATATTTGGCTGCGCGATCCGATCCTTTATCGCATCCGGCATGTCGAGCACCATCACACCGGCGGGAAGTGGTGCATTTATCCGATGTACGATTTCGCGCATTGCATTAGCGACTACATCGAGGGAATCACGCACTCGCTTTGCACCCTGGAATTCGAGGTGCATCGCCCGCTGTACGAGTGGATTTTGGAGTCGTTAGACTTGCCGCGCCCGCGGCCGCGCCAGATCGAGTTCGCGCGGCTGAATATCGACTACACCGTCATCAGCAAACGGAAGCTCCTCCAACTTGTGAACGACGGCTCGGTCAGCGGTTGGGATGATCCGCGCATGCCGACGCTTTCCGGGATGCGGCGTCGCGGCATTACCGCGAGTGCGATCCGGACCTTTGTCACCGACGTGGGCGTGACGAAGTTTCCGAGCCTGACCGAGTTCAGCCTGCTCGAGCACGCGGTGCGGACTGAGTTTAACAAGACCGCGCAACGCCGCTTCGCGGTGCTGCGTCCGATCAAAGTCGTGCTCACGAATTACCCCGCCGATCAGGTGGAGAAATTGACCGCCGCGAACAATCCCGAAAACCCGGAGGATGGTTCCCGCACCCTTCCCTTTGGTCGCGAGCTTTACATCGAGAGTGCGGATTTTATGGAAGTGCCGGCGCCGAAATATTTCCGGCTCAAGCCGGGTGGTGAGGTGCGCTTGAAATACGCCTACATCATCAAGTGCGAGGAAGTGGTGAAAGACGAGGCCGGGCATCTGGTCGAGTTGCGTTGCACCGTTGACCTGGAGAGCAAGTCGGGCGGCCCGACCTCGAATCGAAAGGTCAAAGGGACGATCCACTGGGTGAGCGCGTCTCATGCGCTGGATGCCGAGGTGCGCCTCTACGATCGACTCTTCACCGTGCCGGAGCCTGACGCGGATGGCGATTTCAAGGCGCACCTCAATGAGCAATCGCTCGAAGTTGTGCAAGCGAAGTGCGAACCCTCGTTAGCCGAAGCCAGCGCCGAGAAGCGCTACCAATTTGAGCGCCTGGCTTACTTCGCGCTCGATCCGACCTCGAAGCCCGGCGCTCCCGTTTTCAATCGCACGATCACGCTGAAGGATGCCTGGGCGAAGGAAGCGAAGAAAGCCTAGAGCGGGTGATGGACTTATCGCTCTCGCACCAGGCGCGGTAGGGACAGCGCGCTGCGTTGTCCAACAAGCATGGATCGGACTGTGGTGCGCGGGCGTTTGAGAGGCAGGCCACGCGCATCGGTCGCCGCAGCGCGGCGTCCCTACCTCGCGTCTCTCTCGTCGAACACCTCCAAGGGGCATGACACGCTCAATGGAGCCGGCCCGCCCTCGGGCCGAAGGATCGCTCAGGCCCGCGCACAAACTTCGGCGCGAGGGCGCGCCGGCTCCATTGCATCCGCCTCTCGCGTCATCCCCAGCGTTCCTCAAATTGAAGCCGTCGCCTGCGGATGGGGAGAAAATTCGCCACCGCGGCGTGAATTTCCTGGAGCCGAAAGCGCTTCTGGAGGAAGCGCACGGCGGGCAATTGAATTCCGAGTTCGGCCACCGTCTCCGCCAGGAAAGCCGACCTACGGTGCGACCATGCCGTTGCGCACGGCGTAGCGCACCAATTCGGCGACGGAGCCGACGCGCAGCTTGCGCATAAGGGTAGCGCGATGCGTCTCGACCGTACGTGGACTCACGCCCAATCTACTCGCGACCTCTTTGTTGCTCGCGCCTCCCGCCACCAAGCGAACGATTTCCCGCTCGCGCGTGCTCAGCTTCCGCTGCGCCGGGCTCGCGCTCTCGTCTGCATCCAAAGTTAGGAAACGCTGGAAGAGAATCTCGGAAATTTTTGGGGTAAAGAAGGGCTTGCCCGCAATCAACGATCGGACGGCCTCGATCAAACGCTGGGAGTCGTCTCCTTTGCCAATGTAGGCTTTGATGCCGTTGCGAAAGAGTTCTTCGATCACATTTTCTGATTGCAGCGCGCTGAAGACGAGGATGCGCGTTTGCGGGGCGGACCGTCTGAGTTGGCGGACCACTTCCACGCCATCCATTTCCGGCATCGTGAGATCAAGGATAAGGATATCGGGTTGCAATTCTGTGGCCTTCGCGACGGCTTCCAAGCCGTTGCAGGCCGTTCCGCAAACGATCAGATCGCCTTCCCGCTGGAGGAGCGCGCGAGTGCCCTCACGAACCACTTCGTGATCGTCGGCAATCAGGATTCTATACTTTGTCATTCTCGGCAGGAGCGTCGTCGGCCAGCACGTGGTGCAAGACTTCGAGCAGTTGATCGCGGGTGTAAGGCTTACTCAGATACGCCTGTATGCCCAACGCTTTGAACTCTTCGGGACGGCAATCTTCTTCGCGCCCAGTGGAGATGATGGCCTTAATCCCGGGCTGCATTTTTCGCAGGGTTCGCACCAGGGTCATGCCATCCAGAAATGGCATCACCATGTCGGTGAGAACCACTTTGAACTTGTCCGGAGAGGCGGCGAAGAGGGCGAGAGCGCTGGGACCATCTTCGGCCACCACGACCTGGTAACCGTAACGATTAAGGACCGCGGACGCGATCTCGCGGATGCCCAATTCATCATCCACCACCAGGATCATCTCACCATCTCCAAGCGGAGGAGCAGTCGCGCCCTGCGCGGCGGCGGGCATCGTGCCGGAGGCCGCGGCGGGGAGGAAGATTTTGAAGATGGTTTCGCCGGGCTTGCTGTAAACGTTCACGAAACCTCCGTGACTCTTGACGATCCCGAGCACGGTCGAGAGTCCTAGCCCAGTGCCGACTCCGATCTCTTTGGTCGTGAAAAATGGATCGAAAATCTTATCGATGACGTGCTGAGGAATCCCGGCGCCGGTATCGCGGACCTGGATGAGGACATAGGGCCCCGGCTTCACTCCCGGCGCGATGCCGGCGTAGTGCTCATCCAACTCTGCGTTCACGACCGAGAACGCGAGTTGGCCGCCATCGGGCATGGCATCGCGCGCATTGACCGCGAGATTGAGCAACACCTGATGCAACTGAGTCGGGTCTCCTTCAATTGCTGAAACCGTCTCCGGATAGCTGCACAGCACCGAGATATTTTTCGGAAATGTCTCGCGCAGGATACTGCCGATTTCGTCGAGCAGATGGGTGGGCTGGAGGAGCAGGTGATCGCCCTCCGCGCCCCGAGCGAAAGTGAGCACCTGCTTGACGATGTTCGCTCCGCGTTGCGCGCTCATCTCGACGATGCCGAGAAATTTCTCACGATCCTCGTCCGAGATTTCGCCCCGCAGTAACGGCGCCACCATCAGGATGGGCACGAGCACATTGTTCAAATCATGCGCCACGCCGCTGGCCAGCGTACCGATCCTTTCGAGACGTTGCGCACGGAGGAATTGTTGTTGCAGTTTCTTCTGCTCGGTCAGGTCCGTGTGGATGGCGATGACCGAGGCGGGCTCACCGCGCGCGTTTCTCACTAAAGTCCAATGGCATCCGACTGTAATAGCGCTGCCATCCTTCCGCAGATTGTTTAGTTCGCCATTCCACGCGCCCACTTCCAACAAGCGCTTCTTCGCTCGTAGATAGACGGCGGTGTCTTCGTAAAAGAAATCCGTGCTGCGCCGGCCGCGCGCTTCCTCGGCCGACCATCCATAAAGCTGTTCTGCGCCGCGACTCCAGAAGCTGATCTGATCTTTGAGGTCGCGCACGATGATGGCCTCGTGCATGAGATCGAGCAGGCTGGCCTGATGGCGCACTTGCTTTTCCGCCTCCCAGAGCTCGGTCACATCCTGAGAAGAACCGTAAAAGCGCGTCGGCTCCCCCGCCGCGTCTTTCTCGACCGCGACGTTATTACGAAGGACGCGAATGGTGCCATCCGCATGCACAATGCGGATGATTTGCTGATACGGGTCCCCGGAGCGCAGCGCTTCCGTGCGCTGGCGAAGATAGGCTTCACGATCATCGGGATGGATTCGTTCCATGAGCAACTCGAAGTCCGGCGGCGTATCGGAAGGGAGCCCAAGAATGCGATACAACTCCGCCGACCAGGTGATGCGGCGGGTGCGCAAATCGCGGCTCCAACTGCCGATGCGCGCGAGGCGTTGCGCGTCCGCCAGTTGCGCCTGCGCCTGGTTGATATCGGTCACATCCTGCGTAATCCCGTGGATCCGCACCGGCTTTCCGGCGCTGTCGGCTTCCACCAGGACGCGCTGGAAAACAGAACGGATCTCGCCGTTCGGTCTAACGATACGATGCGAACGTTCGTAGGGCTTCGCGGCGCGCATGCATTTCTCGCGGTCGCGCAGGAAATCCGCTCGATCGTCGACATGAATCATCGCCGCGACTCGATCCAGCGTCGGGGTAAAGGTGTCCGGGTCGACCCCATAGATGCGGTATAGTTCCCCGGACCAGGTGGTCTGATTTGTCAGGACGCCAAAATTCCAGCTGCCCATCTGACCAACGCGTTGGGCTTCATCGAGGAGTCGCTGGGTGCGACGTTCCTCGGTTACGTCGCGACCGAGGGAGAGCCGCACCTTCCGGCCTTTGATCTCGACCGGATGATAGGTCACCTCCACCTCGATCAGAGTACCGTCTTTTTTCAGGTGCCGCCAAACGCGATCAGGGAGGAGGCCGGACGGCTCCGAGGCGAAATATTCATGCAGGACCGGGATATCTTCGGGCGGTCGGATATCGTCCAGTGTCATGCTGAGGAATTCCGCGCGCGAATAACCGTAGTGATGGATGGCCGCTTCATTCACGGCCAGCCACCGGAGCGTCTCCGGATCCGACACCCACATCGGCATCGGATTGCCTTCGAATAGAATTCGGTAGCGCTCCTCGCTCTCCAGAAGTCCCGCCGCCGCCCGTTGCCGCTCTGTAATATCCTGCACCGTGCCGAGCATGCGCTCAGCCCTTCCAAGCTCATCGCGCAACACCTCGCCCTGCTCATGCACAATCCGCTCGGTTCCATCCGGCCAAAGCACGCGATGATCCAAATCGTAGCGCCGCGTCCCGGCGATCGCGTCATCCAGGGCCGCTTGCACTTGCGTCCGATCGTCGGGATGGACGCCAGCAAGAAAAGTCTCAATCGTCGGCGATGTTTCGCGAGAGGGCAGGCCGAAGACTTTAAAAACTTCGCCCGACGCGACCACATCGCCGGTTTCGATATTCCATTCCCAATGACCAAGCCGCGCAATTCGCTGCGCGTGAGCCAGGCGCCGTTCACTCTCGCGCAGACCGTCCTCAGCCCGCAGCCGTTCGGTCACATCCTTGGCTAGAGAAAGCCGCGCAGGTTTTCCACCGAGCGTGATCATCTGCGTCGCGACTTCGGCGTAAAGCGTTCGGCCATCGTTCGTGCAGTGCCGCCAGACGCGCGTAGAAAGTTCAGCCTCCGGCTCATCTTCCAGATATTCCAGAAGCGCGGGAATTTCCTCCGGCGGGCGAATGTCACGTAGCGTCAAGGTTAGGAATTCCTCGCGCGTGTAGCCGTAATCCCGCAACGCCGCTTCGTTCACGGCGAGAAACTTGAGAGTGTTTAACTCGAACACCCAAGCGGGTATCGGGTTACGCTCAAAAAACAGCCGATAGAGCTCGACAGTTTCCTTCCCGATAACCGGCTGGTTCCGGATGTCCTCGCCTTGGGAGATCAAGATGTCCGCTCCACCTCGTGGCTCCGGCAGTGTCATCTTTCCTCCACTCGGGGATTTCTGCGCAAATTCCGTCCGGGCACACTCCTGTTCTCACCCCGTGGTTAAAAAAATAAGTGCATCCAAGCTCATGACCCCAACCGTCAGACGGGCCCCGTCAATCGCGCGCTACAGTCTGACGATAGGCCTCCCAAAGCAAGAGGAAGGAAATTCGGTCGCGATCTCTCCGTAGTTATCTCCCTTAGGATCGGACTTTAGAGTGCTATCCACGAAAGCGAATCACCCTCGCTCCGAAGCGCCGCCCCGCCTATCCGGATGGTCGAACGGACGGTTCGAGCCCCGCGCGGCAAGGTCCTAGGCTTCCGTTCTCGTACGCGACTAATCAGGTAATCGCCGCAACCACCTGGCGCATGGTCCGTGCTCCGTTAGAGCCCATCGACCAGCTCATACAAATGCCCGCCACGCGCGCCTCAAATCCCAAACCGAGAAGAGTGCTCTGCCCAAAAACGGCAAGCGGTCCTATCGCATTCTCTTCGTGAGCGACGACCTCCCTGTGGTGGAAGCGGTCGCCATGTCCGCCCGCGCTGCCGGCCATGAAACAGTAATCGCCGCCACGGGCGAGGAAGGGCTGCGTCGTTTCCAAAGCGAACACTTTGATCTCATCGCGGCCAAGTTTTCCCTCCCAACCATGAACGGCGAAGAACTCGCCTGCTGGGTCAAGGCGATCGATCCCTTGCAACGCTTTTTGCTGGTTACCAATGCCCGCGATGCTGCGCCCGACCGAAGCTCGGCCAATGTGGTCTTGCGCAAACCGTTTACGCTCCAGGAAGCGATCGGCATTGCTCAGCAGTTGTTGGATTCGCCCGCTTAGGTCTGATCTGGCGTGGACAAGCCCTGCTCAACTCGCGAAATCGTGATTCGTTAGGGCGCGATCGATTCTCGCCAGCACTTTCTCCGGCCCGAGAACTTCCAAGAGATGGTAAAGGCTGGGTCCGGCGTTGCTGCCCGTGACGGCGAGTCGCGTCGGATGGACCAGGATGCCCACTTTCACACCCAGTTTTGCCGCCGTGGCTTTGAGCGTGGTTTCGAGATTCGCAGCATCGAAGGCCGTGGCACTCGCGAAGGCGGCGCGAACTGCTTCCAATCGCGGTTTGTTTTCCGCGGTGAAATGCTTCGCCACACCTTCTTCATTTAGCGGAAAGTCTTCGCGAAAATAGAAGCCGCCGTACAGCGGGAGTTCCGCGAAGGTTTTCACTTTGCCGACACAGGTAGCGAGCGCCGCGCGAATGTAGGAATCGGTAAACGGCGCGAGGTCCAGGCCGCCGCGGGCGAGCGCTTCGCGACCCAAATCTTGGAAGCGATCGCCACTTAACGCGCGCATATATTCGGCGTTCAGCCAGGTGCATTTATCGAGATCGAAGGCGGCGTTCTTGCGATTGATCTTCTCCAGTTCGAATAGCCTCACGACCTCTTCGAAATCGAGCTTCTCACGATCGTCTTTCGGCGACCAACCGAGAAGGCAGAGATAATTGGAGACCGCTTCCGGAAGAAATCCCTGCTCGATATACGTGTTCAAGCTCGCCCCGACATCACGCTTGCTCATCTTCGAGCCGTCCTTGTTCAGGATGAGCGGGATGTGCGCGAAGCGCGGCGGCTCCGCCCCCAGCGCACGATAAAGCTCGATGTGCTTTGGCGTGTTCGAGAGATGATCTTCGCCCCGGATGACGTGGCTGATTTTCATCTCGATGTCGTCCACCACGTTGACGAAATGGAAAATCCACGAGCCGTCAGGACGGCGGATGGTCATGTCCGGATGCGTTTCCGGATTCGTGAGGTCAAAATCGATCCGTCCACAGACGACATCGTCCACAATGACGTGTTCGCGCGGCGAACGGAAGCGAATGGCACCGTTGTCCTCGAAGAGATGTCCGCCGTCCTGCAGCCGCTGCAGGTGACGCTCGTAAATGTCATCGCGCTGGCTTTGGAAATATGGTCCGAAATCACCGCCCGCATGCGGGCCTTCGTCCCAGTTCAAACCCAGCCAACGCAGCCCATCGTAGATGGCGGCCGCCGCTTCCTCGGTGTTCCGCGATTTATCCGTGTCCTCCACGCGCAGAACAAACCTCCCGCCGTGATGACGAGCGAAAAGCCAGTTAAACAGCGCCGTGCGCGCGCCACCAATGTGCAGATAGCCGGTGGGCGAGGGAGCGAAGCGAACGCGAATGGCGGAATTCATCGGCGAAGCTTAGACGCGTCGCGCGAAGCGACAAGGAGCGGCGGTTTGTTACCGCCGCAGGGCGCTTGCAACGCGCCCCTTTTTGTCTATTCGATGAAGAACTTTCCCGCCCGCCGCCGCGCATGTCGATCGCCGGGCAGGTTCACCTTGGCCACACCGAGGTTGGGATCGAGGAGGGCACGCACGCTTTCGATTAACTCGAAACCAATGTCCGCGATCTCGTGTTCGCGCAGCCAGCGGCGCACGGCGCGCCGTTGCAAAGCGATGGGTAACTTGCGCGCGTCTGACAGATCGACCGGCATCATCGCTTCCAGCGCAGCATCTTCCTCGGCCGCGATCTCCGCGGCTCGCCAAAGACTCTGGCGGACGTTGCGGCCAAATTCCTTTTCAAGCAGTGGAATGATGCGATGGCGAACGCGATTGCGTGTCGGTTCGAGTGAACTGTTGCTCGTATCCTCGCGAAAGCGCAGTCGGTGTTCCTCCACGTAGCGATCGATTTCCTCCCGCCACATGCCTAGCAACGGACGCACCATCGTGAGTTCGACGCCCTGCACGAGTTGAGCGGACATCGCGCGAATGCCCCGCAATCCAGCAGTCCCGCTCCCGCGCAGGAGATTGAAAAGGAACGTCTCCGCGAGATCATCCGCGTGATGCCCCAAAAAAATGGTCGGGCAACGCCGCCGTCGGCCGACTTCCGCGAAAAATTCCAACCGCGCCGCTCGCGCCGCCGTTTCGATCGAACATTTATCTCGCGCCGCACGCGCTTTCACGTCCTCGCGTTTCAGCTCGAACGGCAAATCGTCCTTGGCCGTCAGCCGTCCCACGAAACGCGCGTCCGCCATCCCCGCCCTTCCGCGCAGACCGTGATCGAGATGACAAACGATCAGCTTTCGGTAACCGAGCGCCTGCAACCAGTGCAACAACACGACAGAGTCCCGCCCACCTGAGACGCCGATGAGATATCGCCGCGTGGTCGGATACTCGTGCAAGACTGCAGAGTGCCAGCCACCCGGCGATTTGGATTCCTTGGCCACGGACACGAGCAGGCCATTCGGGCACCCGATCGTCAAGCAGCGCGAAAGCTATTCGGGGAGCGCATGCTTGCAGCGTGCTGGTGATCGCATTCTGCGATCACGAACTTCCTCAGCGCGCATCGCAGAAAAACGCGCACACCAGGCCTGTCAGGGAGTCAAAAGTTCGTTTCGGCAGAATGCCGAAACCAGCACGCTGCAAGCGTGCGCTCCCCAGACTCTCTGGTCCGCGCACGCAAGGGATCACGCACCCAGGCAGGCGCAATCGAAACCAATTTGACAATGAATGAACGTTCATTCATTGTCCCGCTCCCATGCCTCCCCAGACAGACAACGCCATCGATCGCCGCGAGCAAATCCTTCGCGCGGCGATGGTTTGCTTCGCCAAGCGCGGCTTCCATCAGGCCAGCATGCACGATATCAGCGCCGAAGCCGGGATCAGCGTGGGCCTTATCTATCGCTACTTCGAAAATAAGGAAGCGGTCATTTCCGCGATGGCCGACGAGCACAAAAAAGACCTCCAGGAACTGCTCGGCCGCGCTCGTTCTGCCCCCACCCTGCTGGATTCGCTGGAAATTTTGTTCACGGCTCACTGCTGCGAGGAGGCTCCGCAGATGCATTCCGCCTTCGTGGTCGATCTTTTCGCCGAAGCCGGTCGCCATCCCGAAATCGCCAACCTCATCCGCGACATTTTGGAGACGAGTATGGCGGGCGTCAGCGATGTCATCGCGCGTTCGCCGGAAATGCGCGACGCCACCCACGGTTTCGCTCCGCGCGATATTGCCGAACTCATTTTCGCCACCGCGCGCGGCGCGATGATGCGCGATGTGCTGGATCACTCACACGTCCCGGCGGAGGAACGCCGAGAGCGCCAACTCACCGTTGTGCGCCAGCTTTGGAACCTGCTTTTCGATCATGCAAACGAACCTGCTCTCGCGTAAATCCGACCTCTCCGCACCGGCGGGCCGACAACCGAAGCAGCGCTCCCGCGGCGCTGTCTTCAAAGTTGTCCTCGGCCTTGTCGTAATTTTTCTGGTGATCGCCGGAATCAAGGCACTCCAGATTTTTTCCATGATCAGCGCGGGAAAAGCGATGGTCCCTCCGCCGACCACGGTGACGAGCGCGAAAGTGCAGATGGCCGATTGGCCGACCACGCTCACCGCCGTCGGATCGATCGCACCAGTGCAAGGCGCCACCATCAGCGCCGAACTCGCCGGCACGGTCACTGAGATTGGATTCGAATCTGGAAAGCCAGTGAAAAAAGGCGACCTGCTGGTAAAGCTGGACGCGTCAGCCGAACAGGCGCAGCTCCGTTCCGCGCAGGCCGATGCGGAACTCGCGAAAGCGGATTTCGACCGCGCGCGCGGTCTGGCCAAAGACAAAGTCATTTCCAAATCCGAACTCGATGCCGCGTCGGCGAAATACACTCAGCGCAAAGCGGCGGTCGATAACATGCAGTCGATCATCGACAAGAAAGAGATCCGCGCGCCGTTCGATGGCGTGGCCGGCATTCGCGAAGTGAACCCCGGCCAGATGGTTCCGGTCGGCGAAAAACTCGTCTCCCTGCAAGCGCTCGACAAAGTCTTCGTCGACTTCTCTTTGCCTCAGCAGCAGCTCGCCAGCGTCCAGGTGGGGCTGCCGGTAAAAGTGAACACCGACGCCATCCAGGGGCGCGAATTTGAGGGCACCCTGAGCGCGATCAATTCCTCCATCGATCCCGCCACGCGCACCGTTTCGTTACAAGCCGCAATCGATAATTCCGATCACGCCTTGCGCGCGGGAATGTTTGCCCGCGTCATCGTCGTGCTGCCGGATAAAAATCCGACCCTCTTCATCCCGAACACGGCGGTCTTGTACGCACCGTTCGGCAACTCCGTTTTCCTGATCGAGAATAAGAAGGACGAGAAAACCGGGAAGGAAGGACCCGTCTCGCGGCAACAGTTTATTCGCACCGGCGAAGCGCGGGGCGATTTCGTGGCCGTGACGGAAGGTTTGAAAGAAGGCGACGAAGTGGTGAGCACCGGCGTTTTCAAAATGCGCAACAGCATGAAAGTGAAAGTGGACAATACGCTGGCGCCCGACGCGAAACTGAACCCCAAGCCGCCAAATACATGATGAGCCTTGGCTCAAATGACGAAGCCCGAATGACGAAATCCGAAACCATGTTGCACCCACACCGAAACGGAGCCGGCGGGTCTCTGACGCAGGCCCTTCGTCATTCGGGCTTCGTCATTGTTTCGAGCTTCGTCATTCGAATTTCGTCATTCTCGAAATGAAATCTTTCACCGACATCTTCATTCGCCGGCCCGTTCTCGCGCTGGTCGTCAGCCTGGTGATCATCATCGCCGGCGTGCAGGCCATCTCATCGCTGAACGTGCGACAATATCCGCGCAGCGATATTGCCTCGGTCACGGTCACGACTGCCTACATCGGCGCGAGTGCGGAATTGGTGCGCGGTTTCATCACCACACCGCTCGAACGCGCCATCGCCGCGGCGGACGGAATTGATTACCTGCAATCCTCCAGCTCGCAGGGCGTCTCGCAGATCACCGCGCGCTTACGCTTGAATTACGATTCGAATAAAGCGCTCTCGGAGATCAGCTCGAAGGTCAATCAGGTGCGCGGCGACCTCCCGCCCGAAGCCGAAATTCCGGTCATCAACATCGAGTCAGCGGACTCGCGTTTCGCTTCCTGCTATCTCAGCTTCACCTCGGACATCCTGCAGGCGAACGAGATCACGGATTATCTCACCCGCATCGTGCAGCCGCGACTGACCGCGCTGGAAGGCGTGCAGCGCGCGGAGATCCTCGGCGGCCGCACTTTTGCCATGCGCATCTGGCTCCAGCCTGACCGCATGGCCGCGCTCAACGTCAGCCCGTCGCAGGTGCGAAAAGCGCTCGGGAACAATAACTACCTCGCCGCCCTCGGCCGCACCAAAGGTGCGTTCATTCAGGTGGACCTGACCGCCAACACCGACCTGCACACCGTGGACGATTTCAAGAATCTGGTCGTCCGCGAAGAAAACGGAGTGCTCGTTAGGCTGGGAGAGATCGCGGATGTCGTCCTCGGCGCCGAGGATTACAACTCCGAGGTCCGCTTTTCCGGTCAACGCGCCGTCTTCATGGGCATCTTCGTCTTGCCAAACGCAAACTCGATCGACGTTGTGAAACGCGTCCGCACCGAAATGGAACAGGTGCAGAAGGAACTGCCGACCGGTTTGCAAGGCCGTATCGCCTACGACGGCACTGCTTACATCAACACCGCGATCAAGGACGTTTACAAAACGCTCGCCGAAACGCTCGCCATCGTTTGCCTGGTCATCTTCCTTTTCCTCGGCTCCTGGCGCTCCACCATCATCCCGGTCGTCGCGATTCCGATCTCGCTCATCGGCGCGGTTTTCCTGATGCAGGTTTTCGGCTTCTCGATCAATCTGCTCACCCTCCTCGCGGTCGTGCTTTCCGTCGGTCTCGTGGTCGATGACGCCATCGTGGTGGTGGAAAACGTGGAGCGACATCTGCGCGATGGCTTGAGCCCCGTCAATGCTGCGCTTCTCGGTGCGCGCGAACTCGTCGGCCCGATCATCGCGATGACGATCACGCTCGCCGCAGTTTACATCCCGGTCGGCATTCAGGGCGGCCTTACCGGCACACTCTTCCGCGAGTTTGCCTTTACGCTCGCCGGCGCGGTCGCGATCTCCGGCGTTGTCGCCCTCACGCTTTCGCCAGTCATGACCGCGAACTTCCTGCGCGCAGGAGACGCGGAGCGCGGATTCGCCAAACGCGTCAATCACATCTTCGATCGCGTCCGTGAATGGTACGGCGGGAAATTGGACTCAACTCTGCGCGTTCGCCCCGCCGTTTACACCGCCTGGATCGGCCTCACCATCATCGCCGCGATCATGTTCTTCCTGCTCCCGAGTTTCGGCTCGAAGGAACTCGCGCCTACGGAAGATCAGGGCGTCATCTTCGGCATCGTCAACGCTGCCTCCAATTCCACCATTGAGCAGACCTCGGCGTTCTCAGACGCCGCGGGCAAAGTTTTCATGAGCTTCCCGCAGACCCAGTTCGTTTTTCAAATTACCAATCCGAGCGGCGGCTTCGGCGGCATGGTCTTGAAACCGTGGGACGAGCGTAAAGAAACTGCCTTCGAGTTGCTCCCGCAGGTGCAGGCCAAACTCGGAACCATTCCGGGCATCGAGATGTTTCCTGTGATGCCGCCGGCCCTGCCGGGCGGCGGACAATTTCCGGTCGAGATCGTCATGCTCTCCACGGAAGAACCGGAGCGCATGGTCGAGTTCGCCAAGCAACTGCAGACCGCGGCTTTGAAGAGTGGCCGCTTCTTTTTCCCGCCAATCATCGATACCAAAATCGACCAGCCGCAGGCGGAGGTCGTGATCGATCACGACAAGGTCGGCACACTCGGATTGAACCTGCAGCAAATCGGCGCCGACATCTCCGCCATGTTCGGCGGTAACTACGTCAACCGTTTCAACATCGCCGGCCGCAGCTACAAAGTCATCCCGCAGATCGAGCGCTCGGAGCGCCTGAACCCCGATCAACTCAAAGACATCTACGTCACCGGGCCTAACGACAAGCTCGTTCCCTTGAGCACCTTCGCGACGGTGAAGGAAAAGACGGTGCCGCGTTCGCTCAATCGCTTCAAGCAGTTGAACGCCGTCACCATCAGCGGCGTCTCGAGCCTCCCGCTCGATCAAGCGCTCAAGCTCCTTGAAGGCGAAGCCGCCAAGATTCTGCCCGCCGGTTACTCGATCGATTACACCGGCGAGTCCCGTCAACTCCGCGTCGAAGGCGACAAATTCCTGCCCGCTTTCGGTCTCGCGGTCGTCCTCATTTTTCTCGTCCTCGCGGCACAGTTTAATAGCTTCCGCGACCCGCTCATCATCTTGTTAGGCTCCGTTCCGCTCGCGCTTTTCGGCGCCATGATCTTCATGTTCCTGAAGCTGCCAAATCCGAACATGAAGTTCTTCACGAACGCGTTCACGACCTCGTTCAACATTTACTCGCAGGTCGGCCTCGTCACGCTCGTCGGCCTCATCGCGAAGAACGCCATTCTCATCGTGGAGTTCGCGAACCATCTGCAACAGGAAGGGCGCACCAAGATCGAAGCCGTTTCGGAAGCAGCGCGGATTCGCTTACGCCCGGTCTTGATGACCACCATCGCCACGGTCGCCGGTCACATGCCGCTCGTTTTTGTCACCGGTGCGGGCGCAAAAGCTCGTAACTCGATCGGTCTCGTCCTTGTCGGTGGCATGACCATCGGCACCATCTTCACGCTCTTCATCGTGCCGTCGCTCTACGTGCTGATCGCCAAGACTCACCACGAAGGCCGTGAGGACGACGACTTGGATCCGGAAGTCGCCGACGAACCGGTCTCCGAGCACGAGCCGGCTAACGAATACGCCGAACCCGCCCTCGCCAAACGCGAGATCGACGACGCCTCCGACGGCGCTTTGCAACCGGCGTAGGGTAGGGACGCCGCGCGGCGACGCGCGGCGGCCTCCAAGCGGCGTGGCCACGCGCTCGCGGCATCTCAAATTGCTCACTCCTCGCGGGCAACCCAGCTCGCGGTGTGATTCGCATCGCGTCGGTTTTAACCACAGGCGAGAAAGCGGCGCCCAAGCCGGAGTTCCGGCAACTATTAGCCGACCGCTAAATCCAAGCGGCACCGCCGGATTGACGGTATCCCTCCGGCTTGAAGCAAACCTCCACGTTCAGCACGGACATAACTTTGTCCCATATGAGACAAAGTTATGTCGCGCCTACGGGCTCCAGGCGATCCATCCCGCCTGAACAGCGCGGCGCGCCGTCCCTACCGCGAAGTGCAGCCCCGTTTCTTTAATTCGCGCCGGTTTATGCGCCGGCGTCTCAATGACAGCCGCCAGCTCATCCCTCCGAAGGCACCTCGCGTCCGTCCGGTCGCTCGCCCGGCGCGGAGGTCTCTACTTCCGTCGCCCGGATCGAGACCGCGTGATCGCTCGGCTTAATTCCAGAGCCAAATCGATTCGCATAGACCTGCGTGAACTCCGCTCCAAATAGCAGAATCTGCGACGAGTAATAGACCCAAAGCAAAAGCGTCACGAGTGAACTGGCCGCGCCGTAAGCGGACCCGGCCGCGCCACTTCCCAAATAAAGCCCGAGCGCCCATTTCCCGATAAGAAAGAGGAGGGCCGTCATGACCGATCCGACCCAAACGTCACGCCACCGCACTTGAACGTCCGGCAGGTATTTGAACATCCCGGCAAAGAGCACCACCACCAACGCCAAGTCGACTACCAAGTAGATCGAGAAAGCAAAGGCGGCACCGCCCGGCAGTGCTGCCTGCAGATAGTTACTTAGCCCTTTCAAAACCGCCTCGACCGTCAACGTGACGAGGAGCAAGAAACAAATTCCCGCCACCATCGCGAAGGAGAGAAAACGAATTCGGATATAATCCCAAATCGCTGCACCCGGCTTCGCCTTCACGCCCCAGATCGTATTCAGTGCGTCCTGCAATTGGCCGAAGACGCAACTGGCACCGAAAAGCGCCAGGGCCACCCCAATGATCGTCGCCCAAATATTTGCCGCAGGTTTCGCTGCCGCTCGGGCGATATCCTGCATCACCTGCACCCCACTGGGATCAAGGAACGCGCTCATTTGCTCGGTAATCCGGTTCCACGCGCCCGCGGGATCCTTGCGGAAAATGATCCCAATGACCGAGAGCAAAAGCAGCACGAGCGGCGCGAGTGAAAACACCGTGTAGTAAGCCAGCGCGGCGCCGAGCTGAGGCGCTTTATCGGCCAACCACTCCTTGAAGGTGCGGATGAAAAGACTGCTCAGACTTCGAGGGCTGAGCGTGCTGAGGAAAGATCGTTCTGGTAAAGCTGGCATGACGAGGTTGTTTTTATGGATCGCATCCCATCCGCGTCGAGGCCCTATTGTTTGCAGCGAACTCCGCGTGCAATTCCCGCGTGAAGCCTCCACGTGGAGCCGGCCCGCCCTCGGGCCGAAGTCTGAGATTCAATCTTCGGCGCGAGGGCGCGCCGGCTCCATTAAGACTCCTCTGGCGTGGCCTGCTCCCGCTTCGATTTGGATGGCGGCTCCGGCTTGGGCGAAGCCTGTGCCGCCATTCCCGCGTCCCGTTGCAATTTCCCAAGATACGCTGGCAGATCGAGCCCAGCATTTCGCGCCAGCTCGTGCAGCGGCGGCAACGCGCCGATCATGCCCGCCATGAAATCCGCCGTGCCCGTTTTCCCATCGGCATTCTTGCCGCTGTCCCACACCGTGACCTTGTCGATCTTCAAATTCGAAATTGCATTCACCTGTTCGCGCACGAGAGCGGGAAGCTGTTCCGTGATGAGCATATTCTGCGCGCCCAGCGCGCCACCGCAGGTTTCGATCAGATCGCGGAAGCCCGCGGCCTTCTTTGTCAAGATGGCCTCCGCGCCATCGGCATCAGCGAGAAGACGCGCCTTGATTCCCTCAGCTTCCGCTTTCATGACGAAGAGCAATCCATCCGCTTCCGCCTGCTTCTGCGCGCGCTGGCCATCAGCCGCGCCTTGTTGCAGCCGGCGTGTTTGCTCAGCCGCCGCATCCGCTTCCACCAGCAAACGATCACGCGAAATCTCCGCAGGCACGACGATGTTCGCGTACTGCGTGACCTTGTCGCGCTCGGCGCGCTGCGCTTCGGCTTTTTGCTCGGAGGTGTAAGCCTCTTGCAGCGCGCGGGCTTGCGCCACCTTCTCCGCGGCTACGGCCATACGCTCGGCTTCCGCTTCCTTGCTCCGGCGTTCCGCGCTGGAGTTGGCGATTTGCACTGACGCGAGGTTTTCGCCTTTGGTCGCCTCGGCGTTCGCATCCGCCACGCGCACGCGCTGATCGCGCAATGCTTCCGAAGCGCCGATCTGTCCGTCACGATCGGCTTCCGCGACTTTGATGCGCGCTTCGTTGATCGCTTTCGAGGCCGCTTCCTGGCCCAGCGCGTCGATGTAACCGGAGGCGTCGGTCACGTCCTGGATGTTTACGTTGATCAGCCGCAGCCCGACCTTCTTCAATTCCACTTCGACGCCGCTGGCGATGTTCGCGATGAGCTTATCGCGATCGGAGTTGATCTCCTCGATGTTCATCGTGGCGATGACGACGCGCATCTGGCCGAAGATGATGTCCTTCGCGATCTCTTTGATCTGCGGCATCTGCAATCCGAGCAGCCGCTCGGCCGCGTTTTCCATCACGCCGGGCTCGGTCGCGATACCGACGGTGAAAGTCGATGGAGTATTGACGCGGATGTTCTGTTTCGAGAGCGCGCCTTGCAGATTGATCTCGATCGCCATCGGCGTGAGATCGAGGAACTGGTAATCCTGGATGATCGGGATGATGAAAGCTGCGCCGCCGTGCAGGCAATGCGCCGAACGCCCGCTTTTCACCTTTCCGTAGACGACGAGGATGCGGTCGGACGGGCATTTCTTGAAGCGCGAAGCGAACGCGATCACCGTTCCGAAGAGGATGAGAAACACCGCGCCAACGAGGATGAGAACGTCGAGATTATTAGTGGAATTAGACATTGGGTGTTGGGTGAAGAGGTTCGACCAGGAGGGTGCTTCCGCCGATGAGTGAGACCACTCGGGCCTTGCTGTTTGGCGTCAGAGCGGCCGGAGATTTCGTGTAAGCCTCCGCCATCATGAGGCGGCCTTGGAGCATGAGTTCGAGCTGTCCCCCACCCGCTTCCGCGCCGGGAATGGTCGAGTAAACTGTGCCGACGACGCCAATCGCGTTTTGATAATCGAGATTCCCGCTGCTCTGCAGACGGAGCAGGTTCACAATTAGAAATGAGGTCGCGACGAGGAAAACAGTGCCCACGACCGAGCCGCCGACGATCGCAACAAGGACGGAATATCCATGATTGAGCAAAATCGCGCCCGTCCACCCAAATCCGACGAAGAAGGCCGTAACCGTGCGGATGGAGAAGAGTCCGATCCCAGAATCATGATCACCGCTCCCGATATCGAAATCATGATCTGAGTCCATGCCGAGCAGCATGAGCAACATCTGCAACAGCAGAATCGACAGCGAGAAAATCCCGATGCCGTAAAAAATCTGCGTTTCGAGCAGCAAGGAATGCCACCAGTCAATCATCGGTCGTAACCAAGCGTGAAAGATTCACGCCGCGACTGCAAGCGAGAAGAAATGTTGTGCTCACGAGAGATCGCGTGGGGCGATTGTCGGTTTGGGGGCTCGCGAGATGAAGTCGGCGGCGGTGATCCTTCGGCCCGAGGGCGGGCCAGGCTCCACCTCGCCGGTCGCCGTGGAGCCAGCGCGCCCCCGCGCCGAAGGCTGAACTGGCAATTCCCAACATTGCCCTCACCAGAGCGTTGGAGCGACGCAACCCTGACTACCCCCACCGCGCGAAATAGTGGATGCTCCCGTCCGCATGCTGAGCCGACGCATCCTCATCGCCCTCCTTTCCCTAAACGCCAGCGTGCCAGCGCACGCCCAGGAAGCCGTCGCGGATCGTGTCATCGTTAAAGACAGCCGACTGCCGGACACCGAAACCACCGCGCCTTTTAGCATCCACGCAGTGGATGCGGAAGAACTTCGGCGCGCCCCGCAACTTCGGCTCGACGACCTCCTGCGCGCAAAAGTTCCGGGCTTCAGCCTCTTCCGCCGCAACAGCAGCCGCACCGCCAACCCGACCACGCAAGGCGTCACGCTCCGTAACTTCGGACCCAGCGGCGCTGGCCGCACCCTCGTCCTCCTCGATGGAATTCCGCTGAACGATCCGTTCGCCGGTTACGTCTTGTGGCATCAAGTCCCGCCGGCCTCGCTCGATGCGGTTCTCGTGCAACCGGGTGGCGGTGCGGGATTATTCGGCAACGCCGCGCTCGCCGGAACGATTTTCCTTTTATCGAAACCCCTGCGCGAAACTTCTGCCGCGCTCGAGGGCGTAGTCGGCAACCAGGAGACCTACGAGACGTCGGTCGCCGCCACGGTGGCGCAACCACGGTTCGCGGTCGCGCTTTTTGCGGACTGGTTTTCCACTGCCGGCTATCACGTGATCGCACGCGACCAGCGCGGCCCGGTCGACACCCGCGCGGACTCGGAATCCAGCCTCGTTAGCCTGCAAGCCGAATGGCAAATCGGGCCTGAAACAACACTGCGCGTGGGAGGCAGACGCTTCGGGGACGAACGCGGGAACGGCACGCGTCTCACAAAAAATTCCACCACCGGCGAGGATGTCAGCGCCGTGCTCACGCAAGAGCTCCGCTCCTGGCAAAGCGAACTCCAGCTCACCATCTACGGGCAACGGCGACGTTTCCGCAGCACCTTCAGCTCCGTCAACGCCACCCGCACGATCGAGACTCCGGCGCTCGATCAATTCCATGTTCCCGCCAATGCGTTGGGTGGCAGCGCGGTTTGGAGCATGCTCGCGAGTGAACATCGACTGGTGGTCGGCGGCGATGCGCGCTCCGTGGAGGGCGAGACTAACGAACGGTTCCTCTGGAACGGAACGACTTTTCGCCGCCTGCGCGAAGCCGGTGGCGCGCAAATTTTTGCGGGCCTGTTTGCCGAGGACACCTGGACGATCACTCCCCAGGCCACCATCGTCGGCGGTCTTCGGGTGGATCACTGGGAGCTGTTCGACGGTTTTCGCCGCGAGACCGAGCGCGCCACCGGAGCCATCGTGACGGACTCCCGATTCGCCGATCGCGATGGGAACGAAATCAACGGCCGCCTCGGCCTCCGTCTGCAGGCGACTAACGAGTTGACCGTCCGCGGCGCCTTCTACAGCGGCTTTCGCGTCCCGACCTTGAATGAACTCTACCGGCCATTTCGCGTCGGCAACGACGTCACCGAAGCCAATGCTGCCCTGGAGCCGGAGCATTTGTTAGGCGGGGAGATGGCGCTCGAATGGCAGGCCACGCGCACGTTCCGGCTTTCAGGAACGGGCTTCGTCAATCGGCTGGAGGATGCGGTCAGCAACGTCACGATAGGCGTCGGCCCCGGTACCTTCAATCCCGGCGGATTCATCCCGGCCGGTGGTGTTTTGCGCCAGCGGCAAAATGTCGATCTGGTGGTTGCACCCGGTTTCGAGGCGACAGCCGATTGGCAGATCGTCCCGACCGTCCGTTTGCGCAGCAGCTACCTCTTCACGCATCCCACGATCGAGCGCGCCGCGGATCCCGCACTCCAGGGCAAGCTGCTCGCGCAAACTCCCGCGCACGTCCTGACCGCCGGCGCAGAGTGGATTCCGGTGAGGAATTGGTTTGTCAGCGCGCAGGTGCGCTACAGCGCTCGGCAATTTGAAGACGATCAAAACTCACGCGTGCTGGCTCCGTTCACGACCGTCGATACCGCAGTGCGCTACGAATTTTCCGTACGCGCTTCCGCCGCGCTTCGCGTCGAGAATCTGTTCAACGCGGAGATCGAAAGCGGACGTTCTGCCGATGGGCTGGTCACGCTCGGCGCGCCACGTTTGGTCTCCCTGCAGATCCGCTGGCAACTGTGAAACTGCGGGCGCCGGTGCTTGCGGCACCTTCTTTAAGGTCAAGCGGATGAGGGAAGGCGAGTTCGGACAGGATTACACAAGTTTGTCTCATATGGGACAAACTTATGTAGTGGCAAACGGCAGGGTGGCGTTAGTCAAAGGAAGCGAGGATTTCGAGATTTAAGCGACGGCGCTCTGTCGCCGTTAACAGCATGAATCGCATCGCATGCCACGCTTCTGACGCCAACAGCGCGGCGTCGCTACCACATCAACCTGAGCGCTACCTTCCCGGCACGATCGCGAGACCCCACGGGCCGTCGCCTACTGTGATCCGCGTCAATTCCCTACGCGCTTTAACATCGATCACAGAAACGTCATTCGACCCGCCATTCGCGGTGTACAAGCGCGAGCCATCTGGACTCAACGCGATGCCCCACGCGCGACCTCCGACCGGAATCATCTGGGCGACTTCGCTCTTTCCGGTATCGATCACCGCCACCCGATTTCCGCGACCAGTTGCGACATACAACTCCCGTCCGTCGGTCGACGTCACCGTGCCCATCGGCAACGAACCTTTCGGCAGTTGGATTTTCGAAATTAGTTTGCTCGCCGAAGTGTCGATAACGGCAATGCTGCCGGCGTTTTCGCAGGCCACGAAAGCGCGCGAACCATCGAGCGTGAACGCCACCGAGCGCGGACGCGCGCCGACCTCAATTGTCGCTTTCACCTTCTGCTCGTTAGGTGAAATAACGAAGACCTCACCTTTCTCTTCGCAGGTGACGTAAACATCGCCGTTGGCTGGGTTCACACCCATGCCTTCCGGCTCCTCCGAGACCTGGACTTTGCCGCGTGGCTGGCCGGAACTGAGGTCTATAATCGAGGCGCTCGCATCATCCTCGTTCGCGATGAAAGCAAACTTGCCGTCTTTGCTGAGGGCGAATTGCTCCGGATCGGAGCCGACATGCCAGCGCTCGACGACCTTGCGCGTGGCGGTGTCGATCTTGATCAATGCATCCGCGCTCTTGTCCGCGGGTGCGCGCTCAGTTTCCACGCCCGGCGCCATTCGCGGCGAGCCGCTGAGCACCAAATAGACAAATTTCCCATCGGGCGAAGTCTGAATCCCACGCGGCCTTTTCCCCGCGGGAATCGTCTCCACCACGGCATTGGTCGCGCCATCAATCACCGAGACGTCGCCCGACCGCTCGTTCGTGACGTAGATGGTGAATCCGGCCGTCCCTTCGGCGCGCAAGTATAAGGGGTGGATCGCGCAGACCAACGCGGCCGCCGCGGCGATTCGCCTAACGAGTTGCATGGAGGCCGATCAGAGGCCCGTCCCCGCGGCCGCTTTTACGCTGCCCACGTCGGACGTATTGATGCTGCCGTTCGCGGTCACGTCCGGTCGGAAGTTCTGCGCATCCACGGCCTGCCCGACCGCGGCTTTGGTGGCCGCGATATCGCTGGTGTTGACCGAACCGTTCCCGTTCACATCGCCCACGACCAGACTCATCGGAATGACGAGATTACCGTAGCCGACGCCATCGGTGACTCCGGACAGAGTCACATTTGTGGTGGCGACGTTCGGAACGTTCGTTAGGGGAACGATCACGCTGTTGCCGCTAATCGTCACTGCACCACCGTTGCCTTTGCCACCACTGCCCACATCCCCGCTCGTGGCCTGCGCCTGGGTGTCGCCCGTCACACTGACTGGAGAATTGAAAGTGACGACCATGGTGTAATCGCTGCTCGCTCCCCCGGTGCGGCATTCGACGCCCGGCGTGCCGGTGAAAGGCAATGGGATATCTAAATCGCCGGCCGCGCCATGCGTCTTGCGCGAAGCCGCGCTCGCCGGCGTCGGCGGGACGTTCGGCATCTGGAAGGCGTAAACCTTATTGTCGGTCGCATAATAGATGCGGCCCCGCGCGGCGATGCCGGTATTGAAGTTGCGCGTCCCGGCCATCACATCATTCGCGCCGCCACCGTTAAAAACCACGGCTCCCGTGTCGCCATTGTAACCGCGGAGACGATTATCGGTGATGGAGCCGACCGCCCATACGATCACATTATTGGTGCCGTCGGTGGAGGTGACGAAAGGAGAGGTTCGCCCGCTCGAACTAACGCTCCAGCCAGTCGCGATCGTGGGCGGACTGGTGGCGGTAATCTTGAAGGCGGTGAGCGTGCCGGTCGTCGGCCGCAAAACCACATAAGTGCCCGAGCTGGTGCGATAGGTCGCGGGCGCGTTGATGACGGTGTTGCTGGAAACAACCGATTGCGCCACGGCCGAAGTGACACCGCCGAGGGTGTTGCGGTTGAGCACATACGCATTGCGATCCTTCCCGATCGCGACCACCAGGGCGGACGGCGTCGCGCCCGGCACGTCCACCAGGATCGGCCCGGTGCCGCCCAAATCCGTGTCGCTACTATCGAGGCTCATCCAATTCGTCGGCGCCCAGTAATCCGTCGTCGAACCGCTAAAGACGGGTCCGGGTTGCAGACGGACCACGGCCTCGTTCCCGCCCCAAACGGAAGTGCCGCTCGAGGCGTTCCCCGTCGTGACATAAATGTTCGTGCCATCGCTGGCGATCCCACCCGGCGCCCAGCTTCCAGCTTTCACCGCCGTGGTCGCCCATGAGCTGACGCTGGCGGGATTCGCGATCTGCACTCCGACCACGCGTCCGCGATAACTCCCCGCATCGCCAAAATAGCCGCCGTAGGGAACGTAAACGGTCGAGCCCACGACGGTGAGCGCACCGCGCTGGCTCTGGATGGATGAACTGAAACCAGAAACTGACGCGTTTACATCCACCGGCCATCCGGGATTGATGTCGCCAGTGTCGACATTGAGAGAGAAAATCAGGTTATTAGGAGTGCTGGTCACGGCATTGAGAAACAGAGACCGCGTGGCCAGATCGATCGCCGGCGTGCCGGTGATGCCGACGTTCGGCGTAATATTCCCGCGGGCACCGCTCGGCGTGCCCACATTCCGTTGCCAAATGATCGCGCCCGTCGTCGCATCGAGGGCATAGACGTTATTCAATTGCGTCACGGCAATCACCTTCGCTACGTTGCCCGGCCCGCCTTCCACATAGAGCGGCTGCGCATAGACCTGCCCGACAATGGTCCCATTGAAGTTTGTGTCGCGCGTCAGCCCGGCCGCGTTGGCCAGGGTGAAAGCGGGATCGATGTAAAGCCCATCGCGGGAGAGATTATTGTGATGCTGGGTCACATTCACCGCCGCGCGAGCGGAGAGAAATGCACCGGAAGCGACGACGATAGCGGTAAGGAGAAGTTTTGGATTTTTCACGTGCAACAAAGGTTAGGAAAAGGTCGCACTTTCTTCGCAGCGCGCATCCTTTTGTCGGGTGCGGGATGTATAATAAAGATGCCGATGCCGTCCCAGCCAGAAGACACCCGATGAAATACGCACTTCTCCACAGCTTCTACGGGATCGTCGCTGGCCTCGCGCTCATTTGGCCGGTCGCGCTTTCGGCTGGCCCGTTGCACGAACCCTACGGCTCTTCCGGCGCCGATACTTTGACGACGGAAATCGTGTCCCCGCTTCCGGCGGCGGGCGCGTCCTCTTCGATCATCCTCCGCCTCACCGATCCGCAGGGCCAACCCGTCACGCTCGAAAATCTGATCGTCGCTCACACGCAGAAGATTCACCTCCTCATCGTGGAGGAAACCTTGACCGACTATCACCACGAACACCCCGTCCCGACAGGCACGCCGGGCGAATACCGTTTCGATTTCAAACCGCGCTTCGGCGGCATCTACCATCTCTGGGCCGATGTCGTCCCCACCTCGACCGGGAAACAGCAGTACTCCGAAGCATTGATGAAAATCACCGGCACGCCGGCCACGCTTGAGGAAAAGACGAACACCGCGGCCACGGTCGACGATCTCCATTTCCAACTCACCCTCGAAAACGACAAGCCGTTGCATGCCAAGAGCGCCTCGCTCCTCCGCGCCAAAGTGACCACGAAAGACGGCGCCGACTTCGCCCAGCTCGAACCGGTCATGGGCGCCTACGCGCACATGGTCGCGTTCCCCACCGGCCTCACTTCCATCGCGCACATTCATCCGCTGGGAGCGGAACCGACGCAGTCGACCGAACGCGGCGGCCCCGAGCTCAGCTTCTATTTCGTCCCGGAAAAAGCGGGCTACTACAAAGTCTTCCTGCAGGTGCAGGTGGATGGCACAAATCGCTTCGCGCCCTTCGGCGTCAATGTGGAACCTCCCTTGCCCGGTTCGACTGGCCCGGGCGAATACACTTGCCCGATGCATCCGGAAGTGTTGCAACCCGGGCCGGCGCGCTGCCCGAAGTGCGGCATGGACTTGGTGAAAAAGTAGCGCCGCCAGATCGGCGCGCACTGCATTCCCTTCCGCATTCCGCGGTCAGCGCGTCCGTATTTCTCCCCTGTCCCCGCCGAGAATCGAACTCGGATTTAAGGTTTAGGAAACCCTTGTTCTATCCGTTGAACTACGGGGACGAGTGCTGCGCACAACGTTGAACGTCCAACCCGCCTCCGCAAGACTACGGCGCGGCAGGCGTCCAAGGTCTAATGGAGGAGAGATGTGAGAAACCATCGATCCATCGACCGGGCGCGAACCACCACTCTTCATTCACTGGTTGAAAATCCACCACTCAGTGGGTGAATATCCACCTGGCAACGGCAAAATCTCTCGCGCGAAGTCCGGGTCGCGCAGGCTGCCAGTGCGCCATTCGGACGAACTCGCCGTGGCGAGCCTGCCGGTTGCGGCAGCCTGCCGCGACTTTCTTTGCCGCAGGCCGAGCGGCTCTCAAGGAGCGGCGCTCTCCAGGCCGCCGCGTTTCAGAAAGAAAGAAAATGGGCGGCCTGGAGAGCGCCCCTCCTTGGACATTAACTCTGCCTCTCCGCCGAGCACGCCGCGCAGAACCTTAGTTCGGGCGCGAGTTGCAGCCGGCTAAACTCAATTTCCTCCCGGCACCTTGCACAAGTCGCGTAGGTGCCTTCGTCCATCCGGCGCAGGGCTTCGTGGAGCGCGTCGATTCGTTCCTCGCGTCGGCGCACTCCGGCCTTGGCCATTTCCTGCTGTTGCATGGAGTCCTGACGCGACAGGCGACCGATCGCGTTATCAGGCGAGACGGCTGCGATGTCGCCGGCCGCCCGCGTAATCTCGTCTTCCAACTCTGCGATCAACGTTCGCGTCTGTTCCTCAAGGTCAATGAGTTGATCAATCGTTGGCACCAGGCGAAGACAATCCGCCCGTGCCCCCAGCTCAGCAACTTTTCAGAAGCCGAGCTAGGGCACGCTGTGCCCAGTGCTCGCCTTCACCAGGCCGATATCGGTCGCGTTGACCGTCCCGCTCGCGTTCACGTCGGCGCGGAAATTCACCGCCGTGATGGCGACGCCCGATTCCGCCTTTGTCATTCCGACATCGGATGCATTCACCGTCTTGTTCCCGTTCGTATCGCCGGCCAGGACATTCAGTGTCACAGGCATTTCTGCCATGACCTGAGAGAAACTGTTGGTCACGTTGCTTAACATCACCGTGACCCTCTGCATGTCGGCGATACCGGTCAGATTGATCGTCATCGTGTTGCCGCTGAAGCTCGGATTTCCGGCGATGCTGCCCGTGCCACCGATAACACTGGCGCTTCCGCTCACCAGCGCGTTGTTGAAAGTCACCACGAGGGTGTGATTCCCACCGGTCGAGCGCGATTCCAGCCCGGGTTCGCCGGTCAGCGGCAAGTTGATGTCGAAGGTGCCGGCGGTGCCGTGGGTCTTGCGCGAAACTACGCTGGTGCATTGCAACGGCGGATTGGTGCCGACGTTCAGAGAGTAAACGAAGGAACGGCTGGTGTTGTTGTCGCCCGTCGCTGTGCCGGTGATCATGTACGCCGTCTGGCCATCAGGGGTGAAACGCGCGCGCGTATTGGGAAATTGGTTGAAACCGTCTTCGCTGGGCAGGGTGAGGCGCCAGCGTTCACTCCCGTTCTGCGCACTGGCAGAGAGGATGTAACCGGCATGATCGAGAGTCTCCGCGCTGCCAATCAGGAGTTGGGTATTCGACGGGTCCACCACCGGCCCACCGAAATAACCATTGAGAGTGGCATGCCAGCGTTGTGAGCCATTGGGATTGAGCCCGAAAAGCTGGATCAAATTCTGTCCGAAGTAGTGGACCCCATCACTTCCTACATCCGGCGTCGTGAAGGTGTTGCCCGGGTACGGCGTGGGGAAGGTCCAAAGCAGATTGCCGTTGGGGGACCAGGCCGAAAGCGTCGTGTGCACGGTGCCGTCCGGCGCTATCGCAGGTTGATTAAATCCGCTGCCCGCCAGCGTGAAGACCGAGGAGCCGTCGAGGCGCAACCCGCGCATGTGTCGGTTGGCGGAGAAGTAAAGTTGCTGGTCGCCGCCGTTCGGGCCAAACACAATTTCGGCGTAATCAACAATCGGCCGATTGTACAATTCGGGGCTCGTCCAACGCAAAGTCCCAGCCGGTGTGAGTGAGAACACGCCCATGCCTTGCGTGGCGACCGCGTAGATATTTCCATCCGGCCCCACGGATATTCCCTGGCAAATGAAGGCACGCGGGTTCTGTACGAAATGCCACTTCAACGAGCCGTCGGGATGGTAGGCGTTGATGAAACTCTCCGAGGCCACGTAAATCGAGCCATCCGCGCCAACCGCAACGCCCTTCTCGCCCGCTCCGCGCACCAGCCATTTCAACCCGCCATCCGGCGCGAGCGCGTAGAGGTGAGCAAAGACATCCACCGAGTAGACGGTCCCGTCGGCCGCGATCGCCGGGCGGACCGAAGAGTAAGGGCCGTTCATGCGGAAACGCCAGTTCAGGTGGTTCGCACCCGCGGGACGTGTCGTCACGGCGAGGACCGCGTTGTTACTGCCGCCGGCGGCATTGATCACCTGCACCGAGAGCGAGCCGAGCGGCGCATTTTCCGGCACGTAGGCGACCACGCGGGTGCCGCTCCAGTCCGCCACGGGCGCATTAATTCCGCCGATCAGGACACTGCCGTCGGCGCCAAAGTTGGTCCCGAAAATTTCGAGATAGCCACTTCGGGGCAGGGTGTTCTCGGACAAACCCGTGATCACACCCGCACTCGTCACCGTCCCATAAAGCGAAAACGCCAGGTCCGCGTTGATGCTGACGTTGAGGTTGTCGCCGTGATGCCAGGCTTCGCCGGTGGCGTTGTTGCGAAAGTAAAACGCTTGGCCGCGCGGCGCGCCGCTGCTGGAGCTCCACCAGTACCAGTAGTCAATGATTGGCTGAACCGAGAGAAAATGCCGGCCCGTGGCGGCAAAAGCGGGCGAAAGCGTGGCACTGATTTCACCAAAGGTGTCGAAGGTCACGTTCGGATCGCCCGCAGCCAGGAAGTATTCGCGCTGGAGCGCGCCGGGTTTGTTGTCCGCGCCGAATTCATAGAAACGGACATACAGTCCCTGAAAATTAGCAGCGTGGGAGTAGGCGGAGCCCTCGGCGAGAACGCGATCAATGTTGGCCACCAAATCAAACTCATCGGTGACCTCGCTGTTCACGCCGGAGGCCGCCCACACGATGCTCGGGCCATAGACGGATTGGCCATCGAGGCCCTGGGAATAAATCAACCCACTCGCCTCGGCCGCCGGACTGGCCGCGCACAGCGAGATCACAAGCCCAGCGAGCAGCAAGGTAAGCGTTTTCATATTCTGATGCCCACGCCCCTGCCGGTCCTTGGAGGGCGATCGCCGGCTTTTACCAGACATATCTTGCGGGTCGCGGCGCGATCCCAGAACGAAAGGGGAAGGACTTGAGCTGTGCATGAACGAAGACTGGACGCGTTGCTCGGAATCACCAACGCGGGAAAGGTATCCAAACTGTTACTTTACGCTCGCGGGGAAATCGCTAGCGGACGCACCCACCGCGTTCACGTCGGGTGGGAATTCAGCGCGCCGGACGCCGGCCTAGGGTCGCGGATCCCCGTCGTGTTCGAACCTTCCGTCGCGCAGGAATTTTATCGTCTGATCCGCCACCTCGCGCGCATTCATGATGAAGGTATGAGTGCGGTGAACTATCACGAAGTCGGTCATCCCCTCGAGACGCGCGCGCGCTGCGGCCACCGTTCCATCATGTTGGCCGCGGATCAGCATCCAGCCGAGAGGGTTGATCCAACGATCGCCTGCGATGATGCCGAGCGGATAGCGCGGCATCCCCAACTGCTGGGCAAGATCCTCAGCCGAAGTGCCAAGTCGAGCCGCGACCGGCCCCATCAATCTATTGAAGACACGCGAATGCCGGAATGAATCCACGATCTCGCTGCCCTGATTCGGCGGGGCAATCATAACGACCCGGCCGAGCTGCGGAAGCAACCTCTCCGCGAGATATCCCCGAACCACAATGGCGCCGAGGGAATAGGCCACGAAATGGATCTTGGAACACGAGCCACGGTGCGAATCGATCACACGCGAAAGGGCGGACACCATCTCTGGGAACGAACCTTTGGTGGATGGGTAATCGACGTTGTGGACACAGTAGCCCGCGGCGGAAAGGCTGGTCGAAAGCTTCGCCATCGAGCGGATCCCGCGGGCCAAACCGTGCAGCACATACACGCGCTCTTTGGACGAATCGCTCGAAGCCGTCGCTGCTAGCGCCGTGCCGCCTCTGGCCAACATGATAAACAGTGCACTGGCAATCTAAAGGGTCAACCTGCGCGGACTTTCTAACACGAATGTGGCAAACCCGCACGAATCGCATTGCTCTTTAAAATCGAATCTCTCAATCATTCACCGTGCGTTGGCACTGACGCCAGCAACGCCTCCAAACCCCAAAACAAAAACAAACGAAAAAAATGAAAAGAAATAGCGCCCGTTTCATCGCCACCATTCTACCCCTATTGGTCGCCCTCACGCTCCCGGCCCGCGCCGCCGGCCCCTCCCCTGCCGACGTCGGCGATGCCGATACCTTCGGCAAGAACGCCCAGTTCATGGGCGTCGCCAGCGGCTTCATCACCCTCTCGCCGGCCTGCACACCCGCGCCCACGCCCGTGCCGCCAGGCACGGCCGACGATACCCAATGTTTCACGATCGATCCCAGCGGCGGCACCACCAGCACCTTCAGCGCCCAGAATATCTGCCGCATCAAACTCCCGAAGAACAGCACCAAGGACATCATCTACCCCGTCCTGACCTTCTTCGTGAACTACCAATTGCAGAACTCCACCGGCGTCCCCCAGCCGCAAGCCATCTTCGATTACTCTGCCACTCTCACCATCGTCAGCACGGTCTTGAATGACCCCAGCATCATCGATCCCAACACCGGCGACCCGGCCAACGGCCAACTCGTCTTCGTCTTTTCGCCCGACCGCTTCCGGGTCGATCGCAGCCTCGCGGCGGGCGAGCGCGCCCGCACGCGCATGGACTACACCCGCGCCGGCAACGCCGGGATCTTGAAAGCGAACCTGGTCACTGCCGGCCTCTCCCAGCACGTCGTCGACGACCTGTTTAAAAATCCCATGACCGTCCGGATGGACGTCACCGGGACCGCGAAATTCGTCACCGACGCGGCCATCACCTGCAACATGCGTCTCTTCGGCGACTAGCCGCAGGTCGCGCGCAAACGCGCGATCCTCGGAAGAAGAATACGCCTCGCATTCAACGGAGACCTCCGTCAAACCATGACCGAGGGATCCGACCTATTTCCTTCGCTGTGCCTCCGCGGCTTAGCGTAGGTAATCGAAAGTGTCGTCCAGCTTTCCCGCGGCCAGCGCGCGCAGGAAGTCCGCGTAATCCGCCAGCGGAATCGCCGCCGCCCCCCACGCGGCCTGCGCCGTGTCCTTCGCGGGGTCGAAGGCCACGAGCACGACGTGATAGGAATGCGCAAATCCGCCGGACTCGTAGTGGACCAGATAGTAGCCCGGGATTTTGGCCGCCCAGATCAGCCGCCGATGTGGGAGCTTTTCCTCCCCGAGACCGAGAACATCAGTCACCTGAAAAGGCCCGCCGGGTTCCGCCAGATTGAAATCCTTTTCCTTCGAGACCGCCGCGCAGGCTTGGACGACCGCCGCCGGCAGATCGCGCATCGATCGCAGAAGCGTGATCGCACCAGGATGCTCGATCTTCCGCCGATCCGCGGCCCCCAGGCGCGTCACCTTGCCGGAGCACGGCAGCGTCGGGAGAAGGAGGAACGAACTGAGCAGCAGCAGAACTCTCATCCGAAAAAACATTGTTAGATGACCTCAGATGTATGGTTAGACATTCGCGGCCTGTTCGGAGAGGCGGTAACGCCAGTAATCCGGGTGACGGCTGTGGTGCTTGAACGCGAGGATACGAAGATGGTCCGGCAAAACGCGGTAGTAGATGGCGTAAGGGAAACGCGGCATGAGGTAATGGCGGACATCTGCATCAATGATACTCCAACGCTCCGGTGCCTCCTGAATGACGCCGATGGCACGGTCCGTGGCGTCGAGAAACTGTGCGCCGAGCGTGGGAACTCGTCGATCGTAGAACTGGGCCGCCTCGATGAGTTCCGCTTCGGCATCGGGGTGGTGAATCAGGCGCATCCGATGGCGCGCCGCGCAGCCTGCATGACCTCCTCGTGCGTGCGACCTACCACCGCGCCGGACGAAAGCTCCTGGTCGCGTTGAATGGCCTCACGCACTGCCTCACACTCTTCGGTGTCGGCCAAACCGGCGTCGATGCTCTGCCAGAGCTTCTGCGCAAGCGAAACTCGCTCGGAAAGGGGAAGTGCCATTGCTTCGGTGGTGAGTTGTTGAGTGGACATGGCGAAAAAGTAGCGATTCAAGCGGTTTCGGTCAACAGAAGGCGCGAGCGAACGCCTAACGAGAACAAGATCAGCGACAGCGGGCGGGGTGGCGCGTGGCCCGGAGCGAAAGGGACGTAGCCATATCAAGAGGAGATCGCAAGGCTGCCCGCTGTTCGCTCCATCACATGGTTAGGCCCCGTTGCGTGGTCCGCATGTTCCATAAAGGGAATAGTGGTCGCCCAACGGAACGCCAAGTGTCTTCTCATAAAGGTCGATCATTTCGTGGAAGTCTTTGCATAGAGTGACGCGCATTGACTCCATTCGTTCTTCGAGACGAATCCGCTCATCGACGGAGACGATTGGTAACTCTCCGTAAAGGCCGTTATACTGTCGCCAATTCGATTTGACGCGTTTCTCGAGTGCTTGATAGCGGGGTGCATCCCACTCGTTCATGTGGAGGTGATCGCCACTGATCTCCTCCGCGACGCGGCCGCCACGCTTGATTTGCAGGGTATCTCCGGCTTGCTTGGCTTCGACAGAGACGGGCTTGTTCTCTCGCTTGAGGAAATCGAGCGTAACTGTGCGGAACTTATCGACTAAGTTTAGTCCGGCGCTGATGGTCGCGATGATTGTTGCAGGATCCATGATTAGGTTTTGTTGTTTGGGTTTTTGGCGGCTGTAGAAGACGTGTGTGAGGGGCCTAACGAGAACAAGATCAGCCACCGCTGGCGAGGGCGCGCGTGGCGGCGGATGTAGAGGTTTGAGTCATGGAAAACTTGAGCGTACGCCGGCCTGCGGTTGGCGGCATCGCATGGTTAGGCGGCATTAAGTTCATTCGGTTCGCAGCGATCCAACGTGGCGATAACTATTTATCAGCACGCCCGTAGGCGTGGCCTTCGTGCTGACGAGAGCGAGTTCGCGTGCGTCAACACTGTCCGAGAAGAAGCGTTTGCCCCGGCCCAGCAAGACCGGGTAGACGAGCAGCACAATCTCGTCGACAAGTCCCTGCCCGAGCAGCACAGGCGTCAGCGTCGAACTTCCCGGGACGATCAGGTCGGAGCCGCCCGATGCCTTGAGGTCGCGAACGCTCCCTATGATGTCCTCGCCCAAGTCCTTGACCGGCCCCCATCCGAGGCCGTCCGGCCGGTGGGTGGCGACGTATTTGGTGGCGGCGTTCAGCCTGTCCGCCATGGGACCGTTCCCAGCCTTCGGCCAGAAGCCGGCCCAGAGATCGTAGGTGTGGCGGCCAAGCAGGAGGTCGAAGCTCGTGCCGTATGCCTCGAGGAGGGTCGCTAGCCCAGCCGGGGTCCGATACGGTGTCGTCCATGCGCCATACGTGTAGCCGTCGTCGTGCTCGATCACGCCGTCCAGCGAGATGTGTTCGAAGATCCTGATTTTTCTCATTTTGTGTCGATTCTAATTGAATGCTTGCCGGCCAATTTGTGATGCGCGTGGTAACGCATCTAACGAGAACAAGATCAGCGACAGCGGACGGGAGCGCGCGTTGATCGCAGATGAAGTGTGGAAGTCATGGGAAAGGAAATCGCGGGGCGGTCCGCTGTTCGCTTCGTCTGGTTAGGCCTTGTTTCAGGAAAAAGACCGAGCCAAAAGTGAACGAGCATGCCGACAGCAATGGCGGTATAGATGACGGCGACGCACAGTCGCGATACCAGCGAGCTGCGGCTACCAGACCCACCGGCCAATGACGCAATGCTGCTCGCGAGCCCGAAAACGGCTCCACCGAAGATAAGTGAATAAAAAATGATGAACGCGTAACCGACGGCCTTCTGTGGATCCGAAGGGGTGAACGCGTACACAACCCACGCCCGCATCAAGAAACCGACGCCCGCAGTCGCTCCGGTGCCCGCACAAATCCAAGATTTTGAAAGGCTCATGGCGTGCGAGGTAGCCTAACGAGAACAAGATGAGCGACCGCGGACGAGAGCGCCCGTCGCTCGGAGTGGAAGTGTGGAAGTCATCTCAAAAGTGGGAAGCGGTCACGGGGTCGCGTCTAAACATTGGAAGCGGTCACGGGGGGAAGCGGTCACGGGGTCGCGTCTAAACATTTGAAGCGGTCACGGGGTCGGGAAGCGGTCACGGGGGAAGCGGTCACGGGGGAAGCGGTCACGGGGGAAGCGGTCACGGGGTCGCGTCTAAACATTGTACATTTGATGGAGATCAAGGTCAGGGAAGGAAGAGCCGTCGTAATTTCAAATGTCAAATGTTTTAGACGCGACCCCATCTCCGCCCCCCCCGCCCCCCGCGACCCCATCTCCGCCCCCGCGCATCAATCGCAGGAGCGTGATCGTAGCCGGATGCTCGATCTTTCGCCGATCGGTGGCCTCCAGACGCGTCACCTTGCCGGAGCAAAGCAACGCCGGGATAAGGAGAAAAGAGCTGAGCAGGACGAAAACTCTCACGCGCAATCTTTTGGAAGGGATTGATCTCATAACTTCTGCAGCAGTAACGACCGTTCCGCCGTCTCTCCTTCACCGCGCAGCCGGCGCCGATCAAGTGTCAACCGGTTCGCCGCATCGCCTGATTAAGTGTTGCGGTCATTTTGGAGTTGGTCGCTTAGCATCTTCTGCATGCTCATCGATACCGTTTTCGGGGTGAGCGGGATCAAATGACCAAGAGTAGTTGACTCGGATGAAAGTGGTGCGCCCGTCGTCCCCACCGCGTCGCTGACCCTCGGTGCTCCAATGCAAGACGCCGTGCCGCCACTCGATTGAGTAGCCATCGCGGTTCTGGATGCACGACACATAGAGACCGGTTTGACGCCGGACAACCTTGCCGTCATGAACATGGAGCCAGTCGATATGCGATTCGATGCCCGCGCCACAGTTGCCGCCCCTGGGTGGATAGCCGCGGCTCCATTCGCTAACGCCTATGACGACGAAATAATCGCCGGCGCGCTTCTGCACGGCGTGAATGACGCCATATTCCGAATGCGACTCGATGACTGCGGGCAACAAAATCCGATGAGCCGCATTCATAATCACGAGCGACTCCCCTGCGAAATGCGCCGTCTGCGCGATGCCATCAGAACAAAGCATTGCGCTCAGAGCGATTACGATGAAGGGGCAGAGTTTCACGAGACGCGAGCAAAACCTAACGAAAATAAAAGGGTCTTTCTCATCGCTGCGGAACGAAATCTGGGTGAGACGGGGGTGCGGAGACCGGTCAATAAAGGTGGCGACAGCCTCCGCGCGGGGTGGGAATCTGAGGGTGATGAAGACCACAGATTTCTCAGCTCTTTATGGAAGC
>JBBSPM010000038.1:0-40903 GCA_038258815.1 Chthoniobacterales bacterium
GGCATAACGGGCCTGTGCCTTCGGGCGCCGCCGCATCGCCAGCAGTTGCTGCTCCTCGTCAGGAGAGAGGATGATCTCGGTCGGATGCTTGGGCATCTTTCCATTATAGTTATGTCTCTAACTTATGCAAGTAGGTACTAGGAAGACGGAGGCGATTTCCGCGCGGTTGGCTCCGAGAATATCCTTGGGTTCATTGCCGACATATACTATTTCATCGGATCGAACTTGGAGGCGCTCCATGAGCGCGAAGTAGCCGGCCGTCTCAGGCTTTCTTGCTCCCGCGCAGGTCGAAGTCACCACGACATCGACCAACTCGGTCAAGCCCGATTCGAACAAATCGTGTTGAACGAAACGCAGCGGCATCCCGTAGGGAACGTCGGTTAAAATTCCAATGCCGAAGCCGTCATTCCGAAGCGCTCGAATGACCTTGCGCGTTTCGGGGAAGGGACGCATCCGTTGCTGGAAAAATCCGAAGAATGCCTCGACTGCTTTCGCAACACTCTCTTCGGAATCAGACGACCAGGATTTTAAAAGAGGTCCGAAAATGTCCTCAGCCGCCACTTCGTTTGTTCGCGGATGGACTCGGGTGTTGAAACGGCGCAAGAGGTCGCACGCGGCGCGAAGCTGACCTTCCGTGGGCAAGATTGCGCAAGCCTGTGCGACCGCGCGAAGCGCTGGCGGGTAAAGGGATGCCCAATTTAGGGGGATATCCTCGTAAAACAGGAGCGTATCCCCCAAGTCGAATCCCACAGCGCGAATCATCGGGATCTGGTGCCGCTTGTCTCCTCGAAGCGACGTTTCAATTTACCGATCGGCCCGGCGTTCGCGGCTTCCGGCCACTTGATCGGTGGGCGGCTGAAAAGTGATGATGTCGCCGGTCGGTTCGCGATCGGTTAACAGGTGCACGATCTCAATCCCGGCCCGTTCCATCTCGTGCATGATCGTGTTTATGCGGGCGGACAGATAGCCGTAGGCGACAAAAGTGGGGGTTGCGACAACGAGCCCGGCAGCGGTGGAGAGCAGGCTCTTGTAAACGCCGTTTGAGAGTTCGGTCACGGTGGCGTAGCCGCCATTCGACGAAATGACACCGAAGGCGTCGATCATGCCAGCGACGGTGCCGAGGAGCCCGAGCAGTGGAGTGAGGAACGCGATCGTGGCGAGCACGCCGAGGAAACGCTCCAACTTTGGCACTTCCAGTTGCCCCGCTTCCTGAACGATCTCGCGCAGCTCTGCGGGTGGCATTTCATGACGGATGATGGCGGCGTGAAGGACGCGGGCGACCGGGCCCGGGGTGCCGGCGGATTCGTGCAGAGCCTCGGCGAAATTGCGGCGCGCGATCAGGTTCGAAAGGCCCTGAAGAAATTCGCCTACGTGAATGGTGGCGCGGTGAAAGTAAAAGAGCCGTTCCGCGAAGACAGCGATCGAGATGATGCTGCAAACGAGGATCGGCCACATGAGCAAGCCGCCCTTCTGGATGTAATCGATCATCCGATTGCCTTCTTAATCGCCTTTGGACGGAGGGGCAAGCTGGAGCGATGACGCTGTGGCCTCGTTTCGGTGCGATCGAAGACCGCGGATGCAAAGCGACGGGGGCGGCCGGTTGCCACACGCCCGCTCCCGCGCGCAGTCATCCTGAGCGGAGCAGTGCGAAGTCGAAGGATCTCGCCATCGGGCTGTGACGTCCGAGCGTTACTGAGCAGAATCGAAATATCGGCGTTCGCGTTTTCTGAAGCGATCATGCCAGACCGGTTGCGAGATCCTTCGACTGCGCTCCGCTCCGCTCAGGATGACAATTGCAGGGAGGCGCACTCGTCTCCGTGGATGCCTCACCGCAAGTCATGGCTCTAGCACGACGCTCTGTCGCCGCCAGAATCAGGATTGGCTATAAAATCTCCGAGCCTCAAATCCGGACCCGTCTTCGATTCCCGGACACACCCCGTCTTCCCTGCGAAAAATCGCCTGGGCGAACGTTTATTTTCATTGACCCTTGGCAAGGCAGGTGGTTACAAATGGGGCATAGTGGTGTGAAATGGAATACTCGCCCGCTTGACCATGGATTCGCTCTCTCTTTATCCGCCTAGCTTCTCCGGCGAATATTTCCGTCCGCTCGACGAGAAAAATCGGGTCACCGTGCCTTCGCCCTGGCGCGGGGAGGAGGCGACCGATTTCACGTTGGTCCCGGACCCGACAGGCCTCTGCCTTTTCGTGATGCCGCCGCCTGAGTTTACCCGCCTCTGCGTGGAAGCCGCCGCAAACCCCAAACTGGACGCGGCCGAGCGGCGCGTTTTCCTGCGCCTTTTTCACGCCAACGCACTCTCCGGCGTGGCGGATAAGCAGGGCCGCCTCGTTCTTCCAGAAGACACGTGCCGATTGCTCGACCTGAGCGGCGAAGTCGCGCTCGTCGGCGGGCAGGGACGTTTTGAGGTTTGGAATTCGCAAAAGTGGAAGGCCAGCCGGTCCGAAAATACACCCACGTATCTCAGCGCCAGCAGCAAGATCGGCCTCTAGCGTATGAATGCATTGCTTTTTGAACGTCCAGTCTGGTTCGCGACGGGTCCGCTCGTCATTGAAGAGGAGGCGCACGAAATGGAGGATTTCACTTATCACCGTCCGGTTATGGCCACGGAGGTCGTGGAATTGCTCGCGCCCCGGCCGGGTGCGCTCGTCGTCGATGGCACGTGCGGCGGCGGCGGACATTGCGAAGCGATTTTGCAAACCGGCGCGGATGTTCTAGGACTCGATCAGGACCCGGATGCGATCACTTACGCGGGCGAGCGGCTGGCGGAATTCGGCGGCCGCGTCACGCTGCGGCAATCGAACTTCCGCAACATCGCGCAGGTGCTCGACGAACTGGGCATCAGCAAAATCGGCGGTGCGCTGGTGGACTTGGGTGTGTCCTCGCGCCAACTCGAAAACGCGGATCGCGGTTTCAGCTTGCAGCGCAACGGCCCGCTCGACATGCGAATGGATCCACGTCGTGAGCTGACCGCAGCCGACATCGTCAACAGCTACAGCGAAGAAGAGCTGATCCGAATCTTCCGCGATCTCGGCGAAGAGCCGGCCGCGCGCAGGATTGCCAGCCAGCTCGTGAAACAGCGCAAAACCGACCCGTTCCGCGAGACCGTGCAATTGGCGCGCGCGGTCGAAAAGATCGTCTGGCGGCACGGTCGGCGGCATCCCGCGACGCAAGTCTTCCAGGCTCTCCGCATGGAAGTAAACGACGAGCTGGGCGCGCTCGCGGATGGACTTTTCGCCATCACATCGCGGCTCGAATCCGGCGCGCGTCTCGCCACGATCACCTTCCATTCGTTGGAGGATCGGATCGTGAAAAACTTCTTCCGCGATCGCAGCCGCGAGTTTCTCGATCGCCCGGAATGGCCCGAGCCGCGGCCAAATCCCGATTACCAGTTCACGCCCATCACATCGAAGCCGCTCGAGCCGAGCGCCGATGAACAAAGTATCAACCCCCGCTCGCGCAGCGCCAAGCTGCGCGTCGCCGAAAGGATCTAAATGCAACGCCAACGCCGCAAAGAATACAACTCGGTCAACGCCGCCTCACTCGCGCGCTGGATTATCCTCGCCGTCTTCCTCGCCACCACCGGCCTGATCTACGTCTACCTCACGGTGCAGTTGAACCACTCGGGGAATGAAAAGAAGGCGCTCGAAACCGAGCTGGCCACGCTCCGTTTCCAAAATGTAGATGCCGACGGCCAGATCACCGCGCTCACCTCGCGGGTCGCCTTGAAGCGCCGCTTGAAAGAAGGCTACCTCAAGATGATCCCGATCGCGGAGCACAACATCGTGCGCGTGAATTCGCCCGTCCGCCTGCCGGCCGAGGATGCGGTGCAACCAGTCGTTAACCAGCGGGCGGGTCGATGAAGTGGAACAGCCGGTTTCGTTGCGCCCTGGTTTGTGTCGTCTTTACGATGCTCTTCAGTGTGTTCTCGTTCCGGCTGGTCTACCTCCAGATTGCGAAGCACGACGAATACTCCGCGCTCGCGGCGGAGAAACACGGCCGGAAACAGATCATCTACGCTGAGCGCGGCTCGATCCTCGACGCCAATAACGAAGTTCTCGCGCACAATGTTCCGGTCGAAACCGTGGTCGGCGATTGCACGCTGATTAATAATCGCGAGGAACTCGTGCCGGTTTTAGCGGAAGCGCTCGATCTTCCGGCGGATGAGTTGACCGAGAAACTGAGCGGGACGCGTCCGTACGTTGTCCTGCAACGCGACGTGCCCAAGGCCACCGCCGATAGCCTGGAGGCGACGCTGCGCGCAAAGGGCTTGAAGGGCGTGCATACCGAGCGCGATTCCGCCCGCTCCTACCCGAACGGCGCGATGCTTTGTCACGTCATCGGGTTCACGAATTTCGATCGCTTCGGCATCCAGGGAATCGAGCTTTCGATGGAGCGCTATCTCCATGGGCAGGACGGCTATCGTTACATCGAGAAGAGCGCGAACAACAAAGAGATCGTCCTCTACCGCGGGCAGGAACGCGCGCCGCGCGACGGCTATCGCGTGAATCTCACGGTCGACCTGAACTTGCAGAACATCGTCGAGAACGAGATCGACGCCGCCATGCGCGAGTATCAACCGGAGAAGGCAACGATCATCCTCATGCGACCGGGCACAGGAGAAATTCTGGCGATGGCGAACCGGCCGGCTTTTGATCTTAATCAGCGCAACGGGACCAAACCCGAGCAGATGAAAAACCGCGCCATCATCGATATGATGGAGCCGGGTTCGACCTTCAAGATCGTCACCGCGGCGGCGGCCTTAAACGAAAAGAAGGTGCAACCAGACACGACGATCTTCTGTGAGAACGGCGCCTGGATGTACGGCGGCCGGCTCCTGCACGATCACGGCAGCGGTTACGGCTCGCTCAGCGTGCGCGATGTCCTGGTGCATTCGAGTAACATCGGCGCGGCCAAGCTCGCCATCTCCGTCGGCGAGCACAAATTTTACGAATACATCCGCCGCTTTGGTTTTGGCGAACGCACCGGCATCGAATTGCCGGGCGAGATTCCGGGCGTCATCCATTCGCCGCAATCGTGGAGCAAAATTTCCATCACCCGCATTCCGATGGGTCACGAAGTAGGCGTCACGCCCTTGCAGATGACGGTGGCGATGTGTGTGATCGCGAACGGCGGGAAACTGGTCACGCCGCGGATCGTGAAATCGATCACGGATTCCGACGGCAAAGTGATCACCTCCTTTACGCCGACGGCTTTGCGGCAGGTTGTTTCCCCCGAGACGGCCGCACAGGTTAGGAGCGCACTCCGCGACGTCGTGAGTAGTCGTGGCACCGCCGCAGCTGCGGCGGTGCAAGGATTCGACATCGCGGGCAAAACCGGCACCGCGCAGAAACTGGATCCGGACGGCGGTTATGATGCCAAGAAAACGGTCGTCTCCTTCTCCGGTTTCCTGCCCGCGGAGAATCCGGAGTTCGTCGGATTGGTCGTGCTCGACGATCCGAAGACGGCCACGCCGGAAGAAAACTACGGCGGCAAAGTCGCCGGCCCCATTTTTGCGCGCGTGGCCGAGAAGGCAGCGCGCTATCTCGATCTTGAGCCGCATGTGGAAGTCAGGAAAGCGACCCCGGTCGGCCAGGTCGCCTTAACCACACCGACACGTCGTTGAACGCGCCGCGTCATCCTGCCTAAACCTCATGTTGCTCAAGACTCTTCTCCCATCCATTTCCAGTCGCGCGGTCGTTGGCTCGACCGATCGCGCCGTGGAAAGCATCGCCTATGATTCGCGGCGCGTGCAGAAGAACGGTCTCTTCGTCGCGCTCCGCGGTGAGAAAAGCGATGGCCATCAATTCATCGATCAGGCGATCGAAAAGGGGGCCGCGGTGATCGTGGCGGAGCGTCCCGCGCAGCAGGGCCCGGCTACGTGGGTGCAAGTGGAGGACACGCGGCTGGCGATGGCGGATCTGGCCGCCGCTTTCTACGGCTGGCCGGCGCGTCGGCTAAAATTAGCCGCAGTCACCGGGACCAACGGCAAGACCACGACCACGTTTCTGATCAAACATATTTGCGAGAAGGCGGGAATGCGGTGTGGCTTGATCGGCACGGTGCGCTACGAAATCGGCGAGCGGGTGCTCCCGGCTGTTCGCACCACGCCGTTCGCGCTCGAGCTGCAGGAATTGCTCGCACAAATCTCCAATGCCGGCTGCAAAGCGGCCGCCATGGAAGTCTCGTCGCATGCCTTGGCGCAGGAACGCACCCGCGGGCTGGAATGGGACGTCGCCGTCTTCACCAATCTCACGCAAGACCATCTCGACTTTCACGGCACGATGGAAAGTTACTTCGACGCGAAGGCTAAACTCTTCACCGATCTCGCCACGCAACAGCACAAGAAGAAGGCGGCCGCGGTCGTGAACATCGACGATCGCTACGGCGAAAAAATAATCGATCGTTTGGGGAAAGATTTCCCGATCATAACTTACGGCATGAGCGCGCGGGCTGACTTCCGCGCGTCGAACTATCGGCCGGAATTTGCCGGCACATCTTATCAATTGGATGCACGCGGGAAAAGCTACCTCGTGCGCTTGCCGCTCATCGGGCGGTTCAATGTGGCCAATTCGCTCGCCGCGCTCGCCGCCGCAAACAGTCTCGGGATCAGCGTGCGTGATGCCATCCAAAGTCTTGCGAAATCGCCGCAGGTGCCCGGACGCCTGGAGGCCGTCGCGGCGAAACGGCAGTTCCAGGTTTTCGTCGATTACGCGCACACGCCGGATGCCTTGCTCAACGTGCTCAAAACCTGTCGCGAACTTTCGCCACACAAACTGATCGTCGTCTTTGGTTGCGGCGGAGATCGTGATCGCCAGAAGCGTCCGCTGATGGCGCGCGCCGCCGATGATAACGCCGATTTCAGCATCATCACTTCCGACAATCCGCGGAAGGAAGACCCGGACGCGATCATCGCCGAAGTGGAGAAGGGATTCCGCTCCGAGCGTTACGAAAAAATCACCGAACGCGCCGCCGCGATTGCGCGCGCCATCTCCCTGGCGCAGCCGCGCGACATCGTCGTCATCGCCGGCAAAGGCCACGAAGCCTATCAGGAATTTGCCGATCACACCGTGCCCTTCGACGACCTGCAAGTGGCCCGCCGTGCCCTGGAAGACAACCCGGTGGAGTTCGCATGAAGCGTGATCAAAGATTCCGGGGAGCGCACGCTTACAGCGTGCTGGCGATGGCATTCTGTCATCGCGAACTTTTCTCAAAAAGCGCGGCCGTTCCCCGGGCGGCCGATGCAGGAAGACCGTTTCGGCAGAATGCCGAAACCAGCACGCCACAGGCGTGCGCTCCTCGGAATTTTCACCACGCCGCCTAACAAATGGAACCGCTCTCACTTTCCCGCCTCGCCGAGTTCGCGCACGCCACCATCACTGCCGGTAATCCCGCCGTCACGGTCACGCGGATCAGCACCGACTCGCGCACCATTCAGCCGGGCGAACTCTTCGTTGCAATTCGCGGCGATAATTTCGACGGCCACCGTTTCGTCGAACAAGTGGCGAAACGCGGCGCGGCCGGCGCCGTGGTCGATCAAAGCTGGACCGGCAACGTTCCGGAAGATTTCGCCATCCTGCGCGTCGCCGACTCGCTTGTCGGCTACCAACAAATCGCGGCGGAGTATCGCCGTTGCCTTCCGCTAAAGGTGATCGCGATTACCGGCAGCAACGGCAAAACCAGCACGAAAGACTTTGTCGCCGCAGCGCTCGGTCGGCGTTTTCGAGTCACAAAAACGGAAGGCAATTTCAACAATCACATCGGCCTGCCACGAACGATGCTCGACGCCACCGCTGAAGATGAGATCGCGGTCTGGGAACTCGGGATGAATCATCCCGGCGAGATCGGCGCACTGGCGGCCTTGGCCTCGCCGGATGTCGGGATCATCACCAACATTGGCGTCGCGCACATCGAGTTCATGGGATCGCGGGAAGCGATCGCGCAGGAAAAAGGCGCCTTGGCGGAAGCGATCGGCGCCTCCGGCACGATGATCCTGAACGCCGACGATCCTTTCAGCGAATCGATCGCGCAGCGCACGAAAGCGAAAATCGTCTTCGTGGGGGTGAAGCAGGGCGCTATTAGTGCCGAAGACATCACGCAGAGCGCGGCTGGCTCCGAGTTCACCATCATGGAAGGCGCGCACCGCTGCCGCGCGCAACTGCCGGTGCCCGGTCTGCACATGGTGCAGAACGCGCTGCTGGCGGTGGCGGCAGGACGACTCTTCGGTTTGTCGACCGAAGAATGCGCCGCCGGTTTGGCCTCGGCGCCCCTAACGAAAGCACGTCTGCAATTACGCGATATCGGCGGCGTGCAATTTCTCGACGATAGCTACAACGCGAACCCGGAATCGATGAAAGCCGCCTTGCGGACTCTGGTGGAACTGGAATCCGCTGGCCGCCGCATCGCGGTCCTCGGGCAGATGAGCGAACTGGGAAGCGAATCGGAGCGTGGCCATGCCGAAGTCGGCGAGTGCGCCGCGGATTTGGGGATCGATCACCTGATCGCGATCGGCGAATTGGGCGCGGCTATCGCGCGTGCCGCAGAGGCCGCCGGTCTGGAAAAGACCATCGCCGTCGCAGATCCCAAACAAGCCGCGGAAGTGTTGGTCGATATCGTATCGCCCGGAGATTTGGTGCTCGTAAAAGGCAGCCGCTCCGCGCGCACGGAGCGTGTGCTGGAAGAGTTCAGCAATCAACAATCAGTCCTGAGTCACTCGGCATGATGTACTACCTGCATACCTGGAGTGAGCAGGTCACCGGGCTGAACGTTTTCACCTACGTCACGTTTCGCAGCGTGGCGGCAGCGATTACCGCGTTTACGCTCACGCTGCTGTGCGGGAATTTCGTCATCCGGAAACTGATCTCGCTCAAGATCGGCCAGCCGATTCGGACCGCGAAGGAAGTGCATCGCCTGGCCGAATTACATGGCGGCAAAGCCGGCGTGCCCACGATGGGCGGCGTGCTGATTATCGGATCGGTCGTCATCTCTGCGATCCTGTGGGCGCGGCCGGACAATCGCTTCGTTTGGCTCGCGCTCTTCGCCATGGTCACGCTCGGCGGGCTCGGCTTTGTGGACGACTATCTGAAGGTCACGAAGAAAAGATCCGACGGCATCAGCGGACGGCTCAAGCTGCTCGTCCAACTCATCGTGGCCGGGGTGGTGACCACGGTTTTTCTAACGAGTCCGCTTCTGGAAGTGCAGGCGCGCTCGCTTTATCTGCCGTTTTTCAAAGCGCCTGTGATTGCGAATATGGGGCTCTTCACTTTTGTCTTTTTCGCCATCGTCATCGCGGGCGCGTCGAACGCCGTCAATCTCACCGACGGTCTCGACGGTCTCGCCACTGGCTGCACGATCACGGTGGCGTTTGCCTACGCGTTACTCACTTACGCGGCAGGAAATTTTCGCATCGCGGAATACTTGCAGGTGCCGTTCTATCCCTTCACCGGCGAGCTCACGATCATCTGTTCCGCGCTCGTCGGCGCGGGGCTTGGGTTCCTTTGGTTTAACTGTCACCCCGCGGGAGTTTTCATGGGCGACACCGGCTCGCTCGCCATCGGCGGGCTCATCGGCGTGGTCGCGATTTGTTGCAAGCAAGAGATGCTCCTCACGGTCGTGGGCGGCGTCTTCGTGATCGAAGCGGCCTCCGTCATCATGCAGGTCCTGAGTTTCAAAATGACCGGCAAACGCATCTTCAAGATGTCGCCTATTCACCACCATTTCGAGCTGAGCGGCTGGAAGGAAAACACCGTCATCGTGCGCTTCTGGATTCTCTCCGCCATCTTCGCGCTCCTCGGTTTGGCCACTCTGAAGTTGAGGTAAACCGATGCGTTACACCGATCGAAAAGTGGCAGTGCTGGGAGCGGGTTTAAGCGGGACCGCGGCGGCGCATTTGCTGCGCGACGAAGGCGCGGCCGTGACCGTGCTCGATAGCGCGGAAGAAGAGACGATCCTGAGAACCACGATCGAAGGAATGCGCGCGCGCGGGATCGAAGTACTCTGCGGAAAGGCTGCGGAAACGATCGACGCCCATTTTGAGATGGTAGTCTCGAGCCCGGGGATCGACCCGGCGTCGGCGCTCGCGCGCAATCTTTCCTCGCGCGAGATCGAGATGATGGGCGAGCTGGAGCTGGGTTGGCGTTCCTGCAACGCGCCGGTGGTCGCGATCACCGGCACGAATGGAAAGACGACGACGACCGAATTGCTGGCGCAGATGCTAAACGCCTGCGGCCAGCGCACCGTCGCCTGCGGCAATATCGGAAAGCCGCTCTCGGAAGTGGCGCGCGAGGGACGCGATCTCGACGTGCTCACGGTGGAAGTAAGTTCGTTTCAGCTCGAAACGATTTCTACTTTCCGTCCGTCGGTCAGCGTTTGGTTGAATTTTGCGCCCGATCATCTGGACCGTTACCGCTCGTTAGCCGACTATCGCGCGGCCAAGCTGCGCATCTTCGATTACCAAACGGAAGACGATGTCGCGGTCGTGAACGCGGCGGAAGAGCTGCCTCCGCTGAAGGCACGCAAAATCACTTTCAGCGCTTACGACGACCGGGCGGATTTGCGATTGAGCGAGGGCGCGATCGTTTACCGGAGCGAGCCGGTTCTCCGGCTCGCCGAGACGAAGCTGCGCGGCTCGCACAATATCGAAAACATCATGGCCGCGCTCGGCGTCGGGCTGGCGCGCGGGCTTACTTTTGAGCAAATGGTCCCGCCGCTCTGCGCCTACGAGCCGCGTCCGCATCGACTCGAATTCGTCCGCGAGATCAACGGTGTCGGCTATATCAACGACTCCAAAGCGACCAACCTCGATGCGGTCGAAAAAGCGTTGCTCGCGCAAACAAAACCGGTCGTCCTCATCGCCGGCGGCAAAGACAAAGGCTTCGAGTTCTCCACTCTGCGCGAAATCGTCGGCGAAAAAGTGCGCGCCGTGGTCCTGATCGGCGAGATGGCCGGCCGCATCTGCAAAGATTGGGAAGGCGTCGTCACCTGCGAGATCGCCGTCTCCATCGCCGACGCGGTCGAACGCGCCCACGCCCGCGCGCGGCCGGGCGAAACCGTCCTCTTTTCCCCAGGCACATCGTCCTTCGACATGTTCAAGAGTTACGCCGATCGCGGCGACCAATTCCGTGCCCTCGTCCACGCGCTGAAATCCTAACCATGAAAATACCAAGACTCCTCCAGCCCAAAAAAAAGCTCCGCGCCAGTACCGCGCGCCGCTCCATGAATGTTCCCGACGAGATGGATTACGAGGAGATGTCGGAACCGAACATGAAACTCTCGCGCGCGCTGCTCATCGTGCTCGTGCTCCATGTGGTCGCGGTCGCGGGGATCATCGCTTTCAACACGATCAAGAGCCGGCAAGGCGCGTTCCCGCCGAAGTCGGCCACCGCAGTCTCCGCCCCAGCCGACTCGGTCGTGACAACCTCCACCGTGGAAGACACGTCCACGGGGCAGACGACGGCGCAGAGCGAAGAAGCGAAGCCCGCGCTGCCAGTCACGAAGAGTGATCGCGATTCGGAGCCAGCGAAAGCGTTGCCTGTCTCCATCCCGTCCGATGCCAAAACCTACGTCGTCGTGAAAGGCGATAACCCCGTCTCTATCGCGCGCAAATACAAGGTCTCTGAGAGCGAACTCCTGAAGGTCAACAACATCGACGATCCGCGGAAGCTGCAGATCGGCCAGAAGCTCGTCATTCCGGCGTCGACCAAGAAATCGAAGAAGTAGCTTTGGGCCACGCATTATCCCTAACGAATGCATCGTAAGAGCGCCTACATCCTATTTGTGGCCGTGCTGGGCGTTCTCGTCATCGGCATCGTCATGCTTTACAGCACGAGCGCTTTTGCGAAGGACGGGCACGGCGACGATTACGCATTCTTGAAACGCCAGGCCGTCTGGCTGGTGGTCGGCTGCATCGTCTGCGGGCTGGCCGCAATTACAGATTACCACTTTTGGGCCCGCACCTGGTGGATCTGGTTCGGCCTCGCGTGTGTCACGCTCGCCCTGTGTTTCATCCCGCCGATCGGCATCCGCCTGAACGGTTCGCGCCGCTGGCTCATGCTCGCCGGGTTCAAGTTCCAGCCCTCGGAGATGGCGAAGATCGCGGCCGTCTTCTTCCTCGCGTTTTGGTACGCGCGGAATGAGAAGACGAGCGGGAAAATCGTCCAGGGATTTCTGATTCCGATCGCAGTCATTGGCGTTTTGCTGGCGTTGATTGTGTTCGAAGTCGATCTCGGAACGACCGCGCTTATCGGTGGTACCACTTTCGTCATTATGTTCATCGCGGGGACGAACATGGCCATTCTCGGCGTGCTTTCCGCGCTCGGCGTAAGCGCGATTGTCTTCGTCGCCACCATGCTGCCGGAGCGGATGGATCGCTTGGCCGCGTTCATGAATCCGGACAAGTACAAAGAAGACGCCGGACTTCAACAATGGCAGGCCTTGATCGCCTGGGGCAGCGGCGGAATCGATGGCCTCGGCCTCGGACAGGGGCGGCAAAAAATGCTCTACCTGCCTTACGCGCACACCGATTTCATCTTCCCGATGATTGGCGAAGAGCTTGGCCTGCGAGTCAGTTTGCTCGTCGTCTTCTTGTTCGTCGTCATCATCGTTTGCGGCATGATGATCGCGCTGCACGCCAAAGACCGGCTCGGCCTGCTCCTCGGCGCGGGCATTGTCTCGCTCCTCGGTTTGCAGGCCGCGGTAAACATCGGCGTCACCACTTCGCTCTTGCCTAACAAAGGGTTGCCGTTGCCATTCATCAGCTACGGCGGCTCGAATCTGGTCGTCTGTTTGTTCGGCGTGGGATTATTGATCAGCATCTATCGCCGCGGCGTCCTGGAACCCGCGGTAAACCGTAAACGCGCCACTCTTCAAGTGCGCATGACTCCGCGAATCTGATGAACGCCGTCATCGCATGTGGAGGAACGGGCGGACATCTCTTTCCCGGTTTGGCAGTCGCGGAAGTGCTGCGCGCGCGCGGCCACGAAGTGATGTTGTTTATTTCCGAAAAGGAAATCGACGCGCTGGCGGTTTCGAATCGCTCGGAATTTCGTTTCGAAAAATTGCCGACCATTGGCCTGCCATCGCCGTTCTCGCCCGCGATCGTCCGTTTCACCCAGCGTTTCTACGAGAGTCTTTCATTGTGTCGGGGGATTTACCGAAAGTTTAATCCGCACGCTGTGCTCGGCATGGGTGGCTTTACTTCGACCGCGCCGATCATGGCTGGCCGGATGCGGCGCATCCCGACTTTCATTCACGAATCGAACGCGATCCCCGGCAAAGCCAATCGCCTCACCGCGCGCATGGTGCGCGCGGTCTTGCTGGGCTTTAAAGAATGCGCGCAGTATTTTCCGCGGGCGAACACGGAGGTCACCGGCACGCCGATTCGCGCGGATTTGCAGCGGATGGATCGCGGTGCGGCGCGGCGAAAACTCGGACTGCAGGAAAATCTGCTGACGCTATTGGTCATGGGTGGCAGCCAAGGCGCGTCCGGGATTAACCAGTCGATCATCAAGTCGCTGCCCGCGTTGCAGGGCCAGCCGTTTCAAGTGATCCATCTCTCCGGCGCGCGCGATGAACGTCTCGCGGCCGACAATTATCAGCGCGAAAATATTCCCGCTTACGTGGCGGCGTTTCATCATGCGATGGAGGAGGTTTACAGCGCGGCCGATATCGCGATTGCGCGCTCGGGCGCAGCGAGCTTGGCGGAATTGGCGGCCTTTTCCTTGCCGTCGGTTTTGATTCCGTTTCCCTACGCCGCGGAAGATCACCAGACGCGGAATGCGGAGATCTTCGTGCGCGCAGACGCGGCGATTCTCTTGCGCGAAGCGGAACTCTCCGGCGATCTATTGGCGCAGAACATTCGCGACCTCATGAGCGATCCTCAGCGCTTGCATCGCATGTCGGAAAATTGTGGGCGGCTGGCTCCGAAAAACGCAGCCGAATTGGTCGCGCAAACGATGGAGAGGTACACCTCATGACGCTCGCGCTGGCTGCCGATCTTCCGCGCGCTCTCACGCGAGAGCGTCACCGGATTCATCTCATCGGCGTCGCAGGCAGCGGGATGAGCGGAATCGCCGCGCTCCTGCTCGAACTCGGGCACGAAGTGAGCGGGTCTGATCGTGTCGGCACGCAAGAGACGGCGCGTCTGCAGCGGCTTGGTCTGTGCTTTCACGTGCAGCATCGCGCGGAGGACGCGAGCGAGGCGGAGTTGATCGTTTATTCGTCCGCGATCAAAGAGGACAATCCCATCCTCGCGGCGGCGCGGCAGAATGGGCAGCCGACTGCGCGTCGGGCGGAAGCGTTGGCGGCAATCATGCAAGGGAAACGCGGGATCGTTATTGCGGGGATGCATGGCAAGACCACCACGTCCGCGATGGCGGCGCATGTTTTTCGGGAAGGCGGATTGAATCCGTCGCATTACGTCGGTGCGGAGATTCCGATTCTCGGCACCAACGCGCATTGGAATCCGCGCGGCGAATATTTTGTCGCGGAAGGCGATGAGAGCGACGGCACGCTGCGCTTTTTCCGCCCGGAACACGCGGTGATTCTCAATCTCGAAGAAGAGCATCTCGATTTTTACGCGGACATGGCGGCGATCGAAGAGGTCTTCGCGCAGTTACTCGATCAAACCAGCGGCTCCGTTTTTTACAGCGCCGATGATGCAAACTTGGTGCGTCTGATGGAGGGACGGGCGCCGTCCCGTCCCAATCGCTTGGACGCCACGGCGGGCGTCCCTCCAATTTCATTCGGTTTTTCTGAGAACGCGGACTATCGCGGCGCGAATCTGGAATTGAAGAATTTCGCCAGCGTGTTCCGCGTTTTTCGGAAGGGCGAGCAGTTGGGTGAGGCGGTTTTGAATGTTCCCGGACGGCACAATGTGAGCAACGCGCTTGGTGTGATAGCGCTCGCCACCGAGCTCGGAATACCGTTCGAAAAGATCTCCGCGTCGCTCGCGCATTTTCAGCACGCGCGGCGGCGGTTCGAGATCAAATATGCGAGCGAGCGCTTCCTGCTGGTGGATGATTACGCGCATCATCCGACCGAGATCCGCGCGACCTTGGCGACGGCAAAATCAGTCGGGCGCAATCGCGTGCTGACCATGTTCCAACCGCATCGCTATTCGCGCACGCAAGCGTTGCGGAAGGAATTCGGCGGCGCATTCGGCGACGCGGAACGCGTTTTCATTTCCGATATTTATCCCGCGAGCGAATTGCCTATCCCCGGCGTGACCGGGCAAATGCTCGTGGAAGAACTGACCGCGCAGGGACATCGCGGCGCTACTTATCAACCGCGCCTCAATCGTTTGCATTGTGAAGTCGGGAACATGATCGCGCCCGGCGATCTCGTGCTCAGTCTGGGCGCGGGAAACATTCACGAACAGCTTTCCCTTCTCGCGGCCGATCTGGTGATCGCGGAAAAGATCAAAGAGATCGTGGGCGCAGAAGGGGACGTGCGCCTTTACGAACCGCTCGCGAAACACACCACGCTTCGCGTAGGAGGACCGGCTCAATTTTGGGTGGAGCCGCGGAGTGAGGCGGCGTTCGCGGAATTGATCCGGATGTGCCGACAGGAAAATTTGCCGCTCTTCGTCATTGGTCGCGGATCGAACTTGCTCGTGCGGGACGGGGGAATTCGTGGCGTGGTGGTGCATCCGAGTGGGGGAGAATTCGAGCGCGTGGAAGTGAACGGCGACGAGATCACTGCGGGCGTTGGTGCGAAGCTTAAGCAGGTCGCCTACGCATCGAAGGGCGCCGGGATTGGCGGCATGGAATGGATGGAAGGAATTCCCGGTGAAGTCGGCGGCGCTTTGCGGATGAACGCGGGCGCGATGGGAACGGAAACGTTCGATAACGTGGTCAGCGTTCGCTATCTCGACGACGAAGGAGTAGCCCACGTAAAGGTGCCGACGGAGTTGGAAGTGAACTACCGACACGTTCCTTCGCTGACCAAGAACTATGCGGTGTCGGCTATTTTTCACGGGAAGCCGGCGGCGAGTGAAGAGATTTTGCGGCGGCTGCAGGAATCGCAGGAGAAACGCCGGACCAGCCAACCTGCGGCTTCGAGTGCCGGCTGCATTTTCAAGAATCCGAAAGCGTGTCCTGCGGGAAAATTAGTCGACGAGCTTGGCTTGAAGAACAGCAGTGTCGGCAGCGCGCGCGTCTCCGAAGTGCACGGAAATTTTATTGTGAATGATGGCGGCGCGACGGCCGTCGAGATGTTGGAGCTGATCGAGCGGATCAAAACCGCCGCGCGTGAGAAGCGCGGGATCGAATTGGAAACCGAAGTGCAAATCGTGGGAGAACCAGCGTGAAACGAATGATGACGTGGCAAAAGAATCTGGGGAGCGCACGCTTGCAGCGTGCTGGTCGTCGCATTCTGCGACGACGAACTTCCGAAACCGTTGAGAGAGATCGTGCGTCCGCTCTGGCCCATAGGCGTTTAGGAAAGTTCGCGATGGCAGAATGCCATCGCCAGCACGCTGCAAGCGTGCGCTCCCCAGAGTCCCTAACCACCCACACTCTATGATGACGTTACCCAAGAAAATCGCAGTCCTGATGGGTGGCCCGGGCTCCGAGCGCGAGGTGTCGCTGGCGACCGGGCGCGGGGTCAGCGAGGCGCTCCGTTCGTTAGGCGTGCAGGTCACGGAAGTGGATGTGCGTGGCGCGGACTTCGTTGTGCCGAGCGATGTGGAGATGGCTTTCGTAGCGATCCACGGGACGTTCGGCGAAGACGGGCAAGTGCAGCAGATTCTGGAAGATCGCGGCATTCCTTACACCGGCGAGAACGTGGAAGGCAGTCTGACCGCTTTCGATAAGATTCTCTCGAAGGAAAAATTCGACGCGGAGAATGTGCCCACACCGGCTTGGGAAATCATTCACGCGGGCGGGAAGCCGTCGTTCTCGTTGCCGCTGGTGATTAAGGCGCCGCGCCAGGGTTCCACGGTGGGCGTTTACATTGTGAAGGATGAGGCCGCGCTCGCGTCCGCGCTGACTGAGGCGGTGCAATACGATGAGCGGTTGCTGGTCGAGAAATTTATTCCGGCGCGGGAATTGACCGTAGGTGTCTTGGGCGATCAGGCGTTGCCGATCATCGAGATCATCGCGAAAGACGGTTTTTACGATTTCTCGGAGAAGTATCCGTTCTTGAATCCGGGTGGCAGCAACGCTGGTGGCGGAGCGCGTCATGTGTGCCCGGCCGAACTTTCGGAAGGACAAACGAAGTCGATCCAGGACCTCGCCTTGCGCGCGCATCGCGCGCTCGGTCTCCAAGTTTACTCGCGGGTGGACGTGATGTTGCCGTCGGAGGGCGAATTAACAGTGCTGGAGATCAACACCATTCCTGGAATGACGCCGACGAGCTTGTTGCCTGAGGCCGCGGGCGTGGCGGGGATCAGCTATCCGCAATTGTGCGCACGCATCATCGAGCTGTCGCTCGCGGCGAGGAGGCAGGAATGAAGCGCGTGGCCCAACCACGTCCGGTGGTTCGCAACAAGCGCGTCTCGAATCCGCGCCAACGGAAACAGCAGCATCTGCTCGACGTGCGGGTGCGTTCGCACAAGGCGGTGCAGCATCGCAATCGTCGCATCTTTGTCGTGGGCTCGAAGATTGTGCTCTGTCTGCTCGCGTGCGCGGCGCTGTTCTACGGCATTCGCTATGGAGCGAAGCAGCTCTTTTTCGAGAATCCAGATTATCGGTTGAGCAAAATCGAGGTGCAGACCGATGGGACGTTGCAGCGCGAGCAAATTCTGAAGACCGCGGAGCTGCGTGAGGGTGAGAACATTTTCAGCGTGAACCTGGCGCGCGTGCAGGAGCGTTTGCAGAAGTTGCCGCAGGTGGATGAAGTGCAGGTGACGCGCAAAATGCCGGCGGAGATCGACGTGCAGATTGTGGAACGCAAACCCGTCGCCTGGATCACGGCCGCGGAGGGAGTTTCGAATCTCTTTTCGGATGACGACGGTTTTTTGGTGGACGCGCGCGGTGTGATGATGCGGGAGAAGAAATTGCTCCCGGAATATCTCGGACTGCCGGTGATCGCCGGTGCGACGAAGGAAAAACTCCAGCCCGGAAAAACTGTGGAAACGCTGGAAGTGAAAGCCGCGCTGGAATTGCTGCGCCTGAGCACACGCAGCTTTATGCAGACGCGTTTCCAGCTCCGCGAGATCGATGTTTCGAAAGGCTATTGCCTGCTCGTGACGGACAAGAATCGGACGCGGGTGACCTTTGGAATCGATGATTTGGACGCGCAACTGCAGCGGCTCGAGCAGTTCCTGGTTTTCACGGACGATTCGCGGATGGAACTGGAAACCGTGAACCTGCTGGTGCAGCGCAACATCCCAGTGACCTTCGCGAAGCCGGCCTCGCAGGTCATTAACGACACGATCGATCCGGAAGGCGAGGAGCCTAAAATTTTGCGGGCGGTGCCGGTGACTCCGGAGCCGAAAAAGGAATCTGCGGGAGCAGGGAAGAAATCAAAAAAGACCGGGGCTGAGGCGAAAGTTCGTCGGGCCGCGCCGGTCGAACCTCGGAGGAGAAATTAAGCAGATGGCTAGCAGCGACTTGATGGTGGGACTGGAAATCGGGACGTCGAAAATCTGCGTCGTGGTGGGCGAGGGCCGACCGGACGGGACGATCAAAATCCTGGGGGTGGGTCAGGCGCCATCGCGTGGGGTGCGCAAAGGCGAGATCGTGGATTTCGAGACGGCGATGAAGTGCGTGCACGAGGCGGTGGTGGATGCGGAAACGAAGAGCGACATCATGATCGAGAGCGTTTATGTGGCCGTGGCCGGGTCGCATATTCAGAGCTTCAACAATCGCGGCGCCGTGGTCTTGCCGCAGGATCGTGACGAGATCGACGAGCAGGACATCGAGGATGTGAAGATCAGCGCACGTGAGGTCAGTATTCCTGCGCCGAACGCGTTCCTGCATTCCATCATTCAGCATTATCACGTGGACGGGCAGGACGGTGTTTTGAATCCCGTTGGGATGTTAGGGGAAAAGCTGGAGGCGGATTTTCACATCATCCACGGGGTGCGAACGCGGATTCAAAACACGATCCGCTGTGTGAAGGAGTTGCCCTTGGAAGTGGAAGACGTGGTCTTCAGCGCCTTGGCGGCGGCACAGGTGGTCTTAACGCCGCAACAGAAGATCCTCGGCGCGCTCGTGATCGATATCGGCGGCGGAACGACGGACTACATTCTTTACTCGGATGGCGTGGTGAAACAGACCGGCGCCATCGGCGTGGGCGGCGATCACATCACGAACGACATCTCGATGGGGCTGCGCATTCCGATGACGCGCGCGGAGAAATTAAAGATCGAAGAAGGCAGCGTAACGCTGGGGAATTGTCTGCCGGGCGAGACGGTGCAGTTGAAAGACGACTCTGGATTCGCCGGGAAAGAGATCGAGCGCGAGACGCTGAACACGATCATTCACCTGCGCCTGCGCGAGACATTCGAACTCTTGAAACGGAAACTCGAGGAAGAGCCGTTCATTAATTACATCAGCGAGGGCGTGTTCATCACCGGTGGCTGCAGCCATCTGAAGGGGATCGATCACCTCGCGGAGGAAGTGTTTGAATTACCGGCCCGCGTGGCGCACGCGCAGACGATGTCCGGCCTCACTTCCGCGTTCGAGAATCCGCAGTTCTCGACCGCGATTGGCCTGATTCGCTATGCGCAGGCGGTGCAATCTGAACGGCCGCAACGCGGTCGGTTCGGACGCATCTTTGGAAAGATTTTTAGCGGAATGCGATGAGGGGAAATGACGAAGTCCGAATGACGAAATCCGAATCAATGACGAATGACGAAGCCCGAAGTGGGCGACGCTCCGGCTTCGACATTCGGACTTCGTCATTGATTCGGGCTTCGACATTCGGGCTTCGACATTTCGAAACTCACCCGGCGTTTCCATCCCGCACCGCCTCAACCTCCACCCTCGAAAAACCATGATACAACTCAGCCGCAACTTCAGCCTGTCCGAACTGCAGGACGATAACATTCCCCACATCAAAGTGATCGGCGTCGGTGGCGCCGGCTCGAACGCGCTCGATCGCATCGTGCTTGACGGTCTGGAGAAGGCCGATCTCCTGGCCGCGAATACGGATGCGCAATCGCTCGCCAGTTCCGTCGCTCCGCACAAGGTGCAGCTCGGTCGGATGGGCACGCGCGGGCTCGGTGCGGGTGGCGATCCAGAGTTGGGCTACAACGCAGCGGTCGAAGCCGCGGATGAGATTCGCCAGGGTCTGGGGGATGCGCGGATGGTTTTCGTGTGCGCCGGTTTGGGCGGCGGGACGGGCTCGGGCGCCGCGCCGGTGATTGCGGAGTTGGCGCGGGAGAATGGCGCGATGGTGGTCAGTTTTGCCACGATGCCATTCGCTTTTGAAGGGAAACGTCGCACCGCACAGGCGCTCGCCGCTTTGGCCCGACTGCACGAGCACTCGGACGCTGTGATCTGTTTCGAGAACGACAAGATGGGCGATATGGTGGCGCCGAAGGCAGGCGTACACCAGGCCTTCGCGGCGGCGGACGTCACGATCAGTCAGAGCGTGCGCGCGATCGTGAATCTGATCCAGCGGCCCGGCTTGATCCATATCGGCTTCGACGATCTCCTCTCCGCCTTGCGCAATCCGAATAGTCGCTGCCTCTTCGGTTTCGGCGAATCCGATAACGACAACCGTGCGCATGAGGCGCTGGCACAGGCGTTGAAGAGCCCGTTGATGGATCGCGGCCGACTCCTTGGCGATGCCAGCAACGTTCTGGTGCAGGTCGCGGGCGGCCCGGGCATGACGCTCTCCGAAGTAGAGATTTTGATGCAGGAACTCGAACGCCACGTGAGCGACGAGACGCAGATTTTGTTCGGCACGGCGGTGGATAATCGGATGGGAAACCGGCTCGCGGTGACGTTGATCAGCTCGCTGCCGGCTGATGGCGAAGTGGTGCAACCGGTGGTTCACCAGAAAGTCGTGCCGTTATCACGGCCGACGCCGAAACCTGTGGCGCCGCCGATTGGGGAAACGCAACTGGAGCCCGTCGCGCAGGATGAAAAGATAGAAGAGGAAATGCCAGAGGCGGAGGAAATTGCGGCGCCGGTTTCGCTCGAGCAGCCGATGCCGATGAGCGAGGCCGTTTCTCAGGAGCCAGAATTTTTCTCGGAGCCGACGGCTCGGGAAGAGGAAATGGAGGAAGAGGATATGGAAGTCGACGAGCCGGAAATGGAGATCACGCCGGTGGCGGAGACGCCAGCACCGACACGAGGGCTCGATCCCGTTCCGCCGCGCGTCATTCTTCCGCGAACAAAATCGCTGCCCGTGATCGAGCCCAAGGTGCCGGTCGAAAAGATCGTGCACGCCAAACAGGAGGTTCTGCAGTTTGAGTCGGTCACACGCGGTCGATTCGAAAAGAGCGAACCGACAATCGTGGAAGGGCAGGACTTGGATGTGCCGACCTTTTTGCGCAAGAACGTGCGCGTGAAATAGGGGTACGAAGTCGGCAGCGTCCACGACCGATACGTGTTAGCAGCAGCGCGGTTGGCACGTTTCATGGTGCATTAGAGGGCGATGCGCAGGAACGAAGGCTTTACCCTCATTGAGATTATGATCGTGGTCGCGATCATCGCTCTCCTGGCGGCTATCGCGGTGCCGTCATTTCTTCGGGCCCGCCAGCGGGCGCAGAACGTAAAGTTTATCAACGCTCTGCGGGTGGCGTCCAACGCCATCGATACTTACGCGATGGAAAACAACGCCTATCCGCCTGATTCGAACCGCGGGGTCGTCCCTCCCGGCTTGGCTACGTATCTCGATCAGACTCTGGGGTGGACAGGTCCGACGCCCATTGGCGGAAACTGGGACTGGGATTTTAACGTCTTTTCAATCAAAGCCGCCGTCTCGGTGGTCGGGAGCAGTGCTCCGCTGAGCCAAATTTTGGAGATCGATGAGACCTACGATGACGGAAATCTCACGACCGGCCGCTTTCAAACAATCGCCGACGGTCGGTATAGCGAGATCGTCGAGCGTTAGCGCTCCCCCCGCGAACTCGATGGATCGGGATTTTCAATCCTGATCTCAGTCGTTAGTCGCTACTTCTTCAGCAGATCGAGCAATGTCGCCGTCATGCCGATGACGGCCGCCCGGATCGTCGGCTCCGGCAATGGCGCGAACTTGCTCGAATGCAGGCTCGGCAGCGAGGTGCCGCTCTTTTTGCTCTCCGCCATCTTCGCCGGATCCACCGCGCCGACCGTGAACATGCAGGCCGGGATGGCATGATCTTCGCCGCTGAAGATGCTGAAATCTTCTCCGCCCATCGTCGGCTCGGTCACTTCGAATTTGTCGGCGCCTAATGCCGTCTTGAGCGCGCCGGCGACGCGTTTGGTCAGCTCGGGATTGTTGTAGGTCGACGGCGTGAATTCATCTTCGCGCACCGTCACTACTGGCATCCGATCTTCCGGCATTCCCGCGGCAATGGCCATGCCCTTCGCGATCCGCGCGATTGCGGCCAGCACTTTTTCCCGCGTCTCTTTCTTATAACTGCGCACCGTCAGCTGCATCTTCACTTCATCGGGAATGATGTTGTGTTTGGTGCCGCCGTGGATTGATCCCACCGTCACAACCGCGGAATCGATCGGCTCCACCTCGCGGCTGACAATGGTTTGCCAGCCCTGGATGATCTCGGCTGCGAGCACGATCGGGTCCTTGTTCTTGTGCGGATAGGCGCCATGGCCGCCGAGGCCTTTCACGGTCACGTCCACCGAATCGACGTTCGCATAGATGTAGCCGTCGGTGACGCCAACCTTCCCCGCTTCCATCTGGGCGCTGTCGTGCAGACCGACCGCGAAATCCGGTTTCGGGAACCGAGTGTAGAGCCCATCCGCGATCATCGCTTTCGCGCCCGAGCCGGTCTCCTCCGCCGGCTGACCCACGAAAACCAGCGTGCCCTTCCACTGATTCTTCAGCTTGGCCATGTTCCGCGCTACGCCGATGAAAGTGGACATGTGAATGTCGTGCCCGCAGGCGTGCATCGTGTGCACCTCCTTGCCCTCGTCGTTCTTCTGCGTGTCCTTGCTCGCATAGGGCACGCCGGTTTCCTCTTCCACCGGGAGGCCATCCAAATCCGTCCGCACCATCACGGTCGGGCCCTCGCCATTCTTCATCACCCCTACGACGCCGAACGGTTTCGATTCCGGCTTCTCATATTTCCCGACCTTCTCCGTCACCTCGGCGCCGGCCGCCTTCAGTTCCTTCGCCACCAAGGCCGAGGTCTTCTCTTCGTGACCCGAAAGCTCTGGATGCGCGTGCAGATCCTTGTAGATCGTGAGGAGGGCGGGCAACTCCTGCTGGGCCAGACTCTCCGGCGTTTCTTGAGCGAAAACAGGGGACGCAGAGAGCGTCGCGACGAGGACGATGGCGGCAATCTTCATGCCGAACCTATAGCCGCCAACCGCGTCTGTCGCCAATTTGTCATTTGACGACGCACGCGATTGGCATCGAAGCGTAATGCCGTTACATGCGCGCGGATGTGTCCGCACCCACGAACCTTGTGTATGCCCACGACCCACCCTGAGCCGATCAAAACTCCGGAAGGCGTGGAGTTAAGAGGCGACGTGACGCCCGAGTTTGCGGAGATTTTGACGTCCGATGCGCTGGCGTTTGTGGCGAAACTGCAGCGCGCTTTTAATTCGCGTCGGATCGAGGCTCTCGCGCGCCGTGAGGATCGCCAGGCGGCGCTGGATCGTGGCGGTTCGCTCGACTTCCTGGCGGAAACGAAAGACGTCCGCGAGGGCGATTGGAAGTGCGCGCCGATTCCAGCCGATCTCCGTGATCGGCGAGTCGAGATCACAGGGCCGACCGATCGCAAGATGGTGATCAATGCGCTCAACTCCGGCGCGAAGATTTTCATGGCCGATTTCGAGGACGCGAATTCGCCCACCTGGGCCAACCTGGTGGAAGGCCAGATCAATCTGCGCGACGCGATCCGGCGGACGATTGAATTCACGAATCCGAAGGGCAAGGAATACAAGCTCAACCACGAAGTGGCCGTGCTCATGCCCCGCCCACGGGGCTGGCATTTGGTCGAGAAACATCTCTTGGTCGATGGCAAGCCGGTTGCGGGTGGCCTCTTCGATTTCGGCCTCTTCTTCTTTCACAACGCCAAAGAGCTGATCGCGCGCGGGAGCGGACCGTATTTTTACCTTCCGAAAATGGAGAGCCATCTGGAAGCGCGCATCTGGAACGACGCCTTCCAACTTGCGCAAGATGAGCTCGGCATTCCGCAGGGAACGATCCGTGCCACGGTCCTGATCGAGACCATCCCGGCCGCGTTCGAGATGGACGAAATTCTTTACGAGCTGCGCGATCATTCCGCGGGGCTCAATTGCGGACGCTGGGATTACATCTTCTCCTGCATCAAACGCTTCCGGAATAAGCCGGACTTCCTCCTCGCCGATCGCGCACTGATCACGATGACGACGCATTTCATGCGTTCCTATTCTCTCCTCTGCATCAAGACCTGCCATCGCCGCGGGATCTTCGCGATGGGTGGAATGGCCGCGCAAATCCCGGTTAAGAACGACCCGGCCGCGAACGAAGAAGCGTTCGCCAAAGTGCGGGCCGACAAGGAACGCGAAGCAGGCGATGGCCACGACGGAACCTGGGTGGCGCATCCCGGAATGGTGCAGCTCGCGCTCGATGCTTTTGATGCCAAGATGCCGCAGCCGAATCAAATCGATCGCCAGCGCGACGACGTGAAAGTGTCGGCTAACGACCTCTTGGATTTCGGTCCGAGCGAGCCGATCACCGAGGCGGGCTTGCGTCAGAACATCAGCGTGGGCGTGCAATATCTCGAAGCCTGGCTGCGCGGCCACGGCGCCGTGCCGCTCTTCAATTTGATGGAAGACGCCGCCACCGCGGAAATCTCGCGCGCGCAAGTTTGGCAATGGATTCGCCACCCGCGCGGCGTCCTCCTCGATGGACGCAAAGTGACGAAGGACCTTTTCCGCGAGGTGCTCAAGGAAGAGCTCGCGAAGGTAAAACGCTTCGAGAGCGATCGCCTCGACGCGGCCCGCGATCTCTTCGATAAAATCACCACCGACGACGACTTCGCGGAATTCTTGACTCTACCCGGCTATGAACAACTCGACTGATTGGGAAAATAATCCGCGCTGGCGCGGCGTGAAACGCAACTACTCGTTAGACGAGGTGGAGCGTCTCCAGGGCAGCCTCGTGGTCGAGCATACCCTCGCGCGGCGCGGGGCCGAGAGATTGTGGGAGTTGCTGCACGCGGAGGATTACGTGCACACGCTCGGTGCGCTCACCGGCAATCAAGCTGTGCAGCAAGTGCGGGCCGGCTTGAAAGCGATCTACCTGAGCGGCTGGCAGGTCGCAGCCGACGCGAATCTCGCCGGCCAGATGTATCCCGATCAAAGCCTCTATCCCGCGAATAGCGTTCCTGCGGTCGTGAAACGGATCAATCAAGCACTGCAACGCGCCGATCAAATCGATCGGGCCGAGGGGAAGAGCGAGATCGATTGGTTCGTCCCGATCGTTGCCGACGCGGAAGCGGGTTTCGGCGGTCCGCTCAACGTCTTTGAGTTGATCAAAGCGATGATCGAGGCCGGCGCCGCTGGGGTGCATCTCGAAGATCAACTCGCGAGTGAGAAGAAATGCGGACACATGGGCGGGAAGGTCTTGGTGCCGACGCGCACCGCGATTGCGCATCTCACGGCGGGCCGCCTGGCCGCGGATGTCTCGAATGTGCCGACGCTCATCATTGCCCGCACGGACGCCAATGCCGCCGCGCTTCTGACGAGCGATGTGGATGAACGCGATCACGAGTTCCTCGCGGGCGAACGCACCGCGGAGGGTTTCTTCCGGGTGAAGGCGGGGCTCGAGCAGGCGATCGCGAGAGGTCTGAGTTACGCGCCGTATGCCGACATGATTTGGTGCGAAACCGCGCAACCAAATCTCGAGGAAGCGAAGAAATTCGCCGAAGCTGTGCACGCGAAATTCCCGGGCAAATTGCTCGCTTATAACTGTTCGCCTTCCTTCAATTGGAAAGCGAAACTCGACTCCGCCACGATCGAGAAATTCCAGCGCGAGCTGGGCGCGATGGGCTACAAATTCCAATTCGTCACCCTCGCGGGATTCCACGCGCTCAACTACGGCATGTTTAAACTCGCGGCTGGATATCGCGATCGCGGGATGGCCGCGTATTCCGAGTTGCAGGAGGAGGAGTTCGCCGCCGAAGGCGCCGGCTACACCGCCACCAAACATCAGCACGAGGTCGGCACCGGCTACTTCGACAGTGTGGCGCAAGCCATCGCCGGGGGTGCAGTTTCCACCGCGGCGCTCAGCGGCTCGACCGAAGAAGAACAATTTTAGTGAAAGTGACGCCGCCCGAATGAAGAAATCCGAAACAAGCCCGAATGAAGAATGACGAAGGACCCTTGCGAGGGACGTTTCGATCCTCGGGCTTCGTCATTGTTTCGGGTTTGGTCATTCGGATTTCGTCATTCACTGCATGTCCTCCTCGCCCTTGACCGATAGCCGCCTCGCGGCTCTCTGCGCGGAAGAGACGCGGAATGCGTTCCGCGATTACGAGGAGCGCTTCGACGAGATCACGCGCCGCGCGGCCGTTCGTTTTCTCGGTCGAGACTGGCAGGGGAGCTATGACGACGCCTCGGAGCGGCTCCGGCTTTATTCGAAAGTGCTCGACGGCCTAACGAGTCGTGTCACGGAGAGGATGGGCGAACGGTTGCGTAGGCGCTCCGTTTGGGTGGCGACGAAGGCGGTTTATTCGTCGCTCATCGCGCAGTCGGTCCGCTTCGAGATCGCGGAGAGTTTCTTCAATTCGCTCACGCGGCGTGTTTTCACCACGGAAGGCGTCGATCAGACGATTGAGTTTGTCGATACCGATTTTGACGCGCCGCCTCCTACTCCGGATGCGGCGACGGCGCGCTCCTACAGCGGTGCGGCTTTGCCGGATTTGATTGCGAACGCGTTGCTGGATTGGGAGGGCGGCGGGTTCTCGGAGGAGTGCTGGAGTGATCCACAGGGTGCCGCCGCGGCCGCGGCCGAACGTATCGTGGCTGAAGTCCCCCAACACCAGACGACCAGTCTCGAAATTTTCCGCAGCACTTTTTATCGCGGGCGCGGCGCGTATCTCGTCGGTCGCGTGATCTCGGATGGCGCCTCCATCCCGGTGGCGTTCTGCGTTCGTCATCCCAACGAAAGCGGGCTCAGGCTCGACGCCGTTCTGCTCGGCGAAGGCGATCTCTCGGTGCTATTTTCCTACACCCGCGCCTATTTCCGCGTGGCGGCGCCTTCCGCTTTCGAGCTGGTGAAATGGCTGCGGGAACTGATGCCGCTGAAACGCGTCGCTGATCTTTACAACGCCATCGGCCACAACCGACACGCGAAAACGGAATTCTATCGCGATTTTATGCGCCACCTGCAGCAGTCGGACGATTGCTTCGCGAGCGCGGAAGGAACTCGCGGGATGGTCATGATCGTCTTCACCCTGCCGAGTTACGACGTCGTTTTCAAATTGATCCGCGATCGCTTCGACGCACCCAAAGATATCGATCGTGCGGATGTTTTGCGGCGCTATCGCCTGGTCTTCGAACACGATCGCGCCGGGCGTTTGGTGGAGGCGCACGAGTTCGAGCATCTGCGGATTCCGCGCGATCGATTTGAGGCCGCGCTCCTCGAGAACCTGAAAAGCGACGCGAGCGAAACGGTGAAGGTGGACGGCTCCGATCTCATGATCGCCCACGCCTATGTGGAGCGCCGCGTGCGGCCGTTGAATCTCTTTTTTGCCGAATGCGAGGAGGCGGCGGCGATTGCGGCTGCTTGCGATTGGGGGCAGTCGATCAAGGACCTGGCGCGCTCCAACATCTTCGCCGGCGATCTCCTCACGAAAAACTTCGGCCTCACCCGTCGGGACCGCGTGGTCTTTTACGATTACGATGAGCTGGCCTTGCTGACCGATTGCAATTTTCGCGCAATGCCCCAGGCGCGCAGCTACGAAGAAGAAATGTCGGCGGAGCCGTGGTTTTCCGTGCGGCCTAACGACATCTTTCCCGAAGAATTTCCCAACTTCCTCTCCTTTCCGGAACCCGCGCGGAAAGCGCTCTTCGAGCGGCACGGCGATTTGTTTGCGCCGGAGTTTTGGCGCGGCGTGCAGGAGAAACTGCGCGCCGGCACGCTGCCTGAGATTTTCCCTTACGCTGAGGAGCGAAGACTCTGAGTTCTTGTCCACGGATTCGCCCATTTACGCAGATCGATTTTTGTCGCCCGTTTTCTGGATTTTGAATCTGTGAAAATCTGCGAAATCTGTGGATGAATCATGGCTTTCGAAGATAATCAGCTCCTTTTCGGCTCCGATTCCACCGCGCGCATCGTCGCGATCGAGATGGGCGATCCCGGAACGATGCGCGTTTATCGTCGCGGAACGGACGGCAGGACGGCGGTCGAGATCGAACCGTTCCATCCTTTCGTCTGGGCGGATGGGGACGTGGCCGATCTGGGGATGGAGAGTGCGGAGAAGTTGGCGGGCGACCTTCGCTACAATTGGCTGATCACGGTCGATAGCTGGAAGGAGCTGATCGCGCTGCGCAACGGTCTGAAGAGTGCGGGTCGCGGCTTCTTCGCCCTGAGCGATCCGGTGCAGCATTACCTCACGCACACCGGGCGGACGCTCTTCAAAGGCATGGCGCTGGAAGAGGTGAAGCGCCTGCAAATCGAAGCCATCGCTTCCGCGGGCGAAGGCGATCTCGCGGAAGCATCGCAACATCACATCGCCAGCATCGCGCTTTCCGATAATAGCGGCTGGGAAGAACTTATCGTCGTCGATGCGGCGAACGCGGATGAATCCGAGCACGCTGCGATCAAACGCCTAACGACCATCATCAAGGAACGCGATCCGGACGTGATCGAGGGCCACGATCTCTTTCGCTTCGATCTGCCGTATCTCGTGGCGCGAGCGCGCAGGGCGAAGACGAAGCTCGATTGGGGTCGCAGCGGCGGGTTCCTGCGTTCGCGTCCCTCGCGATTGCAGATCGCGGAGAAGACGATCGATTACCCGAAGTTTGCGGTCGATGGTCGGCATTTTGTCGACACCTTTTTGCTCGCGCACTTCTACGACGTAGGGATGCGTTCGTTGGGCGGTTTCGAGCGCGCGGATGTCGCGCGGCACTTCGGCTTTTGCGAGAGCGCCGAGGTTTCCACGTTAGCGGGGAAGGAGCTGCAGCGCGCCTATTTGGCCGGCGAGGAGCGCTTCCGGCAGCGTGCGCTTTGCGCGGTGCGCGAGACGCGGGCTGTCTCGGAGTTGCTCAGCCCAAGCTATTTCATCCAGGCGCAGATTTTTCCCTACAACTACCAGGACGTGATCGTGCGCGGCAACGCCACCCGCATCAACGCGCTTTTCCTCCGCGAATATTTCCGGCAGCACCACAGCATTCCCGAGATGCCGATGGCACGCGGTTTCGAAGGCGGCTACACCGATATTTTCTTCACCGGCGTGGCGCGGAACGTCTGGCATTGCGACATCGCCTCGCTCTATCCGTCCGTCATGCTGCAGTTCGATTGTTTCCCGACAACCGACGAGCTGCAGATCTTCCGCAGCCTGCTCACCGATCTGCGCACCTTCCGGCTCGAAGCGAAAGCGAGCATGCGCGCCGCGACCGAGCGCGGTCAGCAGCAGCATTTCCATGCGCTGCAGAACACGTTCAAAATCCTGATTAACTCCTTCTATGGCTACCTTGGTTTCGCGCAGGGCCACTTCGCCGATTTCGAGGCCGCAGCGCGTGTCACCCAGATCGGACGCGAGCTTTTGCAGAAGATGATCGACTGGCTCAAGGCGCAAGACGCGCAGGTCATCGAAGTCGACACCGATGGTATCTACTTCGTTCCACCGCCGAATGCGGAGCCGGAGACGTTGCGCGAAGAGTTGGCAAAAGAATTGCCGCCGGGCATCGAAGTCGAATTCGACGAGCGATTCGAGGCCATGTTCAGCTACAAGGCAAAAAACTACGCGCTGCTCGATAAAGAGGGCGTCGTCACCCTGAAAGGCGGAGCGTTGAAATCGCGCGGGCTGGAGAAGTTCCAGCGCGTTTTCCTCGAGGAGATGATCAAGCTCCTCATGCAAGGCAAACCCGAAGCGATCGAGCAACTGCGCGCAGATTTCGAGCGGCGCATCCGCGAAGGCGAGATGCCGATCGAGATGCTGATGAAGACGGACACGCTCCAGGACTCGTTAGACAAATATCGCGCCAAGATCGCCGGTGGTGGCCGCAACCGCGCCGCCGCCTATGAGCTCGCGCTGGCCAGCGGGCGAAATTACAAACCGGGCGACCAAGTCAGCTACTACGTGAAAGCGACGCCCAAGAAAGTCGCCGCCTACGAAGCCGCGAAACTCGCGAGCCATTTCGATCCGCAGAGTCGCGACGAAAACGTCGACTATTACGTGAGTAAGCTGGCCGAGCTGATGAAGAAATTTACCAGCTTCACCACGGCACCGGTCTCAGACGCGGGTGCCCAGAAGACCTTCAACCTCAGCGCGTAGGGGCCGCGACGCAGATGATTGCTCCGAAGGTCGCGGTTATCATCGCGACCTAATATTTCTTCATCGACGAATAGTGGTGACGCAATTGGGCAATCCGAAGGTCTCCGCCCGACACGCGATATATAATTCGCTGCTGGCCCGTGATTCGGCGGGACCAATACCCCTGCAATGCGTGCTTGAGCGGTTCTGGCTTGCCGATGCCGCGATAGGGATCGCGCGTGATATCTTTGATGAGTTGATGAATCCGTTTGAGGATCTGCGGATCGGTCTCCTGCCAATAGAGATACTCCTCCCAGGCGTCGTCCGCGAAGACGAGATTCACGCGTCCAACTTCAATTTTCTGCGGACACCTTTGCCGCCTTCGAGTTGCTCGATCGAGCGCAGAAGCCGCTTCGCGTTCGCAGGCGAACGCAGCAGGTGAGCCGTCTCCTCCAGGGATTCATACTCAGCCAGCGAGAGCATCACGACGGCTTGATCGCGATTCCGCGTGATCACGATCGGCGCGTTGTCCTCACAAACGCGATTGATGGTCGAGGCCAGATTTTCGCGCGCCGCTGTGTAGGTCATGGACTTCATTGCTGGACAGCATAGTGTCCAGCCCCCACGACACTGTCAATCCCGGCGTCGAATTCAGCCGCCTCCGGTAGCACCGGGCAAATCCGTATCGCCGAAGCGAAATTTGAGCACTAGCCAAATTGTCGAATGTCAAAGATGTAAGGTGTGATTGAAGTTGGGTCCGCAATGCGGGAGCCGACGACTAGAGGCGAACACCGGATCATCGTAAGCGGCTTATGATAACTGCGCGGGCCGCGTGCAAAACTTCGGGGTGCCCCGGCCCTCTGGTGGAAGAGCGGCGAGGCTGGTCGTGGTGTCAGCGCGCGAGGTGCTCCGAGTCCACGCCGCAGGGGTCTGGCGCCGCGCGGCCCCGCTGGGTGGACCAGGCGCTTGCGACCTGGCGCGATTTCGCCTCCCGAGGGTCAGAGAAATGGCTGCTATCATAAGCGGCTTACGATGTCGGAAGAACACTTTCAATCCTGAGGACTGACCCCTGCCCCCCTGCATTTCTAGTGTCTGCTCGATGAGTGTCCACAACCTGTTGACGTGCCTCTGCTAAAACCGCTACTTTCCTGTGTGCCCGCCAAACCGGCGCCGGTCATCGACACCCGCGTAATCTACTGCGGCGATAACCTCCGGCGGTTGCGGTGCCGGCCGCGTCAGATGATTCGAACTCGCCTGAGGAACTTACGCTTGGCTGCGGCACCCATATGATCCAGACTCAATCGTCGCCATGCCTTCGTTTTGTCCCCTCACGCGCCCGCACGGCGATCGCAATAGGCGAATATCTGTTTCGTATCATATCTGTTAGATCGTAGACATCGTATCTCCATATGAAGCTTTACAACGTCCTCCTTGACGACGATCGCGCCGAAGAAGTGATTGCCGACTCCTACATGGTTGTGGACGACCAATATATCTTTTACGCGCATGGGGAGCCGATTGCTGATATTTTCTTCCGGGAAGATTGCGTTAAGGGCATCAATGTGCTGATGGACCCATACGAGCCGTCACGCTGGCGCGGCGGCGGGGTTTGAGCAGCCACTCCCTCAGTGCGTCCGAAGTCTTGCTCCCTCGTTTCACCAGTATCACCTGCTCATACTTGCACAGATTGATCACCGAAGGTTTGCCGGCGGAATCCACGAGCTGCAATGTTTCATAGTGCGCCATGCCGCCCAGAATGACTCCATCTCTTCTCACCCTCCGCGCGGCCCAACGATCTAACCAAGCGAGCGAACGGCGGGCCGCTCTGCGTTTCAATTTTTCATGATTCCAACCTTTTCTCTGTTTGCGACGCGCGCTCTCGCCCGTCGTCGCTGATCTTGTTCTCGTTAGATCGTGGCGCTACGTCTTCGCATTGTTCTCTAATGAAAAATCACGGCGCATATGTCTATTTGATCCGCGAGGGAACACGCATCAAAGTCGGCCACAGCACGAGCGTCGCCAGTCGGCTTCGCTTGTTTCAGACGGGCAACGCGGATGAGTGTCATGTGGTTGCTGCAATTTGGCTGGTTAATGCAGAGGAAATCGAGAAGCAGCTCAAGGACGATCTTGCGGAATACCGCCATCGCGGTGAATGGTTTGACGTCTCTACACGACAAGCTTTAGCAAAGCTTTTGGCATTGCGGACAATGTTCATACACGATGGGCCACCGCAACTCGATCTGCCGACGCCGCAGAACCCGTTGGAGAAAGACTGTCGCTCCAGATTCTTTGACTGGATTAGGCGGACCTATCCCGATGCTGACGGGCGAACATATACCGAGCGCGAACTGTGGCGCCAGTTAAAGCAGGAGTTCCTCAAAGAGCATAAGGAATGCGAAGGAGTTGACCTAAAAGAAGACTGGCATTACGATCTCAAGCCAGTCACACCACACGATGCAACGATCTAACCATTCAGCGGAGCGAACCGCCACCTGCCGTATACACACGTTTTAATATGGCTGGCAAATCTTTACTCCAAGCAGCGCTCGCCATCGGTGGCGGTTGCTCACTTCTGTCTCGTTAGGTCTACGCCTTATGAGCCGTAGTCTCGTTTACGATTTAGCGGTTGCGAATGTGCGTCGTTCTGATCGTCGCGCTGTAGACACTCGCCACAGTCACGGAGAGCAGTCTTTTCCTCAGACATTAAAGCGCGCACTCTTTGCTGAGCACACAAAAGGAGTCGCGGAGGCGGAACGCCTCGACTTTGAAAAGCTTCTGGAAGGGTCGTGGGTAGACCTCTGGCGACCGTCGTTTGTGCCTGATCTATGGTATGTAGACGCTAAAAGTCGCGATATTCATCTTTTCGAGGTTGAAGACACAAATCCGCTCAGCTCGCACAAGCTCGTTAAGCTAGTGGATTTTTGGTGGTCAATGGACAATGAAGGGTGGGACGTTTATTGCACCGTATTCGACCGATATGGTTCGCAGCCACGTCTCATAAATCTCCAGCGCACAGCTTTTTTGCAGATGGGTGTGGATACAAATGGTCCCAGATATCGTGCTGCAACGGACTTTCTGGGACTCGCACCTGATGACGACGCAGGCCCGACCTAATTAGGCGATGGGGGAGGGAAAAAGGGGTCGGTCCTATAATCTCGGCAAATCGGCTCGACTTGCGGCAGTCGGCGGACCTAAAATCTTTGGATGGCGCGGAAGGCTCGAGTGGAATTTCTTGGAGCGGTCTATCACGTGCTCGACCGCGGCGACCGGCAGGAAGCGATCTTGCGCGATGAGCGGGATCGAGAACAGTTCCTGGCCACGCTCGGGCAGGTGTGCGGGCGGACTGGTTGGCGCCTGCACGCGTGGGTTTTGATGACTAACCATTACCATCTGCTGTTTCCCCCTCGTTCCCAAGTTGGACTTGGGAATGCCAATGTCCCCGAAGCTGAGCTTCACTGTCGAGGATGGCCCAGGTGGTAAAGTTGGGCCGCCACGCCGCCACGGTGGAGGAAGTGGCTGCACTCCGGGGATAGGCACGGTGGGGGCTGCGCCTCGGTCGCAGGATGGAGGAAGCTGAGCTTCGGGGGTAGGCGCGTTCCCAAGTGCAACTTGGGAACGAGGATTGAAGCCCAAAGCTGAGCTGCCCTCAGCGCCAGGCATCCACTCTCCGATCGAGAAGCTCAAGATTCGCGACGAGACGATGCGCGGATCCTACGGCGGCAAGCCGGATGCCCAGGATTCGCCGGCGCGGTGTCTCGCGGGCGCTGTTGGCGAAGCCGTTTTTTGACCGGCGTGCGCGGGCCCGGAAATGCGTTATCTAGGGATATGTTTATCCCACGTTTGGCTTTTGTTCTTCTCATCAGTCTGGCTTTCGCGGGAGGCGCGGCTGGGGCGGGGAGTGCGGATTCGCTTTATCAATTCTCGACGGAGATCAAGATCGGGGGGGGGCGGTTGGGATATCTTGAGCGCGGATAGCGCGGCGCACCGGCTCTATGTGTCGCACGCGATGAAGGTGGTGGTGGTGGATACGGCGGCGAACAAGGTGGTGGGCGAGATCACGGATACGCCGGGCGTGCATGCGTTCCTGGCGGTGCCGGAGCTGAGGCGGGGGTTTTCTTCTAATGGGAAGGAGAACCAGGTGAGCGTGGTGGATTTGAAGACGCTGGCGACGCTTTCGAAGGTGCCGACGGGGGAGGGCCCGGACGCGATGGCCTACGATGCAAAGCGGGGTGAGCTTTATGTTTTCAATCACAAGGGTGGCTCGGCGACGGTGATCGAGGCGAAGAGCGGCGCGGTGCTGGCGACGATCGCGCTGGGAGGGAGCCCGGAGTTTGGGGTGGCGGAGAGCGCGGCGAGGCGGGTTTATTGCAACCTGGAGGACAAGAGCGAGGTGGTGGCGATCGATACCGCGACGCATGCGGTGGTGGCGCGCTGGCCGCTGTCGCCGGGCGAGGAGCCGACGGGAATCGCGCTGGATGCGGTGCATCATCGGTTGTTCTCCAGTTGTAATAACAAGCTGATGACGATGCTGGATACGGAGTCGGGGAAGGTGGTGGGGACGGCGCCGATCGGGGATCATGTGGATGGATGTGAGTTTGACCCGGGGACGCAATTGGCGTTTGCCTCGGCGGGGGAGGGGGTGACGACGATCGTGAAGGAGGAGGCGCCGGATAAGTTGGTGGTGGTGCAGACGCTGAAGACGCAGCGGGGGGCGCGGACGATGGCGCTGGACGCGGCGACGCACCGGATTTACCTGCCGGTGGCGGAGTATTTGCCGACGCCGAGCCCGGCTCCGGGAGCTTCGCCGGGACGGCCGGGGATGGTGCCGGATACGTTCAAGCTGCTGGTTTATTCGCCGGGGAAACCGTAGGTGCGCTGGGGTGCTTTAACCGCGGCGCTGCTGCTGGGGGCGGCGCGATTGGCGCAGGCGCAGGGCGGTCCGCCGATGATCACGGACGATCCCGGGACACCGGGCGACCGGAAGTGGGAGATCAATCTGGCGACGGCATTCGAGCATCGGGCGGAGGAGACGGCGTGGGATGCGCCGGCGATTGATCTGAACTACGGGGTGGGTGATTGCGTGCAGCTGACGTTGCAGACTGCGCCGGTGTTATTGAAACGCGAGGGTCATGGGTTGGTGGGCGGCTTGGGGAGCGCGGAGGCGGCGGTGAAGTGGCGTTTTCTGGATGAGGAGCGGGCGGGCGTGGCGGTCTCGACGTTTCCGCGGGTGATTTTTAGTGTGCTGCAATCGTCGGTGCGCCGCGGGCTGGCGGAGGATGGGACGCGATTCCAGTTGCCAGTGCAGGCAGCGAGGAAGTTCGGGCCGGTGGGGGTGAACCTGGAGTTTGGTCCGCTGGTGAGCACGGTGGGTCGGAGCGAATGGCTTTACGGCTTGGTCGGTGGGGTGGCGTTAGGCAAACGGACTGCGCTGATGGCGGAGCTGCACGGGACGGCGCGGACTAATCTCTCGCGCGATGTGCTGGCGGTAAATGTGGGTCTGCGCCAGGAGCTGACGGCGACGCGGATATTGATCCTGTCGCTCGGGCACGAGGTGCGCGCGCCGGGGGATGAATCGCGGGCGTTCTTCGGCTACGCCGGGATGCAGTTGCTCTACTAAGCGGCGAGACGTGTGTGCTAGTTTTCGCTCTTAATGATCGAGGATGTGAAACCTTCTTCCGGCACGGCTGCGAACGAGCCGGTCGCGACAGCCGCAGACTTCGACGCGGACAGCGCGCTCAGCCGCGATTACCTGCTGCGGCGCGGGCGGTGTTGCCAGGAGGCGTGCCGGAATTGCCCTTATGGGTTTCCCGCTAACCGGCTCCAGGATGACCAGACTCTGCGGTAGGCGACGGCTCTACTTATCGTCGGTGGAGCGGTTCGCGTTCGCGAATTGGCCATCAGATGACAGATTGCGCCCATGCTGATCGAGACTCATGCGCATCTGGATTACCCCGATTTTCAACCAGACATCGCGGAGGTGCTGCAGCGGGCGACCGACGCAGGCGTGGATCGCATCATTACGATCGGGACTTCAGTGGCGAGCAGTCGGCGGGCGGTGGAATTAGCGGAGACGCATTCGAATGTTTATGCGGTGATCGGGGTGCATCCGACTTCGGACGAGGCGGGGGAGGATGATGTGATGACGCCTCTGCGGGAGCTGGCGCGGAGCAAACGGGTGGTGGCGATCGGTGAGACGGGTCTGGATTATCATCGGCTGCCAAGTGTGGAGCTGGGGAAGGAGAAGCAGGTGCAGATCTTCGGTCGGGTGCTGCAGACGGAGACGGAGGAGGAAGTGGAGGCGGGCATCCATGACGGCGCTTACAAGGCGCGGCAGGCGAGCTTGTTCGAGCAGCAACTGGACCTGGCGGTGGAGCTGGGGCTGAATGTGGTGATTCACCAGCGCGATGCTTGGGACGATACGCTGGCGATGATGGGGCCGTATGCGGGGAAGTTGCGCGGGGTTTTCCATTGCTTCGGTGGGTCGCTGGAGCAGGCGGAGGAAGTGCTGGCGCTGGATCATCTGGTGTCGTTTACGGGGATCGTGACTTTCAAGAATGGGGCGGAGGTGCGGGCGGTGGCGGCAGCGTTGCCGATCGGGAAGTTTATGGTGGAGACGGATTGTCCGTACCTAGCGCCGGTGCCGCATCGGGGGAAGCGCTGCGAGCCGGCGTTTACGCGGCTGGTGGCGGAGTCGATCGCGGAGGCGCGGGGAATCGAGCTGGAGCAATTGGCGAAGTGGACGACCGCAACCGCAGAGGCGTTTTTCAGGTTCACCGCGGAATGAGAGGGAATTTCTTTTTCGCGCTGCGCGGCGCTTTTGCTTTCGGAGTGGCGCTGTTGGCGTCGTCGTGCGTGAGCCCGGATACGCGGCATCATGTAGTAATCAGTGTGCCCGAGCAGCGGCTGGCGCTTCTCGATGAAGGGAAGCTGATGGCGACGTTTCCGGTTTCGACTTCGAAATTCGCGCTGAGCGATGTTCCGGGGAGCCGAGGGACGCCGTTGGGCGAGATGGAAATAGCCGACAAAATTGGCGGAGGCGCGCCGCTGGGCGCGGTCTTTAAGAGCCGGCGACGGACGGGTGAAATCCTGGCGCCGGACGCGCCGGGGCGGGACCCGATCGTGACGCGAATTCTCTGGCTAAAAGGGCGGGAACGGCAGAACGCGAACGCTCACGGGCGGCTGATTTACATTCACGGCACTGCGGAGGAGCGGAATGTGGGACGGCCGGCGAGCTATGGCTGCATCCGGATGCGTTCGCGGGATGTGGTGCAGCTCTATGAGGTGGTGGGATGGGGAGCGCGGGTCAGCATTCTCAATGCGCCGCTGAGCGCGATGGTGCCTTCGTTGGCGCCGGCCGCGGAGATCGCCGTGGCGGCACAACCTGAGGACGATGCGGCCGCGCGTTGACCCCTGTAGCGGCGGTCTGTGACCGCCGAACGCGTCCACTGCAATCCGCGGTTTCGGCGGTCATAGACCGCCGCTACAGGGCATGCTATGGCAGCTTGCCCAACTGCTCGCGCGCGGACGGCGACGAGAGTGCGGCGATGTCGGCATCGACCATGATCTGCACGAGTTCGGCGAAGCGGACCTTGGGTTCCCAATCGAGGAGCTTTTTCGCTTTGGCGGGGTCGCCAATGAGGAGCTCGACCTCGGCGGGGCGCTCGTAGCGGGGGTCGTGTTTGACGAATTCCTTCCAATCCAGATCGGCGCGGGCAAAGGCGACTTCGCAGAATTCCTGGACCGTGTGGGTTTCGTTCGTGGCCAGGACGAAATCGTCGCCGCCGCCGTCGTGTTGGAGGATGCGCCACATGCCTTCTACGTAGTCGGGCGCGTAGCCCCAATCGCGTTTCGCGTCGAGGTTGCCAAGGAAGAGTTCTTTTTGCAGGCCGAGCTTAATCGCGGCGACGGCGCGGGTGATCTTGCGGGTGACGAAGGTTTCGCCGCGGCGAGGGCTTTCGTGGTTGAAGAGGATGCCGTTGGAGGCGTGGAGGCCGTAGCTTTCTCGGTAATTGACGGTGGCCCAGTAGGCGAAGACTTTCGCGACCCCATAGGGGCTGCGCGGCCAGAAAGGGGTGGTCTCGGTCTGCGGAACCTCTTGCACTTTGCCGAACATCTCGCTGCTGGAGGCCTGGTAAAAGCGCGGATTGATGCCGGTCTCGCGCATCGCTTCGAGGATGCGGATTGTGCCGACGCCGGTGACATCGGAGGTGTACTCCGGGATGTCGAAACTGACGCGGACGTGGCTCTGGGCGGCGAGGTGGTAGACCTCTTCGGGCTTCAAATCGTAGAGGAGCTTGACGAGATTCACGGAGTCGCTCAGGTCGCCGTAGTGCAGGAACATTTTTACGCCGTTGATGTGGGGGTCGGCGTAAAGATGATCGATGCGGGAAGTATTGAAGGTGCTGGCGCGGCGGATGATGCCGTGCACTTCGTAGCCTTTTTCGAGAAGCAATTCGGCGAGATAACTTCCGTCCTGCCCGGTGATGCCGGTGATGAGCGCTTTCTTCATAATGGATAACAACGGCCAGCGGCCGAGCGTTTCCCTAGCACGAACTAGGCGGCTTGCACGGTGAAATCTGCCAGGACGCGGCGCTGGGCGGCGATCAATTCGGCGATTCCCTTTTTTCCGAGTTCGAGCATGGCGGCGAGTTGTTCCTGCGAAAAGGTGGCCTCTTCGCCGGAGCCCTGCAGCTCGACAAATTCGCCGGCTTCGGTGGCGACGAAGTTGAAATCGACGGTGACGGATTTGTCTTCTTCGTAGTTGAGGTCGAGGAGCGGTGCGCCATCGAGCACGCCGGCGCTGATCGCGGCGACGAGGTTTCGCATCGGGGAGCGCGCCAGCTTTTTCTGCGCGATCAGGGCTTCGCACGCGAGGGCGAGCGCCAGGCTTGATCCGGTGATGGCGGCGGTGCGCGTGCCGCCGTCCGCCTGGAGGACGTCGCAATCGACCCAAATAGTGCGTTGGCCGATTTTTTCCAAATCAATCGCGGCGCGGAGGGAGCGGCCGATGAGGCGTTGGATCTCGCTGCTGCGTCCGTCGAGCTTGCCTTTTGCGATATCGCGCGGCTTCCGCGGGCGGGTGGAATATGGGAGCATGGAATATTCAGCCGTGAGCCAGCCACCGGTGACGCTTTGCTCGCGCATCCAGCGCGGGACGCCCTCTTCGATCATCGCGCTGCAGATGACGCGCGTTTGGCCCATTGCCACGAGGACGGAGCCGCTGGCGTGCGGGGCCACACCGACTTCGAAAGAGACGGGACGAATTTGATCGGGCGTGCGGCCATCGGGACGGTTCACGTGCGGAAGGTAGGCGCTCAGAGGAATGGCGCGAGGTTAAATTGCTCGAACGGAATTGAAGTGCCGCCGACAGTGCGAACGGCGTTGCTCAGGTGTTTTCCCTCTCTGGCGCCCTGGAATTTCAGAGACGGAGAATTTTTTTCAAAAAAAATGCACTTCGCGCGTTGACGTGCCGAATACTGCGCCTAATTTGTCGGCCCGCCAGAAGCGGGGCTCCCACGGCGAAAGCTACCCGGAGTTGTGTTCTTGCACATTTTGGGACTGCAAATTGGAATCCAATTTTGTCCCGGTTCAGACGCCGTAGCTTTTGCGACGGCGAGTACAACCGGAAAACAAAGTTGGGTTTTTTTGTGGCCGAACGTGCGCGGAACGGCTGGTTCTTTGACATCTACATACAGGGTAGTAAAAACAACTTTTAAGAGCTGAGTCTGAAAATAGACGGCTGGAGGGTAAGACCTTCAGCCTGACGAGTTTCAGTTATCATAAAAATCTCTGGTCCCGTTCGCGGGACCGGAACAGATTGATCAAGCTACAAAGAGCACATAATGGATGCCTTGGTGCCAATAGGCGATGAAGGACGTGGCTAACTGCGATAAGCTTCGGAGAGCGGTAAACACGCTGTGACCCGGAGATTTCCGAATGGGGTAACCTGAGTGGGATAATACCTGCTCGCGTTTCTGTGAATACATAGCAGGAACATCGCGACACCCGGTGAAGTGAAACATCTCAGTAACCGGAGGAAAAGAAAGCGAAAGCGATTCCGTAAGTAGTGGCGAGCGAAAGCGGAAGAGACCAAACCAGCAGCTTGCTGCTGGGGTTGTAGGAGCCCGATGTGGTAGTGCAACGATTAGATGAAGCGAATGGAAAATCGCTCCAGAGAGGGTGACAGGCCCGTCATCGAAAATCCGCGCACGCCTAGGGAATTCCTGAGTAATACGATGCACGTGAAACTTCGTATGAATCCACGCCGACCACGGCGTAAGTCTAAATACTAATTGGCGACCGATAGTGAACAAGTACCGCGAGGGAAAGGTGAAAAGAACCGCTGTGAGCGGAGTGAAATA
>JBBSPM010000039.1:0-40840 GCA_038258815.1 Chthoniobacterales bacterium
CCATTAACCCCGGCGCGAGTCATCCACTCCCGAATGTGAACGAACCCGCAACTTGAGGAACCGGATGCGTTAATCGCGCTCGTCCGGTTCTGTGGGGGGCGTCGTCCGACTTTCGGGCCGGACGGCCCTATCCCGGACCCATGCCTGCTGTCCTGGACAAAATGAGCTTGCTCCAGCCGGGCACGGTAACGTTCACTCCCGCACGTGCCTAGGGGCGCGGCGCTGGGATGATCCGGGTTCAGCTCCGGAATGCAGGGCAAATTCCTGTTGTCCTTCTTTTTTCGCTTTCGAGTGCGCAGTTGGCCGGTTAGAAATCCGGCATGAGCAGCATTCGTGTTCTCGTTGGGACGCGCAAGGGCGCGTTTGTTCTTACGTCGGATGGGAAGCGGAAAGACTGGAAAGTGGACGGTCCGCACTTTGCCGGCTGGGAGGTTTATCACGTCAAAGGGTCGTCGATTGACCCGAACCGCATCTACGCTTCGCAGACGAGCGCCTGGTTTGGGCAGGTCATTCAGCGGTCGAGCGATGGCGGGACAACGTGGGAAACGCCCGGCGGCGGGATGGAGAAGGGCGCGGATGGAATGCCGAAGGGCGAGAGCAACAAGTTCGTTTACGATGGGGTGCCCGGGACGCACATGTGGTACGACGGCACGCAGCATCCGTGGGAATTCAAACGCGTCTGGCATCTGGAGCCGTCGCTGATCGATCCCGATCTGGTTTATGCCGGCGTGGAGGACGCGGCGCTCTTTAGTTCAAAGGACGGTGGCGTTTCCTGGAGCGAAATTTCCGGTTTGCGCAAACACAAGACGGGCGCGAATTGGCAGCCGGGCGCGGGCGGCATGTGTCTGCACACGATTCTGCTCGATCCGAAGAATCCGAAGCGCATGTTCATCGCCATCTCGGCGGCGGGCGCGTTTCGCACGGACGATGGGGGCGAGACCTGGAAACCGATCAATCGCGGACTGCGCTCGCAGTTTCTCCCGGATGAAGACGCGGAGGTGGGGCACTGCGTGCATCGGATCGCGATGCATCCGTCGCGGCCCGAGACGCTTTTCATGCAGAAACACTGGGACGTGATGCGGAGCGACAACGCGGGCGATCAGTGGAGCGAAGTGAGCGACAATCTGCCGAGCGATTTCGGGTTCCCGATCGATGTCCATGCGCACGAACCGGAGACGATCTACGTGGTGCCGATCAAGAGTGATTCGGAGCATTTCCCGCCGGACGGGAAGCTGCGCGTCTATCGTAGCCGCACGGGCGGCAATGAGTGGGAGGCGCTGAAGAAGGGCCTGCCGCAAAGCGATTGCTATGTGAACGTGTTGCGCGATGCGATGGCGGTGGACTCGTTAGACTCGTGCGGCGTCTATTTCGGGACGACGGGCGGTCAGGTCTACGGGTCGGCGGATGGGGGCGATACATGGAATGCCATCGTGCGCGATTTGCCGGCGGTACTTTCCGTGGAAGTGCAGACGCTGCCATGATCCGCGTGGTGCTGCCGCATCATCTGCGGACGCTGGCGCGGGTGGGGGATGAGGTGCAACTGGAAGTCGAGGGCGTGGTGACGCAACGCGCGATTCTCGATGCGCTCGAGGCGACTTACCCGGCGCTGCGCGGCACGATTCGCGATCACGGCACGTTGAAGCGAAGGCCGATGGTGCGTTTCTTCGCCTGCGAAGAGGATGTTTCGCACGATCCGGTCGATATGCCGTTGCCGGAGGCGGTCGTAGGAGGGGCAGAGCCGTTCATCATTCTTGGCGCGATCGCGGGCGGCTAGCAGGGAAAATTATCCGACAAACATGAACGAATCTTTCGAAAGCAAGCGCGCGGCGGAACCAGTGGGCGCGTTTCCGCACGCGAAGCGGGTCGGCAATTTGCTCTTTTTTTCCGGCATCGGACCCCGCGTCCGTGGGAGCCAGGAGATTCCCGGCGTCACGCTCGACGCGGAGAGGAACATCATCAGCCATGACATCGAGAAGCAGTGCCACGCTGTTTTCGAGAACGTGCGCTTGGTGCTGGAAGACGCGGGCGCGAGCTGGAACGACATCGTGGATGTGACGGTTTTCCTGACTGACATGAAGAACGATTTTCCGATCTTCAATCGTATCTATCCCGAGTATTTCGCGGGCGAGGGCAAACCCAATCCAACGCGCACCACGGTGGAGGTAGGCGCCTTACCGACGCCGATTGCGATCGAGCTCAAGGTCATCGCGGCGCTGGGATGAGCGATCCTTCTTTTCGCATCGGTGCGGTGGACCACACCGGTTTCACGGTGGCGAATCTGGAGCACTCGCTCGCTTTCTGGCGCGATGTGCTCGGTTTCGAGCTTTCGCATCGGCCGCATCAGACCGGCGATCTCGCGAGCGAGATCACCGGAGTGCCCGGCGCGGAAATTTCCATCGCGGTCTTGAAAGGATACGGCCACAAGATCGAGCTGCTGGAATATTTGGCTCCGGATGACCGAAAGCATTTCGCGCCGCGGCCCTGCGATGTCGGTTCGGTCCATGTCGCGCTGGTCGTTGATGATCTGGACGCGGTCCTGAAAACCATCGCGGTGTCGGGATGGAAGGCGGCGGGTCAACCGCAAACGCTGCAGGCGGGACCGAACACGGGGAGATGCGTGGTTTACGTGCGCGATCCCGACGGAACGACAATTGAGTTCATGCAAGCGCCGATGGCATGAGGTAGGAAGAAGAGTTATGGATTTTTCCGCCGAGGAAGATTTTGCCCTGCAACAGGATGCCGAGGATTCGCTGCGCGAGTTTCGCGATCGATTCCATATCCCGACGGGTCCGGACCGGAAGCCGTTTATTTACTTTGTCGGCAATTCGCTTGGGCTGATGCCGAAGGCGACGCGGGGGATCATCGAGCAGGAGTTGACTGATTGGGCGGGCCTCGGCGTGGACGCGCATCTGGATGGGACAACACCGTGGTATTCCTACCACGAGACGGTGCGTGAAGGCGCGGCGCGACTGGTGGGTGCGCGGCCTAACGAGGTGGTCTGCATGAACAGCCTGACGGTGAATCTGCACCTGATGATGGCGACCTTTTATCGCCCGACGAAGGCGCGGTCCAAGATCCTGATGGAGGATCCGGCGTTCCCGTCGGACACTTACGCGATCAAATCGCAGATCGCGCACCACGGCTTCGATCCGAAGGAGGACCTGCTTTTGGTGCGACCACGGGAAGGGGAATACACGGTCCGCCAGGAGGACATCGAAACCGCGATCGAGAAACACGGCGACGAAATCGCGCTCGTGCTTTTTGCTGGCGTGAATTTCTTCACCGGGCAATTTTTTGAGATCGAGAAACTGACCGCCGCGGCGCAGGCCCGCGGTTGCAGGGTCGGCATCGATCTCGCTCACGCGGCCGGCAACCTGCCGCTGTCGCTGCACGATTGGAAAGTCGATTTCGCGGTTTGGTGTTCTTACAAATATCTGAACTCCGGACCCGGCGCCGTCGCGGGCGCGTTCGTGCACGAGCGTCACGCCACCAATCCCGAACTGCCCCGTCTGGCCGGCTGGTGGGGGAATGATCCGGCCACGCGTTTCCGCATGCAGTTGGAACCGGAATTCATTCCGGTGCCGTCGGCCGATTCCTGGGCGATCAGCAATCCGCCCATCTTCTCGCTCGCGCCGCTGCGAAGTTCCTTCGCGATCTTCGATGAAGCAGGCGGGATGGAAGTGCTACGCCGGAAGTCGGTGCGGCTGACCGGTTATCTGGAATTCTTGCTCGATCAGAAATCTTCAGGCGCGGAGGAGCGTTTTACCGTGATCACACCATGTGCGCCGGAAGCGCGCGGCTGCCAGCTTTCCATCTTGGCGCACGAGAACCCGAAAGAGCTCTTTACGAAACTGGAAGCGGCTGGCGTGAAGTGCGATTTCCGCGAACCGAATGTCATCCGGGCGGCGCCCACGCCTCTCTACAACACCTTCCACGAAGTGTGGCGGTTCGCGCAGTTGCTCGGCTGATGCCGCGCCGCTTTCGCGCTCGGGCTAGGCGAGCAATTCCCGCACGCAGTCGATCAAGCCGAGGACCGGGAACGGTTTTACCAGGAACTTGACCTCTTGCTCCGTCAGGAAGTGCCGCACTTTCGGATCGCCGGCGTAGCCGGTGATGAAAATAAAATGATCCGCCAGAGTGGGGCGCATTTCTTTTACTCGAAGATAAAACTCGTCGCCGCGCAGCCGCGGCATCTTCAGATCGCAAATCACCGCGTCGTATTCGTGGGCCTTTACTTTTAGCAACGCTTCTTCTCCATCGAACGCGAGATCCACCAGGTAATTTTCGTCCGCCAAAATCCATTGCAACGCCGAAGCAAGTTGCTGATCGTCATCGACGAGCAGGATAGCCTTCAAATCCAGGGAATGGACTTCGTTAGGGGCGTGCGATTGGCGTTCGGGATTCATCGACAGGTTCCGGAAGAATACCCTTAAGCAGACGCGATGCCACAACTAGTGCGGAGGGGCGACGGCCCATTGAGGAAAGCAGGGCGGAGCGGGGCCGGAGAGCGAGCTGCCAGGAGATCTTTTCCTGCTTTCCTCCATTCCTGATTCAGAGATTGTCTGGTCGTGCCCAAATTCACCCTCATCGGAAGTGGTCTCGCCGGCGGTTTGCTCGGCGGGTTCCTGGGCCGACGCGGTTATGAGGTGGAGCTCTACGAGCGGCGGGCGGATCCGCACGCGGGTAATCTGGTCGGCGGGCGATCGATAAATCTGGCGCTCTCCACGCGGGGAATTCACGCGCTGCAGCAGATTGGGATTGCAGAGGAAGTTTTGCAGCACGCCATCCCGATGCGCGGCCGCATGATTCACGATCGCTCCGGGAATCTTCATTTCAGTGCCTACGATCGCGACCCTAACAAGTGCATTAATTCCATCGGTCGCGGCGAGCTGAATAACGCGGTGATCGACGCGGCGAAACGGAATGCAAACGTGCGCGTTTTCTTCAATGAGCGCTGCACCGGGATCGATCTCGATGGCCCGACCGCGCAGCTCTTAAACACGGAGACGAATGAAACCTCCGAAGCGGGAGGCGATGCGATCATCGGAGTGGACGGCGCCTTTTCCGCGGTCCGCGGCGCGATGCAGCGCCTTGAGCGCTTCGAATATAGCCAGAGCTACCTCGCGCATGGCTACAAGGAATTGACCATTCCACCGGGGATCGATGGCGGTTGGCAGATGGAAAAAAACGCGCTCCATATCTGGCCGCGCCAGAGCTTCATGATGATCGCGTTGCCGAATCCCGACGGCTCATTTACCTGCACGCTCTTCTGGGAATTCGAAGGTCCGCGCAGCTTTGCCAGTATGAAAACGGAGGAAGATTTCCTCCGTTTCTGTCAGGAGGAATTTCCCGATGCCGTGCCGCTCATGCCCACGTTGCCGCAAGATTTTCGAGAGAATCCCACGGGATCACTGGTCACGATTCGCTGCGCGCCCTGGCATTATCAGGACAAGGTCGCGCTGGTGGGCGATGCGGCGCACGCGGTGGTGCCGTTTTATGGCCAAGGCATGAACGCGGCGTTCGAGGATTGCGTCGTGCTCGATCAATGCCTGGCCGAGTTTCCGCAGAATCGGCTCCAGGCTTTCACGGAATATTCCGCGCGCCGAAAGGAGAATGCGGACGCGCTAGCCGATCTCGCGGTGCAAAACTTCATCGAGATGCGGGATAAAACTGCGTCACCAGTTTTCCGTGGGAAGAAGAAGCTCGATCACTTTCTCGAGGGTCTGATGCCGCGCGTTTATTTGCCGCTCTACACCATGGTTTCGTTTACCCGCATTCCCTACGCGGAGGCCGCGCGGCGAGCGCGGTGGCAGGATCGAGTGGTTTACGCTGGCTTGCTCGTGGTGGCGATTGTCGCCGTCACGCTGACGCTTTGGCTCATCTCGCCGTGATCGCCAGACAAAGAGCGACGGCTTCCGAGCCGTCGTCGTTCTAACGGGACCAAGGGAAGAAACTTGGCGGCTCGGAAGCCGCCACTCCTTGGCGCCTACTCGCGTTCGAAGCGCTCGATTTCGTCGAGCAGTGCCTGGGCGCGGTTCACGCTCCGACCGGCGGAGCTGTCAGCGAGAAGCTTTTCGCGACCCGTCCGCCGCGACCAGAACACGATCCCGAGCAAAACTCCGAGACAAACGAATCCACTGACGACCAACCAGCCGACCACATCGGGGTTCCGCACCCAGACATCCGCACCGAGCCCGTGGAAAATCATGAGCATGGCCGGAATCCAAATGAAGCACCCCGCAATGCCGAACCAGAGTCCCGCCCGCAGGTGCCAGCGACGCAGTTCGGCGATTTGCTTTTGCAAGGTGAGCACCGGGGCGGCGTAGTCCATTCGCTTGATCAGGAACAGGTCGCGCGCGGCGAAGATGATCATCATCAAGCCGTAAGCGTGCAGAGAGAGGCCGTAAATCATGAGATGCGCTACGCCAAGATGATCGACCCAGAAGTTCGCGCCCCAGAGCGCAAGCAGGGCGCCAGCGATGATTTGAAGTATCTGCCCGAGGACGAGCAGACGGAAACCGGAGCGGAACCGGGTGCGAGTGGTCTCTCGGAATTGGTGCAGCGCGAGCGTGTTCTGCCGCTCGATCGTGCGGTTGAGTGTTTGCCAGGTGGATTTGAGATCGTCGAGTTCGGTCATGTGTTTTGTTGGTCGAGTTTCAGCATCTCGTCGCGGAGACGCTGTTTGAGGCGGCTGAGTTTGGTCGCCACGTTGGTTTCGGTGATGGAAAGGATGGCCGCGATTTCGCGGTAGCTGTGATCGTCGAGAAACAGAAGCATGAGGGCGCGATTGAGCGGATCGAGGGTAGCGATCACTTTTTGCAACAGCGCCAAGCGCTCGCGCATTTCGGGAGACGCATCCGCTTCGTCGGCTAATTCGATTTCCTCGATCGGGATAGTTTGCCGGACGGGGCGACTGTTAGAGCGCAGGAACGAGATCGCGACATTGAGCGCGATGCGATACATCCAGGTGGAGAACGGACGCTCGGGCGAGTAGCGCGGGTAGGCTTTCCAAAGTTGGAGCGTGATCTCTTGTTCCAGGTCGTGTCGATCGGCCAGCGTGCTGCTGTAGCCGACCGCGACTTTGCGGATGATGCCGATGTGTTGATTGAGCAGATCAACGAAAGCCTGCTTGGCGTCGGGCGTGGGATTCATGAGAGCGGCAGTGGCGGTGTGCATCTGGTGGGCGAGAACATCTCGTTGCCAGAGTGATTCGCGGCGCCTCCGAAAATATCACAGATAAAATCGAGGGAATTCTGGGGAGCGCACGCCTCCAGGCGTGTTGGTGACGGCATTCTGCCGACGCAGGCTTCCTCTGAAAAATGCCTACGCTTTCCTCCCGCATCCGCATACGTGAAGTTCGTTTTCGCAGAATGCGAAAACCAGCACGCCTGGAGACGTGCGCTCCCCGGAGAGGCGAGTTCAGCGTTTGCCCTCGCTTAATTGCCGATCGTGCCAGCGGCTGAACAAGACGACCGCGCAAATCGAGCCAACCAGCGCGCAAGCCATGTCCTTTTGCGTATCCCAAATATCGCCCTGGCCGCCGAGAAACGCGTCCGCGTTTTGACCGTAAATGACGGCCGCGATCCACTCGACTAATTCATAGACCGCACTGATCGCCATCGCCGTGCAGACGACGAAAAACGCAATCCAACCGCGGCGTTGGATGATCTCGCGGCGAATCACAATTTCGCGCGCAATCAACGCCGGCACGAAGCCTTGCGCAAAATGGCCGAGCCGGTCGTAGTGATTTCGACCGAGATCAAAAGCGTCGCGCAGCCAGAAGCCGAGCGGCACTTCCGCGTAGGTGTAATGCCCGCCCACGGCGAGCAGGATCATGTGTAAGGCGATGAGCGTTTGCAGGAGCGGCGTGAAGCGGAAATTCTCGCGCGTGAGGAAAAGCGCGATCAAACCCAACAACGTGGGAGTCACTTCCATCCACCAGGTCAGCCGGTCTTTGGGCGTGATTCCAGACCAGACGACTACGGCGACGACCGCCGCGAGCAGGAAAGAAGTATAACGACCGTAAGCGGGCATGGCAGATGGTGGGCGAGAATTGGAGATCGACGCAATCCCACATTTGTGGCCAGAGGAGTAGCGAAATTCCTGTCGCCAGATTCCTTCTCCGTCCCATTGTTTTTCCCGCGTCGGAGACTTCGGCAGGACTCTGAGCCGGACCTGGATAGTAAATAGTTAGGACTGACCCGAGGACTGGCCCCGACCGTCCCTCACAGGCCGTAAGTCACTGCGGCACTCATTTTGTTGCGTGAAGCTGTGAATGGACGCGTTGGAGTCGATCTCTCTCAAAGTTTAGAACAGCAACCTTGCTGCCCTTCTCAACTAGGTTTCCCAACAGTGCGACCACAACCGAAGCAACCGTTCCCCCAACAAAGTAAGTGAACCAAATGTCCCCCGAAGTGCGTCCGATATTGATGGGTGGCACGTCCTCAGCCCGGATGCCGAGTGCTCTCGCGCTGGCGTCAGTGAGCCTATTAGGATCGAATCCTTTCGCCCTAATCTCACCCCGAATTCGCTCAATGGCATCACTTCGGATTCGTTCTTGCCGGTTGTTGGCGTCATAGACGGCGCCGCATCGTGCACAGGCTATAATGAAAAAGGCGGTAATCCCTGTGATCATAAGGGTCGCCCACCACCAACGCATCGGGGCGATTTCGATGTGTATAATTTGCGTCGTAAGGTCCGAGATCCTTTTTTTTATATCAACGTCCGTCCCTCTGGACCATTGGTATAGCTGGGTAGCTAGATCTCTTCTAGCCTGTGTGCAGAACACCATTGCCTCCAGATACCCGTAATATGTGTTCTTCGCCGCTGCTCGGGTCGCCTCCTGTAATGCGCGCCTCACCACCTGAACATTCGCATACTTCGCAAAGGGGAATTCCTTCACGCCACGTCCCTCAGCGTCTGCGACTTCCTTGCTCATCGTGATAAGATCGCCTTCGACTATAATTTTAGTTTCTTCTTTGAGAGCGCCGATCAGAGCAGATACCTCAGCATCGTAGGCCTTGAAATCGCCGTCTATAGCTGCCTTGATAGAATAACCGCGGTCGCCCTCGATTGCTTTCCTGAGAAAAGGTAGGGCATCTTGAGGGTTCTTGCCATGCATGTGGATTTTAGCGAGCTGAAAATGCGCCTCGGCGAAATCAGGATATAAGGAGATTGCCTGCTCAGTATACCCTTGCGCGTCCGGCAGTTTCCCTTGGCAATAGGCAGCCCATCCAGCCGCCAAATAAGAAAGACCGGCCTCCTTGGGTCGGTCGTGACGTGCATACTTAGCGGCGTTGAGAAATGCCTTTTCGGATTCCCAAAGATCGACGATATCCGAAGAATAGTTCTTAAAGCTGCCGATACGGATCGTTCCTAAGAGATAATGGAAGCGGTATTCCAGCTTATATCCTAATTTGCCGGCGTGGCCACAAATGGCTCGGTTCAGATACTCTAACGCCTCGTCATATAACCCTTTACGAACTGCATCCCGCGCCTCCTCGAATTGTTCGTAAGCCCAAGTTTTCTCGGGGGCCTTAGCGATTCTAGCAAGTTCCGTCAGTGTATCATTAATGTGGCCCACCGCGCCCAGTAGTTCGCTGAAACCCCACTGAAAGGTCGCATTGAGTTCTGAGACGCCTTGAGCAAGCAGCTGCATGTCGCATGAAAGTTGCTCAAAGCCGCCCGAGACTGTCTTCGATAGACTCTTCGAGATTGAGATCTGCTCTCGATGTAATTCTTCATTAGAGGCGATGAGCGATCTCGTATGAGTGGAAATATCGCCTCGGAAGGCATCCTCGAAGCTTTTAGCTTGCAGATAATCATGGTAACGAATGTTGGTTCCCCAGACATAATTACTCATGTTGTGGATTTTTGGTTAATGAACATGGAACGTTTCGTAGGTCACTTGCTGGCCGCTGTGCGCTACGCAAAATTGCGGTAGCTGTTAATCAGTGTCGTCCGCTGTGCCGACACCGGAGCGCGTTGCTCTCATCCCGACAATGCTTCTGACGTGTATGAGCTTGCCACCAGCCTTGAAGCGTGCGAAATACGTGCCCGAAAGGCGATAACGCACCAAGTTTTGCTCGGTTGATGACTCTTAATCCGAGTTTGTCTCTGTTTCGCTCACGCGAAAAGTTGGTGGATACAATATGGAGAAAAGGAATAGGGTCAGCTTCGGAATTTCGCTGTCGCCGGGACTGATCGCGGTCGGTAAAAGAAAGGCGCATGGCTTGAAAAGCTCGGGTGAAATACGATGGGACGACCTATGACTGCCGGAGCGGAACGACTGGCCGTTCGGAGGAATGCGAGATTATGAAGCTGGCCTTATTCTTTCCCCTGTAGAAACCGATTCTAGAACACTACTACCTCTGGTGACGTGATTTGGAAGGGGGTTGGCCTCGCTCGATACTTATTCGTCTAATCAAAATCTTTGATAATACATAAACGGGATTGACCAGGAAAATTCGACTTAGCGTCTGAAGAAAGGCATTATTCTCGATAAGCCGCGCTACCGGGGGGCTAAACCGATAGTATATCCTAACCAGAATCCGACCACCCGCCTTTCTCAATAGCCAGTCATCTCGGAATTTCTGAAGAAATTCCACACGAGGATGGTTGCAGCTGCGATAACTGGCTGTTGCGATAAAGCACGCAGGTTTCATGGCCGCTCGTGGTAAGGCAGCCGTAGCGTTGGGATCGTTCTTGCTTACCCAGTCGTTACAGTTTTGAATTACGATATCAATGAAATCGCCGGCCTGCCTTCCAAATCGTTTCCGATACGAATTACAGATTTGAATCAACGCCTTTGCGCGCTCAGTTGATTTCTCAAGCTGCCACGCAGTTCGGAGCAAGTAGGGACCGATCAATAGAACATTGAGCTCCAGGGGTACACGCGACTGTCCCTGTGCACCGAGTTTCAAGTAGACAGTGTTTGCCCTATCAAAGAAACCGTCTGCCAGAAGATAGGCACATGAGCTGGCCTCCTTCTTAAGATTTTCGTCCGATAAACCGAGCTCGATCGCTTGCTCAAGACAGGATTTCGCTTCCTCGATTCCTTTGCCGAAGAAATACGATGACCGGCCTGCTGAAATTCCCTTGCCGATCCAAGCTTCCACGTTACGCGAGTCTTCTTCAAGGGCGAGACTCCAGTACTCGTATGCAGCCTCATGGTTGCGCGCTTCAGTAGCGGTCCGAGCGAGGATAACGTAGTCTGTGTTCATAGGATTATTACGCTATGTCTCTCGAATTATCTGAAAGAGATCTGTGCCTGGGAGTGCTTCCCGTTGCCGCGCAAGCGGCTGCACTAGGGACGTCCCGTCCGGAAAAGCGGGGTTTCGACCGCTTGAGGCAAGCTGCTAACAATGGCGCGGCCGTCACGCATTGAGTCGCCGTCCCTGTCGATCTGGTATTTGATTTCCAATTGATCGAGTAATCGTTGAACTCTCGAATCACCTGCATTTGCTCCGATCATATAGTTCCTTTTCCATTACAAACGCCGCACTTCTTTCTGCCGCTTCCGCCACAGTGTTTGCACTCCTTCCAGTCAGCTTTGAGCATTCCGCCGACATCCCGTTTACCCGCACCGTGACAATCCTGACATTTGACTGAGCCTTTGCCATTACATTCTCTGCACGTAGCCATACTTATTTTTGTTATTGGTTTTCGAACATTCGTAAAGGTTTGAGCTGACACTAGTCAAGCGCGGAATAGGGAATAGAGAAGAGGAATAGGGGTTCAGCTTCAGAATTTCGCTCTCGCCGGGGCTGATCGTGACGAATAGGGGTCAGCAACCGGGTCAGCAACTGTCTCAAATGGCAAGGGTAAGTTGAGGATTTTTTAGGAGATTGTTGGCGAGGAGGATGAGCTTTCGCATGAGGGCGGTGAGAGCGGTGGGGCATTCGGGGTCAGTCCTGGGTGGGGCATTCGGGGTCAGTCCTGTGGGGCATTCGGGGTCAGTCCTGAGGAAGTGATCATTTCCGGTCATGCAGAAGGCGGTTCAAATGCGTCCATGTTCTCATATGCAGTTCGCTGGCATTCATGGGAAATCACGGCGAGGACCGATCCGTTCATGAAGAAAGATGCTCGGACGATCGAGTTTACGATTCGCGTTAAGCCGGGAGAGGAGCGCAAAAAATCTTATACCGTCCTCTATACCAAGCTTCCCGCGCGAAGCGACTCGCAATAGATAGAGCGGAAGTCGGGGTCGGCCCGGATCGGTTTTTTTGAGGGGCGTTGCGCTGCCTTTTCCAACGGCTCGAGTCGTTCGAGACGGGAGGGCAGGAGGGCACGTGGAACATATACTCTCAGCGCGGGCCTTTCTGTCGCCTGATGGCAGCGGTGGAGCCGGCGCGCCCTCGCGCCGAAGGTTCGTTTTTCGGCCCGATTTCTGATCCTTCGGCCCGAGGGCGGGCCGGCTCCAACGAGGCGACAGGAGCGTCGCCTCTCCGTCACATTTCTTTTCCGGCGTCGGGAACGTCGGCGCGGAGCGGCGCTTTTAGAAGCTTGCCCCAGACTGCGTTGTAAGGATGCACCTTCTTGACGGGTTTTCCGTCGTGTTCGAGCGGGCGGCCTTCGTTGGCCCATTCAAATATTGAACCGCTCATGTTTTGGACGTTTTTGTAACCAGTTTCCTGCAGCTTCTTCGCGAACGCTCCGGAACGGTAGCCGACTGAGCAGTAGGTGATGATGGGACGATCGTGCGGAATTTTTACCGCGCTCGCGTCGGAGTCCGGTTCGATGCGAGTGGCGCCGGGGATGTGGCTGATATCGTATTCGGCTTTCGTGCGGACATCCAAGAGCAGGGGCTGCGGAATGTTTTTGTCCTGCAGTCGCGCGGCTGTTTCCTTCGCCGTGATCCGTTTCACGTCGGGAAAATCGTGGCGGACCTTCCAATTTACCAGGGTCCAGCCAACGCCTTGCGCGCGAGCGGGGGAGGGCCGGACGAGGACGAGGACGAGAACGAGAACGAATAGGAATCTACGCATGAAATTTAAGGGACCAAGTGATCTGCGGGTTGGACGGGACGATCGGGGACTTCGCCATTCGGCAGTTGCCAGACGCGTTGCTTGCGGAAGGGGAGGATGAACAATTTCCCGAAGGTGAGTTCCTCTTCTTCACGGTAGGCCGCCACGCCGATGGTGATCGCATCTTGCGGAATATCGATGCGCAAGGTGCGGTGAAGTTGGTCCCACCAACGGAAGACGGTTCCCCAGTTCGAATTTGTCTCGCGCTGGACGATGGAGTGATGAATCCCGTGCATCCGCGGCGTGACGAAGGCAAAATTGAGGACGCGTTCCAACGCGATCGGCAGGCGCCAATTCGAATGCTGAAACTGATTCGCGAGCGAGAAAAGCAATTCGTAGATAGCGAGCGTCCAGATGTTCAGGCCGAGCAATCCGACCACGGCCGTGCGGAAGAAAATCGAAAACAACACTTCGCCCAAGTGGAAGCGGCTGGCGGTCGTGACGTCCATATCGAGATCGGTGTGATGCACGTTATGAAAGCGCCAGAAGAAGGGCGCCACGTGCATCAGCATGTGCCACCAGTAATAGGCGTAATCGTAAAGCAGCACGCCGATCACGACTGCGACCGAAACTGGGATGGGTACCCAATGGAAGAGTCCGAAATCGTGACGGCTGGCCCAGATGGAAACGAAGAACGGAATCGGCACGAGCACCAAACGCGAGGCGAGCATGCCGGGGGCAGCCAGGATCCCGTTACGCACCCAGCGACGAACCGCGGAAAAATGCCGCCGCCGCAATGGCCAACGCCATTGGATGAAAAGGAGAATCAAGACGGCACCGATGACGATCGGGCCGAGGCTCTCAAGCAGCGCATTGTGTACCGGCATTTTCATCGCGGGGTGGTCCTCCTGGCCTCATCTATTCCGGCGCGCGTGCGTATGGGTGGCCGCCCAGTTTGCGGCAGAGCGTATCGCCAATTTCTGAGACGATTTCCATCTTCGTCGGATGGTAAAATTCCGCGTCCTCCAGTTGATGGATCGTGTGTTCGTGATCGATCGCGTAAGCCGGCAGGTGAATCAGATTCGACGCATCTTGACAGAGAAGTCCGGCGCTCACTAGTCGGCCATCTCTTTTGTCCGCCCAGAATTCTCCAAAGCCGTAATCGTCGCCTGCCAAATGGAGCTTTCCGACGTCGCGGCTCTCGGCGGATGCGCTAACGAGTTCACAGCCGTCCTCCGCCGCGGCATTCGGTGTGCAGCCGGCGAAAGCGAATTCCGGATCGGAGAAAATCACCTCGATGTTGGAGCGTTTCGTCCAGATCCGATTGCCATCCTTGCACGCATTTTCGGCTGCGATGCCCGCTTCGATGTGCGCGTGGTGCACCACCATGCGCAGACCCGCCACATCGCCCGCGGCGAAAAGATGGTTCGAGCCTTTTACGCGCATGTCGTCTCCGACCTCAAGCCGTCCGCGGTCGTTTAGTTTCACGCCGGCTTTTTCCAATCCCAGGTGATCGAGCGTCGGGCGCCGGCCGGTCGCTAATAGGATTCTCTCCACCACCAGCGCGTTGTCGGCGTCCGCGCCGTCGCTTTCAATCGCGAACTCGCCCGAGTCGCACCGCGTGACGCGCGCGATTTGCCGGTTCAAGAAAACGCGAATGCCTTCGCGTTCGTAGATGGACCCGAGCCGTTCGCCAAATTGTCTGGGAAATTCGCTCAGGATGGGAGAGCGCGAGAGGAGGGTGACCTGCGAGCCGAGCCGCGCGTAGCGCAGAGAAAACTCGAGGCCCACCGCGCCCACGCCGATGACGGCGAGCGATTTCGGGATGCGGGTGTTGTGCAAAATTTCGTCGCTCGTCCAAATGCCGTCCCAAGTCCGATCGAGCCCGTCGACCTTCGGGAAAACGGTGGTGGACCCCGTCGCGATGATCGCCGCGTCGAAGGTGTAGCGTTCCCCTGCGCTCACCACTTCGTGCTCGCTGACAAAGGAGGCGTTCGAGCGGATGATCGTAAACCTGTCGTTCGCCAGCTCTCGAATTTCCTTCTGCCGATAGGCGCGGAATTCGGCGATCTCATTGTCCTTCCAGCGCACGATCTGCGCCAGATACTCGTTAGGCTGGTGCGGTTCCACTTTCAGCCAACCGTGCCGTTTGGCGTGATGCATGGCATCGATCGGTTCGAAAAGGGCTTTCGACGGCATGCAGCCGGCGTTGACGCAGAGCGATGCATGATCCGCGTTGTCGCCCATGAAAAACAAAACCCGCGCGCCTTCATTGAACGCGGTGCGGGCGGCAGTGAGGCCGGCCGAGCCGCCCCCGATGATCGCAATGGTTTGGCCCTTCCCCATGCGCTCGTCCTTTGGTTGCGCCGCGCTCAACGGCTGAGTAGCACAGGCATCTTGCCTGTGGGACCAGCGGGCGTCTCGCCCGGTGAAGCAAAAGCGTCTCCAAAGCCGACGAGAGAAAACACCGGGCAAGATGCCCGCTGTCCCCACCGGCAAGATGCTTGTGCTACGGCGTTCTCTGTCGGCTGGCAGCTAACCAAGTGCATGACACGTTCTAGAGGTTCGACGGCAGTTTTCCGAGCAGCGGTTTTACCGCAGCTTCGAGAGCCGCTTGATCGATGCCGCCTTCATGGGTGCCAGCGATCCGGCCCGCGCGATCGATGAAGAACGTGGTCGGGATGCTCTGGAAATTCCCGTAAGCGGCCACGGTCGCGTCATCGCCCATCAACATCGGGTAATTGATCTTCGCCTTCTGCGCGAACGCCTTCACCTTCGCCGCTCCAGTCGTATCGAGCGAGACGCCCACCACCACCAGGCCCTGGGTCCCGTATTTTTCCTGCAAGGCGATGAGATCGGGAATTTCCTCTCGGCAGGGCGGGCACCAGGTGGCCCAGAAATTGAGGAGCACGACTTTGCCGCGGAAGTCGGAGAGCTGGACAAACCGGCCATCGAGATTTTTCAAACGCCACGGCGGCGCGTTTTGAGCGCCGCGAGCGGGATTGGCGATCGTCTGCAGGCTGCTCGACGTCAGCGCCATCGCATTCGCCATGCAGGCATTCCCGGACGCAGCGCTTTCCGATCGGTAGCCGACAAACGCGAGCGTGATGACGAGCAGGAGGATGGGAAGATGTTTTCTATTCATAAATGCGAGTTAGCGGGAGAATCTTCAACCCAACCAAGCAGAGATGGGGAGAATGGCGAATGCGCCCCGCGGATTTCGTGCCCGCCCATCAGATGCCGCTCTTGATGTAACTCCAGCCGGCTTCCTGTTTGCGGACCACTTCGGCCACGCCGGAATCGGTCGTAGTGGCGGAAGGGAGCAACTGATCCTTGCTCACGTTCTTCTTTTTCATCGTGTTTTCGCAGGCGGCGAAGACGACGCCCTCTTCAGTCAACTTCTTGATCCGATCCGCCAGCGAGTTGTCTTTCGCGACGAGCAGGCCGAGGCCTTTGCTATGCGCGACGACTTCGATCTCGGTCTCGGCCCCGAGCGATGTGCGCAGGTTCTCCACGTTGTTCAAAACGCCGGTCCATTGCTCAGTTCCTTCCATCGTGACTTCGAAGACGATGCGGTGTTTTTTGCTGGCTTCAGGTTGAGCATTCATGGTGGTGAGCGCGGCCGCGCCGAGCGCCACGAGTGCGATACTTTTCGTTAGTCTGTTCATATTGTTCAGTGGTTTTGGGTTCTTCAGCGAAAGGCTTTCCAGTTTTCGGCGACGACGAAGACCGCGACGGCGAGGACGAACCAGGCGAACCCGGAACGCAGCCGTTCGGTCTCGATTTGGCTCGCGAATCTCCTGCCGGCGAGCATCCCGATGATGGCGAAGGCGAGAAATATCCCCGCGAGCTGCCAGTCGAACTGGGTGCGGCGGAGATGGCCGATTAAGCCTCCTGCCGAACTCACAGTGATGACCACGAGCGAGGTGGCGATGGCGCTTTTTAAGGGAAGGCGCGCGAAGAAAAGCAGCGCTGGGACGAGGAGAAAACCGCCGCCGACGCCGAGGAATCCTGTCAGGATGCCGACCAGAAGGCCAGTCGAAGCGCAGGTCACCCAATGACATTCCGCCGGCGCGTCCGCGCCGCGGTCAGGGCGAGGTTTAAACATGAGCAGGGCGACCACGATCATGAGCCCGGCGAAAATTAAAAGGAGAACAGGCGGCCTCACGAGATGGGTGAGTTGCGATCCGCCCAGCGCGCCGAGTATGCCGGTCGCGCTGAAGAGCAGCGCGGCTTTCGCATGGATGTGGCCGGAGCGGGCGTTCAAAACGCTCGCGACCAGTGTCGTTCCCCCCACGACAGCGAGCGACATCGCGACTGCCTGTGAAGCGGGCACTTTGGCGGCATAAACCAAGACCGGCAGGGTGATGATGGAGCCGCCACTGCCTAGCAATCCGAGGGAGACACCGATCGCGAGCGCGAGGATGAGCGCGAGAGCCATCATCAGCCTGCGTCGCCCCGAGTGTGAAGCCTTCGCATGCGGCGGCGGCTAAAGCAGCGGCTTGATTTTGTCTTCGAATCCGGCGCGATCACTCCCGCCGACAAACCCGTCGACGATCTGCCCTTTGCGATCGATCACAAACGTCGTCGGAAGGACCTGAATGCCGCCGTATGCGGTCGATGTTTTCTCGTCGCCGAGGACCACTGGATAATTGATCGCGGTCTTCTTTATGAAACTGGCGACGCGTGCTGGCCCGCCTTCATCCATCGAGATGCCGAGGACGACGAGACCTTGCGCCGCGTATTGCTTTTGCAACGCGACCAGAGCGGGGATTTCTTCCCGGCACGGTGGGCACCAGGTGGCCCAGAAATTTAGCAGCACCACTTTGCCCGAAAAATCGGAGAGCTTGATGGGTTTGCCTTCAAGATCTTTTAGAGTGAAGCCGGGAGCTGCTTTTGGAGCCTCCGAAGTCTTGGGCGCTGCTGGCGCAGTCAGGCAGAACCCGAGCGCGAAGACGATGCTGAGGGTGAAAGCGATTTTGTTTCTCATAAGTCTAACGGATGGTGAATTTTTCGAGGGCGAAAAGGCAGATCGCGAGGAAGAGCGCGAAAGCGATCGCGAACGGCAGCCGCGGAACTTTGATCACATCCGGCAACGTGATCTTCCCGAAGTCGCCCCAGTTTTGCGGTCCGCTTTTTAGCCAGCCGGACATTTCGGCGTAAACATAGGAACCGGCGACGAGCCCAGTCATTCCGAAGAGAGCGTCCCAGTTGCCTTGGCCGAGCGCAGCGGCCGCGGTCCCGGGGCAGTAGCCCATTAAGGCAAAGCCGGCGCCGAAGATGAGTCCGCCGACGATGTTTGCGAAAAGCCGAGTCGGCTTGAGATGGAGGTTTACCTTGGCCGCGCGATGGAGCGGATAAATCCCGAGCATGCCCACGATGATCGCGCTGAGCATGATCTTCGCGACCGTCCAATCCTGCAGGAGCAATTGCCCGATCAGGATGTTGAATTTGGCCGCGCCGCCTTTTTGCAAAAGGAAGCCGAAGATCAGGCCGGCGATGAGGGCAAAGAAGATTTTCGCCGGCGGCGCCACCGCAGCTGCCGGTTTTTCGCTGCCTTTTTTTACTGCGGAGCCGGGATCGATCATAAGAGGTAAAGCGGGTAGGCCACTGCGATGCCGCCGATGAAGAAGCAGATCACCGAAATCCAGGAGCCGACATTTAATTGCAGCGCGCCGCTGATGCCGTGGCCGCTGGTGCAACCGCCGGCAAAACGCGCGCCGAACGCCATGAGGATCCCACCGAAAAGTCCCAGCGCGCCGTGGAGCACGAATGAATCATCGCCAAAGCGTGCGACCCAAAATGGCGGCAGCCATTCGCCGGTGAACTCTCCGCCAGTGAGCGCTGAAATGAAGGCGCCGACGATGATGGCTAACACGAGCACGGTCTCCCAGCCAAACTGGGGCGGGCTCTCTTTATAATATTCGAGCGAGTCGGTGTGGCGGCGCGAAAATAGCCGACCAATCGCCCCCGCCACAGTGGCGTAAAAGGAGGAGGCGCCGATTGGTTTGTCGGCAAAATAGAAGGTCAACCAGCTGAGCACGCCAATCCCCGCGCCGACCAGATAGGGCGACCACGCAGGTCCGGGAAATGCGCGCGCGTCGACCCGCGGTTCAGCCGCGAAGGCGAGCGAGGGCGCCAGCAAGAGCAGCAACGTGAGGAAACGTTTCACTGGATTTTCCCCTCCACTTTGTAGCCGGCTTTCTTCCAGGCCTGCCAGCTCCCCGGGATATTCCGCACATCGGTGAAACCCTCCTGCTTTAACATGCTGGCAGCCAGACTCGCCCGGTATCCGCTGTCGCAATAGACGGCAGTCGGTTTCGATTTGTCATGCTTCGACGCTTTCTCGCGGAGATCCGGCAGGAACAAATGTTCCGCGCCCGGGATATGGCCGCCCTTCCATTCGCCGGGACTGCGAACGTCGAAAATCTGCAGCTGGCCCTCGGCTGAATTAACGTGGTGTACGCTCATCTGCGGGACCGTTTCAATTTCGAATCCGGCATTGTCCCACGCCTTCATTCCGCCCACGAGATACCCGGCGAATTTCGTGTATCCGGTGCGGATGAAGTATTTCACGATGTCCTCGATCCCACTGTCCTTTTCCAAGACGAGCAGCACTGGCTTCGCGGGATCGAGCAGCCAGCCAGCCCAGATGGAGAGCATGGGCGAGCCACCAATATTCAAAGAGCCGGGAATATGGCCGCCACCGAACGCGAGCATGGAGCGGGTATCGATCAGAACGTTCTCCTTCTCGCCGAGCGCTTCCTTGAAGGTCTTCGGCGGCAAGCCGGGAACGCGGGGCAAATTCCCGATAATCTCCGGCCCTTTCGCGTTCACTTTTTTCATCCGTGGATAATAAGTAGGCACCGGCGGCGCGCTGCTGAGCGCGTAATCGGTGAACTCCTTCACGTCGTTAAACTGCAAAAATGGATTCGTCTCTCGCTCGTAGCCGATAGTGCTCTGAAGACGGTCGCCAATATCCGCGCCGCAGGGCGAACCCGCTCCGTGCGCCGGATGAATCATGACGCCGTCGGCTAATTTCAGATAGTAGTCGCGCAGGGTGTGGAACTGTTGTTCGGCCAGTTTTTGCGTTTCGCTCGAGCCCAGCAAATCTGGACGACCGGCTGAGCTGACGAAAAGCGAATCGCCCGTGAGCACGCCCCAAGGCGACTTTTCGCGATCTTTCTCCGCCAGCTCGTAGCTCATGTGCTCCGGCGTGTGGCCGGGCGTGTGCCGCGCGGTGATGACCGTTTCCCCGAGCGTAAAAGTATCGCCATCCTTCACCTTCTCGGTGTCGAACCCATAGCGCGCACCGCCTTCGTGGCTGGCGAAAATTTTCGCGGAAGCGACCCGAGCGCAGAGCTCCCGCGCGCCGCTCACGAGATCGGCATGGATATGCGTCTCGAAGATGTGCGTGATGGAGAGACTGTTCTCACGCGCGAGCTGCACATATTTTTCGACATCAGGCGTTGGATCGAAAATCGCGGCCACGCCCTCGCTGTCGTCGCCCACGAGGTAGGAAAGCTCGGCAATGCCATCGGTTTGGATGCGTTCGAAGATGAGGCTCATGGTGCAGTTTGTCGGTTAGCGGGTGGTGCGGCCTGGGAGATGTCCCGGTCTATTTTTATATCGCGGCGAGACCCCCGTTCGCGGCTCTAAGATGAAAAAATACTCGAAAGTGGCACCGGCCCGGAGGAACGATGGAATGGAAGCGAGATTTACGGATTTCATAGTGTGAGCGATGTTGGTTGATCGTATGCAATAACTATATCACGATGTAGTAGTGTTCAAGCTCGACTTGCCATGCCCCGTTCCGTCCCACGCAAAAAAAAGAAGTTATCCGAGCGCGGCCTTCAGCTTGTCGCCCGCCGTTTCAAGGTCTTGAGCGAGCCCGCTCGACTCAAACTCCTCGCGGCTCTCGAACAGGGAGAGCAGCACGTCAGCGCTTTAATGGAACTGACCGACCTGACTCAGGGCAACGTCTCCAAGCATCTCAGCATCCTGATGGACGCGGGGATGGTCGATCGACGGAAGCAAGGCCTGAACGCCTTCTATTTCATCTCCGACAAGCAGATCCTCGATCTTTGCGATCTGATGTGCGCCAAGCTTGAACAGGATTTCTCGAAAGACTCTGCCCACTTTCGCTAGCCGCAGCCTGGAACTGTCCGACGGCCACGTGCCGCAGTCCGAAACACTCCCCTGCGGCTGCGCTGCAGCGCCAGCGCTGGCCCGTTCGGGAGGCGCCACTTTCTCGGTGCCGACGGAGGAGTAGTGCAGGCGTTCGTCTTGCAGGGTGCTTCCGTCTCTTGATCTTCCGGTTGGACTGCTTTTGCTCACTCACGTGCGCCCTGCGGCATGTCACGATCTCATGGCCAACCTCCTCGCCCATTTCCAAAAGGTCCATGGCAAGTCGAGGCCGGTCATCAGCACTTGCCTTTATGGACTGGTCGCGAGTCTCGCGGCGGTGGCGTTTCAGCTCGCGATTACCTGGATCTATCGGCGCCTCTACATGGTCCCGAGCGCGGGCGCGTTTTGGCACTTCGTCTGGTTCAGTCTCGCGGTCGTGATGGTGAGTTCGCTCGCGGTCGGTTGGCTGCTGAATTCGTTTTGCCCGGAAGCTTCCGGGAGCGGCATCCCGCAGGTGAAGCTGTCCTATTGGAAGGAATTTGGCTACGCGCCGCGGCGGATCGCGTGGATCAAATTCGTCGCCGGGATCATTGGGATCGGCGGTGGACAGAGTCTCGGTCGCGAAGGGCCGACGGTGCAGATCGGAAGCAATCTCGCCTCCAGCCTCGCTGGACTGCTCGGCGTCTCGAAGCAGAATCGTCGTGGCGCGAATGCCGCGGGCGCGGCCGCTGGATTGGCCGCGGCTTTTAATGCGCCGCTCGCCGGAGTGGCTTTCGTGCTTGAAGAAATCATTGGCGATTTGAACAGCCGCGCGCTCGGCGCAGTGCTGGTGGCCGCGGTCATCGGGGCGTTCATCGTGCACGCCTTCATCGGCGCGCAGCCGGCGTTTGAATTGCCGGCCCTGACCGAGGCGTCGTGGCGTGCCTATCTCCTGATGCCAATCGCGGCCGCGCTCGCTGCGCTGGTCGGCGTTTTCTTTCAGCGCTCATCGCTCTCGCTGCGCAAGCGCGCCCGCGAATTCAAACCCGTCCCGCGCTGGCTCCACCCGCTCATCGGCGGGCTCATCACCTGGGCCGCGGGCATCGCGATCTTCTCTGCCACGGGCCGTCTCGGAGTTTTCGCGCTCGGTTATGAGGACCTGTCGGATGCGCTTGCGCACGGGATGGCTTGGAAATTGGCCCTCTTGCTGCTCGCCGGAAAGCTCATCGCCACCATCGCCAGTTACGGTTTCGGCGGCTGCGGCGGAATCTTTTCGCCCAATCTTTTCTTTGGCGGAATGTGCGGAACGCTTGTCGCCGGCGCCGCTTCTCATTTCCTCGCGCTTAATCAATCCGACAGTCTCCTCCTCGCCATCGGCGGCATGAGCGCGTGCCTTGGCGCGGTCGTACAAGCGCCGGTCACAGCGGTGCTGATTATTTTCGAAATGACGCACCAATTCTCAGTCGTTCCCGGGCTCATGCTGGCGGTTCTAGTCAGCCAAGTGCTGGCGCGAATGCTCGTTAGGCACAATTTCTATGACGAAGTCCTGCTGCAGGATGGGCACCAGATGGAGCACGTCATCCCGCCGCGCGATCTCCGCAGTTGGCACAATCTGCCCATCTCGGCGATCGCGAATTTCACTCCGGTCGTGCTCGAGAATCTTAGCGAACCGAGTCTGAAGCTGACGCTGGAAACTCATCCCTACCGCTTCTTCCCGGTGCTCGAAAATGGGCGCGTGAAAGGCATGCTGGCGCGTACCGAAATGCAAGCGGCTCTGGCCGCCCGCCGAACCGTAAAACTGCAGCCCGCGCGCGAGTGCCGCCCTTCCGCTTCCATCCGCGAATCGCAGTCGTCTCTGATTGAATCATCGACCGGCACGGTCGTTCTGACTGACGCGACGACCGGCAAAGTGCTGGCGATCGTCACCCTGCATGACGTGCTTCGCGCGCAGGTGTCGATCAGCGAGCGTTGACAGAGTGATGGTTGAGCGTGATGCGGAGATGAAGATGCGTGCGCTTCGCTTCGTTATTCTCTCCACGCTCCTGCTGCTGGGCGCGGCGCCGTTGCGGGCTGCGGTGATCGATTCCAACAGCTCCGTCTTCATCATTCTGATGGAGAACCATAACTGGTCGTCCATCAAAGGGAGTGCGAGCGCGCCCTACATCAACAACACGCTTCTGCCGATAGCGTCGTATTGCGATCAATATTACAACCCGCCGGCCATTCATCCGAGCCTGCCGAATTATCTCTGGCTGGAAGCGGGCACTGGCTTCGGGATCACGAATGACAGTTCGCCCGCGGTGAATCATCAATCGACGACGAACCATTTCGTCACGCGGCTGAAAAACGCCGGCATTTCCTGGAAGACCTATCAGGAGAACATCTCTGGTGCGACGTGTCCGACGACCGACAGCTATCCCTATTTCGTGAAACACAATCCGTTCGCGTATTTCGACGACGTGGTGGCGAGCGGCTGTACGACAGTGATGCGACCGTTCACGGAGCTGGCGTCAGATTTGTCGAGCCAGACCGTGGCGCACTACAATTTTCTCACGCCGAATATTTGCAACGACATGCATGACAGTTGCGCGCCGCTGAACAATTCGATCGCGCAAGGCGACACCTGGTTGGCGCAACATGTGCCCGCGATTTTGAATTCAGCCGCCTACCAGAACAACGGCCTCCTCATTATCACCTGGGATGAAGGCTCCGGGAGCGACGGGCCCATCGGGATGATTGTGCTCTCGCCGCTGGCCAAGGGCGGCGGGTATCACAACGCGCTGCGTTACACGCACAGCTCCACTTTGCGGACGATGCAGAAAATTTTCGGACAAACACCCGATCTCCGCGGAGCCGCGACTGCGCTCGATTTGAGCGATCTGTTTCTGCCGGGCGCAATCCCAAACGCCGATCCGCAAGTCGTGATCAAGGAAATCACGCACGCCACGGGAGGGACGACAATTCGTTGGACCAGCCAGCCCGGCATCACCTACCGCGTACAATGGAAGAGTTCGCTCGTCGCGCCGGTGTGGCAGACGATCACGCCGGATTTCGCCGGCACCGGCGACCTGATTTCGTGGACCGATGACGGCACGCAAACCGGCGGCGTTGGCGCGACCGAGCGTTTTTATCGAGTCGTCGTGCCGTAATGATTCTATAGCGACGCTTGGTTTCTTCCAGAAAACTGCGTCTCCGACGGCTACGTCCATGGCGCTTAGCGGGAACGATGCAGTTGGAAACGGTGGCCGTTGGCTGCTGGTAGCGGCGAGGCCCGCGCCGCGAGTTCCGTCGCACCCCTTTGCTGCGTCTAAATCCGGGCAGCGCGGCGCCACCGCGTGCCGCGATAACGCCAGGCGACTCGAGCGCGTGAGGGAAGCGCGCCGCTTTCCCCCGATCCGGCACGGAGGACTGCGCGTCCCAAGCTGAGTCGGGTCGTTCCCGCGCTGGCCTCACCAAAGAGTCAAGCGCGCCCGCTTGCAAAAGCACCCTGCAACCCCAGAGTGCGCGAGACAGTTTCATGTCCCATATGCGTCACTAAATTGTCCATCAAATCAAAAGCTCCTCCTCAGCCCTTCGAGCAAACGCTGCCGTCCGCGCAGATCGAGAGAATGGTGAAGCTGGATCTGAAAAAGAAGCGACGCTGAAACGCGTTTACAAAGTCGAGATCAAGCCGGCGCAAATCGAGGCCGAGGTCACGCGGATCAACACCACCACGCGCGCGCCGGAGGTCCTGGCGGAAATCAAGAGGGCGCTCGGAGACGATGCGCAACGTTCCGCCGATACCATGGCGCGCCCGATCCTGGTCGAGCGGTTCTCCGTTCGCAATTCGAGAACGATACCGCGCTGGCACGCACCGCTTCGCGCCGCCGCGGACAAAGTTCGCCAGAAGGTCCTGGCGGCGCAGGAAACGAAAGAACGGATCGCGCTGTTGAAGGGAAACAAGGACGCCAAATTCAACGAGACGGCGTGGCAACTCACGCCGCGCCCCGCTGAGACCGCGGCGGAGAAATCCAAGTCGGTCCCGCAGACGACCGCTCCCACCAAAGCGGCGGTCGCGAGCGAGAGCTACTCGATCGAAGCCACCGCGCAGGTGGCGCAGGTGCTCACTCCGCCCGACAAGGACGCCGACAATAAAATTTACTTCGAGGATCTCGAACCCGAACTGCAAAATGTGCTCCGCGCGCAATTGCAAAAGCCCGGCGACGTCAGCGCGCTGGTCGAAACGCCCGGTGCCTTTCTCCTTTTCGTCGCCAAAGAAAAATCCGCGACCGAACTCAGCGTCGCTTCCTTTTCGCTCCCTAAACGCAGCTACGATGAATGGCTCTCCCAACAACCGGCTTAACTAAGGCATGTCACGCAACACTTTGGCCGCTGCCTCGCGCGGTAGCACAGGCGTCCCTCGCCTGTGGGGACATCGGGCATCTTGCCCGGTGAGTATCCGTCTCCGCCGCCAGAGGCCGCTTCACCGGGCGAGACGCCCGGTGTCCCCACAGGCAAGATGCCTGTGCTACTTCGCAAGGCGCGGCCAAAGTGCATGACACCTATAAAATTATGAAAACACTCCTCCTAACCTGCGCGGCCCTGACCCTGGGCATCTCTGGCGTCGAAGCGGGCTCGCGCTCCAGCGCTGACTATTCGATCACCACCGACACTATCGACGCCGCTGGCGCCAACGCGAGCAGCGTCGACTACGCGCTCTACGGCAGCGCGGTCGGAGAATTTGGCGCGGACGCGGGCGCGCTTGTCACCGGCACGGACAATCTGGAGAAGGTCGGCTATGTCGGCCAGGTCAGCGACTTGCTCGTCTTGACCGCCTCAAACTCACGCAAGACGCATGGCGGCGGGGCGGGAACGTTTGATGTCAACCTGCCCCTCGTTGGGCCGATCGGGATCGAGTGTCGAGTCGCCGGCACGGGTGGCACACATCAAATCATCGCCACCTTCGCCCAAACGGTGACGGTCGCCGGGGCCTCGGTCTCGGGCGGTGGAACCATTCCGCCCGGCGGCGCCACGTCGTTAGGGAATCAGGTGACGATAAACCTGTCCGGCGTGGGAAATCCGGCGCGACTCTTCGTTAACCTGTCCGGCGTGAGTAATGGCTTTGATGTCTCCGATATCAGCATCCCGGTCGGTCTCCTCCTGGGCGACGTGAACGGAAATGGCAGCGTGAATTCTTCCGACATTGGAGGCACCAAAGCGCAATCCGGCCAGCCGGCGACGGCCGCCAATTTCCGCACCGACGCGAACGTGAACGGAACAATCACCGCCTCTGATATTGGGCTGGTCAAATCCGTCTCGGGCACCTCTTTGCCTTAGCTGAGCCGTAACCATGCAGTTGCTTGGAACAAGATTTCACGCCAAGGCGCCAAGGCGCAAAGAGAGCGAGCCGGCGGCGTCACTTGACGAGGTGAACCGAACGGCGGGCCGGTGGTGCCTTGATGTTTACACGGCCGCCCTCGGTTGCTTTGCGCCTTTGCGCCTTGGCGTGAGAATTCCAACTGCATCGTTCCGGCTAAGAGCCTGTCATTCCCTTTGAGCTGGGATCTGCTCCCGGCGTTTGCTCCGCATCGACGGAGGACGGCTTGGCAAGCCGTCCCGGACCGGGTTGCAAACCCGGCCTCCGTTTCGATCCGCGTGGCCTGGGATGCTCGGTAACCGAAGTGCATGACCCGCGTTAGCTACCGGCGCGCGCTGCGGCGGGGTTCGACCCAACCGGCCACGCCGCGATAACTGCGCGCGCTCTGCAACCCCAGCCGCTCAAGCTGCGGATCGTGTTCGCGCGTTTTGATCAACAATTTCAGGTCGTCGCCGAAACGCGGTGGGATGCGCGCGTGTCTGGGTCAGGCACCGGTGACGCGACAGCGGCGTCAGGCTTGCAGGATAAGAAACAGGAGAAGCGTCGTGACCACGATTGGGATCGCGCAGATGATGAGCACCAGGTTATTGCGCGGACCGCGCTCGGCCGGAACGAGTTTATCGGCCAGGATGGTCCGCTCGATCTGTTGCAAATGGCGCAGGACGTAGATGAAGGCGATGACGACGGCCGCGAGCGCGACGCCAGCGAGGATGCGAATTGGGAGAAGAGGATCGACTGCCAAAAAAAGAGAAATTGGGTGAGCACTCATGGGCAAGATTCTCACATCAGGCGACGCGCCGCGAATTTTCGTCTAGCGTGGCGGTTGCCAGCCTTGGGTTCCGCGATAACTGCGCGAGACGTGTAGATCGAGTCGCTCAATTTCGGGATCGTATTCGCGTCGTTTTATCCAGAGTTTGAGATCGTCGCCGAAACGCGTGACCTCGCAGTCGTAACATGCGGGAATGTCGTCCGCGTAGCCCATGTAAGTGACCACGCGCGTGCCCAATGGCCGCGCGCCCAACTGATCGGCGACATGGTGGGTGTAGTGTTTGAACAAGGCGGGCGAGAGAGGAATCGCGGAGTCGATTTTGTGACCGTGCATGTTCTCTTCAAAGGGATTGAAGAGATAAAAAGCGTCGAAGTTTCCGCAGTCTAGATCGGTGAGATTTCCGTGGATAAATTCGATGTCGGCTATTTTCATTTCGGTAGCGGCGGCGCGGGCGGCGGCGACGAGTTCCTGGCGTTGCTCGATCCCGGTGAAGCACCCATCCGAGACCATGGCGGCGACGAGACAAAACTTTCCCGCGCCACAGCCGAGATCGAGGACGCGCGTGCCGGGCGCGTTGACGAGCAGGTCGGTGGCTTCGGCCGCGACCGCGATCGGGGTCCAAAAGATGGCAGAGAGTTGGCGAATTTTTTCCGGATAGATGCGATCGAATTTCTCGTCCTCGACCGAAAGCACGTCGAGACCGTCGAAGATCGGATGCTTTCGCGGAACGTTATTTTTCACGGGGCGCAGCGGTGTTTTCTGAAAATGCCTTGGCGGTGTCGGCTACCACAAGCTATTAGCAACGCATGAGCGATACCCATGTTCCTTTAATTAGCTCCGGCACGGCCGGTCCCCTCGGTGTTCTCCACCTCCCGCGCCTCTGGCAAAAAATCTCCCTGGAAGCGGCGGGAAAAATTGCCGACGGCTATCCGGGGATGGGGCGTGGCTATGATGCGATGACCTGCGCGGCGCTCGGGCTCGAGGAGCAGGCCGTGTTGGATTACATCAAGCATGAAAAGCCGACCTATCCGCAGTTTGAAGCGTGGGTGAAAGAGAACGCGAAAACGCTGACCCCGGACGCGATCGAAAAACACAATGCTTCCGTGACTGGCTACATTCACGACGACGAGACGCGGAAGAAAATCCTAAGTGCGAACGGGCTGCCGGATGATGCGGACGCGGCGAAGGACGCGGTGAACTTGAACAATCTCGATGATTGGTACGAGTTTCACCAAGCCGTCTTGAAATAGGCGCGGGCGAGCATCTTCCTGTAGCGGCGGTCTCTGACCGCCGAGGCTTCCATCTACAATCGACGCGTTCGGCGGTCATAGACCGCCGCTACAGTGCTCGCCGTTCGGCCGTTGCGTTACGAGTGGCGACGCAGGCGGATCAAGAGTCCGGCCGCGTAGCAAACGTAATAGCCGAGGACGGCGCCACCAATCGCGAGCGAATCGGCGATGCCCGCCGCCGCGAGCCAGGAGCCGTCCCGGCCGGTGGTGTGCCATCTTTCCCAAAGACGCCAGAATCCGTAGAGCAAACGGAGCGCGACAGCGACGGTGAGGAGGAGGACAAGCCAGCGATTCGGCGTGTAGTGCATGCCGGTGTTGGTCGCTTCCCAACGGGTCAACAACAGACCAAACAACCCAAGCAGGAGTCCGACGAGAACACCGCCGAGCGCGCAATGGAAGGCGTGGGGAATCCAAAAGTTGGAGAGGGCTGCGGACCAGACAAAGAAAGCGAGGGAGGCGAGCAGGAGCGCGAGATTGATCCGCACGAGCCAGCGGCGCGCCGGCCGGCGGGCTTTGCCGAGACGGTAGCGCTGCACGAGCGAGAAAGGCATCGCGAGCAGAAATACGAACGGCAGTGCGAGCACGATGAGCAGCGGAAGAAACGGCACTGGGAACGGTAACCGCGTTTGGAAGATTTGGCGCGTGGCGGATTGACGCACGCGGGCGCGACACGGAGCATGGCCCATCGTGAACGAGCCGCCTACTGCCTCGCTTTTCCGCAAGACGGCGGAGTCTTTCACCGCGGGCGCGAAGACACTGCCGCAACGGTATTTCGTCTCGGATGAAGTCTTCGCGGAGGAAGAGGCGAAGCTCTTTTCCGCGCAATGGATTTGCGTGGGACACGAGAGCGAACTGGTGCGTCCCGGAGATTTTTTCCTGGCGGAGGTGGCAGGTGAAAGCCTGATCGTGACTCGCGATCAGGCCGGTGCCGTGCGCGGTTTCTACAATGTCTGTCGGCATCGTGGGACTCGTCTGTGCGAGGAAGCGAGCGGACACTCGGCGGCGATTCAGTGTCCCTATCACGCGTGGACCTATGCGCTGGGCGGACGTTTGATCGGTGCGCCGCAGATGGAGGAGGGGGGCGGTTTTTCAAAAAGCGATTACTCGTTATACCCGGTGAGAGTCGAACGCTGGGAAGGCTTCATTTTTGTAAATCTGGACCCGGAGGCCGCGCGGCTGGAGCAAGTCTTCGTGCCGCTTCTGGGAAAATTCGCGCATTGGAATCTGCCGCGGCTGCGTTCCGCAAAACGGATCGAATACGACGTGCGCGCGAACTGGAAATTGATCTTCGAGAATTATTCGGAGTGCTACCACTGCCCCGGCGTGCATCCGTTACTGGCCAAGGTATCACCCTCCGACTCCGCGGAGAACGATCTCGTGGAAGGGCCGTTCCTGGGCGGCTTCATGACGATCGCGGAAGGCGCCAGCCTAACGATGAGTGGCAAGGCGTGCGCGATTGCCATCGGTGAAATCCAAAGCGCGGATCACGCGCGGGTTTTCTATTATTCGCTCTTCCCGAATCTGCTCCTGAGCCTGCACCCCGATTACGTGATGGTGCATCGCCTCACGGCCCGCTCGCCAGAGCGCACGTCGATCCAGTGCGATTGGTTTTTTCATCCGGACGCCTTTGCCCAGGCGGGTTTCCATCCGGAGGATGCGGTGGAGTTTTGGGACACTACCAATCGGCAGGATTGGCATGTCTGCGAGTTGAGCCAAAAGGGGATTTCCTCGCGCGCGTATGCGCCCGGTCCCTACTCGCCGCGGGAAAGCATTCCCGCGGCGTGGGACCGGGAGTATTTGCGAGTGATGGCGCGGGCGGCGGCGAGCGACGGCAAGGCTAGGCGTCGTTGTTGAGTTTTGGATTAGTAGGCAAACGAGCCGCGCGCGAGAACGGGGCGATTCCCTGCCGGGGTGGTCTTTCCCATGTCCGAAGGACCGCCCGTGCCTGCTTCGCTTTCCGCGATGGCGCGGAGATTGGCGAGGCCTTGCTCGAAATTACGGCCGCACATTTTGTCCATGTTCACGAAGAGCCCGATGGCTTTGCAGAGGAACCGGCTTTCGCCCGACATGCTCCACGTGACTTCGGTCTGCGGACCGTCCGCGACAAAGGCGAATTCGGCTGTGTTGGTAACCGCGAACGGCTTCACGAACTCGAGACGGAAGCGAACCAATTCATTCGCGCGGCTTTCGGTGAGGGTCATGATTCCTTCGCCGACCTTTTTTCCGCGCCACGCGCAGACCGAGCCGGCGCCGGTGCGAGGACCGCTGAAGGACATTTCCGCCTCCGGCTCCTTCTTTGCCCACGGCGACCAATCCTGGAAAAGATGAAGATCATTCACGTGGGCGAAGACGATCTCAGGCGGGGCCGAAATGTTCGCGCTGCGCGTGATCCGGAAGTGAGATGGCCGCAAGGCCACGAGGAGGATGAATAATGCAACGCAAGCTGCAACGACGAGGAGGATAGTTGTGATCATGATTTTGGGTTGGTTGAGGATTGCTGGTTTCAATGAGACGACGAAGCAGCCGCGCGCTTTCGGACAGGCATCCGCAATTTTTTTGAAATCGGCGCTTGGCGAATTTTGTTGTCTGTTTGGGCTGCGCTCGTTCGTCGCAATTGATGACGACCCATTTCAGCTCCGCAAAAATCCCGCACTTATGGAAACGACTCCCTCGCCTTACATGCTCTTCTTTCGGAACTCCGGTCCGGAGACCCACGCGCACCTTTCGCCAGAACAACGTCAGCAACTCATGACGCGCTGGAATTCCTGGTATGACGAACTCGCGGCCGATGGCAAAGCGGTGGAAGGCCAGCCGCTGGAACTCGAAACGCGAATGGTTTCCGGTCCGAAAGGAGAGCGCGTGACGGATGGTCCCTTCGCGGAAACCAAGGAAGCGATCGGCGGCTACGTGAAATTAATGGTCGGCAGTCTGGAGGAAGCGACGCAGATCGCGCAGCGGCATCCGGGTTTGGAATACGGCCTTATCATTGAAGTGCGGGCGATGAATGCGGTCTGCCATTTGGGTGTGCAGCATCATTCGGCGGCAGCCTAACGACTGTGGCGCTAACTGATTCAGCGCATCCACACAGTGCTGCGAGGCCGGCGCAGTTGGTGGAACATTTCTTCCGCCACGAGACAGGTCGTTTGCACGGCGCGCTCATTCGTTTGGTCGGCTTGCAAAACCTAACGCTGGCGGAAGACGTGGCGCAGGAGGCATTGCTGCGTGCGCTGCGGACGTGGTCGATGGGCGGCATACCGGACAATCCGTCGGCCTGGATCACGCGCGTGGCCATGAATCTGGCCAAGGACGCGCTGCGCCATCAACGGATGTCGGCCGGGAAAGAGCCGGCCATCATCACGCATCTCGAGCAGACCGCGCCCGCGTCGGCTGCGACGGCTGCGGGAATGAGCGATCAGGAGATTCGCGATGACGCGCTGCGTTTGATGTTTGTCTGCTGTCATCCCGCAGTCGCGCCGGATGCGCAGGTCGTGCTCGCGCTCAAGGTCCTTTGCGGATTCAGCACGGGAGAAATCGCGCGCGCGTTTCTCAGCAGCGAGGCCGCGATTGAGAAACAACTCACGCGCACGAAACAGCGTATCCAGGAGGCGAATCTCGTTTTCGAGATTCCGGAAGGCGAAGATATTCGCCCTCGTCTCGATGGCGTTCTCGCAGCCCTCTACCTTCTGTTTAACGAAGGCTACAAGGCGTCTGCGGGCGAGCGCTTGCTGCGCGAAGAACTCTGTCGGGAAGCGATCCGGCTCACGTCGCTTCTGGTCGCGCATCCCGCCGGCAACACGCCACGCGCTCACGCCTTGCTGGCGCTAATGCTCCTGACGAGCGCCCGCTTTCCGACCCGGCTGGACGAACACGGCGACTTGCTGCGGTTGAACGATCAGGATCGTTCACGCTGGGATCAGGACCTGATCGCGCGCGGCCTCTTTCATTTGGGAGAAGCCGCGCAGGGCCGGGAACTGACCGCCTACCATTTGCAGGCTGGGATCGCGGCTTGCCATTGCACCGCTACCGATTCGGCCTCGACGGATTGGTCGCGCATCCTGCGTCACTATGATGAACTCCAGCGCTTAACGCCCTCGCCGATCGTCGCCTTGAACCGCGCGGTAGCGGTGGCGAATCTTCGGGGAGCCCAAGCCGGACTGGACGCATTGGCGGAAATGGAAGGCCGCGAACGGCTCCAGGAAAACTATCTGCTCCACGCGGTCGTGGGCGAGTTGCAACTCAGACTGAGTAACGATCGCGCGGCGGCGGAGAGTTTTCGCCGCGCGCTGCATTTGTCGCAGGTGGGACCGGAGCAACTCTATCTCGCGCGCATGCTGGAACGTTCTTCGGAATCCTCCCGAAGCGCAGCCCAAGCTTGAGGTTCTCCGGGCCGATTACTGGGGGTGCTCGGCTGGCTCCAGCAAGGCTGGGGTTAATTTTCCGCTCTCCAGTGAATTTCCGCATAGGCAGAAATACCGGCGATCGAATATGATGCGCGCCCCTGGAACTGAACGGAACGGCGAGAAGCCGGACTCGCCAGCCCAAGACTTGGATGAATCCTCAGATTTTAAGCCCGGAACTAAAGCAGCAATTCGACGCCCTGCGTGTGCTCATGCAGCGCGCTTTATGGCTCGTGGAAAAGTGCGCGGATGGGGAGGGGACACAGATCTTGCGTGCGCGCCTGAATAATCTGCAATCGGCGGCTTTGCTCGTGATCGTGGGCGAGGTGAAGGCCGGGAAGAGCAGTTTCCTGAACGCGCTCATGCAGGAAGAAGTCTGCCGCGCCGCCCCGGAGCCGTGTACGATGAACATTCAAGAATTGGTTTACGGGCCGGAGCGCAGCGTCGCCACTTTGGGTCCGTCTTGGGAGCGTCTCTATTTGCCAAAGGAAGTGCTGCGCGAGCTTTCGCTGGTCGATACGCCGGGCACGAATTCCATTCTGCAGGACCACCAAACGATCACGGAAAATTACATCCCGCAGAGCGATCTCGTGGTCTTTGTCGTTTCCGCCACCAACCCGCACACCGCCACCGCTTGGGAATTTCTGACCGCGATTCGGAAAGAGTGGCATCGCAAAATCGTCTTCGTCCTCCAGCAGGCGGACCGCGCCAGTGAACGGGAATTGACCACCAACCGCGCCCACGTGCTGCAGTACGCGCGCGCACGAAACGTGAAGAATCCCACCGTCTTCACCCTTTCGGCGAAGCGGGAAATCGAAGGTTTGCCCGAGAGCGGGTTCGCCGAGTTTCGGGAATTCCTGCGCTACGGCATCGAGTGCGGCGAAGTCTGGCGCACCAAGGTGGAAGGTTCCTATCAAATTATCCGCACCGTCATGGCGAAACTACTCACGCATCAGCGCGTGGAAATGGATGCCCTGGCGGACGAGCGCGCGTTCTATCAGAGCCTGCTCAAGAAAGTCGAGGCTCGCCAGGAAAACGCGAACTCGCTCAAGTACTCGCTCGTTGGCCAACTCGCATCCGCCTATGACCGCGCGGCCCGTGAGTCCGAAGAACAGTTCGCCGAGAACCTGCGCCTTGGTGAAATATTCCGGCGCGCCATTCCCTTCTCGGGCGAGAAGGATAACGATACCTGGATGGTCGAGTTAAGGAACAGTTTCCAAAACTCCCGCGTCGAACTGACGCGAGAAGCCCCGCGCGTGACGCAGCATCTGCTGAGCGAAATGGAATCCCTGACCGAGGAGTTGCAAAGCAATATCCAACGGCGCCAGGAGCGGATGCGGGAAAACGTGAGCTTGCCCCAGACGGCCGGGCGCCAGGAAATGCTCGAGCAATTGAAGGCGAAACTGGCCAGCCTGCGAGTCGTGGAAATCAACCGCATCGTTCACGACACCGTAGGCGAAGCAGCCGATATCCGGCGGTTGACGATCACCGGCGCCGGGCTCGCCATCATCGGCGCACTGGTGTGCGTGCTCCGGCTGCATTCGTGGATCGGAGTGTTGGGTGGAGTTTTCTTCGTAGTCGGCATCGGTCTTGTGGTCAGCGGTTCCTTCTGGCGGCGGAGCGGCTTGCTGCGCGATTTCCGGCAAAAGCTGGGCGCCTCGCGCAAGGAATTCCGTGAACGGCTGGAAGCCCACATCGCGCAAATTTTCGACGGCCTCTTCTATGAAGTGCAGCAGGCGTTGAAGGAAACCATCTTCCGGCTCGAGATGCAGCAGTCCTTCATCGCGCCGCTCGTGGAGGAGACGTTCCAAGTGGGCGAATCGGCCGCAGAAATGATCCTGCGGGTGCAACGGACGCCGGCCCCACGGCAGCCGATTGCCGAAGGTTAGGGTTTTTTCGGTCGAAGGGGTGAAGCCAGACGGACGCGTGCCTTTTCGAAGGCCGCGCGTCCATCCTCGGCCTGAGTTGGCTCACTCTTAAAGGCGGATTTTTCCGCTTTAGCTTCACGCTCCGTTCGAAGTTCCCGCAACGCTTCCGTCGATAAAGGATCGATTTCGAACTGCGCTATTCCGCTCCCTGAAGCCGTCAGGAGTCGAAGGAGCCAATAGCCGTCGCTCCAATATTTACGTCCGCCGATCCAGATCCGCTGTGGAATCAGGTTGGCGATAGCTGAGACAGCCATATACCCGAGGAGGGCGCCGGTCAGACACATGATCCGTCCGTGAAAAAGCGCGTCGCTCAAGCCGCCAAAGTGGCGCGTGATGACTTGATAGGCTGCACCCAGAACTGAAAAATCAGCAAGCGGTCCACCCAGGATGAAAACAGTGTGTCGCATCCGGAGGAAGCGTGCTCGTTCGCGTCTGGCCAAGACGATTCCGGCAGTCGGCAGGAGCCTCCACTCCCAGAGCAATCCGCTTGGACGAACTGCGGAAAAGAAACGCAATCCCGTGCCGATCTGGATTTTCTGCGGAATCAGTCCGACGACTTTGGCCGCGCAAAGATGTCCGAATTCATGAATAAAAAGCCGAGCGTGCTGCGCCACGAACGCGACCGCCAGGCAAGCTCCAACCAATAGAATTTTGCTCGTTGAAGTTTCTGATACTGGACCCAGATCCCAAAGCCAAGCGATGAGGAGAACACCAAAGGCAATTTCGCAAACGCCCTGCACGCCTCCTCCTCGTCTTGGATTGGATTGTGGCCGCACAGCCTTGGAGGTGTCTGGTTTTCTAAAGCGGAATCCGTCCAACTGGCTGCGCGCCGAGGTCGCCAAAAAATTAATCTCAACTAAAACCGAGAAACTCGCGGGCCGTGCCGGCGAGCAACTGCGCTTTATCTTCGGCGGAAATGTCCTCGCTCGATTCGATCAGCGCGCCCGGATCCAATTCGCCGAGTGGGAAGGGATAATCCGAGCCGAGCGCCACGCGGCGTGCTCCGAAGAGATGGAGCAACATCCGCAGTGCGCCCGCATCGTGCACTAACGAGTCCACATAAAATCGCGCGGGAGTGACTGCTCCCCACTGATCCGTGCGCGCCAGGTAACTGCGCGGATTATTTTGATTATCCACGGCCACCAAATCTGGGCGCACGTGGAAGGCATGTTCGATGCGGCCAATCGTGAAGGGAAACCCGCCGCCCCCGTGCGCGAAGGCGACCCGCAGCTTTGGAAAGCGATCGAACACTCCGCTAAAAAGCATGCAGCAAATCGCGAGCGCCGTCTCCGCCGGCATACCCACCAGCCACGGCAGCCAGTATTTCGGCATCCGCGTTTTTCCCAGCATGTCCCAAGGATGCACGAAGATGCCGACGTTCAGCTCCTCCGCGGTGCGCCAGACGACGTCGAGGACGCGATCGTCGAGATTGCGGCACTCCGGCCCCGGGCAAAATTCGTTCGCGTCCACGTGCGTCCCGATTTGCGCGCCGTGCAATCCGAGCTCGCGCACGCAGCGTTCCAATTCCTGCGCCGCCATCTCGGGATCCTGCAAAGGAATCGTGGCCAACCCCGCAAATCGCGTCGGATGCGCCCGCACCACCTCAGCGATGTGATCGTTCAAGCGCCGCGAAAGATCGAGCGCGTCCTCCGGTCGCGCCCAATAGCTAAACATCACCGGCACGGTCGAAAGCACCTGCATCGAAACCCCAGCGCGATCACATTCCTCGATCCGGCGCGTCGGCTCCCAAGCGTTGTCGGCTATTTCGCGAAAAAAGCGGTCGCCCTGCATCATCCGTGCGCAACACGGCTTGTGATGCTCCAGCCTAACGAATCCGCCGTAGCCATATTTCTTGTCCAAATCCGGCCATTGGCGCGGGAGGATGTGGGTGTGGAGATCGATCTTCATCAAACTGCGCGTGCGCTCCCATGCTCTAGCGCCCGTCGCGCCCGCCGACAAGCCATCGCCTTGTTTTGCTTCGCACGAAGGACACAAAGGAGCGCCAAGTCACGGGCCGCCTTTTCGAACCTTCGCGACCTTGCGGCCTTCGTGCGAGGCTCACCGCCGTGTCATCAAAGGGCGGCGCGATTTATCGGTGCAGATAAAAATCGGCCAAAAGAGACTCGAAGGTTGGTCGAAAAACTTCGTAGTCTTTCCGAGATGAGGAATGTCTTCACTCTCGCGGTGTTTGTCTTGGCGGTGCCGCTTGCCGAAGCGAGCGGAATCCGGGAGTTCAACGTGCCCGTGCTTGAGAAACTTGGCCGCGAGCTTTCCCGACGTGATTCGATCGCGGCGCGCGCGGCTGATCTGGTTGTGGAAACTCAACCGCTTTCCAAATCCCTGAAAATGCGCGGATGGATTACCGAATTGGGGCGCAACGAGGACACCGTCTATTTGATCGCCGAAACGGCCTCCGGTCCCACGCTCGCATACACTGTGCAGTTTCGTCACTCCGGAAAACCTGCGGTGCAGGACGTGCGCGGGCAACCGCTGCCCGACGGCGTTGCGGTGCGTTACCGGGCACGACAGACAGCCATCACCGCACTGGCCGGGCGTCTTTTCAAGACCAGTTACAATTTTGAGATCCTGGACGACCCCGACGGCAGAGGATTTCTCGTCTACGCACTGGCCGCCACGACAGACTCCGACCAGGTCGTCATGGCCGGCCACTTCCGGGTCACAGTCTCGGCGGATGGAAAAAAAGCCGAACAGGTGGACGCTCTCTCCAAGAGCCTTGTTCTCAGCGGCCCCATGAAATCGGGCGTGCCGCAGGGCGGCGAAGCTGTGGCATTGTTTTTGATTCAGCTGGTGAGCGATAAACCGGTCGAGACCCTCATTTACACTGCGAACCTCGCGAGGAAGGACATCTACGTCCGCACCCCGGATGGAAAGACATGGGTGGTCGGAAAAGGCAAAATGCGCGTCAATCCCTCGAAGGCCAGCGGCAGCACGAGCGCCGGGACCGCGCTCAAAGCAACGGGGCGTTGAATCGGTCGCAGCGACAGTGTGCGGTGAGAGGTGCCGGGAGGCACTGGCCGAGGAAGCGGGTGTCCTACGCCGTGGCTCCGCTCAAGAGTTGAGCCCCGGTTCTGCTGCCAAGTCAGCCCGATCATAAATGCGCACTGATCGAATGATGGAGGTTCCGAGCACGTCGCCGACGGGTTGCTCCTCCTCATCCGAATAGTCTGGCACACCTCCCCATGCCGCTTCGAGTGCCAGCAGAAACGCCTCTTCGGCGGTTTTCGCCGCGCCGTGGATATACAAATCCGGCACGCTGCTCGGCCAGTCACTTTTAAGGAATCTCGGTATGTCGGTAGGGAGTAGAAACATCTCGGCGTCGGCTTCGAAGTGTTGCTCAAATTCTCTCTTTAAGACCTGATCAACGTCGTCGTCGTAGTCGACGCTCTCTTCCTCGAAAACGACTATGCTATCGAGTTGAGCGAGTAGTGGTCCGAGGTCCTTGGCGGAAAGGTATTCTCCTGCGCGAATTACAATTGGAAGAGGTTCACAACTGCCTCCAAGTGCCATCACTTTCCGAGCAGCTGAGAGCTTCCGCCATGGCTGCCAGCTGGAATCGTGAATGAGTTTCGCCTGCTCCGTCGCCCACATCCGTAGCACCGGACCAGGAACGTCTGGATCGGCTTGATCCCTTACGACAGTCTGTGTCGTACCGCGAAGCACGCCCGCGATACCTGCTATTTTGCACGCCCGAAAACCGCCAACGGCGACTACACCATTGGTTTCCGAATAACGACTGCGTGACGGCGCTACCGCTGCTCTGCCAAAGTATTCACGAGAATCCACGCTCTGAAGCGGTCGCATGTTAGGCGCGACTCTGCGCAGTTCCTCTTCACCTGTTTCAAGGGAAGTTACTCGATCAAGGAGCACCGAGGCTTCCGCGGTCAGCCAATCGCCAGCGTGTATTTCCGATCGCGTCCCGTCCGCGTCTTGGATGATTAGTTTTGTCTCCGTCGCTGGGCAGACTTTAGCGACGAAGTCCGATAATGCTTCGACGAGGTTCTCACCATTTTGCGTCTGGCCGCGGTGCAGCAAACCCTCTGGCTCGGCCGGAGGGACTTCGAGCTTAATCGAAACCCGGGTGCCTGCGGTCGACAACGCCTCGGATGCGACAGGTGGTCGCAAAATCGGACGAGAGCGCACGCCGTTTGAGAATGCCAAAGTGTGGGTATCCGCGGCGCCGAGATCGTATCGCCGTGTCGTTACCGTCACGACTTTTCCGAGCATAAACACGGAAAAGAAGCCGATGCCAAATTGCCCGACCGAGGCGAGGCCTTTCGAGACGAGGCCGGGAAACTCACGCCGAACCAAACTGCTCTTCCAGAGTGATCGGCCGAAGTCCAATAGCGCGTTCGTCAAGACCTCGGTCGACATACCAATTCCATCGTCTTCTACATCGAGCCACCAGCCTTGATCTTCGCGAACCCTAACCACCACAGTGCCGGAATACGTTGATGGATCCGAGAGTAACCGTCGCGCGCGAGTTGCGTCTGTGCTGTTTTGAATGAGTTCCCGGATTGGAACTGAATTGTTACGCCCGTACAGTTTCTCGCCACCAAGCAATTCCACGACTGTGGGAACATCCGATATATGGACTGCTGTGTCGACCGGGTGCCATCCCTCAGTCGGAATCAATTCGGCCACCGCTTCAACGGAATGAGCACCTTTGACACTGGAAGCCGCAAACGGTGCCAGATGATTCCGCTCGAGTAGGGATTGAGTCGCGCGCAATTCTCGATCGGCGAAGTTGAGCATGTCATAACACAGCCACCATGCGTCCGCATCGCGAACGGCAAAAGGCGAACCGGTGAATATCACCGACGCGTTCTCTCTCGAAGGTTTTGCAAGCTTGCTCTGGAACGCCCAATGCATTTCAGACTCTCCTGTCGGCGCAAGAAGTGTGCGTAAGAAGAGCGGCGCGCGACGGTGATCGATCTGCGTAACATCCGCTGCGCGAAGGAGGCAGGCGAGCTTGACCGGTCGCACTACCCAGTCAGATGGCACGCCCGGCCCGGCATTTACCTGTGGAGGCAACGCTCCCAACTCCGTTGTTGGCCACCAGTGGCTCGAGGCGATATTACCTATGATACTCCCGTACGCGTTTCGCGTATCACTCTGTTGGATCAGGTACTCCGGCGATCCGTCTTTCGTCGGCCATTCGAGAAGGGCGAGATGCTTCGCGCGACTGGCATGAAGTTCGCGCAAGACATCTCCGACCGCCGCTGTGGCAACCGCCGTCGGCGGGGAATCGATACGTTGTCGGTCGACCCTTCCCTCCGTTTCGGCATTTAATCGCGCAGCGACGGCATCACGCCACTGGGGCGTTTGTTGGACTTCAGCGAGGCCGCCGGGGTACGCCGCGAGCGACATCGCAGAATCGTGAAGCAAAATCGCGGCACCGAGCACATACGCCTCGGCGGGATTAAGAAAATAGTCGTCTCCCGCGACCAGACTTGCGGTTTCCCAGAGCGCGTCTAAGTGAGTGATGTCATGCAGGGTCAGCCCCGGCACGTCGCGGACGATTAAACTAACGAGGTAAGCTACTCGAGTTCGCATATCGAGCAGTTGCTCGCGCAGCGCGATCACGGCGTCGCTGTCGCTCGCAAAGCGGTCACTGCCGAAGCTGTTGCGCCAAAGAGTCGTCCGTTCGAATTGCGGCACGATTTAAACTTCTTCAGAAATGCCAACGACGCCACCGCTGTTTAAATATGACGACAAATCTTTGCAGGTTGAGCTGAGCCAAATCGCCGCTTTCGGAGCGCTGAGGCTTTTGCAGTAGAACCCAGAGCGATCGAAGCAGCATGCGCGTCGCTTGCCGGCCGCGAGCACCGGGGTCCGCTTCGCGGATGCGCAGTTTGACCATGCGGCGAGGCTATTTCTGGGAGTGATGTGCGTCAAGGAGAGGCGCGCACCAGGCCGCCACGGTACCGTGGGGGCAAGAAGCGGGGGGGGCGGGGGATCGCCCCCACATGATGCGCTTGTTGAAAGTTGGGGGGGCGGGGGGGCTGGGGG
>JBBSPM010000040.1:0-40569 GCA_038258815.1 Chthoniobacterales bacterium
CGGCAACTGGATTTACCTGCTGCGGGCGCACCTGTAGCGACGGTCTATGACCGCCGTCGTACGCTTTCCACGCAGTCCACGGTTTCGGCGGTCATAGACCGCCGCTACAGATCGCGCGGCCGGCCCACGTCTTCGTCGGGCGCACCGCGATGCTGGCGGATGAATTCTGAGGGATTGATCCAACCGCGGGTGTCGTCACGATAACCGGGACCGATAAACGGCGTGACGAATTCCCGCATCTCGAAATGGAGATGCGCGAGATACTTTCCGTTTGCGCTGCCGACGGTGGCGATGGGTTGTCCGCGACGCACATTCTGCTGGGGTTGCACGAGCATTTTATCGACGTGGGCGTAGTAGGACTGCAGATACTTCCGCGCGCCGTTTTCTTCGTAGGCGTGGAGGACGATGACGATGTTCCCCCAGCCTGGCCCGCCTTCGTGCGCGGAGAGGACGCGGCCGTCGGCCACGGCGTAAACGGGATCGCCGAAATCGCTGTTCTCGCCGCCGATGCCGTTGAGGTCGTCGCCGAGATGCCGGTTCTCGGTGAAGGGCTGCGCGTTGTAAGCAAAGGCGCCGTGCTCGGTTCCCAGCGGGAAGTCAAAGCGCGTCGCCGTCGGCAAAGCTGCGAGGATGAAAGGCGAGGGGAGTTGGAACGCTGGCTCCACTATCGCGAGCGGCCGCATTTCCAGATGAAGTCGGAACCAGAGCAGCCCGAGCGCCGTGAGCAGGAAAACGGCCAGCATCGCCAACACGATGCCCACGCTTGATCCATCCTTGCTCGTTTTCCGCTTCATCTTTACGCTCGCGCGATGCGCACCCTGGTTACCGGCGGCGCGGGCTTCATCGGCTCGCACCTGGTCGAGAAATTACTCACTGCCGGACATGAAGTCGCGATCCTCGACGACTTCAACGATTTTTACGACCCGCAAATTAAGCACGCGAATCTCGCGGGCGTGGCGGAGCAGGTCCAGATTCATCAGATCGATCTGCGCAACGCGAACGCGGTGCGCGATCTTTTCCATCGCGAGAAGTTCGAATTGATCGCGCACCTTGCGGCGCGGGCGGGAGTGCGGCCGTCGATCAGTCATCCGCAGCTCTTTTACGAGACCAACGTCGCCGGCACGCTGCACCTTTTGGAGGCCGCTCGGTTGACGGGGATCGAGCGTTTTATCTTCGCCTCCAGCTCGTCGGTTTACGGAATTTCGAAAGTGGTGCCTTTCTCCGAGGATTTGCATCTCACGCAAACGATCAGTCCGTATGCGGCCACGAAAATCGCGGGCGAGTTTCTCTGCTCCACCTACTCGCATCTCTATCAAATGCGGATCGTGGCGTTGCGCTTTTTCACTGTTTACGGCGCCCGGCAGCGGCCAGATCTGGCGATCCACCAGTTCACGCGCAAGATTCACGCGGGGCAGCCGATCGACCAATTCGGAGACGGCACCACGCGGCGCGATTACACCCATATCGACGACATCATACAGGGAGTGATGGCTGCGACTTCATACGAAGGGCCGATGTTCGACGTCTTCAATCTCGGCGAAAGCGAAACGATCCAGTTACGGGACCTGATCGCGGAGATCGAGCGCGCGGTGGGGCGCAAGGCAATCATCAACCAACTTCCGGAGCAACCGGGCGACGTGCCGATCACATGCGCGGATATCTCGAAGGCGCGGCGGCTTTTGAATTACAATCCGACGACGCCGCTATCGGCAGGACTGCCGAAGTTCGTCGATTGGTTCCTGGAGACGCAGGTTCGTTGATCTCGTGCTCCTGCTCTTGCCCGTGCTCCTGCTCGACTCTTTCGATTACGAGCAGGAGTAGGAGCACGAGCACGAGTCGGAGTGGGAGGACCCCCTCCTTGCAAAACCCGCCTTCCGCTCCATGTTACCCGCCGATGTCGGGAATTGTCTTCGAATCTCCGGGCGTCCGTTTTTCCTCACAAAGCAGACTTGGGTGGGGTGCGGCGCGCCAATCTTTTCGAATTCCTTCCCGACTGAGAGCGGCGGAGTTTTCTGCGGCCACGCGATTTAGCTTCTTGAACGGATCCTTCGGGATCAGCGTGCTGCGGGATCGGGCATCACTTGATGCGCTTCGCCCGAAACACAATTCGGTCAAAACAGAGGATCCATATCATGGCATCTCAATCATCCGGGAGAGGCTCGCGGCGTCCGCGCGGCGGAGCTTCCCGACGCAGGCAGGGCGGCGATCGTCCCTACCGGCAAAATCCAGCACCCAAAGCGGTAGTGAAAAAGTCGTTTTGGGACATCATCGTGGGCTTTTTCTCCAGCAAGAATCCGCCCATCGCACGCGTGCCGCAGCCGGCGCGCAATGGCTCGGCCAACGGTGCATCGTCGCCGCGCACCACGCGCAAGCCTGAGTCAGTCGAAGTCACCACGCCGCGTCTTTACGTCGGCAATCTGTCGTTTGAAGCCACGGAGAGCGATCTCTTCGAGCTCTTCAACGGCGTCGGCGAAGTGCAAAACGCAGAGGTTGTGACCTACAAACACAACCAGCGCTCGAAGGGCTTTGCCTTCGTGCAAATGAACACGGTGGAAGAAGCGCAACGCGCCGTCACTGAGTTGCACGACAAGGACTTCCTCGGCCGCAAGCTGCTCGTGAGCGGCGCGAAGTCGAGCGAGCATCATTCGGCCAGCGAAAGCTGAGTTTGATTTACAAAACGGGAGACGTGGTGGCGTTCGCTGCTCGTCTCCCGTTTTTTTGTGGCTGGATTGCGGTAGCCACGGCGCTGCGTCGCCGTGTCTGGCCCGGCCAACGCCCCGACACAGCGGGGCGGCTACAGCGCGCCTTGCGGAGGCGACGGCGGAGCGAGGCTTGCGACATATCCCATGGCTGAGGTGTTTTATCTCGTCGGACCAACGGCTTGCGGTAAATCGGAGATCGCGGCGGGAGTCGCGCAGGTTCTGGATGCCGAAATCGTGGGCGCGGATGCGTTTCAGCTTTACGCGGGGCTGGATCTCCTCACCGCGAAGCCGGATGAAACAACGCTCCGCCGCGTCTCGCATCATTTGATCGGCACCGTGCCGCTGGCGGAATCGATGGACGCGGAGCGCTTCCGTCAGTTAGCGCTGGAAACGATCGAGGGAATCCATTCGCGGGGAAGCCGGGCGCTTGTTGCCGGAGGCAGCGGCTTGTACGTGAAAGCGCTGACACATGGTCTTTCGCCGCTTCCGCGCGCGGATGCGGAACTGCGGGAGCGTCTGGAGCAATGCAGCGAAGGCGAATTATTCGTTAGGCTGGGGCAATTCGATCCGGCATTGGCGTCCGTGATCGATCGTAAAAACAAGCGACGCCTGGTTCGCGCGGTGGAGATTTGTTTGCTCAGCGGCCAGCCAGCCTCGGCGCAGCGCAGCAGGCAAACGCCCGAGAATGAATCGCGCGGCGTCTTTCTCTTTCGCGAGCGCGAAGAACTTTACGAACGAATCAATGTACGGGTGGAATCCATGTTTGCCGATGGAGTCGTGGACGAAGTCCGCGCCGCGGGAGAGATCGGACCGACCGCAGAGCAGACCCTCGGGTTACGGCAAATCCGCGATCTGATCGACCGGCGAATCTCGGAAGCCGAATGCATCGCCGCGATCCAACAGGCGACACGGCGTTACGCGAAAAGACAATTGACCTGGTTTTCACGGCAAACTAGTTTCGAAGCGCTGAACCTCTCCCGCACAGGCTCACCGGAAGCGATCGAATGGATCGCGCGCAAGGCTCGTCTCTCCTTCGCGCCAGAACGATGATCGACGTTCAAGCAAAATATCGGCCGGAACGCGCGGTCCTTGTCGGGCTGGAGCAGGACGGTATCTCGAAGTGGGACCTGGCCGATTCACTGGAAGAACTGCGCGAGCTGGCTTACTCCGCTGGTGCGCAGGTCGTGGACACGGTCACGCAACGACTCGATAAGCCGACCGCGCCTTACTACATCGGGAAAGGGAAGGCGCAGATGATCAAGGATTCGTTCCGCGACCAGCAGGTCACCTCGGTGATTTTCGATCACGAGTTGTCGCCCGCGCAGGGCCGCAATCTGGAAGATCTATTTTCGCGCAAGGTGCTGGATCGCACGCAGCTGATTCTCGACATCTTTGCGCAACGCGCGCGGAGCCGGGAAGGGCGGTTGCAGATCGAGCTGGCGCAGTTGCAATATTTGCTCCCGCGGCTGACGAGAATGTGGACCCACCTTTCGCGACAGACGGGCGGGATCGGAACGCGCGGGCCGGGCGAAACGCAACTCGAAGTGGATCGGCGGCGTGTGCAGGAACGGATCGCGAAGCTGGAGCGTGAGTTGGAAGGCGTGCGCAAGGTGCGCTCGCTGCAGCGTGAAGGCCGGCGCCGCCATCAATGGCCGGTCGCGGCCGTGGTCGGCTACACAAACGCCGGCAAATCCACGCTCTTGAATCTGCTCACCGGCGCGGATGTGATCGCGGCCAATCGACTCTTCGCCACGCTCGATCCCACCACGCGCAGCATCACGCTGCCAAACAAACAGCGCATGCTGTTAACCGACACCGTGGGTTTCATCAAAAATCTGCCGCACATGTTGATTGAGTCGTTCAAGGCCACGCTGGAGGAAGTGAGCGAAGCGGATTTGCTCGTGCATGTGGTCGATCTCAGTCATCCGCGCGTGGATGAGCACATCGAGGCGGTGAACGCGGTCACGAAAGAGTTGGGCGCGTTCAGCAAGCAAACACTCCTTGTCTTCAACAAGATCGACGCGCTGCAAAATCCTGAGGCGATCGTCGCCTACCAACATCGTTTTCCCGGCAGCGTCGCGATCTCCGCGCGCACTGGGGAAGGCGTGAGTGAGTTGGTCCAAGCCCTGCAGGATAAGGTGACCTCGTGGCATTTAAACCTGCGTTTCCGCGTGCCGTTGACGGAGTCCTGTCTCATCGCGGAGATTCACCGAGTCGGACGCGTGGTTGAGTTGCGCTACGAAGGCGAAGCGGCGGTGATCGTCGCGCATGTGCCTCCGCAGTTGGAGCAGAAGCTCGCGTCGTTCTCCGAAAAATAATTCGGCTCGGATTTAGTCATGACCGCTCAAGCACCCTCGCGCCATCATCATCCGATCGAGGCGCGGAAGCGCGCGTGGCAGCGGCGGTTGAACGATAAGCTGGGGCTTGATCGGATGCCGGTGATCCGGCGACTGATTTATTCTGTTATCGGCGTCACGGTGCTGCTGATCGGAATCGCGATGATCGTTCTGCCCGGCCCGGCGTTCATCGTAATTCCGATCGGGTTGGCAATTTTGGCCAGCGAATATGCGTGGGCGCGGCGCATCATTCGGCGTGGACGAGTGTTTGTTGGGCGTCGGATAAAACCGCGCAAACCGGGTCGCGCACGATGACCGCGCGAGAACGAGTCGAGGAGTTGGTAAAGAAGTTGCCGAAGGTTTATCCGGACGCGCATTGCGAGCTCGATTTCAAAACGCCGCTGCAGTTGCTGGTGGCGACCATTCTCTCCGCGCAGTGCACCGACAAGCGCGTGAATCTGGTCACGCCGGAGTTGTTTAAGCGCTATCGCTCCGCGGCGGAGTTCGCGCAGGCGTCGCCGGATGAACTGGAGTCGATGATTCGCTCGACCGGTTTCTATCGGAACAAGGCGAAGAGTATTCGCGCGGCTGCCGTGGCGATCATGGAAAAGCATCGCGGGAGAGTGCCCGCGACGATGGAAGAATTGAACGCTCTTCCCGGCGTGGGACGAAAAACTGCGAACGTGGTTCTGGGAAACGCGTTCGGAAAAGACGAGGGCGTCGTGGTCGATACGCACGTGGCGCGTCTTTCCCTTCGCCTCCGCCTAACGAAGCAAACCGACGCGGAAAAAATCGAAGCGGATCTGATGAAGATCGTGCCGCGGAAGCATTGGACGATGTGGAGTCACTGGCTCATCTGGCATGGCCGTCGGCGTTGTTTTGCGCGGAAACCGGATTGCCGGCAGTGCGAGATCTTTCACCTTTGCCCGAGTGGACCGAAGTTTGTCCGCACCGGTGAGGCGAAAGCGGCTGCGAAGTGACCGGTATCAGCGCGAGACGGTCTTCTTGACACGCTCAACGGCAGCCGCGCCATCATCCGCATTCTTGCCGATCCGCTCGAATTCCTGTTGGAGCTGGGCCAATTCTTGATCGGACAAGCGATCGATATCGATCAAGTGATTACGCGCGCCGCCGGCCACGCGGATCAGCTCGTCGAGCTTGAGATGGACGGCTTTGGCGTCGCGATTCTGCGTGTTTTGAATCAAGAAAACCATCAGGAAGGTAACGATGGTAGTGCCGGTGTTGATGATGAGTTGCCAGGTATCCGAGTAATGGAAGACGTGTCCGGTGGCAGCCCAGATCACGATGACCGCGATGGCGATGACGAAGGCCCACGCCGTCCCGAGCACCGCGGAGGTGGATCGGGCGAACAGGCGGAAAGCGTCCTGAACCTTGCAGATCAGGTCGCGGTCTTCGGCCGGAGTTTCCCCCTTCTTTTTCTTCTGACCGTTCGAGTGTTGGGTATCGATGATTGAATATCGCCGCTGGCTGACGCGGCGCGCGTATGGAAGTTGTCCCGCGAAGAAACGTCGCGAAATTCCTCGATTGTGAGCGTGCCGATCCATCTGAATCTCGATGATGCTTGGGACGAGGCGGCGCTGGGATTGCCGATGGTGGATGCGCGGGAATGGGGGCCGCGTCTCCGGTTTTCTGCGCCTCCGCGGGAGGTGGAGGAATTTTATCGCACGTATGCCGATCGGCTATCTCCATTCATTTTGTATGGCTCGGGCGATTTCCATCATCTCAGCGGACTCTGGGTGCGGCGTTTTGCCGAGCCGCTGACAGTGATCTCGTTCGATAACCATCCGGATTGGGATATTCGACCGCCACGCTGGTGTTGCGGAAGCTGGGTGAATCGCGCGCTCGAGTTGGAGCAGGTGCAAAAGGTGAGCGTGTGGGGCTGCGGGAACTTCGAGTGCTGGTGGCCGGGGCAGGCGTTTGGGAATCGCCGCGCGGAACGGGCGGGCACGCTGGAGGTCCACGCCTGGGCGGACGATCGGCCGCTCGCGCAACAGCAGCGGCGCGGCGCGATCTTCCGAGGGACTTGGCGGGAGGATTTCGCGCGTTTCGTGCGCGGGCTGAATGGCGGAGACGTTTACGTGACGGTGGACCTGGATGGTCTGCAGGCGGGTGATGCGGTGACGAATTGGGAGAATGGAAAATTTGCCACGGAAGATGTGGCGTGGGCGCTGGGCGAATTGCGGAAACGGGCGCGAATTGTCGGCGGCGACATTTGTGGGGCGTACTCGCCGCAGAAATATGCGCGGTGGAAGCAGGGATTCGTGGCCAAGCTGGACCACCCGCGGATGCGGACCCCTGTTCTTTCGGAGGCGCGGGCGATCAATCGCGCAGCGTTCGAGAAGCTGTGGCCGTTACTCACGACGCCTTGTTAAAGTGGGGGGCCTTGGCGGAACTCTGGGGAGCGCACGCTTGCAGCGTGCTGGTGCTCGCATTCTGCGAGCACAAACTTTAGAAGATGACGATTGGGGATATTGACAGCGCGAAACGGAAAGCGTCATCCACGAAAGTTCGCGATGGCAGAATGCCATCGCCAGCACGCTGCAAGCGTGCGCTCCCCAGAATTCTGCTCACGTCGGTTCGCCTAACTAACCGCGACCAGAACGACGCCGAGCGAAATTAGGAGCGAACCGATGATCAGTTTCGCACTCAATTTTTCCCGCAAAAGGACGGCGGCGGCCACGATGATGAAGATGACGGTGAGACCTTCAAATGGATAGAGGTAGCTCAAGTCGAACTTTTGCAGGAGTCCGAGGGTGAGGAAAAACGAGATCGCCATAAAGAAGGTGCCGAGCGAGATGTTGATCCTAAAGGTTCGTTGACCGAAGCCGCGCTCGACCGTGGACTCCATCGCATGCTTCAAAAGCAATTGCGCGATCACGAAGGTGATGAGTGCGATCAGAATGAGCAGGAGCGAAATCGTGGTCATAATTTTTCCTCCAGTTTCGCGAACGGTCGCGCGACGATGGCGAGCCCGAGCAGAACCAGCGCGATGCCGCTCCAGCGGATGGGGCTGATGAATTCTCCGAGGATGAGCCAACTGCTGAGCGGGACGAGAACGTGCACCGCTTGGGAAGCCGGAAAAGCGAGCGAGAGCGGAAGGTGCTTGAGGGTGTAGAGCCAGGTGACGAAAGCGAGAATGCGGAAGACGATTCCGACCCACACGAGCGGAGAAGCGAGGCCGGTGACACCGGTCCAGGCCCACGCTTCCGAGAGATGCGCGGTCTCCATTGCGCCGCGTTTCAGGAACATTTCGGACGCTGTCACGCAGAGGGTGCTGAGCGCGAGTTGCAACCAGGGATTGCCGAAGGCGCTGTAGCGGCGGTCTCTGACCGCCGAATCCGCGCCGGGTGGGGGAAGTTTTGTCATTTGGCGGTGGCGCGCTCACGGCAGTCATAGACCGCCGCTACAGGGTCAGCTCTCGCGCGTTCGGAAAACGCCGGAGCACCGGGTCGTGGCGCGTCGGTTCGAGGAATTTCAAGATGGGCGGAAAGATGCGATTCAACCGGGGATTGGTGTGCCTGACGTATAGATCGAGGGGCGCGAGTTCACAATCGAGGTGCAGCTTGGGTTCGTAATTGAGCGGGCTGCTCCGGTAATACGAAAGGCCCTGTGCCAGCGCCCAACCGAGGATGTCGCAGAAGGTGACAAAGTAGAGGTGGAGATCCAGTGCCACACGGTAGTCGAGGCCGAGATAGTCGTCGTAAATTACGTCGCCGTGCACGAGGGCAATGCTGAAGGCGATAATTTTGCCTTCCTGCCGCCAGAGGAAAAAACGCGCTTTGTCCGGCATGCGGCGGCCCAATTCGCGGAAGTAATCTTTCGTCAGCGTCTCGAATTTGAGCGGGGAGCGCTCCTGCACTTGCAGGTAGAGCGGATACATTTCGTCCACCCACGGCGAGACGTCGGTGACGACCTCGAGTTGAATCGGCGCCGCCTTTTCGACTCTCTTGAATTTGCGGCGCAGGTCTTTGCGCGTCGCTTTGCTAAGCCGCCCGAAATAGTCGTCGAAGTCGCGGAACGAAAGCGCGAGCTGAGTCATCGGCATGCTTGGGATACGGGTATACCCGTTGTCGGCGAAGCGCTGGAGCGTCTCCCGATAGCGTGAGGAAAAATCTTTGAAGACAATGAGCGCCGCCTTGCCTCGCGCGTAATCCTTCAGTGCCGCGTAGAGCGCGATCGCGAACCAATCTTCATCGCCCTTTTGGCAAACGCCGAGATGGCCTTCGCCCGCCGCGCACCCGACCATGAGCACGCGCATGGTGAGGAAACGCGGAAGCGTCCGCCGGATAAAATCGACGATGGATCGTAACGCTGGCACTCCTTCGACAAGATTTTGCTGCACGAAGAAGAACGGTTGCACGCCGCGCACGCGACCGTTGTCGTCTTCCAGGATCAGGTAGTGATGCTCGAATCCGGCGATGGTTTCTTCCACAATTTCGTAGAAGCGGGAATCCTTCGCCTGGCGGGTGAACGACTGGGACCACGCAGGAATTTCGCGCAGCTCGGCCAGCGAAAGCACGCGAGCGCTGCCGCTGGGGAGCGGAATGGTTTCGCCGGATGACATGTGCTAGCGCGGCGGGTAGGGACATCGCGCTGCGATGTCCAAGCGAGTTCGTAAGCGGGAGGGCGGCTCGGAAGTCGACTGAGATGCGACACTGCCTGGACGGCGCAGCGCGCCGTCCCTACCCGGCAGGCGAGATCCGCCACTGCGAGATTCAGATGAACGCAAATCGATCTTCATCGCGGTTCAATCTCTAGACTAATCCTCCGGCTCCGCGGTTCGTTAGACTTCGTTCGGCTCTGCAGCTTCGCTAGCGCGCGATCCACGCGTGATCGGAAGCACGCCGCTTCGGATGTGGAGGTCGCGCTGCGGGAAGGGAATTTCGATCCCGGCTTCCTTAAGTTTTCTCGCGATCGCAAAATAGAGATCGCTCTTGTAGCGGCGCGGCCGGTAACTCATCTCGCTGCTCCAGACGACGAGTTCGAAGTCGATCGAGCTGTCGCCGAATTTCTCCAGGAAAACGCTGGGCGCCGGGTCTTCGAGCGTGTGCTCGGTTTCTCGTCCGGCGGCGACGAGGGCTTCGCGGACCACCTCGAGATCGCTGCCGTAAGCGACGCCGATCGGAATGCGGAAACGCACCCGCGGATCGCCGTAGGTCCAGTTCGTGACCGGCTCTTCGATGAACTTCGAGTTCGGCACAATCATGGAAATGTTGTCGTTCGTGCGGATGATGGTGCAGCGGGCGCGAATCTTTTCCACCTGACCGGTGACGTTGCCGACTTCTACGCGATCACCGAGCGCGATCGGGCGCTCGGCCAGGATCACGAGTCCGCTGATAAAATTACTCGCGATAGTCTGCAAACCGACACCGATACCAACGCCGATCGCGCCCGCGAAGACGGCCAGCGCACCGAAGTTAATCCCAGTGTTGGTGACGACGATGAGCACGCCGATGACGAGGACGGCGTTGCTCGCGACCTGCGAAATGGCGTACTGGAGCGAGCGATTGAGACCGCTGTTCACGAGGAAGCGGTTGAAGAGAAAACGCTTGGTGTGGGAAGAGAGCCAGAAGACTCCAATCAACATCACAACGAGCAAGAGGATTTGCAGTAGGCTCAGCTTTACCCCGGGCAAAGGCGCATCCCAAGCGAGCGGAAAACCGACGGCGTTGACCGCTGCCACCGCGAAGAAAATGACGGAGGCGAGGCTGAGAATGGTGGTCGTAATCGCGATGAAATTCGGGTCCAGCTTGAGCCGGCTGAAGAGACGCCGGAGGAGGTTGCTCTGGAAGATCCGGGCCAGGCCAAAGCCGACGATGAGCAAGCCGACAAATGCCAGCAGCCCGGCCGCCGAAATGGCATAGCGCCCCGCGTGGAAGAGCGGACTTTGGAAGAACTCTAAAGTCATGGCATCAGTCTGTCCGGCTTGGGCGACGGCCGCAACCAGCGCACAAAAAAACACGACCGAAGTCGTGTTTTTCCGTGCGCTCTTTCGAGCGAAAAATCTTAGTCGAAACTACTGCTTCGACGCCTTTTCCTCGATGTATTTGATCACGTCGCCGACGGTCTGGAGTTTCTCCGCGTCTTCGTCCGGCACTTCGACTGAGAACTCTTCTTCGAACGCCATCACCAACTCGACGATATCGAGCGAATCGGCGCCCAAATCTTCGATGAAGGAAGCGGTCGGCGTGACCTGTTCCGGATTGACGCCGAGTTGCTCGACGATGATGTCTTTGACCTTCTCTTCAATGGATTTGTCACTCATAAAAACTGTTTCTGGGTTGGCGTTCGGTAGCGGGCAGGCATTAAGCAGTCCCGGCAAGGATGGCAAGTAAAAGATTTAGACGCCTTGTCAACCCCGAACGCCTTCGGGGTCGATTAATTTCCCGGTTTTCGATCTGCGCGGATTGCGCGTGCCGCCGTTTTACATCCCGCGTCGAAGGCCTTAAGAAGGAGACCCATGCCTGAGCCGACTACGCCCGCCGATCTGCTCGATTTAAAAATGATGCCCGCGTGGGTGAACGAAACCGCGCAGGCAAAGGACTATTCCCAGTATCAAGGGGAAGAGGAGTCGCGCTCGTTTGATCGCGGCGGTCGCGGACCACAACGTGGACGCGATGGCGGACGCGATTCGCGTCCGCGTGGACCCAAGCGTGATGCGCGAGAGGGTGGCGGCAATCGATCTCCGGGACCGCGTCGTCCGGATTCCGGACCGCGCCGGCCAGATGCGCGTCGGCCCGAGCGTTCCGATGATCGACGTCCGCCGCGCGAGGCGCCGGCGCCATTGCCACAAGTGGACGTGCGCTTCATTCCGCATGCGTTGGCGTTTGAAAATGTGATTGCGCAGATCAAATCCGGCTCGGTCACGTATTCTGTTTTTGCGCTCGCGCGATTGTTTTTGGACAAGCCGGAGCGCTACGACGTGAAACTCAAGGCGGCCGAAGGCGCGGTCTTGCATCAGATGGGCGAACAGGGCGAAGCGGCGACTGATCCGCGCACGCTCGAGGCGACGGCTTTCGCAAATGCGAAGGACGAATTTTACACTGTCGAACAAACGCAAACGGAGCCGCTCAAAGGGAATTTCACGAACGTGGCGCGTTGTCGTGTGAGCGGGACTTTGCTCGGGCCCACGAATCATCACGCGTATCAGCCGCAGTTACGCGCGCTCTATGAGCAGCGCTTCAGCCGGCGGATGGGCTTCCAGGATTACCAGCGCCAGATCGAGATCGTGAGCGATCCGGCGGTGGTGGAGGAATGGAAAGAGCAAGCGCGCAGCATCACGACCTACAAGACGAAAGGGCTGGAGCCCGAGGTCGAATTCAAGAACGCGGCGGAAGCGGAGCGGCATTTTCGCCAGACGCATTTGCCGACTCTGCAACGAAGCGCGCAGGAAGTGACGATCGGTGGAGTGGTTAGTCGCCGGCTGGCCGATCGCGGTCTTGGGATCGTGATCGAAAATGCTTGGTCAGCGGAAATGCGTTCGCCGTCGAAGATGATGCAGGAGCTGTCCGCGGGATTGCGGAGTGCGGGGCTGAATATTTTCCGGCACCGGCGCGGGATGCTCTTTGTCTCGCCTTTCCGGATTCGGCCGTTCGGTCATGAACGCGCGAGCGTCTCTGCTTCGATCAATGGCATTCTGGAGAAATTGACGGAGACGCCGGGAATGAACCGGAAACAACTGGCGGAGAAGATTGCGCCAGCGGAAGCCGAAGCGGCCGAGGTGGAGCGCGCGAAGCGGACCTTGGCGTCGGATCTGCATTGGCTGATCCATGAAGGTTACGTGATCGAGTTCAACGACGGCACGCTGGATTTGCCGCGGCCGAAGGCGCCGGCGGCCCCGATTGCTGGAGCGAAAGCGGAGACCGCGACCAAAGGGACCGAGGCGCCGGCGGAGAAACCCACGGAAGCTCCGGTGGAGAATGCTGCTCTGGTTGAGACGGCGTCGAGTGAAATGGCGAGTGCGCCCGCCCCGGAAGAAGTATCCGCTGCGGCGGAGGAAGGCGGGATGTCAGTTGAGCAAACGGTGGAGCCGACGGCGACGGCGGTGGAACGCGAGATCGCACCAGTGACGAGTGACGAGACGGTCGAAGCAGTTCCGGAACCCACTGCTAGTGCGCCGGCGCCGGAAGAATCTGACGAAGTCGAAGTTGCGAAGCCGGTTCAGGAATCTTAGCAATCGGCGTCGGGTTTCCTCGCAGGCTGCGATGTCGGCGATTGCAATTATTGCTCCTCGTCCATCCGCCAAAAACTTCCCCGCCGGGTCATCCCGAGGCTGGCGAAGCGCGCCGAGGGATCTCGCCGAAGCTATCGGACACGCTGGAATGTACCGGGAAGCACCACGGCAGATGCGCGATCCCTCGACCGTCTTCGCGGCTCGGGATGACAGGCAAGGCGTGCGCGTTATCCAGTAAACGCGTTATCCGCCTTTCGGCGGTCCCATGAGGCCGCGGCCTCGGCGAACTAAGCCCGAATCAGCTTCGCGCGGAAACGAGGCCGGCCTTTTTCAAGGTCACGTAGGCCCCGTTTTTATTGATCGTCTTCATCGCGCGCGCGGTCACTTTTACCCGGATGTATTTTTTCAATTCCGGCACCCAGACCCGATGCTCATGCAAGTTCGGGGTGAAGGTGCGCGGCACATTTTTGGTCACGTGCCGGCCCACGCCGCCCTTCTTCTTCGCCATACCGCGACGATGAATGATGCTTCCGCGTGAAACCTTCGCTCCTGTGATGCTGCAAACTTTTGACATAAAAACGACTCCTGGAAAAAGAGTCGCGTAAGCTGGCAGGCACCCCATGTCCGGTCAAGCGATTCTTACGCACTGGAGTCGGCCCGCCCTCGGGCCGAAGGATCGCAGGACGAGCGGGCAACCATACTTCGGCCCGGAGGCGGGCCGGCTCCATCTGCTGGGATTTGAACACCTTCCGCCGCTCGCGGTCAAAGCTTGCTCAGTTCCGCCGGCCTGCTTCTAATGGGCCTGGTCGCTGACAAAATCTCTCTTACCATGGCTCGCTCCAATAATAAGCTTCGCATCGGAATCATCGGCGCTGGGGACATCGTGCGCGATCGGCATCTGCCCGCGCTCAAAAAACACCCCGAAGTCGAGATCATCGCCGTCTCCAACTCTACCTACGAAAGCTCGTTGAAATTCTGCGAGGGGAACGTGCCAAACGCGATTCCGTTGCAGAATTGGGCCGATCTCCTGGCCCTTCCGGACCTTGATATCGTGTGGATCGGCACGCCGCCCTACATGCATTCCGCGGTGACGGTTTCCGCGCTGGAGGCCGGGAAACATGTCTTCTGTCAGGCGCGCATGGCGATGGATTTATCGGAAGCGGAAGAGATGCTGGCGACGGCGCGGCGCTTTCCGGAATTGGTCACGATGCTTTGCCCGCCGCCGTTTGGATTGCGCGGCGATCTGCTGGTGAAAAAGTTGCTCGCGGAAAACTATGTCGGTCAGCCGCACCACATCCGGTTGAAATGTATGACGGGCGCGTACTTGAACGCGGAGGCGCCAGCGCATTGGCGGCAGCGGATCGAGATCAGCGGGCTGAATGTGCTCGCGCTCGGGATTTACGTGGAAGTGTTGCAGCGTTGGCTGGGCGACATCACTGGGGTGTATGCACGCGGTAAGACGATCTTCGAGGTGCGGCAGGGATACGAAGTGCAGGTGCCGGATTTGCTCACGATCCTCTGCACTTTCGCCGATGGCGCCGAGGGCGTGCTCGAGTTTAGCGGCATCAGTGCGCTCGCTGCGGGCGACGAACTGCAGGTCTTCGGCGATATCGGGACGATGACTTACGACTTCGGCACGGACGTGATTAAGGCGGGCAAGATCGGCGATCGCGCGCTGCATGAGGTGGAGTTAACGAAGGACCTGGCGGGCGGCTGGACGGTGGAGGATGACTTCATCGCAGCGGTGAAGTCGCGTGGTCGGAATCGGCCGCACCCTGATTTCGAGGATGGCGTGAAATACATGCGCGTCGTCCAGGCGGTGGCTGATTCGCGGAAGCGGAACGAGTGGGTCTCGATCGAGACCTGATTCCAGCGGCCGAAAGGCTCTACAGCATCGAACCGCGTAGAATGAGCAGCGCGATGCTGAAATAAAGAATCACGCCAGTCACGTCCACCAACGTGGCGACAAATGGAGCCGAAGAAGTGGCGGGATCGAGCCCCACGCGGCGCAAGGCGAACGGCAGCATGGAGCCGGAGATCGATCCCCACAGCACCACGCCCACGAGGGTAATGCCGACCGTCGCTGCCACCAGCATCCAATGTTCGCCGTAAACCTGCCGGTGCAGGTAGCGCTCGCCGATGATCGACCAGAGCGCCACGCGCGCAAAACCGATCACACCGAGGAACGTCCCCAACAACGCGCCCGCGCTCAATTCCCGCCGCATCACCGTCCACCAATCGCTCAACGTCACTTCGCCCAGCGCCATCGCGCGAATGATCAAGGTCGAGGCCTGCGATCCGGAATTGCCGCCACTGGAAATAATCATCGGCAAAAAGACCGCGAGCACGACTGCCTTCGCGATCTCCTCTTCGTAGAACGCCATCGCGGTCGCAGTCAGCATTTCGCCGATGAGCAGGATCACGAGCCAGGGCGCGCGCTTCCACACCATCGTCATGAGCGGCACGCGCAGATAAGGATCTTCCAGGGCCTCCATGCCGCCGAATTTCTGGATATCCTCGGTCGCTTCCTCCTGCGCGACGTCGAGCATGTCGTCGATCGTCACCATTCCCACCAGCACGCCCGTGGAATCCGCCACCGGGAGAGCCGTGCGATCGTATTTTCGGAAAACATTTACCGCGTCTTCTTGCGGATCGGCCACCCGGAGCGCGACGAAATTTTCATCCATCAAATCGCTCACCTGCGACTCCAGCGGGTGGAGCAAAATTTCGCGAATGCGCAGATCGTCCAGCAGTTTGCCGCGATCATCGACCACATAGATCACGTTCAACGTCTCCGAGTCGCGCCCATTCTCGCGCACATAATCGAGCACTTCCTTGATCGTCCAATCCGCGTGCACCGCGATGAAATCCGGCGTCATCAAACGCCCGACGCTGTCCTCCGGATAACCGAGCAAGGCCTGCGCGATGCGCCGCTCTTCGGGCGTGAGGAGTTGGATCAGTTGGCGCGCCGCCGCGCTCGGCAACTCCTCCAGCAACGCCGTGCGATCATCCGGCGACATCTCGTTCAGGATGCCGACCACCTGTTCCTGCGCCATGCCGCGCAGCAATTGCTGCTGCGCGTCGACGTCCATGTATTCAAAAACATCCGCCGCCAGATCGTGCGGCAGCACGCGGAAGATGATCACCTGATCGCCCTCCTCCATATCGAGGATCACCTCCGCCACATCCGCCGGCGGCCAATCGGAAAACAGCTCACGCAGCGCGCCAAAACTGCGCGTATCGATCAGGCTCTTGATTTCCGGGATGAGGATTTTGCCGACCATAGGTGCGCGCGGAGAAGTGCCACTGAGAGGCAGCTTCGGAGGTTGTATCACCGCGCCGAAGCAGGCGCAATGCGCGCGGCGCAGCTAGTCTAGACTAGAGCGTTTCGGCTTGTGTTTTCGTGCGAGCGAAGCGCGGTTTTGTATGGCGCGTGCGCGCGAGTTCCCCCAAGCTGGATCGAGCCCGTGATCGAAGCAATGTGGTCGTGGAAAGGCCAGCCAGCCGCTGCCGGATCTCACTGGAGCGGCGGTCGCCGGCGACACAGCCGGGACGCCGGCGAACGATTGTCGAAAGGAGGCATCGTTTCGTTCCAAGGAGGCGATCGGAAACTTTCTTTACTTATCAAGTAGATAAGTTTGACTGAGAACAATCCAGCCTATGAAGAGTAAGATTTTTACCGCCACGGTCGTTTTTCTTGGTTCGCTCGGCCTGATCATCTCCACGCTGGCCCGCGATCTTCAGAGGGCTGCGCCCGGTGGTCGAGATGCGGCGGTGAGGCCCGGCGGAGCCCTGACGTTCGCAGACCGGGTCGGTTACCAACGAGCGATTGAGCAAGTTTATTGGCGCCATCGCACCTGGCCGAAAGAGCGCTCCGATCCCAAGCCGTCGCTCGACCAGATTCTCCCGCCCGCGGAGTTGGCAAAGAAAGTGCGGCATGATCTGATCGATGCGCAATTACTCCAGGATATCTGGCAAGAAGCGCTGACACCCGAACGTCTGCAGGCGGAGATGAAGCGGATGGCTCAGCAAACTCGACGACCGGAGATGCTGAGGGAGATCTTCGCCGTGCTCGAGAACGATCCCGCCGTCATCGCGGAATGCCTGGTCTTGCCATCTTTATCGAGACGATTGCTGACACAGCGATATGCGCGAGACGATCGCTTTCACGGCGACTTGCGGCGGCGTGCGGAGGCGGCGCTGCAAAATCTCCACGCGGTGGAGGAAATGCGAGCGACCAGCGGGAATTATCGCGAGATGGAATGGTTCAGATCCGACGCCGGTAACGCTGAGGGCGGCGGCATGGAGTTGAATAGGGAGCAGTTTATGGAGCAGACGCAGAGCTTGGAAGGGTTGTTTCCGAGCGGCGATCGTCACTCTTCCGGGACGCTGAAAAAGGGAGCGATCAGCCGTCTGCAGGAAGACGACCACCGCTACTACGTAATTGGTGTCATCGACCATGATGAAGACCACTTGCGCCTGGCTGTAATCGAGTGGCTGAAGGAGCCGTTTGATTCATGGCGAGCCGGTTACGAAAGCCGCCCTCTCAACCCTTCGCCGGGGACGCTCGCCGAGTACACGCTGCCTCCGGTGTCGGCTCCGGGAAGCGAATGCAACGATGATTCGTGGAGGCCCACCTTGAATTTACCCGGCGCCCGCCACGGCCACACCGCAGTCTGGACGGGGAGTGCAATGATCGTTTGGGGCGGCATCTTCAACGGTCCTCCGGGTTATCTGAATAGCGGCGAGCGCTACGATCCGGCGACGGATATTTGGACTCCTATCAGTGTCGCCAACGCGCCCACTGCACGGGAGGCGCCTACCGCCGTGTGGACGGGAAGCGAAATGATCATTTGGGGAGGCAGTATCAACGGAAGTATTTTCGACCCCACCGGTGGAAAATATGATCCGGTGGCCGATAGCTGGACCGCTACGAGCACAGTCAACTCGCCGCCCGGAAGGCAAAATCATACCGCCGTCTGGACGGGGAACGCCATGATCGTGTGGGGGGGCAGTCGCGTCGGTCAGTATGAAAATACAGGTGGACGATATTTTCCGCTCGCGGATACCTGGCTCCCGACGAGCTTGGTGAATGCCCCCTCGGCACGAGATCGGCATACGGCGATCTGGACTGGCGGCGAGATGATCGTCTGGGGCGGCCTCTTCGCGGAAGGCACTTCCCAAATTTTGGACAACGGGGCGAAGTATGACCCCATCACCGATACGTGGGTGGCCACTGCCCAAACGGATGCGCCGACCAGGCGGTTTGCCCATACCGCGATTTGGAGCGGCAGTCGGATGATCGTTTGGGGCGGCAGCAATGGGAATTATGTGGAGAGCGGCGGCCTTTACGATCCACTGACAGATAGTTGGAGCCCAACCAGCACCGCTCCTGTTTCGCACCTCGGCCATACCGCAGTCTGGACTGGGAGCGAGATGATTATTTGGGGCGGGAATAGCCCTGGCTTCAGCCTCGCAGCCGAGAGGTATCATCCTGATACCAACACGTGGACCTTAAGCAGCGCTTTCGGTCCGCAATATAGAGTCAGGCACACTGCCGTCTGGACCGGCACCGAGATGATAGTTTTTGGAGGGACCAATTTCAACGTCTCGCTCAATGATGGCGGAAGATACAACCCTTCCTCGGACAGGTGGACGCCGACAAGAACGACAAATGCGCCGGAAGGCCGCGCTTCGCACACCGCAGTTTGGACTGGGAGCGAGATGATTGTTTGGGGTGGCCAAGGATCGTCCTCGTTCTTCAGCAGCGGCGGCAAATACGACGCGGCGACTGATAGCTGGATGGCAACGAGTGCCAGTGCGCCCGCTGCTCGATCGCATCATACAGCCGTCTGGACCGGCACCGAGATGATCGTCTGGGGCGGTTGGAACAACTCCCCCTTCGTGTTCTATAATAGCGGTGGCCGATACGATCCCGTCCTGAACCGATGGATTCCGACTGATTCCACCAGCGCGCCGGTGGCGCGGCGCTATCACACCGCCGTTTGGGCCGGAAATGAAATGATCGTTTGGGGCGGCGACGATCTCCCGGGAACTCACCTCAACACTGGCGGGAGATACAACCCGACTTCAAATACCTGGATCGCTACCACTACGACGAACGCGCCTTTCGGCAGAGCAAACCACAACGCCGTCTGGACCGGCAACGAAATGATCGTCTGGGGCGGCCTTTTCATCACCGGTGGCAAATATGATCCGCTGATGGACCGATGGGTGGCCATCAGCACGGTGAACGCGCCTGGCCCGATCGCTGGGAATGTCGCGGTCTGGAGCGGAAGCGAGATGATTGTCTGGAATGGCTTCACCTCTGCCCAGTTTGTGAACGGCGGTGGAAAATACAATCCCACGACAGACAGTTGGGCTGCCGTCAGCCCTGTAAATCAGCCTCAACCGCGGCAGGTCAACACCGCGGTTTGGACTGGAAATGAAATGATCGTCTGGGGCGGTCAGCGGAACGGCTTCCTCGACAGTGGCGGAAGGTACAATCCGATGGCGGACAATTGGACGGACACGACCGCACTGAATGCGCCGGCCAAACGATCCAACCACACCGCTGTCTGGACCGGCGATGATATGGTGCTTTTCGGCGGCTACGATGGGAATTTTCTTCTGAACACGGGGGCTCGCTACGCCGCCGTCCCAGCGGTGCCCGTGGAAAGCGCCGCCTCCCGCTTGGCGCATGGGAGCGGGAAGAATTTTGAGGTCGCCCTGCCGCAATCCGGGGAGCCCGCGATTGAGTGCCGCTCCGGTGGACTTACCGATGATTATACCTTGCGGGTGACCTTCGCCGTCGATGTCTCGGTTGAAGGCAGTCCCCAAGCTGCGGTAACTTTAGGAACGGGCAGCGTGGGAAGCGGAGGCGTGAGTAATGGGGGCGCGATTTCCGTGAGCGGAAACACCGTCACCATACCGTTGACCCAGGTGGCTGATGCTCAGACGATCAGGGTCACACTCTATTGCGTAAATGGCGTGGGCAATGTCGTGATTTCGATGGGCCGACTCCTGGGCGACACAAACGAGGACGGGACGGTTAGCGCCGCCGACATCGCTCAAGTGAAAGCAGCTTCTGGTCAGGCGATCACGTCAGCTAATTTTCGGGCCGACGTGAATGCGAATGGTGAGATCAACTCTTCGGATGTCGGGCAGGTGAAAGCCCGGTCCGGAGCAAATTTGCCTTAGCCGCGCCAAGACGACACTCGCGGGGCGTAAACTCGGTCGGCGCTATCCGGCCGGTCTCCGCTTGGAATCCAGAAGAATCTCGCCAAGGTGAACGCGATGACTGCGACGCCAGACGGGACAATGATTCGACGGGAAACGGACGGGGACGGGATCTGCCAGTTGATCTTCGATCGGCCGGAATCGGGCGCGAATATTTTCGACGCCGCGGCGATGGACAGCTTGCGCGAGCAGCTGGATGCGATCGAGAGCGATCCCGCGATCAAGGGCGTGATCGTCATCTCGGCGAAGAAGTCGATCTTCATCGCGGGCGCGGATTTGCAGACGCTCTTGCGGCAGGCGCAGAGCGGTGAGTTGCGCGCTTTTATTGCGGACGGGCAGAAGGTTTTCAATCGCCTCGCGGCGCTCAAGGTGCCGACGGTGGCGGCGATTCACGGTGCTTGCGCTGGGGGCGGCTACGAGATCACGCTGGCGTGCGATTACCGCGTGGCGTCGAGCGAGCCAGCGACGCGGATTGGATTGCCGGAGACCACACTCGGGCTGGTGCCGGCGTGGGGTGGGGCGACGCGGTTGCCGCGTTTGATCGGTGCCGACGCCGCGGCGGATGTGATTACGAAAGGCAAACTTTATCCCGCCGCCGAAGCCTTAAAATTGGGCTTGGTGGACGAATTGGTCCCGCGCGAACAGATGCTCGACACGGCTCTCAAGAAAATCGGCGAAGGGAAGATGGAGCCGGCGCGCCCTCGCGCCGAAGGTTCGTCTCCCGCCGCTGTCTCTGATCCTTCGGCCCGAGGGCGGGCCGGCTCCATCGCGGCCGGCTCCAACGAGGCGCCTGCGCGCGCGCTTGAGATCATCCACGCAACCGACAAATCCGTCGATGAGTGTCTCCGCATGGAGGTCGATGCCATTGTCGAACTAGGTGAGACGGAGACGACGCAGAACCTGATCCGCAATTTTTTCCTGGGCGATAAATATCGCAAGGGCACTTCGAAAACGGCGGCGGAGAAGATAGCGCACGCGGCCGTGGTCGGCTCGGGTGTGATGGGGTCCGGGATTGCGCAATGGCTCAGTTCGCGCGGGGTGTCGGTCATTTTGCGCGACGTGAATCAGGAGCAGCTCGATCGCGGTCTAACGACGATTGAGAAGACGTATGGCGACGCGGTGAAGCGCGGGATTATGAGCGAGGAGAAGGCGAAGGAAGGTCGCGCTCGCATTGTCGCTTCCACCGCTCCGGGAGAAATGCGGGACGTCCAAATCGTGGTCGAGGCGGCGTCGGAGAAGATGGAAATCAAGAAGCAGATCTTCGCCGATCTGGCCGCGAAGACGCCCGAAAAAGCCATTCTCGCCACGAACACTTCCGCGCTTTCGATCACCGAACTGGGCGCCACGACCGGACAGGCGGCTCGCGTGATCGGGCTGCATTTTTTCAACCCGGTCAGCCGGATGAAGCTGGTGGAAGTGGTGGTCGGGAAGGCGACCGCGCCGGAGACGGTGGAGCGTGCGCTCGCTTTCACCCGCCAGATCGCCAAGCTGCCGGTGGTTGTGCAAGACAGCCCGGGATTCCTCGTGAATCGCGTTCTCTTCCCGTATCTGCTCGATGCGGCGGAACTCTACGAAAAAGGAGTGAGCGCAAAGGAGATCGATGATGCGTTACTGAGGTGGGGCATGCCGATGGGCCCGTTGCGGTTGATCGATGAGATCGGGATCGATATCACGGTGGATATCGCGGATACGCTGGAGAAGCCGTACGGTCGCCGCGATCGAGCGCCGGAGATTTTGCGAAAGATGCTGGAAGCGAAAATGCTGGGGCGGAAGTCCGGCAGCGGATTCTACAAATACGAGGGCAAGCAGCAAACGGACAACGAGGCGCTGGAGGAATGGCGGCAGTTGACGGGGGAGAATTTTGCGGTGGAAAACCTGGAAGACCGGCTCGTGTTCCTGATGGTGAACGAAGCCGCGCGTTGCCTCGAAGAAAAAGTCATCGGAGCGCCGGAAGACGCGGATTTCGGGATGATGATGGGGACCGGTTTCCCTGGCGCACGTGGCGGCCCGCTGCGCTATGCGGATTATTTTGGATTGAAGAAGCTCGTGGCCGAGATGGATGGGTTACATTCCCGCGCGGGCGACAAGTTTGTTCCCTGTGAATTGCTGCGGAAGCATGCGCAGGATGGGACGAAGTTTTACGCGCGCGATTGAATTGCGTAGTGCAAGTTTCCAACATGCACCGTGTTGAATCTGCAAGTTTGAAACTTGCACCACTTTTATGAAATCCTCACTCGAAGCTCCCGAAAAACAGATCAGCGAAGAAACCAGTTTGAAGCCCGCGCCGAAGGAAGCCGCTTCGGTCATCGACACCTCCAAGATGTCGGCCGGCAAAGCGGCCGCGCTCGATCTGGCGGAGAGTTCGCGCGATCCGCTCGATGAACGCGGCAGTTTTGCGAGCAATCTTTTCGTCGGGAAGTTCGCTTTCGATCGGATTTTCCCCTGGCCGGAGCAGAGCGCTGAGGATCGCGCGGCGGGTGAGCCGTTTTTGGCGGAGCTGAAGGAATATCTGCACGCGAACGTCGATGCGGATGAGATTGATCGGAGCGGCGAAATTCCGCAGAAGAATATCGACGACCTTTTCGCGATGGGCGCGTTCGCGGTTAAGATACCGAAGCAGTATGGCGGGCTCGGTCTGTCGCAGGTCAATTACGGCCGTGCCGCGATGTTGCTCGGGAGTTGGGATGCGAACCTGACTGCGCTCGTGTCCGCGCATCAATCGATTGGCGTCCCGCAGCCGCTGCTGATTTTCGGGACGGAGGAACAAAAGGCGAAGTATTTGCCCCGAGTCGCACGCCATGAAATCTCGGCCTTCGCGTTGACGGAAATGAACGCAGGCTCGGATCCGGCGAACATGAGTTTGCGCGCTGATCTGACGGAAGACGGCTCCGCCTACATCATGAACGGCGAGAAGCTGTGGTGTACGAATGGCCTCAAGGCTGGCGTGCTCGTGGTGATGGCGAAGACCGCGCCGAAAATGGTGAATGGCAAGGAGCGAAAGCAGATCACGGCGTTTGTCGTCGATGTGGACACGCCCGGGCTCGAGATGCCGCATCGTTGTCGCTTCATGGGACTACGCGCGCTCTATAACGGTGTCGTCACTTTCAAGGATGTCCGTGTTCCGAAAGAGAACGTCATCGCAGGCGAGGGGAAGGGGCTGAAAGTTGCCCTAACGACTCTGAATACCGGTCGCCTAACGATTCCGGCAGCGTGTGTCGGCTTGTGCAAACGGCTCCTCGAAATCTCACGGAAATGGGCGAGCGAGCGCGTGCAATGGGGCTGCCCGATCGGACAGCACTACGCGATCGCAGGGAAGATCGCGGAGATGGCGGGGAACACCTTCGCGATGGAAGCGATTACGTTCCTGACCTCGGCCATGGTCGATAAGAAGGCCGGCGATCTGCGGATCGAAACCGCGATGTGCAAAATGTGGGCGACAGAGATGACTTGGAAAATCGCGGACGACGCCATGCAGGTGCGCGGCGGGCGCGGTTACGAGACCGAGCAATCGTTGCGGGAGCGCGGCGACGAGCCGACGGCAGTAGAGCGCTTCCTGCGCGATTGCCGCATCAACACCATTTTCGAAGGTTCGAGCGAAATCATGCGCCTCTTCATTGCGCGCGAAGCGCTCGACCCGCATCTCAAAGTCGGCGGTGCGATTTTTAATACCACGCTGCCGATGATGACCCGAGTAAAATCGATGTTCGGCTCCGGCTCCTTCTATTCCCGTTGGTATCCGCGGCAATACGGCAGGGCGAACGCGGGCGATCTCAGCAAGCTACACGATCAATTGCGCCCGCATGTCCAGTATGGCGCGAAGACGAGCAAGAAACTGGCGCGTGGGTTGTTCCATTCCATGATGCGCTTCGGGCCAAAGCTCGACCGCGAGCAGCTCCTGCTTTCGCGCTACGTCGGCGTGGCGACGGAGATTTTCGCAATGAATGCGACCTGCTCCTACGCGCAACATTTGCTCAACTCGGGCAAGCCGGCCGACGAAATCCTCGCGGTCGCGAATTACTTCTGCGCTTCGGCGAAATCGCGCATCGGTGCGCACTTCGCCGGCACTTCGAAGAATGCGGACGCGCGGGGATACGCGCTTGTGCAAGAGTTGCTAGCCGGGAAACACAGCGAACTGCGCGGCGGAATCGTCTGAGCCGCCTTCAGCGTTCGCTCGCGGGAGCCGCCGCAGTGCGGTGAGAACGGGGCCACTATCCCGGCTTTGAGCTTCAAACCATCCCCAGCTTCATCCGCCCGGCTTCGCTGATCATGTTCTGATTCCACGGTGGATCCCAGACGAGATCGACCTGCGCTTCGTCCACGCCTTCGATGCTCATGATCTTGCTTTGCGCATCGTGAGCAATCGCGGGACCCATCCCGCAGCCGGGCGCGGTCAGGGTCATTTTCACTTCCACTTTGGTGCCGCCGTTTTCGCTCTTTTTCAGTTGGCAATCGTAGACCAGGCCGAGATCGACAATGTTGACCGGAATTTCCGGATCGTAGCATTGGCGCAGTTGATCCCAAACCGCCTTGTCGTCCACTTCGCCCACCATGCCCGTCGAGGGTGCGGAACTTCCGTTGGTCGCCGCCGGCTTCTCGATGCCCAGCGCGTCGAGATCCTTTTCCGCGATGCGCGAGAGTCCGTGCGCCGTCGCGATCGTGTAACTTCCGCCGAGGGTTTGCGTGATCACGCCGGTCGTCCCGGACGGGATGGTGATCTTGTTGCCGCTCGGAATCTGGATCGATTCTGTGTCACGGCTGAGAGTGAATTCAGTGTTTTCGTGCATAAACGTCAGGAATTTTCTAGCCACAGATTAACACGGATTTTCACGGATGAAGAATTCCGTATCCGTGTTTGATCCGTGTTAATCCGTGGCCAAAACAATCTTCATTTTTCCGCTGGTGCCCGCGGAGAGCTGATCGAAGAGGGTGAGGGCCTTCTCACCTGCCGGAGCCTTCGCGGCCGCAGTGTCGCCCGAAAGCGCGTTCCGCAGCGCGCCTTCGACCAACTGCGCGCAATGAATTCGCACGGGCGGCAATGCGCCCAGAGGAGCCGCCAATTCCTCGCCCGACATCGCTTGCGCCTCCGCGATGGTTTTGCCCGCCAGTAGTTCCGTGGCCACGCTCGCGACGGCGATTGCTGTCTGGCAGCCGAAGGATTGAAAGCTCGCGCGATCGATAATTTTGCGTCCGTCCTCTTCCTTGAACTTGATCCACATCCGCAGCATGTCGCCGCACTCGGGACTGCCGACCGTCCCGACGGCATCGGCGTCCTGCATCTCGCCGAGGTTGCGCGGGTTTTTCACCGCGTCTTCGATTCGTTTTTCGAGGGGTTCGTCCATGATGGGCTGCGGCTAGGCTCGCACAGGATCGAAGGGGACGCCACGCGACGCCATCGGAGAGACTGGCCGCTCTTGGAAACCATCGGGCGCGCGCGGCGCCTGGAGGCGAACTTCCTCGCGGTGCGATGTGGAGACGGCGCGCCCTCGCGCCGAAGGACGGTGCGGGAATGTTACAATCTTCGGCCCGAAGGCGGGCCGGCTCCACGCGAATTCGCTATTCCAGCGTGTAGCGCGGCAGCGACGGATCCGCTTCCGCGCTGTAAGCGTCGATGCCGCCGCGGAGGCTTTTCACGTTTTCAAACCCATGGCCTTGAAAATAAGCCGCTGCGTCCATGCTCCGCGCGCCCTGATGATCGTAAACCACCACGAGATCGTTCCGTGACCAATCGGCGAGAATTTCCTGCATCAACTCCTGCGTGAAGAGGTGCGAGCCCGGCAGTTTCACGGATTCCCATTCCTCGCGCGTGCGGACGTCAAGAAGGTTGATCCTCGCGCCGGCGGCGAGCTGATCCGAAAGTTCGCGCGGCTCGATTTGCATCGCGCGCTCGGCGGTGTCGCTCGCGATGACGTGATCGATCGCTTCCTCGACATCGACGTTTTCGTTCCGTGCGCAGACGCCAGCGAGCGTCTCATTCGGGCTGAAGCCGCAACTGCTGCAACCGCCGATGTGATACTTCCGAAACATGGCCCGTTGCGCGCCGGGAAACTGCTTGAGCAGCTCCGCCATGGTGATGTTGGGGTCGATTGTGGCGGTCGCGGAATTCATGAAGAGTCAAAATAGGATAAGGCGTGGTCGCCGCAACTCCGGGGAGCGCACGCGACTCGCGTGCTGTTGGCGGCGACTCGCCGCAAACTTCTGCGCCTCGAGGTTTGGTGATCAGCGCATCGTCCCTCCGCCCGAGCAATCCGGCGGGTCGCCGGATTGCGCGTGCGCTCCCCGGAATTTTCGTTCGCGCCTTTTACAGTTCCGCCGGGTCGCCCAACAATTCCGCGATGCGCCACGTCGCAACCAGACGGGCGGCTTGCGCGAGACGCTCAACCTGGTCGGCTGCACCCTGGTGAACAATAGCGGTAGTGGCGCCGGTGCGGGCGCAGTGCTCAACGGAGCCACGGGTTACCTGACGAGTGTGAGCACGAACTTTACCGGCAACCACGGGGCCGGTGCCGTCGCGACGCAAGGCGTCGCGTTTGCGAATAACACCGCGGGCAGTTTTGGCCAGGGGGGCGGGATCCACAGCCTCTCGGGCAGCCTAACGATTCAGGCTTGCACTTTCACTGGGAACCAGGCCGGCACCGGCGGCGCCATTACGAGCGACGGGGCCATGATTTGTTCCGAAACCACCGTGACCGGGAATACGGCCACCAGCGCGGTGTTACCCCGCGTCGGCGGGGGTGGCATCGCCAGCACGGGCAATGCAACCGTGACCGCCTGCACCATTTCTGGCAATTCCGCCAACCGCACCGGCGGTGGCATCCTTACCTCCGGGACGATGACTCTGTCGAAACACCACCGTCTCCGGAAACCAGGTCGCGCTTCTCAGTAGCGTGTCACTCGGGGGCGGCATCTTCTGTGACGATGGGAGCACGACCAACCTGACCAACTGCACGTTGGCGTTTAATTCTTCTCAGGCGCGGGCTGGCGGAATCATGGCCTCGTCCGGTGGGGCGCAGGTCACGGTCATGGTCAGCAACACCTTGATCGCACAAAACACGTCGCAAAATTCGAACAGCGAATCGCCCGATGCCTTCCCCCGATTGATCCCCTGCTTGCCCCGCTCGCTAATAATGGCGGCCTCACTCAAACCCACGCCTTGCAGGATGGCAGCCCCGCGATTGATCGCGGAAATTCGCCCGGAGGAACCATCACCGATCAGCGCGGACAGCTCCGCTTTGTGGACGTCGTGGCGGCGATAAATCCGCCCGGCTCGAACCTCTCCGATATCGGGGCGTTCGAAAGCGCACCGTTGCAATTGACCAGTGCCGCGTCGCGCAAAGTCCACGGCGCCGGCAGAGCGCGTCCGGTCGGAAGTCGTTTTCCTCACCATGCACAGCGAAGAGGAGATCTTCCGGGCCGCGCTCGAGATTGGCATCAAGGGATACGTCTTGAAGGAAAGCGCGGTCACGGACACCGCCGCTGCGATCAAAGCGGTCTTCGCCGGCCGCTCCTTCCTCAGCCGCGCTCTCCTCCTACCTGGTCGATCATGGCGCCCCGGTAAGTGAATTGGAGCGCGCCTATCCCGGCCTAACGAGTCTGACGCCGATGGAACTCCGCGTCCTGCGCTTGATCGCGAGCGACCTGAGCAGCAAGGAAATCGCGGCGCAACTCTTCGTGAGCCCGCGCACCGTCGAAACGCACCGACAGAACATCAGCACCAAGCTCGACCTCCACGGAGCCTCGCTCTGGTCCGCTTCGCTCTGGCGCATCGCGCGAAGTTGTAGCCGGCCGGCCCGCCGGGCTCAGCGCGCGCGGTCGCAACTCCGGGGAGCGCGGGCGCCTCGCCCGCTCTGTCCTGCGCCTCGCGGGACAGCTCCGAGCTATGCGAGGTGTTGCGCTCCGGAGAGTTTTTAGCGAGGCGCTAAAAACAGCGGGCGGGGCGCCCGCGCTCCCCGGAGCTTTCGCTCGCGCGTCCTACAGCTTAGCCGGATCGCTCAGCAGTTCGATGATGCGCTTGAGGAGGCGACCAGCGCCGCCGCCGTCGAGGCTGCGGTGATCGAAGCTGAGCGTGAGTTCGGCCTGCGTCGTCGGCAAGAACTGCTGTTTCTCTTCGCTCCACGTTGGCGCTTTTTTTCCGGCGCCCAGACCGAGGAGGAAAGTTTGATCGGGCAGAGGAATGGGCGTGCCCCAATCCAAGCCAAAGGTGCCGAAATTCGAAACGGATGCGATCCCTCCCGAGGTCATTTCGGAAGTGAGCCGGCGGCGGCGGCCGAGATCGACCAGTTCGGTATAACGACTGGTAAGATCGGCCAGCGACGTCTTGTCCGCATTGCGAATCACCGGAACCATGATGCCGTCCTGCGCTTCCACCGCCACGCCGATGTCGATCGATTCAGAGCGGATCGCACGAGAGCCAATCAAGCGGGCGGCGGCTGCCGGCGTCTCTGCCAGGGCCAAGGCCAGAGCGCGCAAAACATAAAGCGCGGGGCCGGGCTTTGGATCGCGCTGCTTGCGATCTTCCAGCACCGGATCGAGACAAACTGAAAGACCCACGGTGGCCAGTGGACGCGTCCAACTCCGCCGCATCGCGTCGGCCACACCGGTGCGGATCGCGCTGGCGTCTTCCGCAGTATGTCTCTCAAGACCGCCGAGGAATGTTTCGAGATCCTTGATCGTGACGCGGCCAGCGTTTCCGCTTCCCTGAATTCCGGCGAGATCGGCCTGCGTTAACTGGAGTTCAGCCATCCGCGCACGAATCCGCGGCGAGAGGAACCCCGCGCCTTTCGCGCCCGCGGGAACAGGCAGCACGCCCGTCTGATCGAGTTGGAAATGCGAACCCGCCGGCACTGGGGCCAATCCTTTTTCATCAACCTGAAAGTGGGAGCCGCTTCCGTTCTGCTTCTCCGCCTTCGCCGATTCCTTTGCAATTTCGCCCTGCGGTGGCTCCGAACTCGTTTTCGTCAAGCGCGCCGCGTCGGCCTCGCTGGCCTCGACATAGCCGAGCACTGCGCCGACCAAGTAAACCTTCTTCACTTCCGCCTCGATGCCCGTAATCTCACCGGCGCACGGCGTGGTCACACCCATGACCGCCTTGTCGGTCTCGACTTCGATGATCTCCTGATCGACCGCGACCTTGTCGCCGGCTTTGACTTTGATCGCGACGATGGTGGCTTCGGCCATCGATTCGCCGAGCTGCGGCATGGTGATTGGAACTTTCGGCATAATGATTAGGAGCGGAGCGCAATCCGCTGTAGCCGCCCCGCTCCGTCGGGGCGTTGCTGAAGTGTGGCACGCCGACACGGCGACGCAGCGCCGTGGCTACAGCGTCGCGAGGTCGGGGTGAAGTTTTTCGCAAACATTGGCCGGGCACTATTCGGCTAAAAGCTGGCGAACTTTCGCGGTGATGGCTTTGGCGTTGGGCCGGTGCGTTTCCCACAAATTCGGGTGATAGGGAATCGGCGTGTCCTTGGCGTTAAGTCGTGCCGGCGCCGCGTCTAACAAGTGAAATCCTTCCGTCGTAACGCGTGCAATCACTTCCGCCGTCACGCCGCCCCATGGGAAGGCTTCGCCCACGCAGAGCAATCGGCCAGTGCGCGCGACGGACGCGAGCACAGTGGCGGTATCGAGCGGCTTGACGGTGCGCAGATCGACGACTTCGATTTCAATCCCTTCGCCGCTTAATTGCTGTGCCACGGCGAGGGCTTCATGCACCATCGCGCTATTCGTCACGATGCTCAGGTCGCGTCCCGGTCTAACGATTCGTGCCTTCCCGATCGGAAGCGCTTCCTTCGGCAGCGCGTCGGCCTTGAGATGGTAATAGAGATACTTGTGCTCGCAGTAAATGACCGGGTCGTCGATCGCAACCGCGTCGATCAGCATGGTGTAGGCATCTTCGACTGTCGCCGGCGTCATCACTACGAGGCCTGGGTAATGCGAGTAGATGCCTTCCATGCTTTGGCTGTGGAAAGGTCCGCTGCCCTTCGTCCCACCGCTCGGCAGGCGTATTGTGATCGGGCACGGCTGTTGCGTGCGCCAATACTGCGTCCCCGCGTTGTTTAAAATCTGATTGAGCGCCACGCTCGAAAAATCGGCGAACTGCATCTCCACGATCGGCCGCATGCCTTCCATCGCCGCACCAATCGCGGTGCCGACCATGGCGTCTTCGCTGATCGGCGTGTTCAACACTCGTCCCGGGAATTTCTCGGCCAATCCCTTCGTCGCTTTAAACGCGCCGCCGAACTTTCCGGCGATGTCCTGACCGTAGAGATAAACGCGATCGTCCTCGCGCAGGAGATGGGCTTGCGCTTCGCGAATGGCTTCGAGGTAAGTGACGCTCATGAGAGAAATGACGAAATCCGAAGTCCGAATGACGCCGTAACGCAGCTCGCAGAGCGAGCGAGGCCGGGCTTTCCAACAATGACGAATGACGAATGACGAATAAGCGAAACGCGCGACCACTTTCGGGTTTCGTCATTCGTCATTGTTTCGGGCTTCGTCATTCGGATTTCGTCATTCTCCTGGAGCATCCACCAGTTCGCGCGTCGAGATCGCGCACCAATCTTCTTCACTGCCGACCGGTCCCGCTTCATGTTGCGCAGTCTGGACCGCCTTCTCCACTTCGGCGGAAATCTCCGCGCGCCATTCCTTCAGGGTGTCGGCATCGAGCCAACCGTTTTCCACGATCAACTTTTCGGTCGCGGGCACGCAATCCTGCGCCCACGGCTCCTTCTTCATTTCGGGGGGAACGTAGCTGGCATCGTCGTGCTCACCGTGACCGGCGAGTCGCAGCAACGAAGCAACGATTAACTGGGGCGGGCCGCCATGGCGGGCGCGATCCACCGCGCCGCCGATCACGTCGAGGCAGGCCGCAAGGTTGGTGCCGTCGACCGCATGGCCCTCGTAGCCGTAGGCCTTCGCACGATCGACCAATTGCGCACAGGCAAATTGCCGATCGTTAGGGGTGGAATAGGCAAAGTGATTGTTCGAGGCCACCAGCACCAACGGCACTTTCTCGACCGCGGCGATGTTCATGCCTTCGTGGGTGGCGCCAGTTTGCATGCCGCCTTCCCCGATGGTCGTTAGGCCAACAAAATTCTTTTCCCCCTTCATGCGTTTTGCCATCAGCTTGCCGACCACGACCGGGATGAGCGAACCGAGATGGCTGATCATGGCCAATTGCCCGGCCTCGGCGCAACCGCGGTGGATGTTGCCATCGCGACCGCGCATGGGTCCCTGCCGCGAGCCAAGGTAGGTGCGCGTCGCATTCAGCAGCGGTTCCCCGCCAGCCGCGCGTCCGGCCTGGTCGCGGATGAGTGGCCCAAAGACATCCCCCTTTTGCAAAAACAACCCGCAAGCCGTGCTGACCGCTTCCTGACCACGCCCAACGTAAACGCCGCCGATGATCATGCCGCCGCGATAAAGCGCGGTCAGTTTTTCTTCGAAAATCCGCGTTTGCAGCATCCAGCGGAAGGCTTCCAAATAACGCTCATGCGGAGGCGCTTTCGATTCCTTGGTTGCGCCGCGTTCCGCCGTTTGAAGCATCCGTCGATTTTGGCAGCAACGCTACGGTGCGGCAAATGGTTTTGGTCTGGGGAGCGCAGTCTGCCAGCCTGCTGGTCTCGGCAGCTTGCCGAGACGAACTTCCGTCTCCGGTTCGCTGCGCGAATGTTTCCGGCAGGCTGCCGGAAACTGTAGGCTGGCAGCCTGCGCTACCCGGAAACCATCACCAACGTCAGTGACTCAAAGCCAGTTCGCGTTCTTGCTCGATGTTGTCGGCTGGAAACTGCGGACTCTCGGAGCTTTTTCGCGGCGCGGCTTTGAGTTCGCCATCGGCGCCCTTTTCGGGCGCCATTTTCATCCCGACCAATTTGCTCACGCCGCGCTCCGCCATCGTCACGCCATAGAGCACGTCGGCTTTCGCGATCGTGCGTTTGTTGTGCGTGATGATGATGAACTGGCTCTGCCCAATAAAGCGATCGAGCATCTTGATGAAACGGTTGATGTTCGATTCGTCGAGCGGGGCGTCCATCTCGTCCAGGATGCAGAACGGGCTCGGGCGCACCATGTAGATGGCGAAGAGGAGCGCGACCGCGGTCATGGTGCGTTCGCCGCCAGAAAGGAGCGAAACCGTCTGCAGTTGTTTGCCCGGCGGCTTGGCCATGATATCGATGCCGCAGTTTAGTGGATCGCTCTCGTCGACTAACGACAAGTCCGCGCGTCCACCGCCGAAGAGCTCGGCGAACATCTCGCGGAAGTTCACCCGCACCTGCGCGAAGGTTTCGGCGAAGAGGATCTGCGTCGTCTCATTGATTTTCGAGATCACCTCGAGCAATTCCTTGCGCGACGCCGTGAGATCGTTGTTCTGCGTTTCGAGGAAAGTGTGGCGCTCTTCGAGTTCGTCGTATTCGTGCACCGCATCAAGATTCACCGGGCCCATGCTATCGAGCTGACGGGTGAGTTCGGCGATGATGGCTTCGAGATCGGACGCGTCTACCTCGGCAGAGTCGATGGCGAGGGCGCCATCAACAGCGGGCGGGGCGCCCGCGCTCCCCGGATCGTTGCGGCGCTTCGACTGCAGGCGCAACGTCTTCTGGAAGGCGTAGTGATCGGCCGCGAATTCGCGCAAATCGATCTGATAACGGCGGGTGACGTGTTCGAGAAGATTGTCGATCCGCAACTGTTCCTGCGTCTGGCGCACCTGTTCCTGACCGCGCTTGTCGTGCAGTTCGTTGAGCGAATTTCTCACGGCTCGCAGTTCGCCTTCGAGCTGATTCACACCCGCGAGATGTCCGGCGCGTTCCTGCGCAATCGCGGTCGCCTTTTCCTCTGCGGCTTTCAATTCCACGGTCTGGGAATTGAGGATGGCTTCCGCTTGTTCGGATTCGATCGTCTGCGCCTCGAGACGGCGTTCGTAGTTGGCAATGTCCGCGCGTCGCGCATCGATCAGCTCACTCAATTCCTCGGCCCGCGCCGCCATCGGCTGCCGTTGATGCAATAGATTTTCGTGACGCTGACGCTCGGTCGCGACCGCTAAACGGAGGCTCTGCAATCTTTCCGACGTCTCCTCTTCATGCAGGCGCGCCTGTTCGCTCGCGTCGGCGGCCGCGCCTTTCAGCGATTGCTCTTCCGCGACAGCCTCCGTCAGAGCAATGAACTCGTGCTCAAGCTGGGAAACGCGTTCGTTGGCGAAACCGGTCTGCTGTTCCAAGGTCGAGCGTTCGGCCTGCAGTTGCCGCAGCTTTTCTCCGGCGGCGCGGAGCTCGTGCTGCAAGAGAAGAACCTGCGCCGTAGAGTTCGATTGGCTGACGTGTGCTTCTTGATGACCCCGCCGTGCTTCGGCCAGGCTTTCGGTTGCAGCACCGACCAGGCCGGTCATTTCCTCGCGGCGTTGATGAACTGCTGCGGCCTCGGTTTGCAGGCGTGAAATTTCGACCGCGGTCTCGCTAATGAGCAACTTCCGTCCGAGGAGCGATTCGGTTTGACTGTTCGCGGTGCCGCCAAAAATGACGCCCGCTGTAGAAATGAATTCACCGGTGAGCGTGGTGAATTGGAGGACGAGGTTATCTCGTTTCAAACGGATCGCGGTTTCCAGATCCGACACGATGGCGACGCCGCGGAGCAGTCGCCTAACGAGTGGCATAAGTGCGTCTGGGGCTTTGACCTTATCGATGGCCCAGCCAAGGGTGCCAGCCGGCAGGTCCACCAGATGGTCGTCGCTGGCGATCGCGGTCAATTCAGGGAGAGCGAGCGCGGCTTGTCCAAGATTGTTTCCGGCAATCTGACGTAAGATCTCGGAAGCGAGGCCGGGATCTTGCAGGACGACGGCGTGCATGTTGCGCCCAAAAGCGGCTTCCAATGCGGGAACAAATTCGCGTTCGACATCCAGTCCGGAAACAAGCGCGCCGGCGAGAGCGGGACGGATACGTTCCGGATCATCGAGCCCTTTGAGGAGAGCTTGTGAGCCTTGCGCGAGGCCTGCGCCTTCTTCGTTCAGTTGCTGCAGAGTTTCGAGCCGCGATTCTTTTTCCGCGATGGCGCGTTCGGCACGAAAGGCGTCTTTTTCCGCCTCGGCGAGTTCCTGCTGGCGGGTGCGTAATTGTTCTTCGGCGAGACGCAGGGCTTCGAACAGACTGCTGACGGTTTGCTGTTCGGTTTCGCTGGCGGCTTGAGCCCGATCAACTGCAGCCTGCGCTTCATCGCGGGCGCCGGTGGCTGCTTGAATCTCTGCCGCGAGGTCGGTCACGCGGGCCAGCGTGGCTTCGCGGCGCGACTTGGTCCCGGCGACTTCGTCGGTGAGGGCGTTGAGTCGGTTTTCCGCCTTCGCCAGCGACGCCTGCAAGGTCTGCAATTCGGTTTCGCAGTCGGCGCGTTCCGTGCGCAGAGCGGAGGCGCGTGCGGTCAGCTCCGCCAATTCCGCGTCCTTGGCTTGCAGTAGTGCGGTGGTTTTCGCGATCAGCGCGTCGGCTTCCTCAATCTGCGTGGCTTGCTCGGTGCGTTTGGCATCGGCGGCAGCGATATCCGCCCCGTAACGCGCGATGAGTTCGTTGATTTCCTCCGCCCGCTGGCGGTTGAATTCGATCCGGCTGCGATGCGTGGACATCTCGCTGTGCAAGCGCTGCACTTCCGTGCGGGCATCGCCGATGCGGGCGTCGATTGCGTCCAGATCGCCGCGTTTGTGGGCGAGATCGTTCTCGCTGGTTTCGATCTTCACCACGGTGGCGCGTTCGACCTCTTCGAAGCGGCTGATTTCGGCACTACAACGCTCAAGCTCCGCTTCGAGTTTTTCGAGTTTCCCCCTTGAATGATGCGTATCGAGCACCTGCAGATCCGCCATCAAAGTCTGGTAACGCCGCGCCTTTCCCGCCTGACGTTGAAGCGAACCGATCTGCCGCTTCACTTCCTTAATGATGTCGCCAATACGGAGAAGGTTCGCCTCCGTGGCTTCGAGTTTTCGCAGGGCCTCCTTTTTCTGGCCTTTGTATTTTGTGATGCCGGCGGCTTCCTCGAAAACGGTGCGACGATCTTCCGGACGCGAGCTGAGAATGAGATCGATCTTGCCCTGCTCCATGATGGAGTAGGCGCTGCGGCCCACGCCAGTGTCGGCGAAGAGACTTTGGATATCTTTCAGGCGGCAGACGGTTTTGTTCAGCAGGTAATCGGAATTGCCATCGCGATAGACTCGCCGCGTGACGCGGACTTCCTGCCAATCGACCCCGAGTTCCTGGCTGCAGTCACCGAAAGTGAGCGAAACTTCGGCGAATCCGAGCGGCTTCCGCGAGTCGGTCCCGCTGAAGATGACGTCTGCCATTTCGCCGCCGCGCAGCGCTTTGGCGGATTGCTCGCCGAGGACCCAGCGGACGGCGTCGAGGACGTTGGATTTCCCGCAGCCGTTCGGGCCGACGACGGCGGTAACGCCATCGCTAAAATTGAAGGTGGTCTTGTCGGCGAACGATTTGAACCCGATGAGTTCGAGCGATTGAAGGTGCATGCTTTGAGGGCCGAAAGGCCAGTGCTTCACTTAACGCCAACCAGAGCCGGGCTGGCAAGCAGAATCATACCAAATAACGGTCCCCTTGGGGGGTCGGCCACAAGATAATGTGGTGCGAGGCCTTTGTGCTGCCGGATTCCTCCGGGAGGACGCGTTGCATTTATTAATAGAAAGGACCGAGTCGAATAGAGCGAGCCGCAGTTGAATAAAGCGAACCCTTCGGGGTCTAAACTTCTTACAATCATGAAATACATTCCTCTCATCACTCTGCTCGCCTCGATCGCGGTGGTGCCAGTCGTCTCCGCCCAAAACCCAAGCGACGCGATGAAAGAAGCGCGCCAGAACGCTTTGGCGAACAAGGCCAAGGCGGGTGCCGCGCGACGACAGCAAGCCGGGGCTGTGCGAAACCAGACTCGCCAGCGCAGTGCGAATCCCCAGGCGCGTCAGCGAAATGCGAATCCGGGCTTCGTCCGAACCGGACGCGGAACTGCGGGGCGCTCATTCGTGAATCGAAACAGGACCATTCCGCCGACGGCCTCCGTGATCCGGCCAAACGTGAACCGACCTTTTACCGGCAACGGTTCCCAGCGTTCCGGAAACGTCGACGTCGCCAGACGCTACCGCAATTTTGACCGCGGAAATCGCGCCAATCGCGGATCGAATTTCAACGCGACGAACGGCGATCTGCAGGAGAATCAGAGTGGCCGCGGCAATGTGCGGGGGAATCGTCCCGGCGGCGACCGCGAGGGCTTCCGTGCCTCTCGTGGCAGCCGGCAGGGCAACTGGGACCGGAATCACCGCAACGGCGGCGACCGGGAGCGCTTCAGCGCCCATCGTGGCGGACGCCATCATAATTGGGATCGGAGCCGCCGAAATCGCAGTTGGTGGCGGAATCATTACAGCCGCTTCGCGCTCTTTGGCGGCGGCTACTACTACTGGAACGCCGGCTCTTGGTACCCTGCCTATGGCTACGATCCGTATTTTTCCACCTACGTGTATGACGCGCCGATTTACGGCTACAACAATCTTGAGCCCGGCGAAGTGATCGCTCGGGTCCAGGCGGAATTGCAACGGCTTGGCTACGACACGGGGTCCGTGGATGGAGACTTCGGGCCGGCGACGCGCGAAGCGCTGGTGGCTTATCAACAGGACAACGGGCTCTCGGTAACCGGGGAGATCGATGAAGACACGCTCAGCGCACTCGGATTGGAATAATTCAAATCAAGGAAAACGAAACCTCTAAAACGAAAGAAAACATGAAAAGAATTTTAGCATTAGCTCTCTGTCTCAGCCTCGCTTCGGCGATGGCGGTGGAGGCAAAGGATAACGACAAACACGGCAGGAAGCGTGGTAAACAAGAAGCGAAGATTGCCAAACAGGAGGCGAAGTTTGAACGCAAGGCCGCTCGTGGCCGGGGCCGCGGACAGAACCGCGTGAACTCAGTGCAACGCGCTCAGGTTCGGGCCGCAGTGGCACAGGACACGGCGATTCGCTCAAGTCGACGTGGCGCTCGGAACCGCCATGTCAACGTCACGCGGCGCGGCCCCGCCAACTATTCGTGGAATTACAGCGAGGCTCGGCGCAATCATCACCGCGGCGTCCGGCGCGATCGGAGTTGGTATCGGAATCACTATAACCGCTTTGCGCTCTTCGCCGGCGGCCAGTATTACTTCGATCGCGGCTATTGGTATCCGGCCTACGGTTACGATTCCGCCTATTCGACCTACCGCTTCGATGAGCCGATCTATGGCTACAATTCGCTCGATCCCAGTCAGGTGATCGTGAATGTGCAGCAGGAATTGCGGCGCGAAGGTTATTACCGGGGCTCGATCGACGGGTTGATTGGTCCGATGACGCGGAGCGCCTTGGAGCGTTATCAACGTGATCGTGGACTGTATGTCACGCGCGCGATCGACGGTCCGACGTTGGCAGCGCTCGGCCTGACGTAAGCGCGGGCTAACGCGGGAATCTGAAGCCGCGCGACGGGTCACCGTCGCGCGGTTTTTTCTGCTGTTTCAACGAGAGCGATCGATAGCCTGCCCCCGGCGTTCTGAGAAAAGGCTCGCCACCATTCCCGCACTCCCTATCGTTAGGGAAATATTTCTCGTTGTTGCGTTTGCAATCGGCGCCCGGTTTCCCGGTGAATGGCCAAAGGCAGCGCGAGCATTTTCGTCAAAAGAGCAGTCAACGAAAGGAACCGAAAAATGAAACGCATCTTTACGCTAATCCTCAGCCTCGGGCTGGCCTCGATGGTCGTGGCGCAGATCCCGCCGAAAGGTGAGAAGAAAGGGAAGAAGAACCGCAACGGCGAGCGCCAGGGAGGCAAACGCGGCGGACCGAACGGTGGCAAGCGTGGCGGTCAGCCGAACGCCGTCCAAGCCAATCCGGCCCCAGCCAACGCCGCTCCCCAGAATGCGGTTCAGAGCGACAACCAGCAGGGCAACGTAGGCCAGGACAACGATGGTCAGCGAAACCGCCGCGGCGGCAACCGCAGAGGCAGAGATCGCGACCAGACCAACCGCAATTTAAAGAACGCGGCTTCGCTTTTAAATGCGGTGCTGGCTCCGGCGAACGCGGACGTGGAAGTGCGTCGCGATCGTGGCCGTGGGCGCGGGCGGGGGCGACAGTCCGGAAATCGCAATCGCAACATCACCCGGCGTGGTCCGAGCGAGTTCTCCTGGTCGTTCAGCGAAGCGCGGCGTCGGCACCATCGTGGAGATCGACGGAATCGGAGCTATTATCGCGATAATTACAACCGCTTCGCGCTCTTCGCGGGCGGATATTATTACTTCGATCGTGGCTACTGGTATCCGGCCTACGGATATGATTCGGCCTATTCGAATTACCAATTCGACGAGCCGATCTACGGGTATAACAATCTCGAGCCGGGTCGGGTGATCATTAATGTGCAGAAGGAATTGCGCGAGCAGGGCTACTACGACAGCTCCATTGACGGCCTGATCGGGCCGGCGACGCGGTCTGCTCTAGGCGAATATCAACGGGACATCGGCCTCGAAGTGACTCGTTCGATCGATGGACCCACGCTGGCCGCGCTCGGGCTAACGTAAGAACAACTAAATTACCAACCGCGCGGGGAAGAAATTCCTCGCGCGGTTTTTTTTCGGGATGGCAGCGCCAATCTGTTTGACGTTCGCGGCAGCCGTGGCGGAGAGGCGACACGACCCTCCTGTCGCCTGCTTGTTCCGGAAATTGACCGGCGACAAGAGTGTCGCCTTTCCGATTCCTCCCGTGGGCGGCTGCGGCTTCGGGTGCAGGGGAATTCCTCGGCTGCGCTAACACCTACGATTGCGCAGGCGAGGGGATTGAGCGAATGCTGCGGCCATGGCCTCTGCCCAGCTTGTCGCTCGCGATCTGCAGCGATCGTTCCGCATCGGATCACGCCGCATCGAGGTGCTGCGTGGGATTTCCATGGAGGTGCAACAGGGCGAAGCGGTGTTTCTGGTCGGCGCGTCCGGAGCTGGCAAAACGACTTTGCTTTACACGCTGGCCGGTTTGGAACGACCGGAAGGCGGCACCGTGGAATTTGAAGGCCAGCGGCTTTATGAAGGCAGCGCTTCGGCCCAATCGAAAATGCGGAACGAAAAAATGGGCTTCGTTTTCCAAGGCTACTTCTTGCTGCCGGAGCTGACCGCGCTGGAAAATGTGACGCTGCCGGCCAGGATCGGCGGGAGGCCCGATCTTGGCGCGGCGGAAACGAGTTTGCGGGATGTCGGACTGGCGGAACGGATGCAGCATTTGCCCGCGGAACTTTCTGGCGGCGAACAACAGCGGGTCGCGATCGCCCGCGCCCTAACGAATGATCCCGACATCATCTTCGCCGACGAGCCGACTGGCAATCTCGATTCGAAGACGGGCGATACCATCATCGATCTCCTGCTCAAGCTGGCGCGTGATCGGAAGAAGACGCTCATGGTGGTGACGCATGACAGCCGCTTGGCCGCGCGCGGTGACCGCGAGCTGCGGATTGTCGATGGCGCGCTCGGCTGACGGCTACCCATTTGCACCTATGCACGGACTGACCCGTTTCCGCCGCGCTGCCGGCAACCGCGAGTTCGTGACCGAAAGCGGCGGGGTAAATCCTGGAACGCACGATTACGAGGCCAACTCACTCAATCAATATGGAACCGCCGCGGGCACTCCGGCCAGCCACGGCGGCCAGCATGAGCTGAACAACTACAGGTTCCTCCTCAGAACCAGTGGCCGAAGGAAAATGACGAAGCTCCGAAACAATGACGGAGGCGGCGCGCGACGGTTAGCGGAGGACGGCTTTGCCAGCCGGCCAAGCCGGGTTGCAAACCCGGCCTCCATTTCTCACGGCACGCGAGCCGGCTGGCAAGTCGGGCAAGCTTTCCTGGCTCTTCAGGGCTCCTTCGGGCTTCGGGGGGGTGCGCGGGGTCACATCATTGCATTCAGTGCGCCCGTGAAGCGGACGTCAACGCGCGTGAAAGTCCCGCCGTGGCGTCGCTTCGCTCCTCCGTGGGTTGTCCGAACCAGAGGTCCGGCACGGGATCAGCACTCCTACCAACGCCTCCGACTTCTGTCCTAGCCCGCACGGCCTCCCTCTTTTTGGAGGTTGCACCGTCAGTTGAGTTTTTC
>JBBSPM010000041.1:0-39973 GCA_038258815.1 Chthoniobacterales bacterium
ACGCGGGTGTAGCTTAATGGTAAAGCTGTAGCCTTCCAAGCTACTGACGAGGGTTCGATTCCCTTCACCCGCTTTTTTCGCCTGGGGCCGTGATAATTTTGTTGACCGTGTGCGGCGAACACGATAACCAAGCACTGATTTAATCCACCCGGAAGGGTTCTTCTCTAAATATGAAAAAACTGCTCATGGTATCTAATGGCGAGCCACTCGCTTTGCGTTTGTTAAAGTCGGCGACGCTTCTCGTAGCGGGAATCGCGGTCGGCACGATGTTCTGGATGGCCGGCACGCCTGTCGCGCAAGCGCAGAATATGTCCCCTGAAAAAATGCTTCAGGCCGAGATGGGAGGGCAGTCCCCGGCCTCGGCCAGCAAGGCTGATTTCCTCTCCGCGCTTTGTGCGGCGGTGACGAAACATCGCGGAGCTGCCCCGCAGATCGCGGCTTTCGCGGCTCAACTGCATCCGGAGTGGAAAAAAGACATTTTGCGGACAGTGTTCCGCTGTCTCGGGACCGACGATTGCCGTCTGCTCGGCCGTGTGCTCCGCGCCATCGCCTCGGGCGACGATGCGAGCGAGTTGACCGATTTGGCAATTGAACTCGCTCCTGGCTGCGCGCCCTCCTTCGGTGGCGGACAACCTGACGATGGCGGTGGTTTCGGCAACGCGCCGGGCAATCTGAATCCTCCTCCAGGATCGATCGGCGGCGGCGGCGGACAAGGCAACGTGATCGCGGTCTGCTTCAACAACGTGACCCGGTTCTTCAGTCCGGAAGCTGCTGCGGCTTTCATCAACGCCAACCCTGGCGCGACTTTGGGCGCTTGCGTGGTGACCCCGGTCCAGAATCGCTAAGAGAACGAATTAGCGTTCGAATTCAGAAAGGCCGTTGCGCATTCCCGCAACGGCTTTTCTTTTTCTGGCCGCTCGTCCACCTGATTTTCTGATGGCCAAGACCGGGCGGCTTTTGACCGCAACCGAGGGACTTTCTCTGGTCCTTCTCTTCGCGGCGCTGGGCCTCATGCAGGTGCTGGTGGGCGGTACCCGAATGGCGTTCAGCCTGCCGGCTTACGGTTTGGTGGGTGTGGCGGGGTTGATCGCCTTTTTTTCCTGGCGCCGGGTCAAACCCTCCCCGAGCCAGTTTTGCCTCGGATCGACCGTGGCTTTTCTCGGCTACGCGCTCGGGCGCGCGCTGCTCTCACCGGTCCCCTATATCGCGCGAAGCGATGTCTATTCGATCCTGGCTGGCCTCGCCGTCTATTTTTTGGTGGCCTGCATTCTGATCAACGCACGGCAGCGGATGGTGCTGCTGCTTTTGCTGCTCACCCTCGCGCTAGTCCATGTGGCGGTCGGAGCGATCCAATTCCGCGATGGAAACAACTTCATGCCCATCTCGTGGCTCCAGCGGTATGATTATGAATGGCGCGCGAGTGGCCTGTATGTGTGCCCAAATCACCTGGCGGGACTCCTGGAAGTCCTCGGCGTGATGGGATTGAGCCTCGCCTGTTGGAGCCGTTGGCCGGTTTGGAGCAAGCTCTTCATCGCCTACGGAGTGGGGGTTTGCTACGTGGGCCTGATTCTCACTGCGAGCCGCGGCGGCTATTTGAGCGCCGTCACGAGCCTTTTCGTTTTTGCTCTTTTGAGCCTGGCGACCCTGCGACGATTGGGCGGTGGTGTGGCTTGGAAGATTGGACTTCCTGCCACCATTGTGGCGGTTGTCTTGGCGATGGTGGCTGCTTTTTACGTGAGCAAGAACAGCCCGCTGCGGGATCGCGCACAGGCGACATTCGATGCTTCCAATATCCGGATCGATCTGTGGAAGGCCGCCCTCGAGCAATGGAAGCTGGAGCCGATCGTCGGCACCGGGAGTGCGACCTATCTGTATTACGGCAGATTTTTTCGGACGCCGCAAATGCAGTTGGACCCCGTTTACACACACGGCGATTATCTCCAATTGCTGGCGGAATATGGGCTGGTGGGTGTGGTGGGTCTGGCGATTTTCCTCTTCGCGCATCTCCGCCAAGGGTACCGGAGTTTTTCCCGACTGGGGCCGAAGCGCGTGGCCGCATCGCAGCTTCTGCCGAGCAACGCGCTCGCGCTAAATATCGGCGCGATGGCAGCGGTCTCGAGCATCCTGGTGCACTCGATTTTTGACTTCAATATGCACATCCCAGCAAACGTGTTGCTGATGGCGTTCGTCTTCGCCGTGCTCGCGAACGAGGGCGTGGCGTGGGAGCGACAGGGAACGTCTGTCGCTCCGGGCGACCGGCTCTGGCGGCTTGCGCTGCCGATCCTCAGTATCGTCTTGATCGTGCAATGTTTCAGATTGCTACCGGGTGAATATTTTTCGGAGCGGGCCCGGATGGCAGTGCGTGATAATCAACCTGGGTTGGCCTTGCTCTACGCGCGGCGTGGCCTCAAATATGATCCCGCCAACCCCGACTTGCATGCACGACTGGGCACGGCCCGGCTGCAATTTGCTGATAGAGCCGAAACCCCGGAGGCCGCAGGTGCGTTTCGACAAGCGGCCATCGCTTCTCTGCAACGCGCACGCTCTTTGGCGCCGCGGGAACAGAGCTATGGACTCGAGTTAGCAGGGGTCTTGGACGCGGCCCGACGTTTCGACGAAGCCGAGCGCATTTTTCAAGAACTCCTGCAGGATGATCCGAAATCGCAGAGCCTGCGGCGCTATCACGAAGGACATCTGAAAATTTGGCACCCTGAAGAGACCAGTGCGGCCCCGACCGGCTCCTAGCGGCCGCTGGTCCAAATCGCTAAATCGAGAAAATCCTCTAAAACGATTGAAAAAAGGATTGCTCACCAATTTTCTCCCGGCTAGTCTGCGAGCCGTGTGACGTACCAGACGGGGAAAAGCGTCGCTGATGAACATTTGAAGATACAAAACGGGCATATGAAAAAACTTAACCTCTCCACTTTCGCCGCTTCGGCGTTCGTGATCACTTTGCTCGGCTTCCAACCGTCGGCCGCGTACGCGGGCGGCCAAGGATTCGGCAAGGAGGTTTTCCAGGATAATTCCAAGGCGACCTTCGATTCCAAAAGCGATATCGGGCTCGGCAAATTCGCCTCTTTCCCCTTCCACGTTTCCGTCTCCGTCCGCGGCGGTTACGATGATAATGTGAATCTCTCGCGGTTTAACACCCAGGAGTCCTTCTTCACGAATGTGGGTGTCGGCGTGAATTACCAATTCGGCAGTCCGCGCACGCAGATCAATCTGAACAGCAACGCGAGCTTCACCTATTACTTCGACCGTCAGGACCAGTTCACTGGCAACTCGGACGATTTCGATGTCAACGTCTCCGTCGGGCTCGGCATTTCGCACAAAGTGTCGCCGCGCTTGACCGTGACCGCGAATCTGTATTTGACCTATCAGTCGCAGCCTGACTTTCAGACGTTCAATAATTCGAACATCAATTTCAGCCGGCAGAGCCAGAATTTCTTCTTCACGGTCAATAAGTTTTCTCTCGGCTACGCCTGGACGCCGCGTTTCTCAACGGTTTCCAGTTACACAATCGGGTATACCGATTACGACAATGACTTGGTCAGTATTTTCCAGGACCGGTTTGAACACACGTTCGGGAACGAGTTTCGCTTCCTCGTGCTGCCCACGACCACAGCAGTGGCGGAGTACCGCTTCGGCATCGTTGATTATACCGATTCGGACAACCGCAATTCCACCTCCCATTATTTTCTGGCTGGTCTCGATCACAGCTTCAGCCCGCGTTTCAATATCTCTACGCGTGCCGGCGTGGAATTCCGCCAGTATGACGACAACGGCGTTTTTGGCGCCAATGGTGGCGATCAAACGAGCCCCTACGGCGAGTTGACTCTCAACTACGCCATCGCCCAGAATACCGCGTTCTCCTGGACTAATCGCTACTCGATCGAGCAATCGGATGTCCCGCAATTGATCAGCCGTCAAACCTACCGCACCGCGGTTTCCCTGCGCCATAACTTCACCTCGCGCATCGTGGTCGGTCTCAACGTCGCCTACCAGAATGACAATTATGATGGCAACGCGATCACGCCCGGCTTTACCGAGGATTCATTCGATATCTCCTTGTCTGCTCGTTACGCCATCACCCGAAACTGGGCGATTGACGCTGGATATACCCATACCGAGGTCGTTTCCGACGCCAATCTCTTCCGTGAGTATTCGCGGAACCGGTATTATCTTGGCGCAACCTTCACGTTCTAAAGCGACCGCGTTTCTCGGTTTTGCGTCGGGCCGGTTTCTGACGTAACCTTTCTGCCCGGTCGGGGGTTTCTATGTCACAAACTGAAGAAGGTAAACTTCACTTCCTAGATTATTGGAGAGTCATCCGCGTGCGCTGGGTGCTCATCCTCCTTGCGTTCGTGCTCGTGCTCTTGACTGCTGCGGTGGTCACGTATTTCCAGCCGCGCGAGTATCAATCCTCAGTCTTCGTGGAGGTTAAATCCATGGCGCAGAACATGCGCATCTTCGGCAATGGGGATCCGAATATGCCGATCCACGATCCGACCCTCGCTCCCACCGTCTATCAGGTCATTCAGCGCACCGGTATCTTGTATCCCGTAATCGACGACCTGAAATTGCAGGACAAATGGGCGAAGGGTGGTTCCCGGCCTACGCGCGAGCAGGCCTATCAGCGTCTCCGCAGTCGGCTCGACGTGGACGAGGTGCGCAACACGGATCTGCTCCAGATTAGCGTTTTGAGCCAGGATCCCCAAGAGGCGGCCGATATCGCAAACAAGATTGTCGACGTCTATCAGAGCACCCGCGTCGACGAAGAAAAAGAGATCATGAATCGCGCGGTCGCGAGCATGAATGAAGAGGTGGCGAAGCAGCAAAAGAAGGTCGATGAAGGTTATGCCGACGTGGCCAAAATCCGTGACGCCGAGGGGATCGTGGATCTTAATCCCGAGGGCATCGAAGATACGGCGAATCCGGTTAATAACATGGTGATCAAGCAGGAGGGCGAGGTCAACGACGCCGATACGCGCGTAGCCTTCCTCGCGACCCAGATCGAGCAAATCGAGAAGCTCAAGGGTGAAGACCTGATGCGGATGATGCCGACCTTAAAGATCGAAGATCCGACGATTCAGAAAATCCTGCCCAATTATCAGGATGCCGTTGCGCAAGAAGCGCTGATGCTAAATTCTGGATTGGGTGAAAACCACCCGAAAGTTAAAGCGTTGCGCGCGACGAAGGACGTATACACCCGTCAACTCGAAGAGCAGGTCGCGATCATCAGAAGTGCGCTCCAGAAAAATCTCACCAGTGCGCAGATGACGCGCGATGAGTTGAAAAAGCGGCTTGACGAAATCAACGCCCGTCAGCTGCAAGCGAAGAACACCGGCGGCACCTATACCCGCGCCAAGAATCTTTACATCAAAGAAAAAATGCTGCTCGACGGCATTCGCGCCCGTGCGCAAACCCAGACGATGGAATTGGCCATGCCGCGGATGGCGGTCAGCGTAAAACAAGTGGCGGAGCCGCCCAGTGCGCCTGCTCGCCCGCGGGTCGGATTGAACCTCGCTCTCGGAGCCCTCGTTGGCCTCGTCGTCGGACTCGGACTCGCCTTCTTTATCGAATATCTAGACACCAGTGTGAAGACGATGGAGGACGTGGAGAGTCTCCTCGGCGTGCCGGTGTTGGCGATTATCCCGAAGAATATCAAACTCCTTCATCAGGAGCCGGGCGATACGCCGGATGCCGAAGCCTATCGAATCTTGCGCACGAATATTGAATTCAACCGCAAGAATCCGGAAGCAAACGCCATTTCGATGGTCAGCGGCGGCCCTGGCGAAGGTAAATCTACCACGCTGGCGAATTTGGCTTTCACATCTGCTCAAGGCGGTTACACGACGCTGATCGTCGATGCTGATTTACGGCGACCAGTTCAGCACACTCTCTTCGACCTGAGCAATAAAGTCGGGCTCACGAATTACCTCACCACGGATATGCAATTGGAGGACGTCATCGTCCCGACGTCAGTGGAAAATCTGTCCTTGCTACCGAGCGGTATTTTGCCGTCTGACGCGGTCGGTATTCTAAATTCGCAACGCATGTCGGACATGATCGCCGAGGTCAAGACGCGCTACGACATCGTGTTTTTCGATTCGCCCCCGATGTTGGGCGTCAGTGACGCGTCCGTGCTGGCCAGCGAAGTCGATCAAACCATTATCGTGGTCCAACATCGTCGCTTCCCGCGCGCCATGCTCACGCGAGTGAAGCAGGCCGTGCTCGGGGTTGGCGGAACGGTCTTGGGCGTCGTTCTCAACAACGTCGATCTCAAGCACGACCAGAATTACTACTACTACACGAATTATTACGGCTACTATCAGCCGCGCGACAAGGAAGCGCGGCGGGAGTCGCGCCGGGCCACTGCCACCACCACGAGCAATGGCTATTCCGAACCGGAGGAATACTAATGCGTTTTCCAACCCTCGTTTTCTCGCTTCTCTTCGCTCTCGTCCTGTCCGCGCACGGCCAGGCCACCCTTCGCGTGGGCGATCCCGTTGAATTGAAAATTTCTGGCGTGCCCATCGAGGAGCAAACGCAGGTGAATAACATCTATACGGTCGACGCCAGTGGGACGGTCAACATGCCGTATATCAACAAGGTGAAAGCGGAAGGCCTTAGCCCTTCTCAACTCGCCAATTCGATCGAGACCAGTTACCGCTCGGGAAAAATTTACAGCAACCCCACCATTACTATCGTAATGGCGCCCACCTCACGCTTTGTGAACGTCGGTGGCGCGGTGCGCACGCCCTCTCGCGTGGCGTTCACGGAAGATATGACATTGCTGACGGCGATCAACGCAGCCGGCGGGTTTAACGACTTCGCCGATCAGCGGAAAGTGCGTGTGCTTCGTGGTTCGAATGTGAAGATGTATGACGTGCGCGAATCACGTCGTGACCCTTCACGAGACGTTAAGCTTCAGCCGGGTGACCGGGTCGAAGTGCCGCAAAGCTTCTTCTAGAGCTCAGCGGTCGGTCCCGACAACGGCGCGGTGTCGCCAGGCGTATCCGAGGCCGGAATATAGCGTCAGCGCGACCGTGATCCAGACGAGCGTCGTGCCGCCCTCGTTCCACGCCCGCGTCCACCAGACGGCGGCGCCGTCGGCATAACGCAGTTCCTTCACTGCGAGCAGCGCGAGGAAAAAGACGACGGTCACGATCTGCCAGGACGTCTTGTGCTTGCCGAGGCTCTCGGCTGGCAAGATTTCACCCTTGGAACTCGCCAATAATCGAAGTCCGGTGATGAGGAAATCCCGCGCCACCACGATCGTCGCCGCCCACGCCGGGATGGCCTTCAGCGGCACGAGGGAAATGAACGCCGCCGCGATCATCACTTTGTCCACCAGCGGATCCATCAGTTTACCGAAATCCGTAATGAACTGATAACGACGAGCGATCTCGCCATCCACGAAATCAGTGATCCCCGCGATGATAAACAGCACCAGCGCCACGGTATGGCCGAATTGCCATTCGGAATTCAACGCCATCGTGAAAAGAATGGTGAGCCCGAGCCGGCTGAGCGTGAGACGGTTCGCCCAATTCATGATGCCACCTCCGGCTTCGGATGCTTCCAAATCGGCGCGCGCTTTTTCAGTTCATCCACAATCCATTGCGCCGCCCGAAAAGCTTCCGCACGATGCTGACAGCCCACGCGAACAAAGAGCGAGGCCTCGCCCGTCGGAACAAAGCCCAGCCGATGCCGGATGCAAATCTCGCGGAGATCGAATCTGGCCGCCGCCGCTTCCGCGATGGCGTGCAATTGATGCTCGGCCATCGGACGATGGGCTTCATACTCGATCCCATTGATCTCGCTGCCGTTTTCTGTTTGCCGAACAACGCCCCAAAAATCAACTACGCCTCCGGTTTCGGGCCCCGAGTTCTTTTCCGGCGTGACAAGTGGCGTGTCGCTCAGCGAGACTTCCAAGACGTGGCTTGCCATGCGTGGTAATAATGAAAAGACGCGACCGCTCGGTCGCACAACAGGAGATACGCAAAATGAACGCGAAGCAATGTGATATTGGCCTCATCGGCCTGGCGGTGATGGGCGAAAACCTCGTCCTCAACATGGAAAGCAGAGGCTTTCAGGTCGCGGTCTACAACCGGACGACGGATGTGATGGAGAAGTTCGTTGCCGGTCGTGGGAAGGGAAAAAACTTCACTGGCTGCAAGACGTTGGAGGAATTCGTCGGAGCGCTGGCCAAACCGCGCAAAATGCAGATCATGGTCAAGGCTGGTGGACCGGTGGACGCGGTCATCGCGCAGCTCGTGCCGCTGCTCGAACCGGGCGACGTCGTCATCGACGGTGGCAATTCACTTTGGACCGACACCCAGCGTCGGGAAAAAGCGCTGAAGGAAAAGGGTATCCACTTCTTCGGCGTCGGCGTCAGCGGCGGCGAGGAGGGAGCGCTGAAGGGGCCGAGCATCATGCCCGGCGGTTCGGCCGAGGGATGGGAAACGATCGCTCCCATCTACACCAAGATTGCCGCGGTGGCCGAAGGCGAACCCTGCTGCCGCCACATGGGTCCCGACGGTGCCGGCCATTACGTAAAGATGGTCCACAACGGCATCGAGTACGGCGACATGCAGCTCATTTGCGAGGCCTACGCGATTCTGAAAGCGACGGTCAATCCGAGCGCGGCCGAGTTCGCGGAAATTTTCACGAGCTGGAACAAGGGCGAATTGAATTCGTTCCTCATCGAGATCACGGCGAATATTTTCAAACGCACGGACGCGGGCTCGGACAAAGCGCTGGTCGACGTCATCGTCGACAAGGCCGGGCAGAAAGGGACGGGCAAATGGACGGTCGGTCACGCGGTCGAAATGGGCGTGCCGTTGAGCGTCATCGGAGGTGCGGTCGAGGCGCGGATCCTCAGTTCGATCAAGGACGAGCGAGTCGTTGCGAGCAAAAGCCTGCCCGGCCCCAGTCCGAAACCGTTCTCGGGCGACAAAGACAAAACCATCGAAGCGGTGCGCGACGCCTTATTCGCGTCGAAAATTATCAGCTACGCGCAGGGTTTCGTGCAACTCGGCGCCGCCGCCAAGCTCTACGATTGGTCGCTCAACTTCGGCGACATCGCTAGCATCTGGCGCGGCGGGTGCATCATTCGAGCGCAATTCTTGAACCGCATCACCGACGCCTACAAGCGCGACCCCGCGTTGAAGAACCTCATCCTCGACCCGTATTTCCGGGACATCATCACCAAGACGCAAGCCAATTGGCGCACCGCGCTCCAGGCCGCGATCGAGTATGGCGTGGCCGCGCCGTCCTTTAGCGCCGCCCTGGCGTATTACGATAGCTACCGCTCGGAGCGTTTGCCGGCCAATCTCCTCCAGGCGCAACGCGACTACTTCGGTTCCCACACCTACGAACGGTTGGACAAGGCGGGCCTTTTCCACACCGACTGGATTGGCACCGGCGAAGAGACGGCGATAAAATCAGGCGCAGGAGGCCATTAGGCGTCACCGCATGACCTACATTTACGAGACGACCAATCCCGCCAAACCGATCCGTCGCTTCGAAGTCCGGCAAAGCATGAACGACGCGCCGTTCCGCCACGACCCCAAGACGGGGGAACCCGTCCGGCGCGTCATCACCGGCGGCGTCGGCGTGCTCGTGCCCGGCTCATCCGCGGGTCCGTCCGTCGGCTCCTGCGGCTCGCACTGCGGTTGCCACTAACGAGCATGACCGGAGGCCGGGTTTGCAACCCGGCTGGACGGCTTGCAAAGCCGCCCTCCGTGAGCGCGCCGCGAAAAGCAGGCGTTGATCGCGGCAGGCATTCGCGCCTCGAGCGAAGTGTAAGGCGGAATGGTGAGCGCGGAGCGAAACGCAGGCGTTGATCGCGGCAGGCATTCGCGGGTGTTTTCCATTGCGGTCAGTGAAAATCGTGCGACTCGCTGCCGGCTAATTCCGCATGCGCGAGCGGCGTGATTCGCCGTGCTTTGATCAGCACCACGCCCTCGGAATTTTGCACTTCGCCTTCGATCAAGAGGAATGGTTCCTCTGTGATCAGGAGCCGCCACTTCTCGAACAGGTCCGGCGTCACGATGGCATTCGAAACACCGGTCTCATCTTCCAGGCTGATGAAAACAAAACCTTTTGCCGTGCCCGGTCGCTGACGGCAGATCACATTCCCAGCGATCTGCACCGTGGCACCGTGCCGCGCTTGCGTGAGATCAATCGCCCGCCAGGCCTGCGGTAGTTCCGCGCGGAGCAGTTTCATCGGATGCGGCCCGGTCGTGAGATTCATCGTCTCGTAATCCGCCTGGACGCGTTCGGCCAGAGTCATCGGCGCCAACGGTGATTCCAAGGAAGGGCGTTTTCTTAAACGCCCCGAGGCGTTTTGGAAAACGCCGCTCCTTGTTTCATCAAACAACCCATCCTCGAGTCGCTCCTCCACCTGCCACATGGCTTCGCGCCGATGTTGCGCCACTTCATTAAGCGCGCCGACTTCGGCTAATGCGCGCAATTCTTCCTTCGTCAATTCCACCCGACGCTTGAAATCATCCACCGATTGAAACGCCACTCTTGCTCTCTCGTTCACAAGCGCCTGGGCATGTTTGTGGTGCAAGCCGTTGACGACGCAAAAGCCGAGTCGAATCGTATCGTCAGCCACCACCGCGCAGCGCCACTCCGATTCCAGCACGGAAACTGGCCGCACCTTCAGTCCATGCCGGTTCGCGTCCTTCACGATCGTGGCGGGAGTGTAGAATCCCATCGGCTGATTATTCAGCAGGCTGGCGTAAAACTCTGGCGCGCGATGCACTTTCAGATATGCGCTCCCGTAAGCGAGAATCGCGAAACTGATCGCGTGCGACTCCGGAAAACCGTAGAGCGCGAAAGACGTGATCGATTGCATGATCTTCTCGATCGCTTCCGGCGCGACGTCGTTCTTCTGCATGGCCGCGCGCAATTTCACACTCACTTTGCTCATCCGTTCCTGCGAACGATGAAAGCTGAGCGCGCGCCGAAGTTCCTCTGCTTCCGCGCCAGAAAAGTTCGCCACGATCATCGCGATCTTCAGCAACTGCTCCTGAAACAACGGCACCCCGAGCGTGCGTCCGAGCACTGGCTCCAATCGTGGATCGAAATACGTGACCGGCTCGCGGCCCGCCCGCCGGGCCAGATACGGATGCACCATATCGCCTTGAATCGGTCCCGGGCGAATGATCGCCACTTCGATCACCACATCGTAAAAGCATTTCGGTTTCATCCGCGGCAGTGTCGCCATTTGCGCGCGGCTCTCGATTTGAAAGACGCCGATCGTGTCTGCCTTCTGCATCATTTCGTACGTCGCGGCGTCGTCTTTCGGGATGTGCGCGAGATCGAGTGGTCGGCCGCGTTCGCGGCAAAGCTCGAACGTGTCCTGCATCACCGACATCATTCCCAAGCCTAACAAGTCAACTTTCACGATCCCGAGATCCTCGCAATCGTCCTTGTCCCACTGCGCAACCACGCGGCCCGGCATGGAGGCATTCTCCAACGGAACGAACGAGCTCAGTTTTCCCTGGCAGATAATCATTCCGCCCGAGTGTTGCCCGAGGTGACGCGGCAGACCGTAGATCGATTGATAGAGTGAGATAAACGCCGGCATTCGTGGATGTGCCGGTGGCAAACCGGCCTGTTCGATCTGCGCCGCGAGATCCATCGTGTGCGGGAAATCGCCGTTAGCGAAGAGGCGCGAGAAGCGATCCAGAATGCTGGCTGAAAAGTTGAGCGCCTTGCCGATCTCCCGCGCCGCACTGCGGCCACGATAAGTGATGACGTTGGCCGTCATCGCGGCGCCGTGTTTCCCGTAGCGACGGTAAACCTCCTGGATCACGCTCTCGCGCCGATCGCCGCTCGGCAGATCGAGATCGATGTCCGGCCAGCCTTTCCGGTTCTCGCTCAGGAAGCGCTCGAACACGAGATGATTACTCACTGGATCGACCGGCGTGATCCCGAGACAAAAGCAGACCGCGCTGTTCGCCGCGCTGCCGCGTCCCTGCACCATCACGTTGTGCTCACGACAAAAATTAACGATGTCCCAGACGATCAAAAAATACCCAGAGAAGCCGAGTTTTGTGATCAAACGCAGCTCTTCTTCGAGCTGTCGTTTTACTTTCGTGCTGATCGCTTCGTAGCGTTGCTGCGCGCCGAACCAGGTGATCGTGCGCAGGAAGGAATCCATGTTGTGACCGGCCGGCACTGGAAAATCTGGAAACGCGTAACCGATATTATCGAGCGAGAACTCAAGGCGATCCGCGAGACGCTCGGTATTCGTGATCGCGTCCGGTAGATCGCGAAAGAGCGCGCGCATTTCGCGATCGCTCTTGAGATGACGCTCGGCATTTTGCGTGAGCAATGTTCCCGCGGCATCGAGGTGAGTGTGCTCGCGGATGCAGGTGAAGACATCCAGCACTTCACGACCGCGCGGCGTGGCGTGCTGGACGCCATTAGTCGCGAGAAGAGGCAGGCGCAGATGTTCCGCGAGGTCGATTTGCGCGCGATTCGTTTTTTCCTCGCCGCGTACGAAGTGCCGCTGAATCTCTGCGTAAACGTTCTTCTGGCCGAAGATGTCGATTAAAGATTGCGCGTGGGCGGCAAGACTCTGGGGAGCGCACGCTTGCAGCGTGCTGGTTTCGGCATTCTGCCGAAACGAACTTTCGTTCGGCAGTCGATCTATGAGCAATCGTCCACTCTTTCGCCGAGCTCTGGAAGTTCGTCGCGGCAGAATGCCGCGACCAGCACGCTGCAAGCGTGCGCTCCCCAGCAGCGCTACCATGCCTTCGCTAAATTGCGGCAGTTCATTCCAGGTCACCGCGCACATTCCCTTTTCGCTGCGCAGGTGCGCTTGCGTGAGGAGGGAGCACAGATTCGCGTAGCCAGTTCTGTCTTTTACCAGCACGGGCAAAACGCTGCCGTCTTCCATCGTCAGCTCGCAGCCAACGATTGGGCGCACATTTTTTCCGCGCGCGGTGGCGGAGAAACGTTGCGATCCATAAACGCCGTTGCGATCGAGCAACGCCATCGCCGGCATTTCCAGTTCCGCCGCGGTGTCGGCTATTTGTTCCGGGAAAGAAGCGCCGCGCAGAAAACTAAACGCGCTGCAAGCGTGCAACTCGACGTAAGCCATGGCGTGCGATTTTGGGAGCGAGCACAAGCACGATTACGAGCATGAGAGAGCAGCGGGGTGTCGTTCCATCCTCGTGCTCATGCTCGTAATCGTGCTCCTAATGAACCCTCAGTCATAAATCCCATCCACGGCCCAGCCATCCTTCTGCTGATGACAACGGCAGAGCGCTCCATTAGCCAACTGCAAATCCCACTCGGCGCGACTCCAGGCTTGCTCGTCCCACCAATGACCCGATGCCATGAACGGCCCCGCTTGATCCGTGACCGCGCTTTGCAGTTCCGCGCTGCTTAGATTTGTCGGCTGTTTCTGTTTTAGGGAAACCGCAGCGGGCGCGGGCGAACGGAAACGACGGAGGGCGAACGCGGGCAGCGGCGGCAGTTCTGGCGGAGTTTCTTCCAAGCGCCACGCGAACGGCTCCATCCGGAAAGCGTCTGGCCGATGCGTGTCTTCCAGCACCGGAGTGCCGACACGTTCCGCACCGAGCAAACCTGTCAGCCGCGCTAGTGTTTCCGAGAGCTGCGTGGGATCGCGCAGTGCGGTTTCGAATAAGTTGCCCTGCTGCTGCGTGGGCTTGGTCGTTTCCGCGGTGAGCGAAACGGCTATGATCGGTGCGGCCGATTTAAAATCCTCCAGATGCGCGTGGAGCATGCGGAAGAGGACTTCTTCGTGATTGCTCGGCTCGGGAATCTTGAACTGGTGTGCGTAGCGCTGTTTGTCGCTGAAGATAATTTCGAGCTGCAGTTCTTTCGCGACCAGATAAAGCGCACTCAGCCGCAGTGTCAGTCCCTGAAGAAATCGGCGCAGGATGAAGAGCAACGGCTCGATCGTTTCGATTTCCTGTTCGAACTCGAATGTTTCCGCAAACGTTTCCGGCGGTTCGACCAACTTAAGTAAGCGCGTCGTTTTCCCGCTGGCGCGTTCCCACATTCGTGCCGCTTCCGGGCCAAGGCGTAAGGTGACATCCTCTTTTTCGAGCGTGGCGAATTGGCCGAGCGTGTGGATGCCCCACTTGTGCAGAATCGCGATGATGCGGCGAACTTCGGCCGCGCGCTCGGCCGCGCGCTTCGCTTCCGCACTGTAGCGGCGGTCTGCAACCGCCGAAGAGTTTCGCTGGATTCCACGCATTCGGCGGTCATCAACGTCGCTACAGAAGAATCACCGGCGTTCATCAACGTCGCGGGAGGAGACGCGCTTTTACGTCTTCGGAGAGCGAGGAATTCGCAATCCACGCGGTCGCGCGGGTAGTGTCGGTTTTTAGCCAACTAGCCGCGATCGATTCCACCTGGCTGTTGCGCATTCCATCGTTCGTAATCGTTTGCGCCCATTGCACCGCGGTCACGGGATCGGTCGCGGAGACACGTCGTGTGTAAGCGGCCACCGCGGTATCGCGGGATTGGCCGGCGGGCAACGTGCCGAGCCACGCGCCGGTAGCGTAAGGATCGTTTTGCGACCAGCGATTGACCAAATTTTCAAATGCGCGTTCGCGATTCGTGCCCTCGGGGAGGGAGTTGGCCCATTTGCTGGTGGCTTCCGGATCCTGGCCGGCCCATTGCCAGGCGATGGTGGCCGCGGCGGCGCTCTGTCCTTCACCCGGCGACATCTGCGCGATGAGGCTGGCGGCCTGGCTGGGATCGGATTCCGCGACGACGGCAATGATGCCGGGAAGAACGGTGTCGCGCGTAGTGCTGTCGGGCAGATTCCGCGCCCAGCTCAAGGCGCTTTGTGGATCGTTCCGCGTCCATTGGCGGGCCACATTTTCGAGCAAATTCTTGCGCCCTTCGGCGTCGCTCGAGCGCATGGCAAAATCAGCCGCTGCTTGCGGATCGGCTTCGCTCCATTGCGAAATGATGTTGGTGAGCGCGTTCTGTCGTGCGGTGCCGACGGGAAGTTTCTGGGCCCACGCGACGGCGCTCTGCAGATCGGTGTTGGCTAATTGCAACGCGACGGCGCTGGTCGCTTCTTCCTGTAATTTGCCCGGCGGTAAACTGGCGACGTAATCCGCCGCGGCGGTGGGCTCCGATTGCACCCAACTGGTGAGCGCGGAACGGACGGCGTTGCGTTGGGCATCGCTCGCTGGCAACTGCTCGGCCCAAGTGAGCGCGGCGCGCGCATCGGTGAGGGCCCATTGCCGCGCGACGTTTGCGACCGAGGCATCGCGCACTGCGCCGGCGGGCAATTCATTAATGATCGACGCGACGCGGGAGGCGTCTTTGCCGGCCCAATTGGCGAGGATATTTTGCAGTGCGTTATTGCGACCGGGGCCCGGCGGGAGGGTGTTTACCCACGCGAACGCGGCTTCCGGATCTTGGTTGGACCAGTTGGAACCGATCACCTGAATGGCGGCGTCGCGGCTTGATCCCGGGGGAAGCTGGCTGGCGCGCTCGGCCGCGGCGACTGGGTCGGAAGCAGTCCATTTGCTGAAGATGGGCCAATACAAACTCTGGCGGTAACGACCGGCGGGAAGCGTTTCGAGAAAATTGAGCGCGGCCTGCGGGTTTTTTTCGGCCAACGCGGAGACGAGCGTCTGCATGGCTTGATCGCGCGCGGGACCGGGCGGTAGTTGCTGCGCCCAGACGGTGGCGCCATTCGGATCGCGTTCCGCCCAACCGGCGACGGCGCTGGTGATGGCCCAATTGCGCGAGGTGCCGGGGGGGATTTTTTCTGCGTAAACGATCGCGGCCTGCGGATCGAATTCCGCCCAACGGCCAATGACGAGGGAAAGCAGCATGCTTTTTTCCTGCGGCTTCTGGAGGGTGTCCACGAAGGCGAGGATTTCGTTCACGTTCTTCGCGTTAATCGCGTCCGCCAGTTTGCTGAAGGTGGCGTAAGTGCGGCGACTGCCGCCGGGGCGGGCCAGCGCAGCCTTCATCCGGGTGATGATGTCGGCTTGGGAATCATCGGTGGTTTCGGGTTCTTCCGATTCTGCGGGAATGACGCTGACCAGCGGGCTGGAGGAAGGGCGCGAGGTGGGCGCGGTGGTAGTGGACGAGGCTACAGAACTCGTCCGTGCGGTAGGTGCGCTCTTGGGAGCGGAAGAGGTGGAGCGGCCGATGACAATGCCGAGAGCGAGAGCGGGGAGGGCGATGGCCGCTGGGAAAAGGAACCTCTTCACATCATTCATGTAGCTTGGGATTGTTTTATGTTCAAGTGACCATATTTGGCTCTGCTGGGAGTCAGAGCCGCTCCAGTTGGGAAAGGTAAACGCCAGAAACGCTCTGTCATGCCTCTCGCATACTCACCTCGTCGTCACGGTGGGATCGCAACGGGAAGATTCTGGGGAGCGCACGCTTTTAGCGTGCTGGTGCTCGCATTCTGCGAGCACGAACTTCCGTTCCGCACCCGAATGGAAGGGAACGACCAATCTTGCGGCGCGTGGCAGGAAGTTCGCGATGGCAGAATGCCATCGCCAGCACGCTGAAAGCGTGCGCTCCCCAGAGTTCCTGCCGCCTCGCGCTTACAATACTTCGACCGGACACTTGGGCAGCGCGCGCAGAAAGGCGCGCCCGTAGGCTTTCGTCACGATCCGATTATCGAGGATGACGACGATGCCTTGATCGCTCCGCGTGCGGATGAGTCGCCCCACGCCCTGGCGCAGTTTCAGGATCGCTTCCGGGAGGGAATATTCGGTAAAGGCGTCGCCGCCGCGTTCCTGGATCAATTCCAGTTTCGCTTCCACCAGCGGATGATCCGGCACTGCAAACGGCAGACGCGTGATGATGACGTTGGAAAGCGCATCGCCCGGCACATCGACGCCCATCCAAAAACTGTCCGTGCCGAAGAGGACGCTGCGCGGCGTGGTCTTGAATTCCTCCAACAGCTTGCCGCGCGGGGCGCCTTGTCCTTGCACGAGCAAATTCATGTCTTTGCTATCAAAGAACGGCTCCATCTCCGCGGCGAGTTGCTGCATGGACCGGTAGCTGGTGAAGAGAACGAAGGCGCGGCCATCGGTTTCCTCCACGAAATGCGCGATCCAATGCGCGAGCGCCTCGTTATACTCCGCGGAGCGCGGATCCGGCATTTTTTTCACGAGGAACAATTTCATCTGCGCCTCGAAATCGAAGGGGCTGCCGAGCTGAAGCGGGGCGGCTTCCATCGCGCCGACGCGGCGGCGGAAGTAAGCGAGATCACGCTGGCCAACGGCGAGCGTGGCGCTCGTCATGACGCAGCAGCAGCCCTCGCGGAAGATCATGCGTTGCAGGACGGGCGCGATGTCGATGGGCGCGGCGTTTAACGAGTAGTATTGCGCGGTCTTTCCGGTGCGCTCGATCCAGTAGACATGCCCATCGGCACTCTGCTCGAGGAAGGTCATGAGGCCGATGCGGGCGTCGCGGATGCGGCGTCCCAACTCCTGCAGCTCAGCTTTCAGGAATTCATCCTCGTTGCGCTTCACCACTTCCATGATCCGCACCTGCAGCGCGGCGAGCGATGCGCTCAAGGTATCAGGGACGAAATCCGGTCGGCGCACGCGCATCTCGCGGCCTTTCTTGAAATCTGCGCGTTCGCCCAGCGTGGTGAAAAATTTGTCGATCTCGTCCACGAGCGAGGCGGCCAGCGTGACGCCGTTCGCTTCCCGCGTGACGGTGAAAAGACCTTTCTTGGTGCGTGCGTTGTAGAGCCGCTGGACGGTGGAGCGGAGACCGTATTGCGAGATGGTGATGCCGATCTGACGCGAGGCGACGCCTTCGACCGTGTGCGCTTCATCGAAGATGATGAAGTCGTTAGGGAAAAGATAGCCGCTCTCTCGTTCCGCCTGCTCTTCCGGGGCGCCGAGGAGCATGAAAAGAAGCGTGTGGTTCACCACGATGACGTCGGCGGCGAGGAGGCGCTTGCGCGCTTGCTGGAAGAAACAGCGGTTCGTTTGTCCGCACGTTTTGGTGGTGCAGAGATGCGCCTCGCTGCAAACCTGCGCCCAGACTTTCGGATCCGGCTCGAGCGGCAGATCGCTGAGCGAGCCGTCCTTCGTTCGCTCGGCCCACTCCGCGAGACGGACGAGTTCGCTTTGTTCCGTGGTGGTGAAGAGTTCGGACGCTTGTTGCAGGGCACGTTCGAGACGGCGCGGGCAGAGATAATTCTGCCGGCCCTTCATGAGCGCGGCCTCGAATTCGACCGGCAGGATCCGCTTTAGGATCGGGATGTCTTTGTCAAGAAGCTGCTCCTGCAGGTTGATCGTTTGCGTGGAGATGATGGCCTTTTTCTTCTGCTCCAGCGCATGCAGAATCGCGGGCACGAGATAGGCGATCGATTTGCCGACACCGGTGCCGGCTTCGACGACGAGATGTTGCTCCTCGTCCAACGCCTGCGCGACGGCGGTGGCCATCTCCTGTTGTTCGGCGCGGTATTCGAAGTTCTTCGCCTTGGCCAGAAGTCCGGTCTCGGAAAAGACGGACCGGACGCGCTCCACGAAATCGCTCCCGATGGTTTCTTTGAGCGCGATCATGAAATTTGCAGTTTACGACGTTGTCTATGACTCTGAGCCGCTCGGCGGCCCGCGGACGGTCGCGCCCATTCGGAATTCAGAAATCGAAAATCTTGTGAGACTGCTCGATCGCTATGTGCTGCGGATGTTTCTGGAAGCATACTTCTATTGCATCGCCGCGTTCATCTCGATCTGGCTCATTTTCGATATCAGCGACAACATTTCGACCTTCCTCGACGATCGCATCTCCTTTGGCATGGTGCTGCTCTATTATGTCACGCAGGTGCCGCAAATTCTCGTGATTCTTCTTCCGGTCTCGCTGCTGCTCGCGCTCCTCTTCAGCCTCGGGCGGATGTCGCGCACGAACGAGATCGTGTCGATGCTGACGGCCGGGATTAGCGTTCCTCGTTTGATCCTTCCGCTGATCATCGTGGGACTGCTGACCACCGGGCTGATGACGGTCCTGAATTATTCCTGGGCTCCGCACGCGGAACATTTTCGCAAGACTTACTTCGAGGGTGGGCGAGTCGATGCCCGCGACGTGGCGGGGCAGATTTTCCGGAATCGGGCCGATAATCGCACCTGGTACATCCAGCTCTTTCGCCAGCAACAGAACGAGCTCGTGACCGTGCAGATCCTGCAGCAGAACGAGAAGGACGATATCGTGAAAAGCTACTTCGCCACCAGCGCGCTTTATCATCCCGAAACGAAGACCTGGGAGCTGCGCTTGGGCCGGATCGTGAATTACGACGCGACGGGCAACATCACCGGCGAGGAGAGTTTCGAATCGCTCATGCTCGATCATTGGACCGAGACGCCGTATCGGCTGGCCAGCGCGAATATGCGGGCGGAATTCCTTAGCATGCCCGAGCTACGAGAATACCTGCGTTACAATTCCGATTTCCCGCGCCGCTTGCTAGCGCCTTTCCTGACGCACCTGCAGTACCGGCTCGCGCTGCCGTGGACTTCGTTCGTGGTTGTCTTGCTCGCGGCGCCGCTGGCGATTGGTTCCTCTCGGGGCGGTGTTCTCTCCAGTGTGGCGGCCGCGATCGGGCTGGTTTTTTTGATGAATTTTTTGAGCCATTTCTTTCTCGCGCTGGGTGAGGGCAATCGGCTCGCGCCTTGGGCCGCAGCCTGGACGCCAAACCTGTTCTTCGCGGCGGTAGGGCTTTTCCTGCTGTATCTGCGCTCCAGTAATCGCGAGGCGCGCAGCTTGAATCCTTTTGCGGCGCGTCGAGTTTCGCCCGCATGAATCCGCTCGCGAACGATTGGCCGATCAAGCACCGCGCGGATAGCTGCGCCGTGACCGAACGCCCTTTTGCGGAAGGCGAACAGTTCTACACGCTGCTCTTTCGCGAGGGGAACGGATTCCGCCGCGAAGATTTGAGCGAGGAAGCGTGGGCCGCGCGGAATGAAAATATCCGGCCGTTCTCGTTCTGGAAATCGCGCTATGAGGCACCACCGGCGACGCCGCCCGACCCGCTGGCGAAGGAGAACGCGGAGGAACTTTTGCGCCGGCTCCTGGCGGAGAATAGCCAGCCGAACGCCTGCTTTGTGCTTGCGGTGATGCTGGAGCGGAAACGGATCTTGAAGCAGGTGAAGACGGAGGAGACAGAGGTCGGCTCCGTGTTGATCTACGAACACGCCAAGAATGGCGACGTCTTCATTGTGCCGAATGTGCAGCTAAAGCTGGATGAGCTGGAGGGCATTCAGAATGAGGTGGTCGGGCTTTTGCAGGGCGCGGCCTGACAAGGAGCGGCGCGCTTCCAAGCCGCCGCCGAGAGACGGCGTTTTGGAAAACGCCGCTCCTTGTTCCGCTCGCGCATTGCAGCGAAGTTCCCACGCTGATGAGTCTTCCCTGGTTTTCACCGACGAGCTTCCCGCTCTATCTCGCGCCGATGGCGGGCGTGTCGGATAAAATTTTCCGGCAGCTCTGCAAGGAACGTGGCGCGGATGTGCTCGTGACCGAATTCGTTTCGGCGGAAGGGGTTTTTCGGCGGAACGAACGCACGCGCGAGTATCTCGACTTCGATGAATGCGAGCGCCCGCTGGGCGTGCAGCTCTTCGGGGGCAATGCCGAACACATGGCCGAAGCCGCGCGCCATGTGGTCGATTGGGTTCGCCCCGACTTCATCGATCTGAACTTCGGTTGCCCGGTGAACAAAGTGGTAGCCAAGAATGGCGGCTCTGCCTTGCTCAAGGATTGTCCCGCACTCGCCGCTGTCGCAGGCGCGGTCGTGCGCGCGGTCGCTCCGTTGCCGGTGACGGCGAAGATTCGGATCGGCTGGGACGATGGGACGGTGAACGCGGTCGAAGTCTCGCGTCTCCTGGAGGATTTGGGCATCGCGGCGATTGCCGTACATGGGCGCACGCGGTCGCAGGGTTACTCTGGCGCGGCGGATTGGCGCGTCATCGGAGAAGTGGCGGCCGCCGTGCATGTGCCTGTGATCGGAAATGGCGACATCGCAAATGCGGCCGACGTGGCGAAGCGACGCGCGGAAACTGGGATCGCGGGAGTCATGATCGGCCGCACGGCCATGAGCGCACCTTGGATTTTCGACCAGATCAAACACGAACTCGCCACCGGCGAAATCCTGCCACCACCCGACCTCGCGGAACGCTGGGCCCTTATTCAACGCCATTGTGAACTCGCGGTCGAAGAATGGCAAAACGAAGACAACGCCATGCGCTCCATGCGTTCTCGCCTCATGGCATACTCGAAAGGCTTCCCCGCCAGCAAATCTTTGCGCGAGAAATTCCAGCACGTCGCGTCGTTAGCCGGTCTCGCCCGTATCGGGGAGGAACATCTCGTGGCTACTGAAGACATGGCGGTCGCCTCTCCGTCTTAGGCTTGGGCGAGTCTAAATCAGTGGGGCGACGAAATCGCATGATAGCAGACCGAGGATGGGTGCGCGCGGGGCGAACAGTTTGCTTCCGCTCTTCATCTATCGCAGCTCCCAGTTTCCGGGCAGCATTCATTCGAAAACGGATCAGAGGGCAAGGCGCACATTCTGTCTTCGTTCCGAGTATAAACTTCTCGGCAGAATAAGTTTAGCTTTTCCGGCGAAAATTTTCCTGGCTTTCGAAGGAGAGTGGTTTTGGTCGCCTGGATTTTTCCCAGCGGCGATTTAACACTTTCGGCTAGACGCGCAGTGCGGAACCTTCTTAATCTCGTCGGCTCTCGGGAGAAAACAGTTCTTCCGAAGAAAAAGATATTTATGAAAACACTTCGATTAATCAGAAAAACAATATTCGCTGACCGCGCCACGCGACGCCGATTACTCAAACCGGCGGCCTGCCTCGTGGTGGCACTCCTCGCCGTCGCCTCAGTCGGCTGTCCGGCTCCGAAAGACGATACCGCTGACCTGAAAGCAGAAGTGGCGAGGCTAAAAGCGGAGGCTGACGCGAAGACGAAAACTCAGGTCGATGGCGCCGTCGCGAAGACAGACGCTGCGGCAGAGAGCGCCGCCGCCGCTGCCAGGGCTGCGGCAGACGCCCAAGCGCGGACAACGGCGGATGTCGCCCAGGCCGAGGCAGCAGTGGCCAAAGCTCAAGCCGAGGCCGACGAGGCCGCCAAGTCGGCGGCGGCGGCGCAGACGAGCTTCGTCGCTGCCCAAGGCGAAGCGGATAAGGCCAAGGAAGTGGTCGAGCAGGTCAAGACTGAAGCTGAAGAAAGCCAGAAAGCTGCTGCCGCGCCCACTGCCACGGAGTCGGATGTGGCCAAGGCCGAGGCTGACGCCGATAAGCTTGCCCTCGAAGTGGCCAAGGCTGAAGCGGCCCGGTTGAAGGCAGAGTTGGCGCGGGCCAAGGTCACCGCAGCCGCGACTAAAATTAAGTCGCCGATCAGCGAGAAAGTCTCGGACTTCCTGCTTGCCCTCTCGACAGCCATTCTCGGCCCAAGTGGAGGGACGGTCTACCCACTCGGTCTCGGCAGCGGTGCTCTGGTAATTCCGCCAGGCGCCTTTGCGTCGGGCAGCCTCCCCTTCTTGATGCATCAGCCGCCGATCGTCGTAGGGACAACGTCTTTGAGCAGCGGCGGTGGCTTTCTCGGGATCGCGCAGCTCACGCCTGCGGGCCAGACATTTAGCCCGCCAGCAATGGTCTACATTGACTTGAAATCGTACGAGACACCCAAGACACAGCTACAGTTGGAGGAGCAAAATGCAGTCACGGGGATCTGGGCCCTGAGAACTCCTCCCGTATATGGCACCGTGCAGGCGAGCGGTATGGTGGCCCTCGTGTATTTGGACCATTTTTGCACGGTCGCGGTCACCAAACCTGCTCCTGGCTCCCCGCCGCCTCCCGGGCCGCCGCAAATGGTTGATCCGCCACCACCGAAGGCGGAGGTAATCGCAAAGGCCAACAAAGAGGCTGCCGCCGCTGCGGCGAGCGATAAGCAACTGGCCGAAAGCTACAAGGTCGCCGCCAACACGGCGCGGGTTCAATTAGCCAAAAAGGGTGAGGAGCAGAAGGTGGCGGCCAAAGACCTTGCCGACAAGAATGCCAAGAAACTGGCTGACGAAAAAGCCAAAGCCGCAGCCGACAAGAAAATCGCGGATTTGAAGAAGCAGAAAGCCAAGGTTCTGGCGGAAACAAAGGCCATCGAAAAACAAAACAGCAAGGACCAGGCGGCAGCGAAAAAAAAGGCACAGGAGGAAAAGAACCGAAAGACCGGAGACGCCATCGGGGGCTTTCTTCGTGCCCTAGGCGAAGGATCGCAGAACAACCAGCAGCAGAATCAACAGCAACAAGAACAACAGCGCCGCCAGCAACAGCAACAACAAGAAGAGCAACAGCGACGCCAGCAACAGCAGCAACAGAACGAAGATAATCCAAACGGCTGAGTTTGGAGAATCGTTCGCCGAGTGCCCGTCGACGCGTTTGGTAACGTAATCATGATCGCGCCACTCTTCTCTCGGTTCGCCACAGCTCTGGCATGCTTCGCCGTGCTCCTTGCGGCGGGGGCGCAGCCGGCTCGCGCGCAGTCGGAAGAAAGGGCGCCGCAGGCGGAAATCAACGCCCTGGCTTCACTGCCGTATTCCTTCCTTGAGCGGTTTCGTCAGAGTGAGTTGAACTCCCTTTATGCGATCGCCTACGAGGCGTCGAACCCGTTCTACTTGAGCGGCGATTTCGATGGCGACGGCGAGATGGATTACCTCCTCAAGCTCCAGGCGAAAACAAATAAGGACGTCGAGGAAGACGTGGTTTTCTTCGCCAAAGGCGAATCGCGCCTGCTCTCGAACGACATCAAGGAAGAGTATCCTGGCCCCGCCTGGTATGTGGTGGCAAAGAAGGAAAGGCCCGATCTCAAAGGCGACGCCATTATGATGGTGCGGCCGGAGAGTTCCGCGGCCCTCGTCTCTTGGGACGGCAAGCGCTTTCAGCTTTCCTGGGAAAGCGATTGAGGCCAGAGCCCGGCCCGCTAAAGCCGGGCCTGTCACGACGGTCGGGTTCGGAAACGCCCGTTCAGACTTCGGCGCGAGGGCGCGCGGCTCCACCGGGCGGTCGGAGGTGGAGTCGGCCCGCCCTCGGGCCGAAGGACCAGCCTCGACTGACAGTGCCCCAACGCCACCGGCACCGACCAGAGGGGCTCTTTGCGGTTGCTTAGTCTACTGCCCTTAGCTAACCTCGCTTTATGGCCGACACCGTCGTCAATATCCATGTCGCCAAAACCAATCTCTCGCAACTGGTCGCGCGGGCGGAACGAGGCGAGCGCATCACCATCGCCCGTGCCGGGAAGCCGGTCGCGCAGCTTGGCCCCGCCCCGACGGTGAAACGCCGGCAGCTCCCCGCGGACGACCCGCTTTTGAACCTGGAGCAGTGGGGCTTCGATGGTCCCGGCGGCAGCCTCGGCAACGACGAGATTGACCGAGTCATCTATGGCGCGTGAGGTCTTTGTTGATTCTTCGGGACTCTACCTGCTCGCGGATCGCCGGGATCCGAATCGGCCCGCCGCGCAGAAGCTACTCGCGGAGTTGATCAAGAAAGGCGCCGTTCTGGTCCTCACGGATTACATCGTTGATGAAGCCTGCACGCTTGCGAAAGCGCGCGCCGGTGGACCTGCCGCCGTGCGCCTGCTCGAACTGGTGGACCGAAGCGAAGGGTTCCGTTTGCTTTGGATCGGCGAGGAACGCTTCGCTCGCGCGAAGGAGTTTTTCCAAAAAAATGCCGATCACGGGTATTCTTTTACCGACTGCACCAGCTTCGTCCTGATGCGAGAAATCGGCATTTCCGACGCTCTCACCACCGACCATCATTTCAGGGAAGCAGGATTTCGACCGCTTCTTTCCCCTCATTGAAGGTGGCAATGCGCAGCTAGCCCTTGCCTCTGGTGCGGCTGACTTTAGCTTCCCCCGTGTCCACGACCGCGAACCCGCTCAGCGGGATCAATTTCAAGATCGGCAACGAGCGCCTGATCAAGGTGACGGAGAATGCGTCACGCAAGCTCTCGGGACTTCTGCAGAAGCAGGGGCGACCGGAGGGCGCGTTGCGCGTGGCGGTGATCGGCGGCGGTTGCTCGGGGTTGCAATACAAGATGGATCTCGTGGATGGGCCGCAGAATCGCGACATCATGGTGACCTCGGCGGAGGTGAAGGTGGTGGTCGATCCGAAAAGCGCGCTCTTCGTGAGCGGATCGCTCCTTGATTACAGCGACGATCTGCAGAAGGGCGGATTCAAGGTGACGAATCCGAACGCGGTCGCGCATTGCTCCTGTGGCGAGAGTTTCGCTGCATGACGGATTTTTTTGCGCTGCTCGATCAGCCGCGGCAGCCATGGCTTGATTCGGAGAAGCTGAGGGAAGCGTTTCACGAGGGATCGCGGGGCACGCATCCGGATGCGGGTGGAAGCGAAGCGGCCTTCGCCCAGATCAACGAAGCCTATCGGGTGCTGCAGAACCCTAGGCTGCGTCTGCACCATTTGCTGACGCTGGAGAATCATGCGCCGGCTGCCGCGGGACAAGCGGTGGCGAGTGATATTGCGGATCTTTTCCAGAGCGTGGCCGCCGCGAGTCAGGAAGCGGATGCGACGTCGCGAAAGCTAGCTGTTGCTAGCAATCCCCTCAGCCGATCGCTGCTGCAGCCGGAGCTTCGGGGCGCGCGCGGTCGGCTGGATGAAGTGTCGTCTGTGCTGCAGATCTTGCATGACAAAGCGAACAACGAACTGAAAGCGTTGAACGATTCGTCCCAGTTGTCGGCGGAGAATCGAGTCGCGGAAATTCAGCGGCTCGTCGGGCGTTTCGCTTATCTCACGCGTTGGATGAGCGAGATCGACGAGAAGCGCGCCCAGCTTGCATCGTATTGAACGCTCGCGGCTAGCCGCCGCTAGTATTTACCACGATCACCACGCGCCGATTCGGCTGCTGGCGTCGGATTTCGTTTTCCTCCATGGCCGGGTCGCTGACCGGCCGCGGCGTGACGAGAAACTTCGTGGCGCCGAAACCGCGCGCCTGGATCTGGCCGGGATTGATCGCGAGAGCGTCGATCAGATATCCCTTCACCGCGTCCGCGCGGCGCTGACTCAAGTCGAGGTTGTAATCGAAACCGCCTAACGAGTCGGTGTAGCCTTCAATGGAAAACTTCGCGTTCGGATTACGCTTGATCAACGTGGCCAGTTTCCGCAACTGCTCCACTGAGCCGCCTTGCAGATCCGCACTGTTGTATTCGAAAATCTGATCGTCCGGCATGCGGATGGAAGTGCCGGAGCCAATCGGACCTTTTTGCGAAAGCAAGGAATCGAGATCGCTGAAACCCGGCGCACGTCCGCGATCGGGTCCCGAACTGTCGCCTGGAATTTTGTTGGTCACATTGGGACGCTTGATCGTGGTGCTGGTGGCAATCTCGGTTCCGGTGAGCGCCGGCTGCGGGCGACCGGAAACCGCGGAGTCGTTCAAGAGCGATTGCGTGCGGGTGGCGTTTGGGTTGTTCGAAAGGACCTGCGCAGTGCTGCGCTCGATTTCGTTCATGATCGAGTTGGCGTCGGTTTGTTCGACGCGCGGATTATCGGGCAGGACATCCGCGGTATCGTCCGGCATCGCGGTCGAGGCGTGGACTTCCTGCAGGAGTTGATCGAACGATTTCTTCTCGTCCGGCAATTGCACGTCGGTCTTATCCGGCTCCGGCTTCGCCGCCGGCGCGGATTGATCCATGCTCGCTTTGTCGAGCGGCTGGAGGTCGACATTTTTGACCTTGAAGGTGGCGGTTTGCTCCGGGGCTTTGGAAGCGGCCGAGAGTGGCTCGAAACGCGTTCGATAAAAATAAACGCACAGCGCGGAATGCAGGAGCAGGGAAATGATCAGGCCCACCAGTACCCAATTGCGCTGTTTGCTGCCGGTCCAGATGGATTCCTCATCGAAATCGCTGAGTGGAGTGGATTTCATGGTTGCACAGGAACAGACCGGCAACACCGCAGGCGTGTCAACGGTTCGGGTTTAGACTCAAGTAGCGGTCGAGTTGTTCACGCAGAAGCCGGGTAGTGTTGGTCAAGTGTCAGTTCAACCTTCGGCGGGAGGGCGCGCCGGCTCCACGTTGCCGCCCCCGTTGGAGTCGGCCCGCCCTCGGGCCGAAGGTCAGCGGCTCAACTGACAATTCACCCGCAATTCTCCGGCAGCTCGGGAGAGTTGACGCTTTTTGTTCCAGATGAGAGCGATTTTCGCGAGTGGGTTTAATTTTCCCTAACGAGCGGTAGACGATCGGGCGGGCGCCATTTTTCGAGCGCGCCATAGCTGGGATGAGGGAGAGGCCAACGCCGGCCGCGACGAGGGCTTGGACGGTTTCGATTTGGGCGCTGCGACAACTGATGCGCGGGGAGAAGCCTTGGGCGTAGCAGAACTGAAGAGTCTGGGCGCCGAGGCAATGAGTGTCGGACATGAAGATGAAGTTCTCCGGGGAAAAATCGGCGGGTCGGAGGACGTGCCGGCGGGCGAGGGGATGGCGGCGGGGCAGGGCGAGGAGGAGTTCTTCCCGAAAGAGGGTGCGGATTTCGACGCATGGATCAGTGATGGTGGTCGCGGCTGGCGTGGACGACAACGATCTCGCGGCCATGAAAAATGCCCTAACGAAAGGAGGCGCGATGGTGAAAGTCATCGCTCCGCGCGGCGGAACATTGAAACCGCCAAAGGCGCGGATCTCAAAGCGGACATGAGCTTGGTCAATGCCGCCTCAGTTCTCTTCGACGCGGCCTACGTGCCCGGAGGCGAAAAGAGCGCGTCGACCCTCGCTGCGGACGATCGCGCAATCCTCTTCGTGAACGAGACGTTCAAGCATTGCAAAGCGCTCGCCGCCACTGGCGCGGGCGTGGGCGTGTTGCGTGCTTCCTCGATCGATCTCGATGCGGCCGAGAGCGATCCGGCGCTCTTCACCGACGACAAATCGGATGCGAAGAAAATCGCGTCGAAGTTCATCAAAGCCATCGCCCAGCATCGCAACTGGGATCGCGAAACGAAGGCGAACATTCCGGCGTAGGCGTTATTGGATGTAGCCACGCCGCTGTGCGGCGTGTGGGGGGTGGCGTGGCCGGGAGGTGGATTTTCTGCCTTCTTTGGTGTAGCGGCGTCGCTCTCGCACGTCCCGCAGGGGCGTGGCTACAGGCGCCCGATTTTACGCGCCGCGAATTCCTTCGCCGTGTGGCACCGGACGCAACATCGCCGGCATGCACTGACGGCCGGATGCGACCAGTTCGCTCGCGCCCAGGGAGGCGGTCGCAATCAGCATGCTGCGCCGAGACAGTGCGCGAGAGACCGGCGGCGAAAGCCTGGGTTGGGTGGGACTCGAACCCACAACCAACGCCTTAAAAGGGCGCTGCTCTACCATTGAGCTACCAACCCGCGGTGGGCCTTTCGTTTTAGTCCACTTCCGGAGTGGGCGCAAGGGGACAGCCCGCTGCACAAGGAGTGCGCGTGCTTATCATCGCCGCGGAGATCTCGGCGTCGTCACTTCATTCCAGGACGAGATCGCGCAACGAGTTTTGCGGCCGGTCCAATTTGAAAATCGGGATGTCCGCGCGGACGGCTCCTTGCCAATCGCGCACTGGATCGTCGCCAACATGAAGCGCTTCCTGCGCGGCGATATTGTTTAATTCCAGAGCGCGCTGGAAGATGAGCGGATCGGGTTTATCCGCGCCGATCTCGCTCGAGATCACGAGAGACGAAAAATAATGAGAAATTCCGAGGCGTTCGAGAATGACGCGCAGCCGGCCGTCGAAATTTGAGACTACGGCAAGCCGGGAGCGAACACGCGCTTTTTTCAGAACCTCGACGACCTCGGGAAATAATTCCCACACGTCGGCCTCGGCGAAATGCGCGTAGACGACCTCGAAGTAGGTCTCGCGATCCAACGGTCTGACGTCGGGAGCGCATTGATCGAGCACGCGTTCGACCAGCGCACGCCACCTCGGCTTGTCATCATCCATCCGAGGACGCCCCGTCGCGAGCCGGGCGGGCATCTGCTTCCACGCCGTGGCAAAGGCGTTGTCCACCGCCTTCGCATCAAGTTCCAAACCGAGCCGTCGGCCGACTAACGAGTAGTGATAACCGACCCCTTTCGGCAAATGGAAGAGTGTGCCGGCCGCGTCAAAGAAGATGACGCGATGCCTTGGCATTATTCCGGCCATGCCTTCGACTACAGGCGGCGGGCGAGGACCGCAAGCGGCGCGCTTTTCACCTTTCCGTGGCAGGTCGAACGCGCGAACGTGCCTGCCGCATGCATCTCGCCGACGAATTGCGCGCCTCCGCGCGCTGGACCCAATCGCACGACGAGGAGATCGCGAATGGAGTGAGCCACGGCCTCGGCGTGATCGGTGCGGCGATCGGCGCGCCGTTTCTGCTTCGGGCGGCGGTGGAGCGTGGGAGTCGTCCGTTTCTCGTCGGGACGATCGTGTTCGTCGCGACCATGTTGATCCTCTATCTCGGCTCGGCGGTTTATCACTCGTGGCCGCGGACGCGTTTCAAAGGTGTCCTGCAAACGATCGATCATTCGGCGATTTTCCTGCTCATCGCCGGGACGTACACGCCCTTTACGCTGGGGCCGCTGCTCGGTCCGTGGGGGTGGACCGTTCTGCCGATCGTCTGGCTGCTCGCTCTTTCTGGCGTGCTTCTGAAACTGGTGAAGGGCGCCGCGCATCGGCCACGATTGGCGGTCGGCTTGTATCTGGGGATGAGCTGGCTGGTTCTAATTATCATCCGGCCGCTGGCGCACGCGGTGCCGCTATCGACCTTGCTCTGGCTGCTGGGAGGAGGCGTGGTTTACACCGCCGGCGTGATTTTTTTCATTCACGATCACAAACGCTACTGCCATTTCGTCTGGCATCTTTTCGTGCTCGGCGGGACAGGGTGCCACTACTTCGCGGTTCTTTCCTACGCAAGCTAGTAGACGGTTGACTACGGGTGCAAACCCGATGCGCGCCCGCGTGCGGGAGGTCCCCGCCGAGAAGTCGATCACTACACAACTTTGTCCCATATGGGACAAAGTTGTGTAGTGATGGCGCAATGCCGAATGGGGAGTTTTCCAAGGTGCTCTCCAAGAGCCTCTCGTGGAGACGGCGCAGCCGGAGTGCGCGTTGCGGTTGGACAAGCGGGGGCGGGACATCCTTATTAGGGCGCGCATGCTGCCCGTCGAACACAACGATCCGATCAACGAGAAGATCCTCGCCATTTCGGAGGACAAGATCGAGGGCTTCGTGCGGGAACCGTTTGCCGAAATCGCGCTGCGCTCGGGCGTGGAGGAGGATGTGGTGATGGCGCGGATCGCCGCCATGTTGCGCGCCGGCACGGTGCGGCGGGTGCGGCAGACGTTACTCGCGACCAATCTCGCGGACGGCGCGCTGGTGGCCTGGAAGGTGGATCCGGAACGGCTTGAGGCGGCGTTCGATTACATGTCGCAAGAAGATCCGTTCTCTGGTCACGTCGTGTTGCGTTCGACCGACACCGTGACCGCCGGCTCGGACTACAAACTTTGGACGACGCTGAAGGTGCCGCATGGATTTTCGCTACAGAAACATGGCGAAATCCTGGCGGAGAAACTTGGCGCGGAGCACTTTCGACTCATGCCTGCGAAAGGAATCTTCACCTTAGGCGTGGGCCATGTGCGGCGAAAAAACATGGAGCTCGGGAGCCGCGCGGAGCAACCGGCGACGATGGCACCCGTGCACGTGGCCGAGGTGAGCGACCGCGAATGGGAGGTCCTGTTGGCGTTGAAGCGCGAGTTTACTCCAGAGGAAATCAAGACCTCGCCCTGGGCCGGTCGCGCAGAAGAAGCCGGCGTTTCGTTGGATGAATTTTGTCGCATCGCGGAGTCGTTAAACGGCCGCAAGATTATCGGGCGCTTTTCAACTTTTCTGGAACACGTGAAGCCTTCCGCCGGCGGAGTGCGGGTGACACGTTTCAACGCCTTATTTCATTGGGCCGTGCCCCCAGGGCGCGAGATGGAAGCGGGAGGGGAAGTGGGTCGGCATCACATTCTCACGCATTGTTACTGGCGCGAGGCGGGGCCGGAATTCAAGAACGTGAATACCATGGCGGTGGCGCACGGAACCGACAAAGCGCTCCTCCTCGAGCACAAGCGCGCGATCGACGAACATCTCGCCGCCTGCGGCATTCCCGTAGCCTACACGAACGTCTTCTGGGGTGGCCGGAGCGAGATCAAGCCTTCCGAAATCTCGCCGCACATCTATCGCGAGTGGTTGCAGAAGATGGCGACGGAGCGGGCCTAACGAATGCAAGCGTTGATCAGCAAGCTTCGGTCGGGCGCGGACCTTAACGTGGGCGAGGTCGGCTATGCGGTCGCGCTGCTGCTCTCGGAAGAGAAGGATGCGGCGGAGAAGGCGGCCTTCCTTATCGCGCTGGATGACAAGGGCGAAACCGCGGAGGAAATCGCCGCGTTCGTGCAGCACTTGATCGACCGCGCGGTCCCGCCCGGACTGGATCCCGAAGCTTTGCCGGGACCAATGATCGATGTCTGCGGGACGGGCGGCTCAGGCTTGGGAATTTTTAATGTCTCCACCACGATCATGTTCATCCTCGCGGCGGGCGGTGCGGTGGTGGTGAAGCATGGGAACCGAAGCGTGACGTCCTGCTGCGGAAGCGCGGATGTGCTCGAAGCACTGGGCATTCGGCTCGACTGGCCGCCGGCGGCTTTGAACGAGTGTGTGAAACAGCTCGGGCTGGGATTCATCTTCGCGCGCTCCTATCATCCGGCTTTCCGCGCCTTGGCAGAGATGCGGGAGCGCCTCGCACTGCAGAAAAAGCGCACGATTTTTAATCTTCTTGGCCCGCTGCTTAATCCCGCGCGACCCAGTCGCCAGCTCATCGGTGTCCACAGCGCGCGCATGACCAGTGTCTTCGCCGAAGTGCTGCGGCAGTTGCGGCGGGAGCGGGCCTGGATCGTCCATGGTTCGGTCGATGGCGGTGGAGGGATGGACGACATCTCGACCTGCGGCGCCACCACCTTGGGCGAGCTAAGGGATGGACAAGTTCGTTCCGCGGTCATCGATTGCCGCTGGCTCGGGATTCCCGAAGCCACGCCGGAGGAATTGGTTGGCGGCGATGCTCCCGGAAACGCGCAAATCCTGACGGGGATATTGAGCGGCGAAGTGCAGGGAGCGAAGCGAGACCTCGCGGTCGTGAACGCTGCCGGCGGCTTCGTCGCGGCTGGGATCGCGCGCGATATGGGCGAGGGGATCTGGTTGGCGAAGCAGCAGATCGATAACGGCAAGGCGCTGGAGAAATTGCGGGCCCTGCAGGCGGTTTCCGTCGGCTAGTTCTAGAACCTGTCAAAACGGCAATAAACTGTTGACGGCGAGACGGATAATTTTCTCGGACGACTGCATAATTAACCGTGACAGTGAGCCCGTCCCGGCACATAACTCGCGTCCTTTCTTTCCAAACCCATGCAAAATAATAACTCCTCTCGGAATCGCGCGCTTTTCGGCGCTGTCATCGGACTCGGTTTCGGCCTGGTCGCGGTCTTCGGTAATCGGTCACTCGTCGCGCAGGATCCATCGATCCAGCAGCTCTCCGATGGGATGACCTTCGGCCAGTCCTATAAGAACGATATTTCGCCCGCGATGAGCAGCCTGCCTCCGCAGCGGGTGGCAAACGAGAGCAAGGCCGAAGAGGAGGCGAACGAGAATCCGAAGATTCCGAATCGCCACCAGGATAGCGCCGATCCCGTGGTGCAAAATCGTCACGTGCGCGGCATCGCCACCTTGAACCTGCTCTCGCCGAACGCGCCCAATGTCCCGGCCGCGATCATGAACTTCGACGGCATCGCGTTCCCTGGTGTCGGTTGCAATTGCGCGCCGCCCGATACGAACGGCGCGATCGGTCGCACGCAATATGTCCAGATCGTGAACGAAGGTTATCAGGTCTTCGACAAGACGACCGGCGCTTCGCTCCTGCCGGCAACGGCGATCGCGGCGATTTGGTCGGGCTTCGGCGGTGCTTGCGAGACGGGCGGATCGGGCGATCCGGTCGTGCTTTACGATCACCTCGCGGATCGCTGGCTGGTGAGCCAATTCGCGAAACCCACTTCGAGCGGTCCGATTACGGATGAATGTATCGCCATCTCGACCACGGCGGACGCGACCGGGACCTACGCGCGCTACGGTTTCCATCTCGGCTCAAACTTCTACGATTATCCGCATCTCAGCATCTGGCCGGACGGCTATTACATGAGCATGAACGTCTTTAACGCTGCCGGGACTGCCTACCTGGGACCGCAGGCGTTCGCGTTCGATCGAGCGAAAATGCTCGTGAATCAGCCGGCCACTTTTGTTAGCCCGGTCGGCCCGCTCGGTGGCTCGATCGATCCATTCCTGCCCGCTGACCTCGACGGTTCCACGCTTCCCGCCACCGGCGCGCCCGCGACCTTCGTCGGCTTCCCGGGCCAGGCGAGCAATGCCAACTACACGACTTATCATTTTCACGCGAACTTCACGACGCCGTCGAACTCCACTTTCACGACTTTCGCGACGCCGACGGCGGCTGGTTACACAGCGCTCTGCCCGACCACGCGGTCCTGCGTTCCGCAATTAGGAGTGACCTCGAGCAACAAGTTGGACGGAATCGGCGATCGCCTTCTCTTTCGCGTCGCGTATCGAAACTTCGGGACGCACGAATCCGTCGTCGGGACTTATTCGGTGAGCGCGAATGGCGTGGCCGGGATTCGGTGGTTCGAGCTGCGCAACGTGACTGCTGGCCCGGTAACCGTTTACCAAGAGAGCACCTACCAGCCGGACACGACGTGGCGTTGGCTGGGCAGCGTGGCGATGGACAATCAAGGTAATCTCGCGCTCGGTTTTAGCGCTTCCAGTTCCACGATCTATCCGCAACTGCGCTACGCGGGACGTCTAGTGACGGATCCATTGAACACGCTCGCGCAAGGCGAGGCGCATCTCTTCGACGGCACTGGCAGCCAGACCGGGACCGGCAATCGTTGGGGCGACTATGCCGCGCTCACGGTCGATCCGGTCGACGACAGCACCTTCTGGTTCACGAGCGAATATTACGCGACGACGAAGAGCTATGGATGGAGGACGCGCATCGCCAGTTTCAAATTGGCCGGCAATCCGAGCCCGACGCCCACGCCGTCACCGACTGCGACGCCTTCACCGACCGCTACGCCGACTCCCACCGCGTCGCCGACCGCGACTCCAACTCCGACGCCGAGTCCCACGGCCACACCGACCCCCACGCCTGCGCCTAACTTCACTCTCTCGATCAGCCCATCGTCCATCTCGTTAGGGAAAAATGGCGGGAACGCGAACTACACTGTCACGATCAACCGCACGAACGGCTTCACCGGGCCGGTGACCTTCAGCCTCAGCAGCCTGCCGGCTGGCGTTTCGGCTTCGTTTAATCCGAATCCGTCCTCGGGTAATTCGACCTCTCTAACCCTCAGCGTTAACCGGTCGACGAGGAAAGGAACCTATCCGTTCACGGTCACTGGCACTGGCGGCAGCCCGACGATCACGCGCACGGTCAACGCCACCTTGGTGAAGACCAAGTAGGGATTACCGGCCTGTTCGCGCTGGGTGCAAAGGCTACGATGCACCCGCGCGGATGGCGGCTGGGTAGGTCCGGTCCAAGGCTCTGAGAATGGCGACGGCGACTTGGTGGCGGTCCAGCTCACGGTCGAGCGCGAGCGCGAGCGAACCTGCGCGTTCGCGGAGTTCCTCCGGGAAATCTTCCAAGCGCTGATTCACGTTCAGCCCAATCCCCAGAATGCCGATATGATGCGCGCCGGGAACAGCGCGCATTTCCAAAAGCACGCCGGCCAATTTTCGGTCCTCGCAATAGACGTCGTTAGGCGGTTTCACGGTCGCCGGTAGTCCGAACTCGGAGCGCAAGGTGTCGGCTATGGTCTGCGCCGCCCAAGTGGTGATCCGGGCCGAATCCTGCGCCGCGATCTGTGGGCGAAGCAGGATGGAAAACCAAAGGCCGCGGTGCGCGCTCGATTCCCAGCGCTTGCCATGTTGGCCGCGACCGGCGCTCTGTCGCTCGGCGAAAACGACGAGACCTTCTTCGTTTTCCGGAGCCATTTGATAGACGACATCGTTGGTCGACGTTGTTTCCTCCAGGACGATGATCTGGTTGCCGATGAGTTGACCTCCCAACGCAGCGCGCAACGCGTCGCCGTCGAGCGAATCATTCGGCGACATGCGTCAGCTCCAGCGAAAGATCGATCGCGCGCGCGGAATGGGTGAGCGCTCCGACGGAGATGTAGTCGACGCCGGTGCCGGCGATTTGCCGGATATTTTGCAGGCTGACGCCGCCGCTGGCTTCGAATTTCACGCCTTTCTTTCTCCCGAGCGCGACCGCTTCCCGCATTTCCGCGGGATTCATGTTGTCGAGCAGAATGACATCGATGCCTTCCATTTCCAGAAAGCTGCGCACCTGATCGAGCCGATCCGCTTCCACTTCGACGCGCACGCCAGGGTGCTCGCTGCGGAAGCGTGCAATCGCGGTCGCCACCCCGGAGAACCCGCTGGTGGCGAGAAGGTGATTGTCCTTCACCATCACCATATCGAAGAGACCGAAACGATGATTTACGCCGCCGCCAGCGACCACGGCAGCTTTTTCCAAAGCGCGCAGACCGGGCGTCGTCTTTCGGGTGTCGAGGATTTGCGCGCGGGACTTGCCCATGCCGTCGACAAATTGCCGGGTGAGCGTGGCGATGCCGCTCAGGCGTTGCAAAAAATTAAGTGCCACGCGTTCAGCGGTCAGAATGGAACGGGCGGCGCCGCGGACTTCGAGGATGGTCTCGCCGCCAGTCAAAGCTGAGCTGTCGGGAAGTAGAACATTGACTTGAAGTTTGGGATCGACCCGGCGAAAAACCTCCGCCGCGGTTTCGGTTCCTGCCACCACGGCTCGCTCGCGAGCCACGATGCGGGCGAGTGCTTGTAAATCGGCCGCGACGAAATACGCGCTCGTGAGGTCGCCATCGCCCACGTCTTCGGCGAGCGCGATGGCAATTGGATCGGCCGTTGATTCGCTCATCGGTTCGCCTCCGTGCGACTATAAACACACCGACCACGGACATAGGTTTCCCGAGTGCCGTGCGGACCTCCGCGATAGACGCAAAGCGCCAGAATATCCTCCGCGCTGAGCTGCGTGACGCCGAGGCGATCGCGTTCATATGGAATCAGGCTGCCGAGATCGACGACGAGCAGGTCGGCTTCCTTGCCCACGTCTAGCGTTCCGATTGTTTCCGTCTTGCCCAGCGCGCGCGCGCCGCCCGCGGTCGCGAGATGAAGCGCGTCGGCGGGACGCAAAGTCGGCACGGTCGGCTCATAGCAATTGCGCGCTTTCTGCGTTTCGATCGCGGCCCGCATGACCTGCCACATGTTGAGTTCCGGGCCTGCCGCCACGTCCGATCCGAGACCTACGGGAATGCCCGCGCGCAGCAGTCGGTCGAGCTTTATCAACCCGCTGCCGAGGAAGAAATTCGAGGTCGGGCAATGCGCGACATTGGAGCCGGTGGTGGCGAGGGTTTTGATCTCGTCGTCGCTCAGATGAAGGCAATGACCGAGCATCGACTTGGGGCCTAGTAGTCCGCACTTGTCATACACGTCGGTGTAATCGCGCGCCCACATGTAGAGGTGGTGGACCTTGTCGATTTCCTCGCGGTTTTCCGCCAAGTGCGTTTGCACGTAAGCGCCGAGCTTGGTCGCCAATTCGCCAGCGCTGCGCATAAGAGCTTCGGAACACGTTACCGCAAACCGCGGGCTGAACGCGTATTCGAGGCGACCATCCGCCGCGCCGTGCCACTTCTTGCACAGACGCTCGCTCTCGAGCAGTGAGACGGAGAGAATCTTTTTCGGCTGGATCGTTCCGTAGGAGCCGTGATCCATCATCATCTTGCCGAGGATGACGCGGAGGCCGCTTTGTTCGGCCGCCTGAAAACCGACATCGCAACTGTCCTCGTAAATGGCCGAGTAAATCATCGCGGTGGTGGTGCCGTTCCGCGCCAGTTGATGGAAAAATCGCGGCGCCTCCTCGCGTGCTTTCGGGCCCGTAAATTCGCGCTCTATCGGGAAGACATTTTGCCGCAGCCAGGGCAAAAGCTCGTCCTGCCCGCGCGCCACCACGGTGTATTGCGGTAAGTGCGTGTGGCAATCGATCAAGCCGGGAAAGACCGCCAGGCCTTCCCCATCCTGCCACCGCGCTTTCGCGCCCCGCGCGGAGCGTCTCAGATCGGTGTAGCTTCCAACTTCGGCGATTCGTCCGTCTTCAACGATCAACGCCCCATCTTGCCGTCCGCGGAGGGAACCAAAGTCCGGGGAGTCGATGAGAAATCCGCGGATTCCTAGAAGTTCCTGGTCAGCCATCGCGTTGGAGGCAACACATCAGAGGCGGGGTGAACCTGCAACTGCCGATTGCGGCGGCGAGGGCGATGCGAGGCCGGCTCAAAAAAAAGATCCGGGCAGCGCACGCTAGGAGAAACAACAAATACGAGAAACGTGCCGCCGCCCGAATCGCCTTAACCTGTTTAGTGAGACAGCAATGTCCGACGGATGTTCAGAAAATTTGAGAAAAATTTCCTGTAGCCGCGTCCCTGTGGGACGCGTGGGAAAAGCACGACCTATTCATGCGCGCTTTTCTTGATGATTGGACCGATCCCGAACGTCCCACAGGGACGTTGTTACAAGGCTAATTCGCCCTGGCTGGCGACGGACGTCTGAGTCTTTTCAGCACGCACTTCTTCGAGTAGCGATTTGAATTCGCACTTTTCCAAAGTCTCGAGGAGAGCGGCGTAGTCCGGCGTGATCCGCAGATCGTCTAGCGGGAGAGGAAGCGGCGTGTCGCAGTCCAACTCCACCATTTTTCGGTTCTGCAGGATTTGCTCGCGGGCGGCGGTCAATTTTTCGCGGCTGCGCGCGCTTTTTACTTTGTCGAGATTCGCGAGCAAGCCGCCCAGCCCGCCATGTTCGCTCAGCAGCGCGGCGGCTGCTTTGCGTCCGATGCCGGCGCCGGGGATGTTATCGACGGAGTCGCCCGCAATCGCGAGGACGTCGCCGATCAAGCCCGGCGGCACGTTCCATTTGTTCACAACTTCGTTCTCGCCCAGCAGGGCGAAGGCGTCCTTGGGCGAGACGAGGTCCGCTTTCGCTGTCGTATAAACTTTCACCTTTTCGTTCACGAGCTGGAACAGGTCCTTGTCATTCGTCGCGAGGACGACTTCCCAGCCGCGCTTCGCCGCTGCCACGGCGTAGCAGCCCATCAAATCGTCGGCTTCCGTGTTCGGCAGCGAAATATTCTTGAAGCCCAGCTTTGGCGTCAGCCCTTGGATGAAATCGAGCTGTGGCACCATCGGTTGCGGCATTTCTTTGCGCGTCTCTTTGTAGGCTGGCTGAAGTTCGAGGCGTTTTTGCGGAAGTCCTTCATCCCAGAAGACGGCGCCCATCTCCGGCTGGAGATGCTTCAACATGAGGCGGACCGTTTTGGTGAAGCCGTAAATCGCGTTCGTCGGTTCGCCGCGCGAGTTCGAGAGATTCGGGATCGCGAAAAACGATCGGTAAACGTAATAATGTCCGTCGATGAGAAGCAGCTTCATTCCTGCAGACAGGATTCACTGGATTGCCAGGATTTGAAGAGAATTCCACGAACTGCGGGAAACCACTCTGCGGTCCGTCTAGTGTTTCGCTCTGTTTGCGATTACATGAGGCGGCATGCCCGAAGAATGGATCGTCCGCGTAGCCGGCACCGAGTACGGCCCGGTTGATCTCGAGCAGTTGCGCGAGTGGAAGCAGGAAGGTCGTTTGATTCGCGAAAACGAACTTCGTGAACCGGGTAACGAGCGGTGGATTCCAGCGGGAGACTTCCCCGAGCTCTTCGCGGATGAACCTGTGGAACCGCCCCTGCGGCCTGCCATCGTGGCGCAATCGGATTTGCGGACACTTTTGGTGCGCACCTGGCAAATCTATCGCGACCGCTTCCAGCAGTTTCTTGCCCTGAGCTTGCTGGTGATTATCCCCGCGCTCTGCGCGCAACTAAGCAGCGCTGCAGTCGCCGGGCAGACCGCGCTCGATCTTCGCTCCGCCCTCGCTGGCTTGTTCAATCTCACCATGGTGATGGCCAGCCTGTTCATCTGGCCGATTTACATCGCCGCGCTGCAAATTCTGACCAGCGAGGCGTCTCAGGGTCGTTCCGTTGCGTTACCCGAAGTCGTCTCGCGAACGATGAAGTATTGGCCGCGAGTGGCGGCTCTGTGCGTGCTGGTTTACGGCGCGTTTATCCTGCTACTGATATTGGCGTTCGCCATTCTCCTCGTGGTCGCGACCGCACCGCCGAACATCCTGGTCGTCCTCGCCGCGCTCGGCTTGCTCATTTTTCAAGTTTGGATGTTCGGCCGCGTCTTCGGCAACGTTCTCTTTTGGCAACAGGCCGCAGTGCTGGAAGACGCCGATATCGTCGGCTCGCTCCGTCGGAGTAGAGAGCTCGCGCGTAGCCGTCGTGACCTCCCGTGGTGGTCCCGGCCCCTGTGGCGCGGCGCGGTCATTTCCTCGCTCTGGTGCCTCTTCGCCACCCTTCTCAGCATCGGCCCCGAATGGTCAGCCCTGACCACCTACTACCACATCTTGATGACGACACAGGATCCCCAAGCGATGATGGAAGCGATGAGCGCGGCGGCAAAACCGGGACCGCTGGCGATCTGGGCGCTGGGGCTGGGCGTTCTGCAGACGGTGCTTCGCCCGCTCCTCGGGATCGCGTTCGTTCTTCTCTACCTCGATTTGAAGAAGTCGGCCTAACGCTGCTATTTTTTCGGGTCTTTCTCATCGCTGCGGAACGAAATCTGGGTTGAGACGGGGGTGCGGAGACCGGTCAATAAAGGTGGCGACAGCCTCCGCGCGGGGTGGGAATCTGAGGGTGATGAAGACCACAGATTTCTCAGCTCTTTATGGAAGCGAAGGCTATCGCATCGAAAGAATACATGTCGCGG
>JBBSPM010000042.1:0-39819 GCA_038258815.1 Chthoniobacterales bacterium
CTGAGGGCGTTCCCATTAACCCCGGCGCGAGTCATCCCCTCCCGAAGGTGAACGAACCCGCCACTTGAGCAACCGGATGCGTTCAGCGCGCTCGTCCGGTTCGGTGGGGGGCGTCGTCCGGCTTTCGGGCCGGACGGCCCTCTCCCGGACCCAGGCTTCCAGCCAGACTCGGGCCAGTGGGCTTCCAGCCCGCCAAACCGAAGCGACAGGCTGGAAGCCCGTCCGCCGAGACAGCCAGGATGGCTATCTTCCTTTGCTCGAGCCCACGATCGCCTCCGGACGATACATATCCCGATTATTTCCTTGGAACTCTGCCTTCAGCCTCACCTCGAAATGCGCCAGATCGACGATATCCCAACGCGTGAAATTCCAATGCCCGGCTTGCCGCGCCTCATGTTCGAAGCCGAGGATCAGATGCACCGCATCATCACGCACCTTGTTCGTCGGTCCCTTCGGCTCGTAATAAAACGTGCGGAAACTGCTGGCGCGGCTTTTGTCGGCAAACAGTTTCGGATCCAGATAATAAACGCGCCCGCTGGCGTCATCCACCAGCCGCAGATCGGGATAACCGGAACGCTGCACCCGTCCCTCCGCCGTCTTCGGAAAATCGCAGGAAAGCCCCGGCGCGGTATCGAGCAATTCCCGGATCATGTTCTCAAAGGCACTGCTGACCTCGTTGATTCGACCCGCGCTCTGGATCGGGCTATCCGCCGCATTCATTTTTTCCACCACCACATCCAGCGCCGTCCCGATCTGTTTCAGGACGCGCTGATCGGTTTCATTTTCCGGGTCAATCGCGACGACCTTCTTTCCAGTGGCGTGGTAGATCACCTCGCTGAGGGAGAGATGGCCGAGCTGTTCTTTTTCCTGCAGCAACCAGGGAATGAACGTCGCGAGCGGCGAAGCGGGAGCTTCCGTTGGCGCCGGCGTGGGCGAGATGGATGGCTCTCGGGCGTGTGCCGCCGCCACGCTCGCCAGCAGGAATAAAACAAGAAGGCCGCGCATGACCGCCGCATTCAAAGGGTCGGAGGCTGCTTCCACAAGGGCAAAGCGGCGATCGATGATTCTTCGTTAGGCGGGGGGCAACCTTCGGCCCGAGGGCGGGCCGGCTCGATGCGTTCTTGCAACGCTTGCGCGACTGCAGGGGCGATGCTTTGCAAATGCAGGGTGCGTTGTGGGAAGGGGATTTCGATTTGCGCGGCGAGTAGGGTCGCATTCGCGGCGACCGCGACGTCGCTTTTGATTTGTGGCCAATTATCGAAATCGTCCGTCCAGAAAAGGAGATCGAACATCAGCGCGTCGTTCCCGAACTCCTGGAAGAACGTGCGCGGCTCGGGATTCGTGGCCACCAGCGGATGGGCTGCGGCGGCTTTGGTCAGCAATTCGATCACACGCTCGGGATCGGTTCCGTAGGCCACGCCGATGCGCAATTCCATTCGGCGTTGGCGATTGGAGAGGGTCCAGTTGCCGACCTTTTCGGAAATGAGCATGCCGTTTGGGACGATCACTTCCGAGGCGTTGGCGAGCCGGATGACACTGGCGCGAATGCCGATGCGCTGAATCGCTCCGGTGGAACCGCTCACTTCCACGACATCGCCGACTTGCACTGGACGTTCGAAGAGCAGGATCAACCCCGAGACGAAATTGTTAATGATATTCTGCAGGCCAAACCCGATGCCCACGCCGAAGGCGCCGGCGAGGACGGTGAACTTGGTCATGTCCACGCCGAGGGCGGCGATGGCGGCAAAGAAACCCAGGAGCAGAATGGCGTAGTGCAGAATGGTCGAGACCGCGTAGGTCGAACCGCGGGTGAGATGCAAGCGATCGTAGATATCCTCCTCCAGCAAAAACCGCGCGAAACGCGAGAACAGGATCGCGAACCAAACCGTAAGTGCGAAAGCGAGCACCGCGCCTAACGATAAGTGGAGCGAGCCAATGGCAGCTTCGGCGTTGAGTACGCGGCGAACCCATTCGACGGCGGGCGAGAGGAGGGAGAACGCGCTAAGAGTCGTCAGCACCCAGCAAAAAAAGGCTGCCAGGACCAGGAAGCGTCCGACCCGCGCGCGCAGGAGCGGGCGGTGATTCCGGACGACGCGCAGGGCCGCCAGAGGCCGAATCTGAAGGGCGAAAAAGAACAGCCCCTGTAGGATTCCCACCGCGGCATAGAAGAAGATTGCCAAATAGGCCGCAGCCAACGCGCCGGCGCCCAGGAAATTGGCCAACCCGACGTAGCCCAGGAGATTGGCCGCGAAGACCACGCCGAAGAGAACCAATCCGGCGCGGGCGGCGGCACGCGTGGCCTTGCGTGAAATCGTCCCATGCTTCGCCGCGCGGGTGGAGCGAATGAACCAGAGGAGAAAGATCGCGCCGCCAACCATTTCCAGAAGCAACATCAGGCGCGAGATGACCGGCAACGAAGCGGCGAGTGAGCGGAGCTGCGCGACGACGTAGAACACGACGAGCGCGTTCAGAATTGGAAACAAATAACGATCCAGGAGCTGGCGCAAAAGGATCACCATCGGCACCAAGGTGAGGGCGGCGAACGCGACCCAAAAGAGGCGTGGCGCCTGCTCAAAGAGAGGCCGGACGAAGAGAAAAGTCAGCACGCCGGCGGTGGCGAAAGGCAGTTGCAGAACACGGTTGGAGCGTTCCAAGGCGGGGTCCTGGTCGGTCCAGCGGGCGGCCTGTCGCTTGATCTTGAAGAGGACAAAAGCGAGCGCGCAGTAGATGAGCGCGAGATAAAAGAGCCGGGTTCCTTCGCGTGCGAAGTAGGCGCGCAATTGGACAAACTGCGTCCCGAAGGAAGCCTGAGTGTGCTCGACCAGGTCTGCGGTGGCGGCGGCGCGCACCTCCGGACTCCAGATCGGTGCGCTGTCTTGCTCCAGCAGTCGCTCGACCGCGGCATCCTGTGCCGCTTTGACAGCACGCAATGCGCCGGTAGCGCGCTGCGCTTGTTCCGCAACGCGACTTTGCAGAGCCAGGAGAGACGCCTGTTTTTTGCGCAATGCTTCCGCAGTCGTCTCGATGGCGGCGAGCAGGGTCTTTATCCGTTGGATCAACTCTGGCGGAGCTTCGGACGCTTGCGCCTGGGCCAGGGTCTGGCTCCAGGTGGAGGTCCAATCCGGCGCGCGCGCGAGTTCCTTATCGAGCAAGGTCGCGCTCACCGTCAGGTCGCGCGTGCGCTCGGCCAGTTCGTCCGCCAGTTTGCGCCAGCGTCTCTCCAGATCGCGGACCGTATCGAGCGGAACTCCCGGAGCGAGGACTCGCGTGCTCTCGGCTTGCAACGCGCTGATCTCTTCTGTGACGTGGGCCAGGTCGCGCGCGATTTTCTCGCCCGTCTGGTCGGCGGCCAGGTTCGCCTGAATTTCCCGCAGCGAGGTGGAGGTGATTTCCTCCGCGCCCACGACATCGGCGAGGGGAACGGGCGTGGGCGTCGGACTGGGCGTGGCGGTGGCGCTGGCGCTGGGGGACGCAGCCGGCGAGGGCTCGGGAGCGGCCTTGATCTGGCCTCCGAAGCAAAAGGTCGCGAGCAGGGCGATCAACCAGACCGGGCCAGTGGTCCGAACAAAGAGGCGACTCGTTAGGTTATGTAAAAGCATTTTGTAAGAGGGGAGGGCGCGGGTGGCGCGCGGGTTCTTTCCTGGTTCTGCGGAAGCACGCTTTCATCTCTTTCTCCGGCACGGTAGGCTGCGGAGTATCGGACAAGAAATTCCATCGCGGCGAAGCGAGCGCCTCAGATTGTTCCGCGCCGCGCTGGGCGTCTGCGGGCTCAGCCTTCTCTTGCTCGCGGATTCTGTCAATGCGCAGGAGGCGATCACGGAAGCGCCGGCTTCTCGCAACCGGCCGAAGATCGGGCTGGTCTTGAGCGGCGGCGGCGCGCGGGGGGTAGCCCATATTGGTGTGCTCAAAGCGCTGGAAGAATTGCATGTGCCGATCGATTACATTTCGGGCACGAGCATGGGCGCCGTCGTGGGTGGCCTTTACGCCAGCGGGATGTCGCCCGAGGAAATCGAGCACTGGTTCGCGGACGCGGATTGGCGTGATCTGCTCTCGGATTCACCACCGCGCGAGAGCCGATCATTCCGCGATAAGGAACGCGAGGCGCGCCTCAATCAGAACTTGGAAGTCGGGGTCTCGCGGAGCGGTGAGGTGCAGTTGCCGACTGGATTCATCACTGGGCAAAAGGTGCTTCTGAACTTGCGCGAGTTGACGTTGCCGGTGCGCGCGATTGAGGACTTCGATCGGCTGCCGATTCCCTTCCGCGCCGTGGCCACGGATTTGCAGACGGGTGAAAAAGTCGTCCTGGGCAAGGGAGTTTTAGCTGACGCGATGCGGTCCAGCATGGCCGTGCCGGGAGTATTCACGCCGTACGAACTGAACGGCCGGTTGCTGGTGGATGGCGGCCTGTCGTCGAATCTTCCCATCGTCACCGTGCGTGAAATGGGGGCGGATATCGTGATCGCGGTGGATGTGCAGCCCGATTTGCAGAAGACGCCCGATGAGTTGGCGTCTCCCATCGCGGTGGCGAATCAGATGCTGGATATTCTGATTCAACGCGAGAGCACGACACAAATTCGCACACTCGGAGCGGGAGACGTTTACGTGCGGCTGTCACTGCCGGGCGCGACTTCGTCGGACTTTGCCGGCTCTACGAAAAACATCGATCCGGGTTACGCCGGCACGATGGGCAAGGCCGACGCGCTGCGCCGGTATGCGGTGTCGGGTGCGCAATTCGCTCGCTACCTTGCCACTCAACGCGTCCCTCGCGAAACGGCTTTGCGGATTTCCTTTCTCGAATATCCCGGCGCGAATGGTCCGCTGCGCAAGCCGCTGGAAACTCAGATTTCCTTGGCGCCGGGCGATCGCATCGAGCGTTGGCAGCTGGAGAAAGAACTCGGGCGGATCGAAGGCTTTCACGACTCCGAGATTGCCGACTTCCGCGTGATCGAGGTGAACGGGGAGTATGGCTTGCAGATCGAAACGCGCGCGAAAAGTCGCGGCCCGAACTACGTGAATCTCGGCTTCGACTTCGACTACTCTTCCGCGGGCGAGACCAATGCGGACATCCTGCTTTCGTTTCGACTGACGGAATTAAATCGGCTGGGCGCGGAATGGGAAACCTTCCTTAGCATCGGCGATTTCACGCGCGTTTTCTCGGAGTGGTATCAGCCGGTCGATCCGGCGCGTCGCTTCTTTCTGGCGGCGAACGCGCTTTATTCCAACGACTTCATCAACGCGCTGGATGGCAGCGATACGCGGTTGGGGTTCCGCCTGCAAAATGCGCTGGGCGGAATCGATTTTGGCGCGCGGTTGGGGACGGTGGGGGAGCTGAGACTCGGCTATTCCGGCGGCAGCAGTCGCATCGGACGCGATCTAAACCTCCCGCCAAATTCCACCGGTTGGTCGACGCGCAGTGAGCTGCGCGCCGCGCTCACGCTCGATACTCTCGACCGGGTGAATTTTCCGACGCAGGGATTTTTCAGCAGCACGGTAGCGAGTTTCTCGCGCGAGGAATTAGGTGCGCGCGCCAATTACAGTCGGCTCGATGCGCAAGTTTATAAGCCGATCACTTTCGGGAAGAACACGGTCGTGCCGCGCCTGGTGGCGGGCATCAAACTCGGAGGGAACGATCTGCCGCTTTACGAGCGCGTGCCGCTCGGTGGCTTCTTGCAGCTCTCCGGCTTTTCACGGCGTGGTCTCTACGATCAGAACGCGGGTGTGGCCGAGCTCATTTACTACCGGGAGCTGACGAAATTGCCGGCTGCGTTCGGCGGCGGTGTCTACGCCGGTTTCTCCTTTGAAGCGGGTGAGGTCTGGAGCGAGCTGGATGATTTTGATTTCGGACATTTGAAATATGGCGGCTCCATCTTTCTCGGCGCGGACACGATTATCGGTCCGCTCTATCTGGGGCTCGGAGGGAACAGCGACAGCGAGGCTGCCGTTTATTTGCAACTGAGCCCCATTTTGCGCTCTGATCGCCGACCGCGCTAACGTCTCGTTAGACCGTTGGGTCGTTAGGCCGCCGCCCCAAGCGCGCCAGCAAAGGGAGAAGTCGCGCGATCAATTTCACCAAGGCGTAGCCGACCACGCTGCAAGCTGTGGCCGTGACAAAACTGCCGGCCCAAAGCGGCCGTGCGTAGCGCACGAAACTCCCGAACGCGCCGGAGAATCCATCGACTGACGGCCCCTCAGGAATGCCGACCAACCAGACGCCGAATTTGTATTCGAGCGGATAGAGAATGGGGGCGGTGATTGGGTTGCTGATGAGCGTGGCGAGGAGCGCGATGGGAATATTCACGCGGAGAAAAAACGCCGCTGCTCCGCAAAGTGCGATCTGCACGCCCATGGTAGGGGTGCAGCCGATGAAGAGGCCCAGAGCCAGTCCCTTAGCCAATTCGGGTTCCGTGAGCGCCCAGAGTTCATGGCGGAACAGTCCTTCGCCGAGGATGCGATGGAGCCGGCCGCCGCGCAGATGGCGGCGTCGTGGGACGGTGCGAAAAATTCTTCGCCGCCATGGTTTCGGGATGCGCATGTCGCAGACGGTGGGGGACTTAAACAGAGAGAGACGACGCCCTGCTGCAAGGCCGCAAATGATGCGCCCGGCGTGCGCGATTGAAAGAATCCGCGCTGGCGGTTATGCTGAGATCATGTTTCTGCCGAATCAACAAGTCGTTTGCGTGGACGGAAAATTCCCGCTCGGCATCGAGAAGCTTTACGGCGAATTGCCGAAAGAAGGCAGCACCTACACCATTCGCGACATCGTTCCCGGGGTTGGTCTGACTGGGGAGGAGGGCGAAGTGGCGGTCTATCTTTGTGAAATTACCGGCCCGCTCAACGCGCACGGAATCGAACGGGGCTTTCGGGCTGAGCGCTTCGCGCCGCTTTCGACCGTGGAAGAGGAAGCCGAGGAAGAATTCTCGATTGGCCTGCCGGGGTTGGTTCCGGCGTGAGTGTTGCAGCGCGGCTTGCGCTGTAGCAACGGCGCTGCGTCGCCGTTCGGGAGCGTGGATTGCAGGCCCAGCGTGGTACGACACAGCGGCGGCGCTACAGCGCTCGGAGAAAAATCTGCCGCCTAAAGCAAATCCGGCGGCGTCGGGTGGTCGGAAATTTCGTCACTGATGACGAGAAATTTCTTCAAGATGGCGCGTCCGAAATTAGTCGTTAGGGCAACGTCCGCGGCATCGCGGCCACGCGCCATGACGATGCGGCCGAGGCGCGGTTTGTTATGCCGCGCATCGAACGTGAACCAACGTCCGCCGAGATATGCTTCGAACCAGCCGCTGAAATCCATCGGCAAAACCAGCGGCACGCCGATATCGCCCATGTAGCCGGTGGTGTAGCGTGCGGGAATGTTCATGCAGCGGAAGAACGCGATCGCGAGATGGCTGAAATCGCGACAAACGCCGCGGCCATCGTTGTAGCAATCGAAAGCGGACTTGGTGGAATCAGCGAAGTGATAGCCGAACGTGATGTGATGATGCACCCAATCGAGGATTGCCTGGGCACGCGGCCAGCCCGGTTGCGTCTGGCCGAAGAGCTGCCACGCGATGTCGGATAATTTGTCCACTTCGCAATAGCGACTAGTGAGCAGGAACGGCAGCGCGTCGTCGGGTAAATCCTGCACGTTATGCTGGATCGCATCGACGCAAACGGGATCGCGGTCGCCGCTGTCTTCAATCGTAGTTTCAAGCGTGAGCCGGATATTTCCTGCTGGTGCGAAGATGCGGGCACAGCGGTTTCCGTAAAGATCGGTGAAATCCGTGATCGGGATGTCGGGCTCGGCTTTGATTTTCTCGTCGCCTCGCAAATCCGCCTGCCGCGATGGATGCACGTAGAGCATCAAGATCATCGGCGTGGGGCCGGGAAGTTCGAATTCAATATCGAAGCCGATTTTTATGAGCATGATGAGAGGCTGCTGGGGCGGCGGGGGCTCGCAACATACATTCGAGTTCCGCTTTGTCATGCGGAGCTGCGACGCTTTTCACCTGTAGCGACGGCGCTGTGTCGCCGTAAGAACGCGTGGACTGCAAACCACGCCAAACACGCCGACACAGCGGCGTGGCTACAATGCGCTCACTCAATCCCAGCCGCCCGCTAAGCGCCGAATTCCGCCTGCACGGTAATCCTGTCGCCTGCGGCCAGGCGCACATCTCGCAATCGGATGTCGCCTAGCGGCAACGCCATCAGAGAAAACGTCCGGCCCTCGAGCTTCTGCAAATGCGGCGTGAGTACGCCGCACGCGAGCGTGCCGATAGCGCCGTCGCCTTTGCAGGCCAAACCTGAAAGCGTGGCATTCAATTCATGATCGAGATCGAGTTGCGCGGCGATCCGGATGACGGTGGTGAAGAATAATTTCCGCGCCTTCACCTCCACTTCCGCGCTCAAGCTGCGCGGATTGCGTTCCTGGAGCATGAGTCGCACGCCTTCGATGGTGACGCCTTGTTTCCCAGCCTCGCGGGTGGCTAATGCGGCAATCGCTTTCTCCAGTTCCGCTTTGTCGGTTGTGATCGCTACCTGCCCGTCGGCCGCGCTGCGCAGGACGAGGACAATCTGGTCTTGCGCGTCACGGCCTTGGTCCAGGCAAACGTCACGCGCTGTGAGATGGAGATCGGCCGTCGCCGGCCCGAGGGAAAGACGCGATCCTTCCAGGCGCAACTCTGCAACCTGTAGCGCGGGCGAACGTTCACCCGAGACGACAGGGGGACGGGGAGGGCTGGGACGCAGTTTCGCGTCATCGAGGGAAATTCGGAGAGATTGCAGCGAGGGATAGGAATCGCTCTCGATCGCTACCGGCTCTGCGTTGGTGATGAAAATGCACTGGAGGCTCTCACTCAATAAGCTGGCCAATTCAGGGGCGGTGGCGGGGAAGGTCTTCGCGGAGAGTGGAAACATTAGGGAAACCCTCCTTCGCGGGGCTACGGCGGGCAAGCTCCTCCTTCGCGGCGCTGTAGCGGCAAGGCAATGCGGGCCGAAGCCGGGCGAAAATCTGTTTGCAAACTCTGCGAAGGCTACTAGTTTCCGCGTTCCTTTTTATGGCGAAGACTTCCTGGTTAAATCGAAACGAACGCAAGCGCGCGACGGTGAAAAAATACGCCGAGATCCGGGCGGAGCTGAAAGCAAAGAAGGATTACGCTGGCCTTTCTGCCCTGCCGCGCGATGCCAGCCCCACGCGAGTCGTGAACCGTTGCCAGGTGAGTGGACGGCGTCGCGCTTTTATCCGCCGCTTCAAAGTCTCGCGTCTCACTTTTCGCGAGCTCGCTTCTGCTGGGTTAATCCCGGGCGTGACGAAGTCGAGCTGGTAGGATCCGCCGCGGTGGCGCGGGTTTCGGATGCGAGGGTCGCGTCCGTTCGATGAGCATTTCATCTTCAGTTTTAGCAACCGGCTGGCCGCTCGCCGTCGGGCTTGCGCACGAGTGGGATTCGGCTGGCGTTATCATCGTCAAGCTGGGCGTCATCGTCCTCTTGGTCGCGCTCAATGGGTTCTTCGTCGCGGCGGAGTTTGCCTTGGTCAAAATACGCGGCAGCCAGCTCGAGACGCTGGCCGCAGAAGGAAACAAACGCGCCATCACCGGGCAGCTCGTCATTGCGAATCTCGATTCGTATTTATCCGCCTGTCAGCTCGGGATCACGCTGGCCAGCCTCGGATTGGGCTGGGTCGGGGAGCCGTTTTTGGCGCAGATGTTGCAGCCGGTCTTCGCCGTTTTGCATATCGAATCGCCAGCGATTATCACGTCGATCTCTTTCACGATCGCCTTCTCGGTCATCACCTTTTTACACATCGTCCTGGGCGAACAGGCGCCAAAGATTCTCGCTATCCGCAAGCCGCTCCCGGCGACGCTCTGGGTGAGCGGGCCGCTGCGTTTCTTCTACGCGATTTTTAGCCCCGCGATCTGGTTCCTGAATGCTTCCTCCAATTGGGTGCTGAAGAATGTTTTGCGCGTGCAGCCGGCCTCGGAAGGGGAAGTCTCGCACAGCGAGGAAGAGCTCCGCCTCATTTTGGACGAGAGCGAGAAATCCGACGAAGTCTCCACCCTCGGTCGCGACATTTTGGTCAATGCGCTCGATATGCGCCGCCGCGTGGTGCGCGATATCATGACGCCGCGGGGCGATGTGGTCTCGCTCGATCTCGAGCAGACGTTCGAAGAGAACGTGGTCAAGGCGCTGGCCTCGCGACACACGCGTTTCCCGCTTTGCCGCGGACATCTCGATCACACGCTCGGGCTGATTCACATCAAGGAACTCGTGCCCATGATGCGCGATCCGCACCCTGACCTCATGCGCATTCGCCGCGACGTCCTGAACGTTCCTGAGATGATGCAGCTGGAGAAGCTGCTGAATATGTTTCTGACCAAGCACGCTCACCTCGCCGTCGTCGTGGATGAATACGGCGGCACCGTTGGGATGGTGACATTGGAGAATGTGCTGGAAGAATTGGTGGGCGATATTCAGGACGAATTCGACGCGGAGAAAGCGGAGTTTCGCGAGATCAACGAGAACGAATTCACAGTCGAAGGAGCGGTCGGATTGTATGAATTGCAGGACATGGCCGATCTCACGTTGGAGAGCGCCGATGTCAGCACGATCGGTGGTTACGTGACGCATCTCCTCGGACATTTGCCGAAGCAGGGCGAGCAGGTGCAGATCGAAGATTACCTGGTCACGATCACGAAATCGGATGGTCGGCGGGTCGAGGAGTTGCACTTCCAAAAAGCGGGAAATGAAGCGACCGCCGAGCAGGTGAACAAAAGGGACGCCGCAGCCTAACGAACGTTCGCGATGGAGTTGATGATCGAAACGGACATCGCTTGTCCGCATTGCGGGGAATCGTTTCCGCTCCTGGTCGATACGTCGCAGGGCGAGCAATCGTTGACGGAAGATTGCAGCGTCTGCTGTCGTCCGATCGAGCTGACGATTGGGTGTCGGCCGGGCGAGATCGTGGACGTGCGCGAGAGCGATTAGTGCAACGTCACAGAGAAAGCCGGACATCGCCGCAGACCCCTGTAGCGGCGGTCTGCGACCGCCGAAAGCGTGGATTGCAGGTCACGCCGTCGGCGGTCATAGACCGCCGCTACAGGAGTGAGACCGCCGCTACAGGAGTGCGCCGATTCGCGAAACTGCGGCCGATGATTACCCGTCCGCCGCGTAGCTGAAGCAAGGATGATACTGCACTCAACGCAGCCGGCGTTCGAGGTCTTCCTGTTGCATGCGTCGCTCGCGATGCAATGGGACGAGTTCGGGTCGGCAGCGGACGAGTGTTCCCGGTCGCAGCGGCTTCGGCTGATAGCCGATTTGCTCCAAGGCGTAAACCGCCGCACCGCGGAGCGAGCTTTCGAGTTCGCGACAAATCCGGATGTCCCGTCCGAGGCAATCCGCGAGAATCGCCAGCGACGTCGGAGAATGCAGCACGCCACCCGAGACGATCACTTCGGCTTCGGACGACGGCCGCAGTTGATCGAGAATCGCGGCCAGCCGATAAAAGCTGGCGGTCGTCCCGGCGCGCAGCAGATCGCGAGCTTGGGTCGCGGGAGTGAGACCGATTATTGCGCCGTGTAAATCCTCCGGCCAGGTCGGGGCGCGCTCGCTGACCAGGAAGGGGAGAATCGTTAGCGTGTCGTTAGCCGCGGCGCGACGCGAGAGCGAGGTTTCCTTCGGCAAACTGAATTCGCGCAGAAACCATTCGCGCAAGTTGCCGCCGTTGCTGACGGCGCCTCCGAGAACGAAGCGGTCGTGGTCGACCACATATTTGAAAAGCCCAAACGGAATCCGGGCGGTCGCTTCACCTCGGGACAAGATTTCGCGGACCGCACCGCTGGTGCCGATCGTGAGCGCGATCTTTCCCGCGCGATCGGCGCCTGAACCTAAATTACTCGCGGCGCCATCACCGATGGCGGCGAAGACTTGCACGCCGCGCAGCTCCGGAAACAAAGTGGCGACCGCTTCCGCCCGATCCGCCATAGCGTCGAATTGCGCGGGGCGAACATGGCAGCAGCGGCAAAGCTCCTCGTCCCACGTCGCGGTCTTGAGATTGTAAAGTCCGGTGCCGTTGGCCATCGAATGGCTCGTCGTCGCACTTCCGAACAGTCCGCGGTAAATCCAATCCGCGGGCGAAACCCACCTTGCCGTTCGTTTGAAAAGAGCCAGCTGAGTTCTCCGCAACCAGCGAAGCTTCGCGGGCCAGAACGGAGCCCGCAGCATGCATCCAGTGCGCGCATGGATGGCTCGCTCGGAGAGGCGGTGACGGAGCGCCTTGGCGTCGCCGACGCTGCGCGTATCCGCCCACATGTAGATCGGTGTGAGCGGTTGATGATCACGATTTAAAGCGAGCAAGCTGTGCCAGAAACTGGAGCCAGAGATGGCCGCGATCGGCGCGTCACGATGCGTGTCCGAATCGCGCCGCCAACGTAAAGTTTCGCGCAGGCAATCCTTTGCTGCGCGAAGAATCATAGAGGCGTCCAGCTCAGCGCCGCCATCAGGAGAATACCTGACCGAGTATTTCCGATTGGCGGTGGAGAGCAGGCAGCGCTGGCCGTTCGCCGAGAAGAAAGCGGTCCGGACGGACGAACTGCCGAGGTCCATCGCGAGAACGAGCGGAGTCGCACGCATCGCGCATTTCTAGCGTCAGCTTTTGGAAATGGCCAGCTTGGCGAGAAGCGACGGCCGGCGACGCAGTTGCGCGGTGAGATTCTCGATCGCGCGCAGAGTGGAGGGGCTAATGTGATGCTCCATGCCTTCGACGTCGTGCTCGATCACCTTGTCGTCGAGGCCGAGAAGCTGGAAGAACTCCGCCAGCAGCTCGTGGCGGCGCGCGATATTACGGGCCAGCGTTTCCCCCGCGGTGGTGAGGACGAGGCCGCGATACTTCTCGTATTTAAGCAGCCCGTCGGCGTCGAGGCGCTGCACCATATTGGTGACACTGGCTTGCGAAATTTTCAGGCTCTTCGCGATATCGACCACGCGGGCGTAACCCTTCGAGTTAATCAACTCGAGGATGCGTTCGAGGTAGTCCTCGACGGCGGTGGAGTTGGCTTTCGCGGGCATGACGGGAATCTCAAATAGGTGCAGCGCCCAATAATGGTCAAACAAATACTATTTTCCAATTGACACTTTAATAGGATACGACAAGAAAGTTAGCCGTGCCTAAATCCCCGGAGCCTGAAACGACTCACACCAAGGCGGGATTTCATTCCCAGCCGGAGAGGCCGAGTCTTTCCGAGGTTCACCGCAGTTTGGTGGTGCCGCGGAATGCCGGTTTCTTTCGCAAGCTACTCGCCTTTGCGGGGCCCGGATTCCTGGTCGCGGTCGGCTACATGGATCCGGGCAACTGGGCCACCGATCTGGCGGGCGGCTCGAAGTACAACTTCGCGCTGCTCTCGGTGATCATGATTTCCAACCTGATGGCGATCCTGCTTCAGGCGCTGTCGCTTAAGCTCGGGATCGTGACCGGTCGCGATCTCGCGCAAGCGTGCCGCGATCACTATAGCAAGCCGGTTTCGTTTATGCTCTGGGTGATTTGCGAATTGGCCATCGCGGCCTGCGATCTCGCGGAGATCATCGGATCGGCGATCGCGCTCAATTTGCTCTTTGGCATTCCGCTCATCGTGGGCGTGTGCCTGACGGCGCTCGATGTCTTGCTGATTCTGTTTCTGCAGAACAAAGGCTTTCGTTATATCGAGGCGCTGGTCATCGGTCTCATCGCGGTGATCGGCGGTTGTTTTGCCTGGGAGTTGGTCGCATCCCGGCCGGATTTACTTGGGATCGCCAAGGGCTTCATCCCGACCACGCAAATCGTGACGGATCCCGGGATGCTCTTCATCGCCATCGGGATTTTGGGCGCGACGGTGATGCCGCATAATTTGTATCTCCATTCCTCCGTGGTGCAGACGCGCCGCTATGAATTGACGCCATCGGGCAAACGCGAGGCGATCAAGTTTGCGACGATCGAATCGACGCTCGCGTTGATGTTCGCGCTCTTCATCAACGCGGCGATCCTGATTGTTTCCGCAGCGACTTTCTACACCCGAGGGCGCAACGACATCGCCGAAATTCAGGACGCGTATCAGTTGCTCACGCCGATGCTGGGGATCACAGGCGCGAGCACCATCTTCGCCTTGGCGCTGCTTGCTTCCGGACAGAATTCCACGCTGACGGGAACGCTGGCCGGCCAGATCGTGATGGAGGGGTTTCTCAACATCCGGATTCGCCCCTGGTTGCGACGGCTGATCACGCGCGGGATTGCGATCATCCCGGCTGTGATTGTGACCGTAATGTACGGCGAGAAGGGGACGACGGACCTGCTGGTTTTGAGTCAGGTAATCCTGAGCATGCAGTTGAGCTTCGCGGTCTTTCCGCTGGTAATGTTTACGAGCGACAAGCTGAAGATGGGCGAGTTTGTAAACGGGCTGACGATCAAGATTCTCGCGTGGATCATCGCGATCATCATTGCCGGACTTAATGTCTGGCTTTTGATTCAAATCTTCCGTGAGTGGATTGGGTAAATGACGAAATTCGAATCAATGACGAATGAGCGAATGACGAAGAGAAAGGCTGCCCGCGGAGGCTTTCGGGCTTCGTCATTCGGCCTTCGTCATTTGCGACCGAAGGGAGCCCCACTTGTATAAAACAATCCTTGTTCCGGTGGAGAATGCGGAGACCGATCAGACGATCCTGCAACACATCCGTCTGCTCGCGCAGATGACAAAGTCGAAGCTGATCCTGGTGCACGTGGCTGATGGCTGGGCAGCGCGAAATTTTGATCAACTGCAATTGCAAGAAAGCGAGGAGATGAAGAAAGACCGGGCGTATTTAGAGAGCCTGGAGAAGGAGTTGGGAGCGGAAGGGTTCGAGGTCAGCTCGGTTTTAGCGATGGGTGATCCGGCGACGGAGATCATCAAACTGGCGGAGAAATCCGGCGTGGAATTGATCGCGATGACGACGCATGGGCACCGGTTGATTGGCGATATTTTATACGGCAGCACCGCCGATAAAGTGCGACATCAGGTGAATATCCCAGTGTTATTGCTGAAGGTGCAGCACTAGCAGCCAAGGAGCGGCGCGCTTCCAAGCCGCCGCCGGGGCGTTTTGGAAAACGCCCTTCCTTGCGCTCTTCGAAGCGCGCGATTAGAACGGCAGGCGTGAAAGCGCTGCTCTTGACCAACGAATACCCGCCGAACGTCTATGGCGGCGCGGGCGTGCATGTGGATTATCTTTCGCGCGAATTAGCAAAGACCATGCCGGTGGAAGTGCGGTGTTTCGGCGACCAGAAGAGCGAGCAGGGGAACTTGCGCGTGGAGGGTTTTGCGGTCGATCAAGCCGCGTTCACCTGCCCGCCGCCTTTGCGTTCCGCCTTCGGAGCGGTGCAACGCTGCACGGATTTCAACACGCATGAAATCACGGCGGACGTTGTGCATTGCCACACTTGGTACAGTCACTGGGGCGGAATTCTGGCGAAGCTGAACTACGGAATTCCGCTGGTGATCACAGTGCATTCGCTGGAGCCGCTGCGACCTTGGAAACGCGAACAACTTGGTGGCGGTTACGATTTCACCGTCTGGCTGGAGAAGACGGCGCTGGAAATGGCGGATGCGGTGATCGCGGTTTCGCGCGAGACGAAGATGGACCTGGAGCGACTTTTTCAGATCAAGCCCGAGCGCCTGCATGTCGTCTATAACGGCATTGACCTGGAGGAATATCACAGGGTGGAAACCACGGCCGCGTTGACGCGTTTCGGCATCGATCCGAAAAAACCGTTCGTGCTGTTTGTCGGACGGATTACGCGACAGAAGGGGATCATTCATTTGGTTCGGGCGATTGAGCACATGACGCCAGGGTTTCAGATCGTGCTCTGCGCCGGCGCGCCGGATACGCCGGAGATCGGGCGCGAGATGGAAGCAGCGGTAGAACGAGCACAAGCGAAACACGGCGGCGTGATCTGGATTCGCGAGATGGTCGATAAACCGACCGTGATCGAGCTCTACTCGCAGGCGGCGGTGTTTTGTTGTCCGTCGATTTACGAACCGTTTGGCATTATTAATCTGGAGGCGATGGCTTGCGAAACCGCTGTGGTCGCCAGCGCTGTCGGCGGGATTAAAGAGGTTGTTGTCGACGGCGAGACTGGGTTCCTCGTGCCGCTTGAACAAATGAGCGAGAGTCCTTTCGAAGCGAAGGATCCGGAGCGCTTCGCGCGCGATCTTGCGGATCGGGTGAATCAACTGATCGCCGATGCGCTGATGCGCGAACGATTCGGCCGCGCAGGGCGGAAGCGGGCGGAGGAAAAGTTCAGTTGGAGCGCGATCGCGCAGGAGACGAAGGCGCTTTACGCCAGCCTTGTGAAATAGGCACCTCGAATTGGAGGGCAATGCTCCGTCATTGCACAGGAGGGAGAGATGCAGTTGGGAGAGTGATAATTTTGGTGCCTCAAGCGGCGCAAGATGCCACGGCATGGCGGCTGGGCGGAGAGGTCAGTTTTTTCAAAGATTTGGCGACCAGCTCGCGCTTCGTCGGTTTGAAAGGCGAGATGCAAACCGAAGGAGCTTTTGACTTGATGGACAATCTAGTGACGCATATGGGACATGAAATTGTCCAGCGCGCTCTCTGCCACTCTGAGATTGGAGGGCGCTTTCGCAAGCGGGTGCGCTTTCCTTACGCGATCGGGTGGCATGGCGTTATCGCGGCACGCGGTGGTGGCGCGCCGCCCGGATTTGGACGCAGCCAACGGGGGTGCGACGGAAACTCGCGGCGAGGGCGCCGCCCACACTTCCGGCGACGAGGGCATCGCCGCTACCAGCAACCAACGGCCGCCGTTTCCAACTGCATCGTTCCGGCTCAGGAGGGAAAGCAACGACGGAGCGTTGCCCTCCAAGCCTGGCGTGTCACGTTAGCGACGCATCATGTTTGTCGATCGAATCAAAGTTTTTGCGCAAGCCGGTGATGGCGGGCGCGGTTGTGTCAGTTTTCGGCGCGAAAAATTCGTGCCCCGCGGTGGCCCTGATGGCGGCGATGGCGGACGCGGCGGCGACGTGATCCTGCGCGCGGACGTACACACCGATAATCTGGCGAATCTGTTTTACGAGCCAATCATCAAGGCGAAATCGGGCGGACACGGGTTGGGCAAAAAGATGCACGGTCGCGGTTCGATTGCGAAAATCGTGAAAGTGCCTGTGGGTACGATCGTGTATCGCGCCTTGCCGCCTGTTCCGAAGAACGAATTCGGCGAACCACAGCCGCCGGTGCCGCCCGTGGAGGAAGCACAATTTGAGAGCAAACTTTCGAAAGACGGCGCGCCGGAATTGATGGCCGGGCCCCCGGTTGAAATCGATCCGCTGGCGCAGAAAGTGGCCGATCTGTCGGAAGACGGACAGGAATTTGTGTTGTGCGCCGGAGGCAAGGGAGGCAAGGGGAACGTTCACTTCAAGAGCGCGAAAAATCGTGCGCCGGTCCAATACACGGAGGGTGAGGAAGGCGAGCAGGGGCATTTCCTGCTCGAACTGCGCACGATTGCCGACGCGGCGCTGGTCGGCTATCCGAACGCGGGCAAGTCGACCCTGCTCGGAAAAATCTCCGCGGCGCATCCCAAGGTGGCGGCTTATCCGTTCACCACTTTGCGGCCCAGTGTGGGCGTAGTAGAACTCGACGACTACCGTCGCGCCACGATCGCGGACGTTCCGGGATTGATCGAGGGGGCGCATCGCAATGTCGGACTGGGCCATGATTTCCTGCGCCATATCACGCGTTGCCATAGCCTCTTTTTCGTCGTCGACATCGCGGGGAGCGAAGGCCGGCATCCGGTGGAAGATTTGCAAAGCCTGCGGCGTGAGATCGATCTCTACGATTCGCGTCTCTCGCAGAAGCCCTGGTGCATTCTCGCGAACAAGATGGATTTGCCGGAGGGCGATGAAAATTTGTCCATCGTTCGAGATCGCTTCCCGAACGTGAAAGTGATCCCAATCGCCGCGGCGCAAGGCGAAGGGATCGAGGAGATCAAAGAGCAATTGCGCGGATGGCTGGCGGAAGCGGCGGAGCCGGCAACAGACGAAATTGGCGAAGTGACGGCGGCAAATTAGACCCCTCCCTAACAACAGCGCGACACCCGCGAAAAAAGGTCTGAAAGTCCCTTGTCAATATTGCAAAACAGGCTTTGGTAAGCGCGCGGCGCCCCTTGCGTTGATTGCATTGCCTTCGCGGCAATCGCACCGACGAAGAGCATCGGGCCGCTGCTGGCCAAACCCATAGCTGCATGCCCCATCGCTTTCTGTTAACTCTGACCTTGGTCATCGCCTTTTTGACCACTTTTTCCGCGCCGCTTTTGGCGCAGGAGACGACCGCCGGTGCCGAGCATGAGACGACTGCGGAAGCCGGACATGCCGGTGCGGAAGAACACACGCTCCCGCTGAAGGCCACGCCAATCTTTCAGATCGGCGAATTTACGATCACGAACTCGATGGTGGTGATGTGGGGCGTGGCCGCGTTCATCATTTTCTTCGCGCAACTGGCGACGCGGAAGATCAAGCCAGTGCCGACCGGCTTGCAGAATTTCTGGGAATGGATGGTGGAGAGTCTCTACAACTTTCTCGAAAGTATGATCGGCTCGCAGTTAGTGAAGAAGACGTTCTGGTTTTTCGCCACGATCTTCATTTTCATTCTGTTTTTGAACTGGTTCGGGCTCTTCCCAGGAGTTGGCACCTTCGGTTGGGGGCACTACTTGGAGAACGGTAGCTTTCACGTGGATCGTCCTTGGCTTCGCGGCGCTAATGCCGATCTCAATCTCACTTTCGCGATGGCCTGCGTGTTCTTCGTTTGCTGGATTATCTGGGCCATCCAGGCCAACGGCGTCGGCGGCGTGATCGTTCATCTTTTCGGGCCGAAGGGGAAAACGTCCGGCATTTTGAAGGTGCTCATGGTTTTGATCTTCTTCATCGTGGGATGGCTCGAAGTGGTTTCGATTTTGTTCCGGCCGGTCTCGCTCAGCTTCCGTTTGTTTGGCAACGTTTACGCCGGTGAGATCATGCTCGAATCGATGAGCCACATCGTGCCTTCGCTTTCGTGGCTGATTCCGATTCCGTTCTACTTTATGGAGCTGCTGGTGGGCGTGGTGCAGGCGCTCGTCTTCATGCTTTTGACCGCGGTCTTTACCCTTTTGATCACGCAGCACGACTCACCAGACGGCGCGCACCACTAAAAAACTTTCGATGATCGGACCGTGGTTCCCGCGGAGGTCGTTCGATGAAACAAACCAACAGAAAGTAATTATGACACTACCAATCCTCGCAGAAATGACCGGCAGCATTCACGTCGGTCTCGCAGCTCTCGGCGCCGCCGTTGGCGTCGGTCTCATCGGTATGGGTGCCGCTTCTGCGGTCGGCCGTAATCCCGGTGCCGCCACTCCGATTCTGGTCCAGGCGATTCTCGCGATCGCGTTCGCGGAAGCGATCGTGTTCTACGCACTCTTCCTCGTTAAGTAAGACGCCATTGGCGCGCCGCTTAGTAATCCCAGCATGAACTTTATCCTCGCTCAAGCCGGTGGCCTGACGGATATCGCCCGCTCTACAGGGGAAACCTTTGGGTTCGACCTGAAGATTTTCCTCTCGCAGGTGGTGAGCTTTATCATCGTGGCGCTGCTCCTGCGCCGTTTCGCCTACAAGCCGATCCTCGGCGTTCTCGAAGAACGCCGGCAGCGCATCGCGGAAGGCTTGCTCAACGCGGAGAAGATCAAAACGCAGCTCGCGGAAGCGGAGGAGCGTTACGCGGAGATTCTGGCCAAGGGGAACGCGCAGGCGCAAAAAATGATCGACGAAGCTCGCGAAAGCGCGGGCCACGTGGCCGAGCGGAAACAACAAGAAGCCATCGCCGAAGCAGAGCAAATCGTGGCGAAGGCGCGCGAAGCCAGCGCGATCGAACACGAGCGGACGATGACGGAGTTGAAGCGTGAGCTCGGGCGTCTCGTGGTCGATACGACGGCGAAAGTGACCGGCAAAGTCCTGAACAACGACGACCAGCGTCGCCTCCAGGAAGAAGCGACGCGCCAGTTGGCCTCCTAAGTCGCGAGTATGAAGATCAACAAGGAAACCCGTCAGGTCTCGCGCGAGCTCTTGCGCGCCAGTGCCAGAGACGGAGCGCTCGATTGGGCTCGCGTGAACCAATTGGTGCAAACGTTGATCAGGCTGAAGCCGCGCAATTACATCAAGATTCTCGACGCTTATCGACGGCTGCTTCGCCTCGAAGTGGAAAAGCGGAGCGCGACGATTGAGAGCGCGAGCGCGATGGCTCCAGACGCGGCCGCGCAGTTGGCGGAGAATTTGAAGAAAAAATACGGCGCCGATCTGGCGATGAAATTTGTTGTGAACCCAGAGTTGCTCGGCGGAATGCGGATCCGTGTGGGAAGCGATGTCTGGGACAGCAGTGTGCGGAATCGCCTCCAGCGGCTGCAACAACAACTTTAACCCCCGAACCCGGCAGGCGACCCGCCTGCGACCCATTTTATGAGCACCATCCTTGAAGAAATCGAAATGCAGATCGCAGGTCTGAAGACCTCGACCACAAAAAGCAACGTCGGCGTTGTGCGAGAAACCGGCGATGGCGTGGCCCGCATCGAAGGTTTGAGCGATGTGATGCTGAACGAGATGATTGAATTCTCGAGCGGCGTTTTCGGTCTCGCTCTGAATCTGGAAGAGACGGAAGTAGGCGCGATCATCCTCGGCGATACGACCAAGGTGATGGAAGGCGACGAGGTCAAGACGACCGGCAGGCTTCTTCAGGTGCCGGTGGGGAAAGCACTCCTCGGTCGCGTCGTGAATACGATTGGTGAACCGCTGGATGGCAAGGGTCCGATCAACGCGGAAGCGTCCTATCCTTTGGAGAAAATCGCGCCCGGTGTGATCAAGCGGAAAGGCGTCAATCAGCCGGTGCAGACCGGCATCATGGCGATCGATGCGATGATCCCGATCGGTCGCGGTCAGCGTGAGCTGATCATCGGCGATCGCGCGACTGGAAAATCAGCGGTGGCGCTCGATACCATCATCAGCCAGGCGCGTCTGAACAAGGCTGGCGAAGAGGGCAAGCTGAAGGATTTCCGCCCGCTTTATTGCATCTACGTCGCGATCGGACAGAAGAACTCGAACGTCGCGCGGGCGCTTGCCGTGCTCGAAGCGAATGGCGCTCTGCCTTACACCACAATCGTTTCCGCGCCAGCCTCCGATACCGCCGCCAATCAATATCTCGCTCCGTTCGCCGGCGCCGCGATTGGCGAGTGGTTTATGGATAACGGCATGGACGCGCTCATCGTCTATGATGATCTCTCGAAGCACGCGGTCGCTTATCGGCAGGTGTCGCTCGTTTTGAAACGCCCGTCGGGCCGCGAGGCGTATCCGGGCGATGTGTTCTATCTGCACTCGCGGTTGCTGGAACGCAGCGCGCGCGTCACGGAAGAAGCGGGTGGTGGTTCAGTCACCGCGCTGCCGATCATCGAGACGCAGGCGGGCGACGTTTCCGCTTACATTCCGACGAACGTTATTTCGATTACCGACGGTCAGATTTATCTGGAAACGGATTTGTTCTACCAAGGTGTTCGCCCCGCTATTTCGGTCGGTCTGTCTGTGAGCCGGGTTGGTTCCGCGGCGCAAATCAAAGCCATCAAACAGGTCGCTGGTAAGATTAAGCTCGATCTCGCGCAGTTCCGTGAGTTGGCCGCGTTCGCGCAGTTCGGCTCCGATCTCGACGCGGGCACGAAAGCAAAGCTCGATCGCGGAGCGCGCATCGTGGAACTCTTCAAGCAGACGCAATACAATCCGATTCCGGTGGAGGAACAGGTCGCCGTTCTCTGGGCGATGCAGAATGGTTACCTCGATTCCGTCGCGGTGGAAAAGGTGAAGGAATTTCAGGTCAAGCTGCAGGATTACCTGCGCAGCCGGAAGGAGAGCGTCCTGATGGCGATCGTAGAAAAGAAGGCGATCGACAAGGATCTCGAAGGGCAACTGGCGAGCGCGTTGGACGAATTCAAATCCACCTGGCAATGATTTCGTTGTTGGACGCTGAAGCAGCTATGACTTCGCCCGCTCTCCCTGATCTGAAGAATGAGATTCATCTCGTTCGCGGCGAGCGTGTGATGCTGGACTCTGCGCTGGCGGACATCTACGGCGTTCCGACGAAACGGCTGAACGAACAATTGCGCCGGAACAAGGAAAGATTTCCGGCTGACTTCGCTTTTCAGCTTACGGCTGAGGAATTTACGAACTTGAGGTCGCAAATTGCGACCTCAAGTTCTGGCGCTTCCGAAGACTTGAGGTCACAAAATGTGACCTCAAGTTATGGAGGTCGGCGCTATCGGCCATGGGTTTTCACCGAACACGGTGCCATTATGTTGGCGACCGTCCTCAATAGTGACATTGCCGTCCAAGCTAGCGTGCGGGTTGTGCGAGCGTTTGTGCAAATGCGTGAGCTGGTTTCGGCGAACGCAGTCCTGGCGCGTAAGCTTTCCGACCTGGAAAAGAAATCTGACACGCACGACCAAGCGATGGCGCAGTTGTTTCAAGCGATTCGCAGCCTGATCGAACCGACGCCGGCCAAAAAGCGCGAGATCGGTTTCCATGTGCGCGAGAAAGCGGGACGCTACCTCGTGAAGAAGAGAGCATAAGAAATGGCCAATACCCAAGACATCCGGCGCCGGATCAAATCGATCCGCAACACTGCGCAGATCACAAAAGCGATGCAGATGGTGGCCGCTTCGAAGATGCGCAAGGCGCAGCAACACGCCCTGGCCGGTCGCCCTTACGCCAGCCTGATGAACCGCGTGCTCGTTTCGCTGCAACAGCGGACCGATCCGAAATTGCATCCACTCCTGCAAGTGCGCGAAGTGAAGAAAGAACTCGTGCTTGTGATGAGCACGGACAAGGGCCTGGCCGGCGCGCTCAACACCAATTTGTTTCGCGAGGTTTCGAGCTTCGACGCCGAGAAAACGGTTTATCTCGTGGCCGGCCGCAAGGCGCGGCAATTTCTTGCCCGCACCCGGCGCGAGATTCTGGCCGACTTTGAATTGAAAGACGCGCCCTCGTTTCCCGAGACAAAAGTGATCGCGCAATTCGCGACCGAGAAATTCCTCAGCGGCGAAGTCGATCGGGTTTCCGTCCTCTTCACCCATTTCGTGAACACGATTAACCAGAAGCCGACCATCCGGACACTGCTGCCAATCACGAACTTCGAAGTCGCGCAGGCGGAAAGCACGGGCGATTCCGGCGAACACGCGAGCGATCCGATGGGCGAGTATCTTTTCGAGCCGTCCGCGGAAGGCGTGCTCGACGTCATGCTGCCCTACTATCTGCAGTATCAAGTTTTCCAGATGATCCTGGACGCCCGCGCTTCTGAGCATAGCGCGCGGATGGTGGCGATGAAAAGTGCGACCGATAACGCGAAGCAGTTCATCAAGGATCTCACGCTCGAATACAACAAGATGCGCCAGGCCAGCATCACCACCGAGCTGCTCGAAATCTCGACCGCGCAGATGGCGGTCGGCACTTAATTAACATTTATGAATACAGGAAACATCGTGCAAGTCATCGGACCCGTCGTCGACGTGGAGTTCGCGAGCATCAAGGAATTGCCGCGCATCTACAACGCGCTCGAACTCGAATACGAGGTCAATGGCACTCCGACCAAGCTGACGCTGGAAGTACAGCAGCATCTCGGCGAGAACTGGGTGCGTTCGATCGCGATGTCTTCGACCGAAGGTTTGAAGCGCGGGATGAAGGTAACCGACATGGGAGGTCCGATCTCCGTGCCGGTGGGCGAGGGGACGCTCGGTCGTGTGTTTAACGTGACGGGTGATCCGGTGGATGGCCGTGGTCCGGTTTCATTCACAAAGCGCTATCCGATCCACCGCAAGGCGCCGGAGCTGACCGATCAGGACACGGGCGCGACGATTCTGGAGACGGGCATCAAGGTAATCGATTTGATTTGTCCGTTCACCAAGGGCGGAAAAGTCGGCGCGTTCGGTGGCGCCGGTGTCGGTAAAACGGTCGTCATTCTTGAGCTGATCAACAACATCGCCAAAGGCCACGGTGGCTTCTCGGTTTTCGCGGGAGTCGGCGAACGCACGCGTGAAGGTAACGATCTCTACACGGAAATGAGCGAGGCCGGCGTTATCGATCAGAAAGATCTGAGCAAGTCAAAAGTGGCGCTGGTTTACGGCCAGATGAACGAGCCTCCCGGGGCTCGTCTGCGCGTTGCTCTTTCTGCGTTGGCGATGACGGAGTATTTCCGCGACGAACGCAACCAGGACGTTTTGTTGTTCATCGACAACATTTTCCGTTTCTCGCAAGCGGGCTCGGAAGTGTCGGCTCTGCTCGGTCGCACCCCGTCGGCGGTCGGTTATCAGCCGACGCTCGCGGCGGAAATGGGCGATCTGCAGGAGCGCATTACTTCCACGAAAAAAGGCTCGATTACGTCGGTGCAGGCCGTTTACGTCCCGGCGGACGATCTCACGGATCCCGCGCCAGCGAACACCTTCGCGCATTTGGATTCGACCATCGTGCTTGAGCGTTCGATCGCTGAGCTCGGCATCTATCCGGCCGTCGATCCGTTGGCTTCCACCTCAAAATCTCTCGCGCCTGAAATCGTCGGCGAAGAGCATTACGCAGTCGCGCGTGGTGTGCAGAAAGTTCTCCAGCGCTATCGCGATCTGCAGGACATCATCGCCATTCTCGGCATGGACGAACTGAGCCCCGAGGACAAACTCTCGGTGCTCCGCGCTCGCAAGATTCAGCGTTTTCTGAGCCAACCGTTCGCGGTCGCCGAGGTGTTCACGGGCACGAAAGGTGAATACGTCACGATTCCGGAGACGATCCGCGGCTTCAAAGAAATTCTCGATGGCAAACACGACGATGTGCCGGAGACGAACTTCTATATGAAGGGCGGAATCGACATGATTAAGGAAGCCTAATGGCCGCCACGCTCCGACTCGAAATCGTTACTCCCGAAGCCACGGCCTATTCCGAGGACGTGGAGATGGTGACCTTGACTGGCGCCGAGGGAGAGCTGGGAGTTTACCCAAATCACGTCCCGCTCCTAACGACCTTGAAGCCGGGCGAGCTGCGCGTTTTGAAGGGCGGCAAAGAAACGTTCCTCGCGGTCGGCGAAGGTTTCGTGGAGGTGAAAGCGAACGCCGTTTCTGTTTTGACGGATCTCGCACTGGAAGCTTCCAGCATTGATGAAAGCGCGGCAGAAGCAGCGGTCGCGCGCGCACAAGCAGCGATGAATGAAGATCACGGTGCGGAAGAAGTGGCTGCGATTCAGGCCACCCTCCAAAAAGCGCTCGCGCAGTTGCACGTGAAACGTCGGCGTCACTAGTCAACCCTCGTCGCGCGCTTGCGCGACTTTCACTTTTTTGGCCACGCCGGACACTCTCGGAATCATCGCCGGGAACGGCGCATATCCTCTTCTGTTGGCAGAGTCGGCGCGCAAAGCGGGCGTTACGAAAGTTGTCGCCGCCGCGTTTACGAATGAGACGCGTTCGGAGCTGAGCGAGCTGGTCGACGAGATCGAGTGGCTGCGCGTTGGTCAGCTCGGCCGGCTGCTCAATTATTTCCGCGAGGCGAAGGTGAGTCACGCCATGATGGCCGGCCAGATCGCGCCCAAAAATCTTTTCGATCTGCGACCTGATTGGAAAGCCCTGCTGGTCTTAACCCGCGTGAAGCGCCGCAACGCCGAATCTCTCTTCGGTGCCATTGCAAACGAACTCGCCGGCATCGGCGTGGAGCTGCTCCCAGCCTTCACCTTCCTCGAAGATTTGCTCGCGCCAGCAGGATTGGTCGCCGGCCGTGCGCTCAGCAAACGCGAGGAAGCCGACGTCGACTTCGGTTTCGAGATCGCCAAAGAAATGAGCCGGCTCGACATTGGTCAGACTGTGGTGGTGAAAAACGGCACCGTTCTCGCGGTGGAGGCTTTCGAGGGGACGAACGAGGCGATGAAGCGCGGTGGCGCGCTGGCGCGCAAAGGAGCGATCGTCGTCAAAGTGGCCAAGCCCAATCAGGACATGCGTTTCGACGTCCCGGTGATCGGCGCCGCCACCATCGCCATCGCTGCCGAAGCAAAAGTGCGCTGCATCGCGGTCGAGGCGGGCCGCACTCTGCTCCTGGAAAAGGAAGAACTGCTCGCAGCCGCCGCGCAGTCTGGCGTCTCCGTGGTGGCGCGCTAGGCGAACACGCGAAGTTCAATTTGCAAAAGACGGCTCGGGCGTCGAAAATTCCCGTTCTTCGACGGGGTCTTAGCTCAGTTGGTAGAGCACCGCAATGGCATAAAGTCGCCGCGAAGGAGAAAACGACCCGGTTCTTACCTTCGTTCCCAGGAGAACAAAAATGAAGAAGTACAAAAAATTGGTACAAAATGCTGGTACAGGTCGTAACGATACGGCCGAGGGAATCGCTTTGCGGGGAAAGACGTATTGGCTTCGGTGGACCCCGGAATCTGGCCAGGGGCAACGCTCAGTGAGCCTAAAAACGCGCGATTATGCCGAAGCGCTACAGACAGCCACCCGATACCGGGAAAACCCCACCTTGGCCGGAATAGGAGCTTGGGACTATGAAGTGAAATTGTGGCTCGCGGAGGCAATCGATCTGGAAACTCATACGAAGGCCACAGCAATTTCGACTTTGGATCTTTTAAAGATGTTTTTCTCTTTCGTGGGGAAGGATCCCAACGAAGTCGAGAAGAAAGATGCAGAACAATTCTTCGATGCAGTTTTAAGCGGATATTTTCACAGGCAGGGGAAAAAAGGAACAGATTCGACCGTAAAGACCTACAACGCTCGAATATCGTCGTTTTTTAATTTTTTAATAAAAAAGAAAAAACTAAGGGCAAATCCATTAAATGGAATTGTATTAAAGAAGCCAAAGAAAGAAAGCCTCAGTCGGACGGATTGGAAGACGACTAAGGAAATCAAAATATTGCTCTCCAAATGCAAAAGGAAAGACATAAAATTTGTTTTGCTGGCTGGTTTTACTGCTGGAATGAGGAAAGCGGAGATAATAAATGCGGCCCCAAGTTGGTTCGATTTGGAGACCCATTCTATCCACATACCTTCGGAGCAGGAACTAGACGGGCACAAATTCCAGGCTAAGAGCAAACGTTCGAGGGACATTCCTTTGAGTCCTCCTTTTCATAGATTTTTAACTAAAAGTTTTAAATTTAAAAGAGAACAAGTTTTCTGCTTACATGATGAAATAAGAAATCCCGAAGGTCGGTATCGGTGGGACTTCAGGAGGCCTTACGACGAGCATTTAAAGTTTTGTAATATAAAATTAAATGTTCACGGAATGAGGCACAGTTTTGCTACGAATTGCCTTCGGGCAGATGTCAGCATGGCAAAAGTCGCCAATTGGCTTGGAGATAGAGTGCGGACGGTCGAGAATCATTACTCCCATTTGCTACATCGCAAAGGGGAGTTGTCCAGTGTGTTTAAGTAGAAAATAAAAACGGAACACTAAAAGAAGCGATTACCAATACAAACGAAGCATGTAAATAACAATTAACTAGGATCGTGCATTGCTTGTGACCGGACTCTATGAGTCCGGAGCAAGAGAAGAAGATTTTAGGGAAGTTCTTTACGGTAAATAATCCTTTCGAATATGACGCATTTTCTAAATGGAAACGTGATATAGTCGAAAACGGGGACGAGATCGTTAAAATTCTGGAACCGTTTGCAGGTGCAAATAATATTCCGAACCTGCTGAGAGACAGTAAGTGGCTTGAGGCCGCCATTTGGCACTGTTTTGATATTTCTCCCCCCGAACAGAATAATTTTCCGGAATCTCCAGTTATCCGGCTCGATACGCTCCGCAATTTCCCGAGCGGGTATGACGTTGCGATAACGAATCCGCCATATCTAGCCAGAAATTCAGCCACCCGAGCCGGATTGGCATTTCCAGAGACAGAATACGACGACCTCTACAAAGAGGCTTTGAAGGTCATGCTGGAAAATTGCAAATACGTGGCAGCAATTATCCCAGCCTCTTTCATTACACAACCGGCTCTAAAAGGACGGCTCTTCTCGGTAGTGTCTCTAAACTGCCGGATGTTCGACGATACGGATTGTCCAGTCTGCCTTGCACACTTTACCCCGAAAGGAGCTTTGGAAGGCAACTACACCGTCTATTGCGGAGAAAAGATTCTCAAAAGAACGGAATTGGAAGCACTGGAACCACGAGCACCGGAGCCACTTTCTTGGAAATTCAACGACCCATCCGGAGCCATTGGACTACAAGCAATCGACAACGCCGACTGTCGTTCAATCCGTTTCTGTAGGGGCAAAGATATTTCAGGGACGAAGATCAAACACAGCTCCCGGAGCATAACAAAAATCGGGACCTCGTTTAAAAAGAACTCGAATTTGATAAAGGAAGCCAATCGGCTGTTGAATGGATGGAGAGACAGCACCGGAGACGTGATGATGACCACGTTTAAGGGACTGCGGAAAGACGGCGTTTACCGCAGACGATTGGACTTTGCCCGAGCCCGGAGCATTCTGGATTTAGCTGCCCACAACGTCAAGGAAGGAGGTGGCAAATGATTCCACAGGTAGATTTCGAAGGCGCGCTTCGTAAGCAGAGGGAGACCAATAAAGCCGAGCTTGAAACGGGTGCCATCTTCCACACCGACCGCTTTCATAATTGGTGCACAAAATTCGAAGTCGAGCCCGAAACTATAGAAAGAAAAATAAGGAACGATTGGCTCTTTGCCTTACATTTTACCAAGGAACCAAGCAGGCAAAATATTCCAGAAACAATTGCGGTTGAGTATATGAAAGCATTACACCCATTCGTTAAGGGGTTCCGAAAATTGCCCTCAGGAGGACCGGAATCGAAACACATAATCCAGGGGGGAATTATGGAAGAAAGAAATTTACCACCGGGCTTTTCAAGAAGTGCAAAATCTATAGATTTCGAATGGCAGATTCGAGATAAAGACAATAAGACATTGCTCCAATGCTATGCAACTCAGAAGTACACCAAAGACTGTGGAGGAACGCAAGACAGCGTTTTTAAAGAGGTGAAAGATTTCGTAATTAAAACCAGAGATTGCTCCAGCAAAGAGATATTGTTTTTTGCAATTTGCGACGGCAAATATTACACAGAAAGCAAAATTCAGGAATTAAGAGAATGCACACTAGCCACCGGGAGAACAAAGGTTTGTGGAATAAATGAAGTTTTCACAATTCTGGCGGAGGAAGCCGTCTTAGGGAAAGCCAAATTGGGGAGCAAGCTGACACCGGAGGTGAACAGGATGCTGGAGGAAAACGGAATTCCCACCCACTACAATAAAGAGGAGAGGAGCGGAAGATACGCAGGAGCGGGAGTGAGCATCATCGATTTGCCGAAGATGTACGGAAAGTGAGGGCAGAGGTTTATCCTTGAACCCCGAAGATGCGTCTGATAAAACCAACAGATACCCAGGCAAATGATACGTGGCGGACGTCCAGCCGCAAAATGCTGAAAATATAATGCAAAAAAAAGCCTACTCGGGAGAAAGATTTGGAAAGTGGATTAAAGACGTATGAGCACAAAACACCTAAAAATAACAATAGGAAAGCTAGCTGTAATCGTTGTTATCGGTATCGCCTGTCTTATAGGAGTGAACATCGTCAGAACAAGTTTGGGAAGGATGGACAATTCAGTTGATTCCCGAGAGGAAGAAGCAGAGAAATATATAAAAGGGTTGGATCAAGACGGCAAGCCTTTGGACCGAAAGAAATTGACAAGAGGAAAATTAGTTTTTGAGAGCTGGAAGAATCGGGTGAAGCAAGAACCAGGCGACCAGGAAGCCAAGATTTACTATTATTCCAACGAATACGGACCAAGTAGCTATGCGGAACAGCTAAAGGATCCAGGAACTAGAAAGAAGTGGAAAGAGCAAAATATAGAGCGTAATCGGGAAAGAAGTAAGGATGACGTGAAAAGGGGATTGAAAAGCCTTTTAAGAATGGTTATTGGAATGGTAATCTTTGCAATAGTGGGCTCTATCTATTTCCTGCCAACAATAATCGCAAAAAGAAGAAAGAAGGACAACTTACAGGCAATTTTCGTATGTAATCTGTTTACGTTTGTCTTTGTTATTCCTTGGTTCATAGCTATGGTTTGGGCATTTACAGAGGAAAAGAAAAGTACAACAATGCCGCCGCCGGTCCCTCTTGAAAGAGGAATCGACATTCAAATTAGAAGGCTCCACGACTTAAAAGTCGAAGGGATTCTCTCTGAAGAAGAATTTGAAAAGAAAAAGAAAGCAATCTTAGAGAAAGTTTAACAGTGCGCCTCTTTGGTGGGAAATGCTAGAAGAACAGCCCAACCAATTCCCGGCCAGCGCCGCAGTGTTTCGAAGAATTCGAAACACGTTCAACGACGAGATTCCCAATCTCGGAGTCATCTAGAAGACCCCGTATCTTTGGAAGAAGAATTGCTACTGCAAAGGTATGGAAAAGAAAGAACCAGCCGAAGAAACATCATCAACAGAGGAAAAAAAGACGGGAGTGATTTGGGAGAAGAGCGGGAGATACAAACATGGGGTGAGCATAATATATTTTCCAGAGATGTACAAGGAAACACCACCGAGCACTCAAAAAAAACCTCCTTCCGAGACTTAAAAGAAAATAAAAAAGAAAAAAGAAAAATCTTTTTCTATGTAGGAAGACGAAAACAGGAACATATTAAAAGAAGTGAAGCTTGTAACTATTAAATTCAAAGTTCCAGAAGGTGGAGCGAGAAAGATAAACAAATTCATTCAGAGCACAATGGACGAGGTAGGTGATGAAGTATTACTGTTTGAAGGACAAGGACAGATGAAATATCCTTTATATGATGAAGGCTTTGAAGTTGGGGAAGTAGAGATACAACAACAAAATTAAAGTGTATTTGTGTTTATTGTAAGACAAGTTAGAGTAGGGTATGAGCGATAAACAACCCACCGAGCTAAAAGAAAAAACTTATAACGAACTTACACCCGAAAACATAGGGGAAATAAAGGCGATTCTAAAACAAATAGAAGATTTGGTTATCCAAATACCTTTAGAGTATCTAGAGAAGAAAAAGCCCGCTTTGCTGGATTTTGCTTATGGAGGAGGCCCAGCGCCATCGACGGCCATGATACGAAAAGGGTTTGAGGAAGCAAACGCGGCTATTAAGGAAGCCAAGGCAACTCCGTCTATTTAATCGTGGGGCCTTTGTTCCACTTCATTGGCTTCCAAACTGGAGGAACATTCAATTCTTCTTCTTCTTCTTTTTTTGTTTTAATAAAAGGAACTTCAGCAATTCTTTTTAACAACTCGGCCCTGTTAAAGCGGGCAGGCCGCTTGTTGCCAGAAAACAAAATAGAAATATTCTTTTCTGTTTCTTTTGTAACGTTATAGCCCAAACTTTTGATTCCACCGACCAACTCCGATTGAGAGAGATTCAACGGAGCCAGTTCGGCAGCTAGGTCAGGTTTATTGTTTCCAGTTTTTCCTTTTATTTTTTCTTTGTGAACTTGTTCGGCACTCTTTAGTTGCTTCTCAGGAGGACGGGCCTTGTTCAGATTCTTAACAATGGCGGTTCCTAGCCTGTCCATCGAAGCGTATAGGTGGGCTCCGTCTTTTCCCCCAAAATCACGCCAGAGGGCAATTCTGGGAGGATAATCGTCATCCTTGGCAGCCAAGAGAATATGGAGATCGGCTCGGCCAGTCTTGCCGTTCACGTGCCATGCATAGCGAGCGGCCGTATTACGGGCAAACTGGTTTAGTGCAATCTTAGAGATTGAATCCCGCTCCAGATCCGTCAGGTGGGCTCCCGTGGGACTGGAGTAAACGATTTCAGTAAACAACGTGTCAGAAGGTCGACCCCGTCGCCCTAAACGGGCAGCCTGGTATAGATCATCGGTTCGGATGCATTCAGAAACAAAATCCTCACCGCCAGCACCGGGACAGTTCAGGTTTTGAGCTGGATAGATGATTTTCCCCAAATGGTTCTCGTGGTCTCTATCTTCGAGATAGGCGACTCGACCACGAAGAACCTTGACGGATTTCGATCTTTGTTTGTTTCGGCTGATTAGAGTAAAAGACATAAAGTTAAGAGATTTTGTCCCTTGGCTCATCTGAGCCTCGGACTATAAGAAGAATTTTTAGTAGCAACTCGAAACGGCTCAAACGCTTTGTTTGGTCGGTTTTGCCCTTAGATGCCTCTATATATTGTTCGACTGTTTTAATAAGGGCGGGAATCTTTTTATAATCAGAAACAGTTAACTCTTTTAATAAATGTTGTTTATTTTTTAAGATATTGTCAGCCACCTTTAGACTTGCGATGTGGTCGCGTAACCTCACGATGATTTCAGCAAGTTCTTTAGCTTGCTCTTTCTCTTTGGGACGAACACCAAAAATTGCTTTAATGATGTCGTCAGCAGAGCATTCCAGATGAAGAATCTCGTTCCGGAGGAACATTAATTCTTCGGCATCAGGGAGACGAAAAGTAATCACCGGCTGTTCCATTGCATGGCCCTTTGCCGCTGATATGGCAGACGAAACAACGTCCTTTCGGCTTTTCTTCGTCTTCTTTTCTAATGCGAGAAGGTCTTGATATCCCTTCTCGGTCAAGCTAAAGCTAGCCACTCGTTTCGTCTCTTTCATAGAAAGAGACAAAAAGCATTTAGCGATCCCAATTCACCCCAAATTGCTTTGGGGAAATTCAAAATGCAGTGAAAAATCAGTGCCCTCGGCAGAGCAAGACGGGAAATTCATTACTATTCCACTACCTTTTGGTAGTAGAGTAGTAATGAATTTCCCCCTTGCTAAGGGGTATTTCATCCCCTTAGAACCCCTGATCAAGAATGCGCGTAGTACGCTTTATGCCAAAACAGGCATTGCATTTGTACTGTTTGTAGTACGCTCAAAAGAAACAAAGAATTTTCCTTCAAGCGCTATTGATGGAACAAAAAAAGACACAAAGAAGTAGAAAGAAATAAACAAAAAAGAAACTTCTTTTTTGTTTTTATTATCCTTGATTATACCACATCCTTTGTCTAATCAGGGGAAATGACAGACCCAATTGCAGAATATCAGAACGAGCTGAAGAAGCTGGAGACGAAGAAGGAAGCGGCAATTCAGTCATTGAAGGAACGACTGAAAGGGGAAAAGGCGGCCGTTAAAACAACCGAAAAACAGATCGAAGATTTGACCGGCCCGAATGCGCAGGGAGGGGAAAAAAAGAAGCGGAAGAAATCCACTCGGGTGCTCACGGATGCACACAAAGCAGCAATGGCAGAGGGCCGGAGGAAGAAAAAGGCGGCGAACCTGGCAGCAGCAGGAGGAAGATAAAAATTAGAGATTGGGCTGGCACGAGCCGTCCCTTTGGGCCAAGTTTGCCCCGTCCGCAGAAGTGGAAAAATAAACAAAGTACAAAAAGTTAGTACAAAGGGGTCTTAGCTCAGTTGGTAGAGCACCGCAATGGCATTGCGGGGGTCAGGGGTTCGAACCCCCTAGGCTCCAGTCCCATTTTTCTCGTGGCAGTCTCGCTCTCGGCCCGGATTCTCCGATTTCGAATTCGAAGCGATAGAAACGGTGATGCGCAGGCCCGAGAAATCGGTCCCGTATTTCTTCGCGAGACCAGACTTGAGCCCAATCGCGAACGCGCTATTTTCGCAACTCTATGCATCGTGACTATCAGCGCTGGTACTCCCCCCGACTCAACCGCGACATGGGCGTCGCCGTTTACGGTCACTTCGGTATGCCCATCCTCGCTTTCCCAACGAGCGGTGGCGACGAATGGGAGCAGGAAGGCCAGGGGATGATCCGCACTCTCAGCCCCTACATCGACGAAGGGCGCATCCGCGTTTTCTCGATCAACGGGGTGAACAACGATTCGTTCCAAAACAAGGGCGCGCACCCTTTTCATCGGAGTTGGTTGCAGGCGCAATACGACGATTACGTGGCGAACGAAGTGTTCCCATTCATCGATTCGCAGTGCCAGACCGGCGGCATCCCGATCACCACGTATGGCGCATCGCTCGGCGCCTTTCACGCGGCCAACACCCTCTTCAAGCATCCCGACCGGGTGAAGCGCTGCTACGCGCTTTCCGGCGTTTACGACATGAGCGATTGCATGGACGGGATGTACGACGACAACTTTTACTTCAACAATCCGGTGGACTACATGGCCAACCAAAGCGATCCCTGGTTTCTCCACCAGCTCGGCAGTTGCGATATTCATCTCGCCACCGGCACCGGACCGTGGGAAGTCCCCGGGCCCACCTACCGAATGTCCGAAGTGCTCAACAGCCGCGGGATTCGTCATAGCCTAGACGATTGGGGCCCGAAGGGCGGCCACGAATGGCCCTACTGGCATCACCAAATGTGGGAATACGTGGGCTCGCATTTTTAGTTTAGTGAATTCTTGAAAAGTGAACCGCCGACCCCACGGAGGACGGCTTTGCAAGCCGTCCAGCCGGGTTAAAAACCCGGCCTCCGAGCGGGACTCACCGCACTAGTCCCCGACTTTCGCGCAATGGTCCGCGCTTCGCCGGAGAAGGCGGCGTCGTTCGCCCGTTCTGCGACTGGCTCCGGGCGTGTGAATTGCTAGGCTGTAGGGCGATGGTCACTTCCGATTTTTCTGCCGCAACGCCCGAGGCGGAGCTGGCTGGCCATCGCTCGTCACGGACGACGGTGTCTGGCATCACGGCCGTCCTGCTCGCTCTGGGCGCGATCTTTGTTCTTCAGTTGCACTTGGATTGGTCGCTCAATCCTTCCTACAACTACGGCTGGTTCGTTCCGTTTCTGGCGGCTTACAGCTTTTGGTCCCGTTGGACCCGGCGCCCTGAACCGGAGAGCAATCAATTCCGCGCGCTCGCGTTGGCGGCCGTGGCGGCTGGGTCGTTCCTTCTTCTGCCGTTGCGCGTTGTGGCTAAGGCCAATCCGGACTGGCGACTGATCAGTTGGGGTGTGGGGGTGAGCCTTGTCGTCGTGACGTTTTTTTCAATCTGGGCGATCGGTGGCTCCCGCTGGCTGCGGCACTTTGCGTTTCCGTTTCTGTTTTGTCTCGTCGCGATTCCATGGCCCACGCAAATGGAGCAAAGCATTGTGCATGGCTTGATGCAGACCGTGGCGAAAGTGAACGTCGACCTCCTGAGCTTATGCGGCGTGGCGGCTCTGCGGCACGGCAGCGTGATCGAACTCACCAACGGAATGCTCGGCGTGGAGGACGCCTGCTCCGGAATTCGCTCGCTCCAGTCGACCTTCATGCTCTCGCTTTTTCTAGGGGAATTCTACCTGCTCAAGCCGCTGCAGCGCGTCACGCTGGTCGCGATCGGCGCCGTCCTGGCATTTCTCTGCAATATCGCGCGCACGTTCTTTCTCGCTTGGGTGGCGCAGCGCGATGGAATTCCCGCGATCGAGCAATGGCACGACACGGCTGGCTGGGCTGTTCTGGTCAGTTGCCTGGTCGGCTTGTGGGGAGTGTGTCTCTGGTTGGAAGACCGCACCGCGCCAGTAGGGCCATCGAGCGTTGCGCGCCGCGGAGCATCTTTTCCTTTGGCGGCTTTTGTCACGCTCGTGGCTTGGTGCGCGTTCGTGGAAGGCGGGAGCGAATTGTGGTTCCGCGCGCGTGCGAAAACTGTGCCGGTCGCGTCGCCATGGGCGATTGAATGGCCCCCGGGTGAAAGCTTCGAAGAAATCCCGATCCCCAAGGCCGCCGAGGATCTCTTACATTACAACGAAGGTCGCGCGGTCGCGTGGCAGGACGAGGCCGGCCACAAATGGAATCTCTTCTTTTTCAAATGGCTGCCCGGGCAGACGGCCGCGTTGTCGGTTAAAATTCACCGCCCCGAAATCTGTCTACCGGCCAGTGGCTTCGTCGCCGAAGGCGATGTTCGTTCGCGCCTTCTCTGGGTCAACGGTGTGACCTTGCCGACACGCGCCTACCGCTTTCGCGACGGCGCCATCGCTCTCCACGTTTACTATTGCTACTGGGACGGAACGGTGTTTCGCGACATCCAAGAAATGATCGAGGAAGATTGGAGCATCCGCGGTCGGTTGAAGCGGGTGTGGTCGGGTCGCCGTGACCGCGGCGCGCAGACGCTGGAGGTCGCGGTCTGGGGAGCGGACGATGACGCCTCCGCGGATGCGAATCTACAGCGGCAACTGGCGCGCTTCGTTAGGGCAAAAGGCTGAGGCGGCCAGCGCGAATCAAGGAGGGGCGCTCTCCAGGCCGCCCCTTTTATATTGCCGAAACGCGGCGGCCTGGAGAGCGCCGCTCCTTGTCGCGGGCTAAGGAGCCTGAAAGATCACCTCGCCGCCGATCACCGTCATCTCGCACCGCGTGGTTGGAATCTCTGGCGCAGGAATCTTCATGATATCGGCGGAGAGCACCGTGAGATCAGCCAGCTTTCCAATTTCAATCGAGCCTTTCTCCTTCTCCTCGAATGCCGCGAAAGCCGGCCAGATCGTGAACATCTTCAGCGCTTGCTCTCGCGAGACGGCTTGCTCGGGATGCCAGCCTTCCTTTGATTCTCCCTCCAGACTTTTGCGCGCGACGGCGGCGTAGAATTCAATCATCGGTTCACCGCGCTCCACCGGCGCATCCGAACCGCCGGGAATGATGGCACCGCTCTTGAGCAAGTTTTGCCACGCGTAGGCGCCAGCCAGTCGTTTCTGGCCGAGTCGACTGGGGGCAAAGAAGAGATCGCTGATGGCATGCGACGGCTGCATCGAAGGAATGACGCCGAGCTTGGCGAAACGCGGAATATCCTGCGGGCTGATGATCTGTGCATGCTCGATCCGCCAGCGTGCCTCGGCCACTTTGCGTTCGTTAGGCGGGACGGCTTTGAACGCCGCGGCGTAGAGATCGAGCACGAGGCGATTCGCGCGATCACCGATGGCGTGCGTCTGGATTTGAATTCCCGCCCGCAGGGCGCGTTCGAAGAGCGAGGCCAAATCCGCTTCTTTGGTCACGAGAAATCCGCTCGTATCCGCGTCCGCATATTTTTCCAGCAACGCCGCGCCGCGGGAGCCGAGCGCACCGTCGGCGTAGCATTTGATGGTGCGTTGCGTGAAATGGTGGTCGCTCGCGCCGATCACCGCGCCTTCTTTTAGGAGAGTGTCGGCGGGCTCGCCGGGACCGGAGACCGCATTGTAGATGCGCAGCTTCACCCGACCGTCAGCCGTCAATCGCCGCACGATATCGATATCGGCGGCGTCGCTCCCGGGGTTTTGAACTTCGCACCAGCCGAGTGAGAGGTCTCGTTTTGCCCCCAGCACGAGAGCTTCTTCCCGCTCCGCGATGCTGGGCTCCGGAACGTGTTTGGCCACGAGTTCTTTCGCGCGATCAACCAGCATCCCTGTCGGAGCGCCGCTTTTGTCTTTCGGGATTTCGCCACCGAATGGGCTTTCCGTTTTCCCGGTGACATTGGCGATTCTGAGCGCGGCGCTGTTCGCGACCGCAGCGTGGCCATCCGCGCGGGTGAGGAAGACCGGATTGTCAGGCGCTATCTGATCGAGTTCCGCTGCGGTTGGAAACGTGGAAGGTTCCCAAAACGTTTCGATCCAACCGCGACCCGTGATCCATTTTCCGGGCGCGGTGGAAACGACGCGCTCTTTCACTTTCGCGAGAAACGCCGCCCGCGTTTTCGTTCCCTCGAGGTTCAGCGTCAGCTCGCGCTCGCCCACGCCGAAGATGTGGCAGTGCGCATCGGTGAGGCCGGGGAGGACCGTGCGGCCGTGCAAATCGATCACACGGGTTTTGTCGTCAGCGAGCTTTCGAACGTCGTCGTTTGTTCCCACCGACGAGATGCGGCCCGCCGTTACCGCAATGGCTTCCGCCTTTGGTCGCGTGTCATTCGCGGTGTAGATATTACCGTTGACGAAAATCGTTTCCGGAGACGCGTTAGCGCTGCCCGCGAAGAGCAACGCGAGTCCGCCGCGAAGAAGGGGATGCACAGTTTACTCTCCCCTCGCTGGCAGATTGGCGGCCTTCCATTCCATCGCGGCACGGATGCGCTCCCGCCCGCTGGGATGATCGAAAAAGATGAATTCTTCGGCCGGAGTGGGATTAAGTTTACGATATTTGCCGAGCTTGAGCGCGACCTGTGCTGCAGCCGAGGGTTCGCGCGCAGCATTGAGTGCGAAGGCGTCGGCTTCGACTTCGTTCACTCGGATCATGGTGTTGCTAATTGGTGTGAGACCCAAATCGATCACCCCAATAATCAGGGCCAAAAGCGGCAACCCTGCTGGGTCCGCGATTCCGCGGACCTGCCACCGTGTTCCCCAGCGCGCGACCACCATCTCGAAAAGCCACTTCGCGAGCGCAAAGACCAACGCGACGATGAGCGCGAGAGCCACCATAAACTTCGCCATGTGGTGAAGAACGTAATGCCCCATCTCGTGCGCCATGACGTGGCGGATTTCGGGGAGGCTGCATTGCTTGAGCAGATTGTCGTTGAGCGCGATGCGGGTGGTGCCAAGGAATCCCGCCACGTTCGCGCTGACACGGTTCGATTGGCGGGACGCATCCACTTCGAAGACCTGCGTCACAGGGATTTGATTCGCGCGCGCGAGGGTCAGGATGGGTCCGCTGATCGCCGGATCTGCGAGCGGCTTGTACTTGTTAAACAGCGGCTCGATGTAAATCGGAGCAATCATGCTACCAACCATGGAAAAGAGAATGAAAACGCCCGCGCCCCAAATCGACCAGGTCCGCGGCGCGCGCCGAAACACCGCATAAAGGATGACGAGCAGCAGCACGATCGCGATCGCCCCGACGGCGAGTTCCGTCATGCGCTCGGCGAACCAGGCGCCGAAAGTTTGCGTCGCCAGACCGTAGGCGTGCTCGCGGAAGAACTTTTCGTAGACCAAAAGCGGGAACGCGAGGAGCGAGGTGAGCAGGAAGTAAACAAGCGCGTAAATCGCCACTTGGAGCGTTTTAAAGCGAGTGGCGCGTTCCGCGAAATCACGGATGCGCGCCGAGATGCGCGTCGCTAAGAGGAAGAGGGAAATCGCGGCTCCAAGGAGAAAGTTCCAAAGGATCAGCCAATACCCGCCCTCGAAATAGGCATCGGAACTGGCTTTCTTTTCCGGCGGCACCGTGTCCAGCCACAAGCGGGTCGCCGTCGCGGGATCAGCGTTCGCGGGTATGTTCGGCGTGGGGGCGACCGAAGGAGCTGGGGACGGCTCTTGCGCGGAAGTGCGCGCGATCGGTGCGAGGAAGGCTGCGAGGAGGAGAAGGAAGCAAACGCGTCTCATGCCGGGCAGGCTACGAGATCGGTTAAAAAAGGGAAGTCTCTCTCGCGTGGCACCTGCGACGGGCGAATGAGACCTCGCGGCGTAATTCCTTGTCCCCCGCCATCCGATTTGGCAGCTTCGCCGCAAGCAACCAAAGGGAAAACCATGGCAAAAGACACCCGCATCGGCGCGGTCACCGCGCGCATCCAATCGAAGAACCAAAAACAGGCGATTGGACCAAGCGCGATGAAACCCTTGGCAGCCCGAAGAAGGGCCAGTTCATGGACGTAGAGAGCGACGGCCAGAAATTCAAAGGCGTCGCGAAAGAGCCAGATAAGCGGCGGAAGTAGATTTCAGGACGGCTGCGCCGATGATGTTTGAGTTCGACGAAGCCAAGAGTCGCAGCAACAAAGCGAAACACGCGATCGATTTCCTCGAGGCGCAAGCGCTCTGGAACGGCCGGCTTGTTCGCCTGCCGGCGAAGGATATCGCGGAAAAACGCTACCTGGTCCTCGGAACGATCAATCGCTCACACTGGTCGGCCATTATCACCTATCGCGGCGCGGCGATTAGGATTATTAGTGTTCGGAAGTCAACCGCGCGCGAGGTCGAAA
>JBBSPM010000043.1:0-39724 GCA_038258815.1 Chthoniobacterales bacterium
ATTAACCCCGGCGCGAGTCATCCCCTCCCGAAGGTGAACGAACCCGCCACGTGAGGAACCGGATGCGTTCAGCGCGCTCGTCCGGTTCGGTGGGGGGGCGTCGTCGGGCTTTCGGGCCGGACGGCCCTGTCCCGGACCCGGCGCGAGACGGAGATGGCTTGCGGGCGCGGCCGTCATCATCCTACGGCCCGAGGGCTGGCCGCCTCCATCTCGTGCGGGTGCGGTCCGCCATGGAGCCGGCGCGCCCCCGCGCCGAAGGATGCTCCGCGGTTCGTGGTCACGCGCGATTCGGGGCAAAGTTTACGATCAACGCGGGTTCAGGTCTTTGCCGGTTCGCAAATTCGGATGGCATAATTTTCAGCGCTGTGATTTAGATTTCTCACGATGTATTGCTTTCGCTCCCCATTTCGGATGGCGGCGGCATTCGCTCTCTGCCTTGCCTCCGTCTGTCTTGCGGAATCCTCCCCGCGCGCGCTCAATGTCGCCGAGGCGACTGCACTCAACGAGCCCATCGAACTTGGGTTAAGAATTCATCGCGCATTGTCCCGATACTTCGATCACGAACCCCTCCGCCATCCCGGCGGCGGCGTGGATCTGTTGACCGGCTGGCCCACCCTCAATGTGCTTAACGCGGTGGGTTATATTTCGTCCTCCGACATGCGACTGGCTCAAAAATACCGAGTCGCAATAGCGGTCGCAAACTTCAAGCGGACGGATCCCGCCCTCACGATGGAGACTAAACTCGGGAAAATTAGCTTCGACTTGAGAGGTGAAATTACTTTGGAGGATCCTCCGTGAAACGAGGCGCGACTGACGAAGGATCGGAGCGAAATTTGGCGGCCGGCTGACGATCGATAATACGCATCCCCAAAATTCACGGCTATCCCAGCCCAATGGGCTTTTCCGCTCGCTTTGCTTTAGGAAGGTGACCCCGGACGATTATCATCACGATTTGCCTCGCCGCAAAGATGCCATCGATCGCATCAATGAAATCGAGCGTTGGGTCAACGCAGGTATCGCCGCGCTTCTCCGGGATTGAGCGTCGTGCACATTGCTCAATCCTCATACCGGACGAGGTCATGTTCCTGCTGCACAGCGGCGAATTCGAAACGCCTTTCGGACGCGGGAAACGTCTGAAAAAGTCGATGCACTTATCGAGGCCGTTGAAAACAATAGTGGCCCGCTCCGTTATTTCGCGCATCTCTGCGTCTGCTCCGACCCGACGGTAACAAAACCGGGCAGCGACGAGCTTATTGTTCGAGAGCGCACAGGTTCGCGCATTCCTCGCCGCCAAGTTCGACGGCGTAAAGCTCATCTTTTCCACTTACCAATCCGCACACGTCGTAGCCGTGGGAATGAAGAAAGGCGAGGCGTTCGATCTCGCCATCTTCGACGAAGCGCACAAGACCGCCGGCCGCGAAGGCGTCCACTTCGGCTCTGCGCTCAACGACAAGAACCTCGCGATCAAGAAACGCCTCTTCCTCACCGCCACGCCGCGCCATTACGACGTGCGTCGGCGCGACAAGGGAGGCGACGCCCGGCTCGTCTATTCGATGGATGTGCCGGAGGTCTATGGCCCGGTCGCGCACAAGCTGACCTTCGCCGAAGCGGCGCGTCGCGGCGTCATCCGCGACTATAAGGTCATCATCTCCGTCGTCACTTCCGAAATGGTCAACGACCACCTGCTCCGCCACGGCGAAGTGATCGTGCAAGGCGACGCCGTCAAAGCGCGCCACGTCGCCAACCAGCTTGCGCTCCAGGCCGCGCTCGCCCTCCATCCTTGCGAACTGCGCTTCCCGCGGACACATTGCGGAGCATGAGCGCCACCTTGAACACACTGATAGCTGACGGTCGCGTGATCGTTTCCTTCCCGGAATCCGCTGTGTCTGCCCAGGAGCGCGAGGACTTTCTCGCGTTGCTCAAGACGGAATGGGCTGCCAGGCAGAGCCGGTTCACCGAAGCAGACGCCGCATCCCTGGCAGCGGAGGTGGACTCCGAATGGTGGAGCCGCAACCGCGAGCGAATCCTTGCCAGCCTCGGTCGCGCATGAGCAGCCGCCGCGTCGTGATTGACGCGAATCGAATTTTCTCCGAACTGATCGCCGCCAACCATCGACTGCGGCGCACCTTTGCCTCGGAACGCGACACCGAGTTCCTTTGCCCCAAGTATGTGCTCGTGGAGATATTCAAGCACAAGGAACGCATCGCCGCCGCCACTGGTCTCGACGAAACGGATCTGCTCTCCCTCCTCCACACACTGCTGGAGCGGATTCAATTCTACGATGAGGATGCGATCAGCATCGGAAGCTGGACCGAGGCATGGCGGCTGACTCGCGATGTGGACCAGTGACCGCGAGCTGGAGGCGGGACTTCGGCGAAAAGGGTTCGCTCGCTTCTTCGTCCCCGGTGCGAGATAGAAAGACCGCTTCGCCCATTCGAAGAAGTGCCTCGGCGGTCAATGGCCCCGTCGCGCACCAGCTCACCTTCGCAGAAGCCGCCCGCCGCGGGATCATCTGCGACTACAAGGTCGTCATCTCCGTCGTCACTTCCGGCATGGTCAACGACACCTGCTCCGCCAGGCACGACAAAGCGCGCCACGTCGCCAACCAGCTCGCGCTCATGGGTGTGCAAGCGATTGAAGCGTCTAAGTGTTCTCTGAATCTTCTCGACGAAGCCGTCGTCTGCCGCCATCCGGCAATCAGCCCCATGAAAAGCCGTATTTGCTCGTCGGCGGGCGAAGTCTTCGTTTCGATGCGTGTGTAAAAACATGCCTTACACCGACAAGATTGGTTACACTATTCGCTTCGGCGGTCCGGAAGGAATCCAATGGATGAAATTCGGAGAAGTCCAGCCCGGCGTGACCAGCAGCTCTCCGTTCGGTCCAATCAATCCTGCGGGGGCCGGGAATCCTTTGGGGGGCTGTCATCGAGGCGACGAAGGCAGCGGCGCTGATGCTCCAGTGGCGGGAGATGCGGAAAGGCGTTTGGGCAACACGCCCTAAAGATTTGACATTTCAATCCGGGGGGAGTGCTTAGTTTTCCTCAACCTCAATCTCCAATTGTGATCAAATGTAGAATGTTTAGACACGACCCCGTCGGTCCCCCGCCCCGTCGGTCCCCCCCTAAAAAGGCTTCTTAGATTAGTCCTCGACAAAGTTGTATCCTGCCTCCGCATCTAAATGCTCTTCTTTGCATAGTACTCGTTTATCTTTGCGTTGATTTCATTCTCGAAGCCCTGGAATTGAGCTGACAACGACGTCGAAAGCTTTTCGGGAATGTCTAGTCGAAATCCAGCGGTAGTGAATAGTATACTGAAGAATGTGTAGATTATGTCGCATACTCGCGCAGGAAACGCGGGTCCGATCACGAGATACCCATCTGAATCGAAGTCAATGTCCTCTGAAGATGCTGCAAGACGTTTCAAATCTGACTTACGTGTGCTGTGACGAAAGAGCCCGGCCGAATGAGCGATGCTATTCCGAACGGCACTAATATCTTCAAGACGGTCCCAGATTTTAGGATGGTCGATAAGCACAGGCTGAGCATGATGCTCCATTGAGTATTGGAGATTTTTAACAAGACTACAGCGTTTATCCGGACATGTTGGTGCCTTGCCATGCCTAGCCTCATACTCCTCTTGAAACAAGCGACTGCGCGACTCAAACGCAGTGTAAAGTAAAATAACTGCTGAATATCTAAATGCTCTTGAGAGATCGTTCTCGAACCGCCTTTTGTGAGTCTGTGAGAGTTGTTCGGCTGCCACGGACTGTCCAAATACTCTGTTGATCTGAGCGAGCCCTTCTTCCTTAACTATTGCCAATCCCTCCTCGATCGTGAGTAGATAGTCGCCAATCTTCGAGATCGCCACGAGAGTGCTCGTCACAAATCCTTCAGTAGAAATGTTTTCGGACATATGAGAGAGATTACAGGGTCGCGCGCGCGCATTCCACGTCAAAACCGCGTGGGCGTGGGAAGGAAGCGGAAGAGAAGCGGAAGGGTCAGAGCTTACTTTCGACACAGATTGAGAACAAGATCGTCCCTTTCACTTGCGGGAAGCGACAACTTTTCTAGCTGCTTGTTTTCCTCAGCCATCAGCGGGCTCCAATCGGGGTGGGAAACCCGGAGCCGCCGGAACCGGGTCACTTCGTGGTCCCGCCACGGATTGCCGGCGAGATCGAGCGCCTGCTGCTTCGTCTCGACGAGAAGCCGGATGCAGCGGGTGTTTCCATCCCAGCCTTGCCCACCCATCTGCCTTGATGTTATTTTCCCGGCCATGAGCACACTTGCCGAAATTGAATCCGCCGTGGAAGCGCTGCCGGCGAGGCAGCAGCGGAAACTTCTGGATCGCCTTACGGCAAAGCTGTCCAAGCCTCTGCCGGGGAAGGCCAAACTCAGTCTGCATGACCGAATGAAGGACTTTTGCGGAATCGTGAACTCCGGCATACCTGACCTTGCCACGAACAAGAAGCACATGGAGGGCATTGGGCGCTCACGGAAATGAGCGCGGTGCTGCTGGATACGGGGCCGCTCGTCGCGTATCTCAACCGTTCGGAAGAGCACCATGGATGGTCTGTGGAGAAGTTTGAGGCGCTGGCCGAGCCGTTGTGGGTGTGCGAAGCTGTGTTGACCGAAGTGTGTTTCTTGCTCGCCCATCTTCCGCCGGCCCAAGCGGCGGTCGGGGAGCTTTTGCAGCGCGGGGTGCTGGCGATGGCGCCGGTCGGTGGCTCTGCCCAACGGCGCATCTTTGCCCTGATGGAGAAATATCGGAAGTTGCCGATGTCGTATGCCGATGCCTGCCTGCTCTGGCTGGCCGAATCCCACGCACGCAGCCGGGTCTTCACGTTGGACTCGGATTTTGCCATCTACCGGCTGGAACGTGCGCGAACGGTGTCGATGATCGCGCCGTTTTGATCCTCTTCGAGCTGCTTGTTTTTCTCAGCCGCCAGCGGACTCCAATCGGGGTGGGAAACCCAGGGCCGCCGGAACCCAGTCACTTCGTAATCCCGCCACGGATTGCCGTAGAGATCGACGAGAACCCGCGCAACGGCCTTGCCTCATTCTCCGGCAAGGTTGAGCGCCTCTACTCGAAGGGCACGGCTCACATGGAACTGGTGGGCATCCAGTGCGTCGAGCAAGGGCTGGAGGGCAGAACCACTCCGGCTCGCCTTGCCTATCGTCACTGCGGATGCCGATTTCCTCGCCAGCGATCGCTTGCTTCAACACGGTGGAAAGGTTGCTGCTGGCCTCGTTAACGCTCAACGTTTTAATGAGGAAAGGTATCACACACACCAAGTAGCTGCCGCAATATTGTTTTCCCTCGTTACCAAGCTCAGCTTGGTAACGGGCTTGTCCTCGAAGCTCTGCTTCGCGAGCGCGGCGGCGGGACAGGCATCGAATCACAATCAGCCCCGGCGAAGCGCAGCTTCAAAGATACCAATGACCTTGAGGGCGCAATAGGATTGCACCGCCTCGAGCGGTGCGATAATCGACGCCATGGGTTCATACCGGGGGTCAGTCCGCGCATATGTGCAGGAAACCTTTTTTGACGTGGCACGCGCGACTTGGATCGGGAGCCGCGTTTTCTTTTTCTGCAGATATGCACGGACCGACCCTTTCCGCCTTCCGCGTTATTTCGCTCATTTCTGAGTGAGCCTTTCCCCCTGAATCAAAACGCGCCTGCCTTCTCCAGGATGATGATGTCTTGCCGCCCGGCAGCCGCCCGGCTTAACTTGAAATCTACGCCGACGCTCCTATTTCTCTTCGTCCTGATGGCGTGCTGGCTTTCGGCCGCACCGGCCCAGGCGCATGGCGATTTGCACGACGCCATCGCGGGAGTGTCTCGCGCGATCGCGAGTGCGCCCGGCGATGCCACCCTCTTTTTGCGTCGAGCCGAGCTGCACCGTTTGCATCGCGATTTTGCCGCGGCGGAAGCAGATTATGCGAAAGCCGCCGAGCTTCAGCCGAAGCTCGCGGAGGTGCAGTTGGGGTTGGCCTCACTTCGTCTCGCGCAAGGGCGGCCGGAGGCGGCTTTGCAGCTGCTGGACGATTTTCTCGCCGCTTCTTCGCGGCATCCGGAAGGATACGCCTTGCGTGCGGAGCTGCTGGAAAAGCAAGGGGACTGGAAAAAAGCGGATGCCGATCTCGCCGCGGCGGTGGCTTCGTCCACCGAACCGCACTACGCGACGAAACGGGCGCAACTGCTCGAGCGCCACGGCGAGCCCGAGGCCGCAATCCGTTGCCTGGATGAGGCGAGCCGCGCGCACGGCCGGGTGCCGCTGCTCGAACAGCAGGCCCTTGAACTCGAAGAGCGCGCGGGCAAGACCGAGGCAGTTCTGCACCGGCTCGATGACTTGATCGCGCGCGAGCCCCGGAGCGACATCTGGCTCGCGCGTAAGGCGAGAGCGCTGGCCTCGTCGGGTCGCGCGGAAGACGCCACCATCGCCTGGCGTGAAGCCGCAGTCGCTTTCGCAAAAGTTCCTCTCGAAAAACGTAACCTTGCGATCAACCGCGACCTGGCCGCGGAGATCGAAGCCCATCAAGTCAGTCCCAGGTAAAAAATGAAAATCACACGCCTCCTTTTTGTCGTCGGCAGCCTCTCACTGGCCTCCAGCGTTTTTGCGCAAACCACGGCACTTCCTTCCAGCTCGATGTCGCGCTCTCGCGACCATGGGACCAACCAAGCCACCGCCGGGCGCGCTCTCGCCAGCGCCGCCGTGATTCGGGGACCTTATTTGCAGCAAAACCACGCTGCCGGCATCACCTTGCGCTGGCGCACCAATCAACCGACCGACAGCGTGGTGTGGACCGGAACGACGCAGGGCGCGCTTTCCATCGCAGGAAGCAACGGCACCGTCACCACCGAGCATGAAATCGCGCTCAGTGGGCTGCCGGCGGATACGAAGTATTTCTACGCAGTCGGCTCGACGTCCGATGGGATGCTGGCCGGCAACGATGCCAATCATTTTCTCCGGACCGCTCCTGTGCCCGGAGCGAACCGTCCGATGCACATCTGGGTTTTGGGCGATTGCGGGCGCGCCGATGCCCGACCGATGGCCGTGCGCGACGCCTACTATCAAAGCTCGAGTTACGCGTTCAACGACATGCTTCTCCTCCTCGGGGACAATGCCTACGAAACGGGCACCGATGCGGAGTATCAAAACGCGATTTTCAATATCTACCCGACCGTGCTGCGCCAGACTCCGGTCTGGTCATGCCTCGGGAACCACGATACTGCGCAGGCGACTGGCGGGTCCTATCCAGGCGTGCCCTATTTTGACATCTTTACCTTTCCCACCGCGGCCCAGAGCGGCGGCGTCGCTTCGGGGACGGAACGCTATTTTTCGTGGGAGTTTGGCAACGTCCACTTCATCAGCCTCGACACTCAGACGACCGACACGACGCTACGCGGAAACATGCTGGCGTGGTTGGAGAACGACCTTGCCGCCAACACGCGACGTTGGACGATCGCCGTCTGGCATCATCCTGCTTATACCAAGGGAAGCCATAACTCCGACACCGAAGAACCACTCATCTGGGCTCGGGAAAATGTCGTCCCCCGTTTGGAAGCTGCCGGGGTCGATCTCGTCCTGAGCGGTCACAGCCACAGCTATGAGCGCTCGAAGTTCATCGACGGCTTTTACGCCACGCCCACGCTGGCGGGCAGCGGCACGTTCAAAGACAGCGGCCCGGGCCGCGACGCCGGCGCCTACCGGAAAAACTCCGGCGCGCATAATGGGGCCGTCTATGCGGTCCCAGGCTCCGCCGGCCAAATCAGCGGTGGCCCCCTGGATCATCCCGTCATGTTCACTTCGATCAACGAGCTCGGCTCTCTCGTGCTCGACATTGCCGGCGAAAGGCTGGACGGGAAATTTATCAATAGCCTCGGTGTGACTCGCGACTATTTCAGGATTGAAAAGGACGCGGTTTCCCTCGCGGGTGTCGTCTCCCGCAAGCCCCATGGTGGCGCGGGGTCTTTCGATATCGATCTGGTCACCGTCCCCTCGATCGAATGTCGCAGCGGTGGATTGAACGGCGACTACACCCTCGTCTTTAGTTTCGCCAGCACCCTCGCCAGTGTGGGCAGCGCGAGTGTGACCTCCGGGACCGGATCGGTCGCGAACAGCGGAATCGATGGCGGCGATGCGCACAATTACGTCGTCAACCTGACGGGCGTGAGCAACGCGCAGCGCGTCACGGTGACCTTAGGTGACGTGTCCGACTCCGCCGGCGGCAACTCCAGCGCAGTGCCGATCACCTTGAACGTCCTCGTCGGCGACACGAACGCTTCGGGCGGGGTCACTGCCAGCGATGTCAGTCAGACCAAGGCCGCCTCTGGCCAGACGGTGACCGCATCAAACTTCCGCCTCGACGTGAATGTGAGCGGCGATTCGATCAGTTCCAGCGACGTAGGCATCGTGAAAGTGGCAACCGGCACCGTTCTCCCCCCTTGAGCCACTCTACCGCCCTGCCACCGCGAGCGTGATCTCGCCTTTCGCCGGATGAGTTTGATAATGCGCCAGGGAATTTTTTAAGGTGCGTCCCCTTGTGAAGATAGCTTGTCGATTATCCATGCTTCTGCTTTGCCACGGGGCGGCGACTGCTTTCGCACTCCAGCGCGAACCTACGCCGCGCGATTACGCCGTTTGGAACGCCATCGTGCTGATCCACGCGGGGCTCCACCCGGTTCAGGTTTGGCACCTCGTCGAACCGGCTTCGGTCTTTCCGGGTAATCAAATTGCTTCCGCCGTCCGCAGTTTCCCGGAAGCCCGACCGGGCGCCGCAGGGTGGACGCTGCCTGCGGCGGAGATCGATATTCACAAGCTCCGCTTTCACGGGAGAGCAGCCCTGCCCTCCACATTCCTCTTTCCCAGAAGGCTCGATCTTCTCGATGCCGCCACGGTAACTGGTCTCGCCGGAGGAGATCCGAAAGCGCCCTGGATGTTCTCGCCTCTGCTTCTACCGGATTGTGAGGCCGTGATCCGCTTGTCGTGGCCGGTGTATCGGGTCGACGAAAGGGCGGCGTATGTGATCTGCATCGTTTGCACACAATGGTGGGGTGCCGTCATCATCGCCGAAGTCGATCAGGATTTCCGGACGGGGAAGTGGGTCCAGGGACGGAGCGGACGGCGCGACTACGCCAACTGGAAAGACGGGAAGTGCTTCATCGACGAATGGCCCTGAGCGATTCGTTCTGGCGAGGGTGAGGATAGGGCTCTGCGAATTCGTCGTCGCACGGGACTGACTCCCGAATTCAAACGCTGGGATGAAGGAGAACCGGGACGGCGTCGCGCGCCGGGTCAATTTTTTGCGAGTTCGCTGATCCGATCAAAGGAGGAAACGCGTCGCTGCGCTCCGACAGGGATGTCGTGAGGTTTAGCTCGCGCTTAGTAGGCGGAATCTGTTCTTATCGCGTGCAGACACCCACTGCTCACGTCATGAACAAATCTCACCGCACCTTGGCGATCGCTCTCATGCTCTGCTTTCCGATCCTCGTCGCTGGGGGCGGGCTAGTATCGTACTTCACGCCGCCAACCTATCATCCGTCCATTTTTCTCGAGCGCCGAGTTCGGACTATGGACGGCTCCGGTCTTCCGGAAACGACTCTTTCCTTCGAGGAGCTGAACGGAATTTTTCTTCAACTCGCGCCGACTTCCCGAGGCGTTTCGTTTGAGCCGGTCCGGAATACCGATCTCGTCGCGCTCCGCGTCTCTGGTAGCGACCCTCGGAAGACGAGCGAGGAGGTAAAAATGCTCGCCGAAAAATTGCAGCAGAAATTGAAAGAACAACGGGGCGTGGAGCTGCGCACGCTGTCGACTGGGGATGAGGCTCCGCTTCGGAGCCGACCAAGTGTTGTCGGCAACATGGCCCTGGGAGCAAGCGCGGGAATTATTCCGGCAATCCTCGGTCTGCTGCTGCTCGTTCGTGGTAGCCGCCAGCACCCGGAAAACTTGTCTCCAGCAAGACAGGCGATCTGATGACTTAAAGGAGGCCGATTCCGAGGAGGGAAATACGGTCGAGTCTCCATCGCCGGATGGGCGGTTTGCTTTTATGTCCGTTTTTTCTCCGGAGAAGCGCACTTTGGATTTGATCGAGAAAGTGAGGGAGAAGGTCCTGCTGCGCGTGGCCGAATCCGGAGAGGATGGCAATCGTTGGTCCACGGAGGTCTTATGGGCGCCGGACTCGAAACGCTTTGCCCTCATGCACACCACGGAGCGGCGATCATCGGCCGTGAGCGTTTACTTTCGGGAAGGGGATTCCTTTCGCGAAATCGCGCTGCCGACTCTGCCGGAGGCGACCATCCCGCCGAACATCGACGGCGACAAAGATCAGGACGCCTTCGGTTTGCCAGGTATTTCCTGGCGGGGTGAGTGTTTGGTTTTAAACAGCAGCCTCCGAGCGGCTGCGAGTCTGGATTTTTTCCTGGCCGTCCCAGGAGACTAAGGATCTGTCCGGAGATCGCGCGCACGATCTGTTTGTAATGTTTAGCCTTCGGCTATACATGCCGATATGACAACGACGCTTCAATCTTGGGGAAACAGTCAGGGTGTTCGCCTGCCGAAATCGCTCCTGGCAGCCTTGCGGCTGGAGTCGGGGGCCAGGGTGGAGATCGAACTGTCGCCGAAGAAGGATGCGATCATCGTCAAGCCAAGCAGGCTCACGCCGCAGGTTCGAGGAAAGCATCGGATTGAGGATTTGGTCGCACGGATGCCGAGGGGTTATAAGGCCGCCGAGTTTGACTGGAACGCGAGCGGACGTGAGGTCTGGTGATGGCTGTGTATGTCCCGAAGCAAGGCGACCTGGTGGCGCTGGATTTCGATCCTCAGTCCGGCCATGAACAGAAGGGTCGGCGGCCCGCTTTGGTGATCAGCAAGGATGCATTCAACAAAGGAACTGGGCTGGCGATCTGCTGTCCAATCACGAACACCGATCGACGCGTGCCATTTCATGTGGCAATCAGCGGGCGCACCGCGCTGACGGGTTTCGTGATGTGCGAGCAGGTAAAGTCGCTCGACTACCGCCCGCGGAAGATGAAGCTCATTGAACGCGCCTCGCAGGAGGTGCTGGCGGAAGTGCTTGCTATCGTGGATGCGTCGGTGTTCTGAAACACCTGCGACACCCCAGCTGTGGTCAGGCGGGTTTGACCCGGGCTCCCAACGATCGCATCCACGAAGTCGCAGGAGTTCCGACGGTAAATGTTTTTGCTGCGCTTGATTACTCTTCAAGCGCTGGCGCGAATCATCCGGGCTAAGCCGGGGCTAAAAGCCGCCGACACGGGATCGCTAGTGTCTCCCACGACGGGCCTCAAGGAATTGTAGTTAGGGTTTTGCGGAAACGAGAAAGGTGATCTCGCCCTTCGCGGGTCGGGTTTCGTAGTGAGAGAGCAATTCGGCGGCGGTGCCGCGGCGGAATTCCTCGAACTTCTTGGTCAGCTCCCGCGCCACGCACAGTTGCCGGTCGGACATGATCGCGGCCGCGGCCGCGAGCGTCTTGTTGATCTTGTGCGGCGATTCAAAAAAAACCGTCGTTTCCTCGCGCTCCGCCGCGGCGCGTAGTTCGCGCTCGCGGCCTCCGCTCTTTGGGGGCAAAAAGCCTCGATAGCAAAACCGATCGAGCGAAAACCCAGAGCCGACCAGCGCCGCTAAGACAGCCGACACGCCGGGGATGATTGTGTAGGGCAACTCGCGCTCGATACAGGCGCGGATGAGGCGAGCACCGGGATCGGAGATGCCGGGCATCCCGGCGTCACTGATGAGCGCCACATTTTCGCCGGCGGCGAGGCGCGCGGAGAGTTCCGCGGTGCGCATGGCCTCGTTGTGCTCGTGGTAGCTGACGAGCGGTTTCCGGATTTCGAAATGGCGCAGGAGAATGCCGGAATGGCGGGTGTCTTCGGCCGCGATCACGTCTACCGACTTAAGCACTTCCAACGCGCGCAACGTGATGTCACTGAGATTCCCGATCGGTGTCCCGATGACGTAAAGCATGGCGTGATCTTGGGATAGGATACGCTCCTGCGCTACCACGATCGCGACGGTTGGTTGGTGAAAAGGTGCTCGGGCCGTGGATACTCGGCGCGGGGGGCACGCAATGGGACGCCCAGATCGAGCGCGACTTTGCCGAGGGTGGCCGGCTGCCTCCGGGGTTGATCCCTCGTTCCCAAGTTCCCTCGTTCCCAAGTTGCACTTGGGAACGAACCTCGCCCGGAAGCTGAGCTTCCCTCCATCGAACGCTTGAGAACCAGCGTCGCACGGAAACCGCCCTTTTGGGACCGGGCGCAGGCGGCAGGGTGGGACGAATGGGAAGCGCAGCTTCCAGGCAGTTGCATTCCCAAGTGCAACTTGGGAACGAGGAGGTAAGGGGCGCGTCGGCGAGATGTCAGCGGGATTCGTGATCGGGGCGACGATGACGTATGGCGTGTCCCATTTCGGCGGCAGGAAATTGCGATCACGCTGTTCTCGCGAAAACGATCTGATGTAGGTTTGCCGCATGACGCGGATGGAATTTCGGGCCCAACTCGTCGCGCTCGACCTGGCTGACCGCACGGATGAACAGCCGATTCGCGCGCGCATGCTCGAATTACTCGAGAGCACGCCAGATTGCTTTCTCCGAACTTCGTTCCCGGCGCATTTTACCGGCAGCGCGCTGGTCGTGAACGCCGATGGCTCGCGCGCTTTGCTGCATCATCACCGCAAGCTCGATCGCTGGCTGCAATTCGGCGGGCACTGCGATGGCGATGAGGATGTCCTGCGCGTGGCCTGTCGTGAGGCAGAGGAGGAATCCGGCATCGACGGGCTCATCGTTGCCTCGAGCCGACCCTTCGATCTCGATATCCACGAGATTCCGGCTCACGGCGATGTGCCAATGCATGAGCATTTTGATGTGCGCTACGTCCTCATTTCCCCGATGGACGCCGCGCCGACCGTGAGCGCGGAGAGCCACGATCTCCGCTGGTTTACGGCCGACGAGATGGAGCAGCTTCCGCTCGATCTTGGCTTGCGGCGCTTGGTTTCGAAGTGGCGGGGGCTACAAGCCCGGCGCGCGTGAGTGGAGCTGTCGAAGGGTTAGGGGAAATAGTGTCGCGCGCGGAGAGTCTTTCCGATAGGTCTAGCCTCATGCCGAGGCTGCTTGGTTGCGCATTTTGTTTGCTTAGCCTGCTAGACTTCGCTCCTGGGAGTCAGGCGGAAGATTTTTCGCAGCTAAGTGGCGCGCAGTTAATCGAACGACTCGCCGCCCCGGAAACGCGCAGAGCCGCCTTCGCGCAGCTCTTCCTGCAAACGGAAGCACTGAAGGAGCGAGAGAATCTCGGCGATTATCTGGACCCTCAGGTTGTTATCTGTCCGCAAGGCGATGGCGCACCGATCGCCATCGTCCTTTGTAAGATGAAGGAGCCGCAGGCTTCGGACCCCCTGCGTTATCAAATTTCCGATGTTGAAACGCTGTTTCCTCTGGAGTCTGCAGATGTGCCGGTTACTGCGCAGGGATGGATGAAGGAAAGAGTCCTTTTTGCTTATTCCGCCGCTGGCGAGAAGCTCACGCCATTCGGAGGCTGGAATCTGCTTAGCGGTTTCCTGTTCGATCTGAACGGGGATGGCTCCGTGGAAAGCGCGGAAGTCCGCGGCTATGGAGGCGACCAGCCGGAGGAGTCGGTGGACGAACTGCACGTGGCACGGGTCGAGTCGCGCGCCGTCGGCTTGCTCGACGTGGTGATCAATCGCGGAAAGGACGATAGCTGGGGGTGGGCCTTGCAGCGCGAAGCCGATGGGACATTCGCGATCGCGATTGGGCCAAAGGACAATCCGGATGCCGAGGGACCAGCTGAGAATTCAAACGGCTGGGCTCTTCGATCCGTGGCTGCTGTTTATCGTTGGAATAAAACGGGAAAGCGTTTCGAAGGTCCGACGGGTTCGCCTGCGGAGCATTTCTTGCGGGTCGATTCCAAGACAGATTTTGAGCGGCTGGTCGAAACAGTGGGCGCATTGTCGCCGTTTCCCACGCCTGAACCGATGCCGGCTGCCACGCCCGCGGCGCCTGCCCTCTCTTCGGGGACGCCGTTGGAAGTTTGGCATTACGTCTCGCTACGCGGGAGGAGCGATGCCGAACTGCTCGAAATCATGACCGGGGGCAAAGACGCCAATGAGGTCGAGCGCGAGGCGATCGTGCCAACGCATTTGCCTGAGGGCTTTTGGTCGTTGCCGCCCAAAGAAGCGGCGCTCGCGCTGGTCGAGGCGAATCGGTCTCCGGAAAATCGACGTGATTGCCGGCTGGCGATCGATGATCGAGGTGGCGCGGTTCCGCCCGTCTCTGGGCAGGTCTGGTTCGAATGGACGGGCGGTGGCTGCGGGTTCGCGCCCCGCGCTGGCCGCACTCAACTCGATTACACACCCGGCCGCTCCCGCTGCTCGCTCGCGCAAGTAACACTCCAGTCTGAGGTCGATTCTCCCGTCATCGCGGACGCTTTATCCCGTCCCCGGACGGTCGCGGTGCCCAACGGCGTCGCGCGGCAAGTCTATGAAACCATCTGGTGGCTGGGCCGGGTGCGGAACGACTGCGGGAGTCATTTGGGAGCTATCGGACGGCCCACAAGCAGTAGTGACGGCGCTCTTAAATTTCGGCTCGCTCCGGAAGCGCAGCCACTCATCGAGGTCGCACTCGTCTCTCTCCCTTTCAGCAGCTATTGGAACGATGGCTACGACCGGGAAGTCCATGCCAACCTCGCCTTTTTCCTTCTGCGCCAGTTCGAAATTGAAAAGATCGGATTGCTCGACCCTGCGGTCGCTCCGCCGGCCATTGGCGGGCCTCGCCAGTCCACGCCGGAGGAAGAATTCCTCTCCAAGCAAGAGCCGCCCGAAGCTTCGCAGCCCGCGGCGGTCGAAGCCTACGTGAAACGCCTGCTCGAGATCCTGCAAATGCCCCACACTACTGTATCCAAGTTCAGCGTGATTGGGCATCTCGTTCCCAACGGAGAACCGCTCCGCTTCCGCGATGCGCGCATCGACGAGGCGCTTTCCCACATGGCACGCGCGGGGCTTTCCGTTGATGGCGAGGGGCCACACTTTGCCGATCTCGGCTACGCGCGTTACGCCGCGGCAGCGCTCGCCTTGCGCGATCGTCCCGAGGCCTTCGATTTGCTGGTGGCACTTCTCGGTCGTGGGGAATCGCTCGGCGGTTCGACTGCTCTCGCTGCCTTGAGTTTCTTCACGGTCCGGCATCCCGAGTTCCGGGATCGTCTTCGCGGCGTTCTCGAGAAAGCGCTGCACTCGATTCATAAATCCCAACTCGACGTAGGTTCCCTTTTTGATGCCGTCTGGATCGGGCAGTTCAGGGAGCTGACCCCGCTGCTCGAAAAGTTGAGCACATCATCGGCAGACGAGATTGCCAGCCAGCGCAGTTCGGGCTCAGGCCTCACGTCCGACGGGACAGTCTCGCGTTTTCACGAAGCGCGTAGGATTCTCACCGCATGGGAGAAGCAGGACCCGCTCACGCACGCCAAACTCTACGCGCTCATCGAGGCTTACACGGATCGCGAGGTTCCCACGCCGGACCTCATCGGTCCGCTCTTCGAGCATCTTTCTTCGGAGGAACGGGTGGCTTTCCGCACCTTTCTGGCGTGGTGCGAAAAGCACGAGGAAAAACCCAGAGCGCCCAAATTCTCGGACTACGCGCGGAAGCGATTCCGCGCTCTGCAATCGCAGTTTCGATGACGTGAGCGCAGTTATCGCCTTCCACCTGCGGTGCCGGACCATCTAAGCTCCGTCGTCTTTTGGCGTAGCAGAGGCGCCGAACTCCTGGAGGAGGTGATCGGAGCCGCCGGTTTTGGTGCCGCCGCCGGACATCTTGAAACCGCCAAAAGGATGGCGGCCGAAGTCGATATCGATAGGGCCAGGGCGAACTATCGTCCGACATCTACAGAGTAATTGGTGGGCGTCAGCTTGAAGCGAAGTGGGAGCTCAAGAATCAGTGGGCCGCGGGCGAGCCGCCATTTGCCCAAAGTTTTGACCGCTTCGCGATCGAAGATAGCATCTCCGCTGCTTTTCAGGATACGAACCTGGTCAATCGTCCCGCGTTTGTTCACGTGAAGTTCAAAGACGCCCTTTCCGCTGCGATCGGTCCACGCCGGAGGCCGTGGATATTGCGGGATGGGGCCTTTTAGGACAGTCCCCTTGCCGAGAAAACCGGCCAGAACTTCGTCCATCGATTTGGATCTAACGTTATACTCCGGCTTATGGAATCCCCGCGAAAGCGTGTAGGTGATCGGAACCCAAATATGTCGCGGCGTGCCGGGTTTGAACCGCCATTGCAGAAACGCATCGAGCGTGGCCCGGTCGAGTTGGCGATGACCAGTACTCACGGCCATTCGCGTGCCGCTTACTTTGCCGGTCGAGGAATCGATGTCGATGACGAGAATGCCGGTGCCTTCGAGCCGGTGTCGCCGTGCCTCATAGGGATACTTTGGCGCCACGTAGGTCACGATCATTTCCGGCTTCATTTCCGGAAGATTCGCGGCCGGGTTCGGATTGATTCGCTGGCCCGCGGCAATCGAGTGGAAGAGCAGGCACGCGAGAGGCAACAGAGTCAGGCGCGCAATCGGGCTTTTCATTTTAGAACGAGAGCCGGGAAAGAATTTGTCGCAACCACGACTGCTCGAGACGAATTCGACTGCCCACCGCAATAATGGGGCGCGGTTTCTCGGCCGCTTCGTCATCGGACTCCGCAGCGCGGCGTCCCTACCGGCCGACGTCGACGGAGTAGCTCTTGGGTGTGAGGCGGAAGCGGAGAGGTAACTCGATGATAAGCGGACCGCGTGCGAGCCGCCACTTACCCAGAGTTTTCACTGCCTCGCGATCAAAGATCGCATCGCCGCTGCTCTTGAGCACTCTGACTTGGGTGATCTTCCCCTCCTTGTCGGCGTGCAGTTCGTAAACGCCTTTCCCGCTCTTCTCTGTCCAAGGCGGACGGCGCGGATATGCCGGGATCGGGCCTTTCCGCACCGTGCCTTTGCCGAGGAATGCGGCCAGGACGTCGTTCATGTCCTTCTTCTTTACGTCGTAGTAATCATAAACTTGCCCGCCGCCGGCCATGGTGAAGCGGACGGGTATTTTGACCATCGGAACGGTTCCTGGCTTGAATCGCGCCGATCGAAGACCGTCGATCGTCGCCCGGTCCAGGAGAGGGCTTCCGGTACTCTGCGCCATAGTTACCTTCGTCACTTTACCCTCGGAATTGACGGAAACCGCGGCGATGCCCGCGCCGGTGATCTGGTTCCTTTTGGCCTCGTAGGGATAATGGATGTTACCCTTGTAATTCAACCCCGCTCGCCGCGCCGCGTCCGCGGCTTCCTTATCCCCGTCCGGCGCGGCGTCGAGTCGCGCCGCCAAGGCGAGCGTTAAAGCGACAATAAGGTTCCATCCCAACTTCATTGAAAACGCTCTTATTTCGCAGACGCGCCCTCTGTGTCCGCCAGTCGCGTCCCAAATTCCGCGCGATACATCGGGGTCGTCTCCGGCGCGAAGCCGTGGCGCATGATGTTTTCTGTGACGACGCGGGAGACGAGGAATTGGAGAAGGTAATCGGAGCCGCCGGCTTTGGTGCCGCCGCCGGACATCTTGAAGCCGCCGAAGGGATGGCGGCCGACGACGGCGCCGGTGCAGGAGCGGTTGATGTAGACGTTGCCGGATTCGAGTTCGGCTTTGACGCGTTCGATGTTGGCCGGGCTGCGGGAGAAGAAGCCGCCGGTGAGGGCGTATTGCGTGTTGTTGGCCACGCGGATGGCTTCGTCGAGATCGCGGACTTTGATGACGCTGAGGACGGGGCCGAAGATTTCTTCCTGCGCGAGGCGGCCGTCGGGTTTCACGTCGGTGAAGATGGTGGGTGGGATGAAGTAGCCTTCCGCGGGAATGTCTGTCGCCTGATAGGCGAGGGTGGCTTCGGTTTTGCCGTCGGCGATTCGCTCTAGAATGCGTTTGTAAGCGCGCTCGTCGACCACTGGGCCGACGAGAATGCCGGGTGCGGTGGGATCACCCACCCGCACACTCGCCGCCGCCGCGATGAGGCGCTCGACTACGCGGTCGTAGTTTTCCTCCATCACGATGAGACGGGAACAGGCGGAGCACTTCTGGCCCTGGTAGCCAAAGGCGGAGTAAATGGTGTCGACTATGGTTTCATCGAGGTCGGCGTCGGAGTCGACGATGATGGCGTTTTTTCCGCCCATCTCGCAGATCATCTTTTTCAATTCACGCTGGCCGGGCCGCGTCTTGCCGCATTCTTCCCAGATTCTAAGGCCGACTTCGCGCGAGCCGGTGAAGGCGATGAGGTCGACATCCGGATGATCGACGAGGTGTGCGCCGATGATCGACCCGTGGCCGGGGAGGAAGTTGAGCACGCCTTTCGGCACGCCGGCTTCTTCAAACATTTCCATGAGCAACGCGCTGCAAACCGCGGAGGGCTCGGCCGGTTTCATGATCACGGTGTTGCCGGTCACGATCGCGGCGGAAGCCATGCCGCACATGATGGCGATGGGGAAATTCCACGGGGCGATCACGAGCGCGACGCCGCGCGGCCAGTAGTGCTGGTAGCTTTCTTCGCCGAGGACGTGCTGGGTGAGCTTTGGCCGGCCGAGGCGGCGCATCTCCTGAGCGTAGAAGAGAAGGAAATCGATCGCCTCGCGAATGTCGCCATCGGCTTCCACCCACGGTTTGCCGACTTCGTAAACCTCGAGCGCGGAGAGTTCGAAGCGGCGTCGATCCATGATGGCGGCGACGCGTTCCAATAATTCGGCGCGATGGTTGACGCTGGTGCGGCTCCAACCGCGGAAGGCCTCGCGCGCTGCTTTCACGGCGGCTTCGGCTTCCGGAATTTTTGCCTCGGCGACGGAGCCGATGACTTCGCTTGGGTGGCTGGGATTGAGCGACGGCACGAAGGAGCCCGTCATGATTTTTTCGCCGTTGATGACGAGCGGATATTGCTGGCCGAAGCGCGCGCGCACTTCACGCATGGCGGTCCGCATCTGCTCCTGGCTTTGGCGATGGACGAAGTTTACCGCGGGTGAGTTTTCGTAGGCGCCTGAGGTGGTTTCGGCTGCGGCGCCGTTGCGGGATGGATCGGCGGCTTTCGCATGGCGATCGAGTTTCGCGGCCACTTCGGGCGAGAACTCGACCGGAGCGGTTGGGCGAATGGAGCGGGGGCTGGTGAGCGTGGCGGGATCACGCAAGAGCGCCATCGCGGAAGCGTTGTCGGTAAATTTCGCGCGGAGGAACCCTTCGTTAGACGTGTTTTCGAGCAGGCGCCGCACCAGGTAGGCCATGCCGGGGAGGAGCTCGCCCACCGGGCAATACTCGCGGACGCGGTAGCCCATTTCGACGAGGGCGCGTTTGATCGGGCCGGCCATGCCGTAAAGAAGCTGGAATTCGTAGCGGCTCTTATCGATTCCCATCTGGTCGGCCAGCGCTTGCGCGTGGGCGATGCTGCGGACGTTATGCGAACCGAAGGCGGCGGTGACGATGTCTTCGTTCTCGAGCAGGACGCGGGTGCAGGCTTCGAAGTTCGCGTCGCTCTCGGGCTTTTGCAGCCAGACGGGGCACCGCCAGCCGTTCTGCGCGGCTTTGATTTTTTCGTAGTCCCAGTAGGCGCCTTTGACGAGTCGGACGGTGAAACGCGTGCCGCGTTGGCGCGCCCATTCGATCAGGTCGCGGAGATCGCGCTCAGCGTCGCGCAGGTAGGCCTGGATGACGATGCCGGCATGCGGCCAATCGTTAAATTCGGGCTCGGTAAAGAGCGCTTTGAAGAGGTCGAGCGTGGAATTCTTGTGCGCGTAGCTCTCCATGTCGAAATTCACAAATGCGCCCAGTTCTTTCGCGCGGCGGAGGATCGGCCGCAGTTTTGGCGCGAGATGCTCGATCGCGTCCGCCGGGTCGGCCGGGTTCATCTGCGAATAAAGCGCGGAGATTTTTACCGACAGATTCACGACCGGAAACAGGTCCGTGTTTTTGCCGAGCGGATCGGTCCAGTCGCGCGTCTGGGCGGCGAGACCTTCGAGTAATTGCAGGCAGCGCACGCCGTATTCTTCGGCCTCCTGTTCGCTCACGACGGCTTCGCCTAACAAGTCGACGGTGAAGCCGATGCGATTCTTGCGCCCTTTGCGCAAGGTCTTCATGGCGTCGTCCGGATTGCGGCCGGAGATGAATTGCCGCGCCATGCCGGAAACGTTCCAGCGCATGAACCAGCTCGAGAACCATGGGACGATCTTGGCCACGCGGATGCCGGTTTGCAGGAGCGGCGCGAAGCCGCTGCGCATGTTCTCGAAGTATTCGTCGAGATGGCGAACGATCTCGCGCGAATTCCGGAGGGACGCGAGCACATCGACGAAGCGAAACATCTGCACTTTGAAGACCTCGTCCTTCATCGAAAGGGCCATCATTTTAGAGTAGAAACCGGACTTGCTGAAGATGGATTCAGGATGCCGATCAACGAGGTGAAAAATTTGCTCACCGCGCTGTTCGGTGGCCGTCTGCAGAGCACTCATGGGCGGGATGATACTGCGGCGCCCATTCTTGGCAAAACATTGCCGAAGGAACCAGCCAAGGCTCCGACCAAAAATTACCGTCCTCACACGCGCGGCCGAAAGGGGACGGACGAAGTAGAGATGAAAGCGGATACCGATATGAAACTACAAAACCAAAACGGTGAATCAGGGGCGATGGGATACGTTTTAATGTGGCTTCTTGGGATTCCGATTCCGGTTCTCCTCCTCTTTTTCCTCCTTCGGGGTTGTTCCTGAGTGGGGTCAGGGTAGGGGAACGGCAACGCGTCTGGCGGGATTTTTCGGCGTGTAGGAGCGCCGGAAGTTTCCCGACCAGGCGGTTGTCTCTCATTGCGCGCGAAAAATTCGCAGGCGTTTCACGCGGATGCGTCTTTAATCTCCCGCATGCCTGCGGAGCGATACGAACTGGCGAGCGATAATACGGCTCAAATTTGCCCTGAAGCTTGGGCGGCGCTAGCGGAGGCGAACGAGGATGCCGCAGCCTCGTATGGCGAGGATAAGTGGACGAAACGGGTCTGCGATCTGACTCGGGAGATTTTCGAGACAGACTGCGAGGTCTTCGTGGTTTTTAATGGAACGGCCGCGAACGGTCTGGCGTTGGCGCAGCTCGGGCGGTCGTTTCATAGTGTCATTTGTCATGAGCACGCCCATATCGCCACGGATGAATGCGGGGCGCCGGAGTTCCTTTCCGGCGGTTCGAAGTTGCTCCCGATTTCCGGTGCGAACGGGAAGCTCGACTTGGCAGAAGTCGAGGCGACGATTCTCAAGCAACGCGGCCTGCATTCGCCAAAGCCGCGGGTGTTGAGTGTCACGCAGTCGACCGAATTGGGGACCGTCTATTCGCATGAGGAGTTGCGTGCGGTGACGGATTTTGCCCGTGCGCGTTCGCTCCTTCTGCACATGGATGGAGCGCGTTTTGCGAATGCGATTGCGACTTTGGACTGCTCACCGAGGAGCATTACCTGGGAAATAGGGATCGATGTGCTTTGTTTTGGAGGCACTAAGAACGGCGCGGGCGGCGGGGAGCTGGTCGTCTTTTTCAATCGAGAATTGGCGCAGGAATTCGATTACCGCGCGAAGCAGGCTGGGCAGTTGGGATCGAAAATGCGATTTTTGGCGGCGCCTTGGACTGGGTTGCTGACGAACGGCGTCTGGCTGCGGAACGCCCAGCATGCGAATGCCTCGGCCGCGAAACTCGAGCGCGCGCTGAGTCAGTTGCCGGGATTGGAATTGGCGTTCCCCCGGCAGGCGAACGCGCTCTTTCTGCGGATGCCGGAGAGATTGGTCACTCAACTCCACGGGCGCGGCTGGCATTTCTACAAATTTCTGGAGCCGGACATTTACCGGTTAATGTGTTCCTGGGCGGCCAGCGATGACATGACCGACGCATTTGTGGCTGACGTAAGGGAGGCGCTGGAAAAGCCACCCGCGAGCGCGTGATTTTTCCTCGCGGTTACTCAAAAAATTGTTTTAATGCTTCGCATGCGCTCCCAGGCCTGCCTCCTGATTCTCCTCGGTGTTTTTCTCGCAGGCTGTGGGACGGCGCGCACCGTTGCGGTCTCATCCTTTCGTGTGTTGGATGCTCCGGCGGCTTTTGTCCGCGGGAGGATCGATCCTCCGCGAACGACGACCACCACTGTGCAGAGAACTCAGGTATCTGATGTTTCCACGCCAGGCCAGCCAGTGGTGACCGCCTCTCCAACGCGAACGACCACCACCCGCCGCACGACGACGCCGGGACCCCGTCCCACAGTGACTCGGACGCAGGTCAAGACGACGGCGCCCTCGACCACGACGAGCACAAGCGCGTCGACGAGGGTCCAGTTCCCAACGGCGAGGCCGGTGCCCGGGAAACCTGGGTACGTTTACAGCGTCGATCCCAAAGGCGGTATCGTCGATGTCACCGGATATAAGTCGGGGGACAAGGCAAAAGATCCCTACACCCAGCAGATCTTCATCGTTCCTTAGAATTTGTTGGCAGGCCCGTTTTGGACGTTGATTTCTCAGACTTGCGTCTCAGCTGCGCCTCGCTGCCCGTCTCACGAAGTCTTTCGGTTTGGCTGGGGAAGCGTTTTAAAGCCGGCACCTCAAGATCGACCCGCAGGGAGCAGTGAAAACTTGCAAAAAAAGTGAATCTTTGGCCAATGAGAGCACGATTCTTGCTTTTATGGTTTTTATGATTCGCAGTCTTTCCACTGGTCACCGACTTTTACGCAACGGCGTCGTCCTTATTCTGGCCCTGATCTCGATCGCCTCGCAGGCCAGTGCCTACGTCACCAACGGCAAGAGCTGGCCCGCCAATAGCACTCTCACGTTGCAGTTAAGCCTGGGCGCGCCGGCTACCCCTCTGCTTGACGGTAACACTTCCTGGAATGCCGCCGCCGCGCCAGCCATCGATGCCTGGAACGCAAAGATGGCCCGCCTCCAGATCGCCAAGGTGATGGACTCGACCGCGCCGGTGGCTTCCGGCGATCGAGTCAACTCTGTCGCTTTCTCGAATAGCGTATTTGGACAGTCTTTCGGCTCCGGGACACTTGCGGTGACCTATTATTTCACCCAAGGATCGACCTTCCTCGAGGCCGATGTGCTCTTCAATCGCGCGCAGACTTTCGATTCCTATCGCGGTCCGCTTCGTTTCGGCGGCCCGGGTGGCTACGCCACGGGAGACATTCGCCGGGTTCTTTTGCACGAGTTGGGCCACGGAATTGGCTTGGAGCACTCTTCTGGGGATAACGTTATGTCGCCGATCACGAGTGATCGTGAAGTTCTCTCGAATGACGACATTGCCGGTATTCAGTCGATTTACGGCGCGGCCGCGCCGGCGCCGAACCCCACGCCAACGCCTGCGCCTACGCCGGGCCCCGTCCAAAGTCCGGTCATGAATGATTTCAACGGAGACCGTGAACCGGATTTGGTCTGGCAGAATCGGGTTACCGGGCAACGGGCCATCTGGCTGATGAGCGGAACTGCGATGGCCGGCGAACGATTCCTGCCCACGGTGCCAATCGATTGGGAGGTCGCTTCCACGGCTGATTTTGACGGCGATGGGCAGACCGATCTGCTCTGGCAGAATATCGTCACGGGGCAGCGCGCCATCTGGCTGATGAGTGGCTCAGTGATGGTCGGTGAGCGATTATTGCCGACGATCCCTGTCCAATGGCAGATGGCCGCCACCGGTGACTTTAATGGCGACGGCAAGGCGGACATCGTGTGGCAAAATACCGTGACCGGCCAACGCGCCATTTGGCTGATGAACGGGACGGCCTACATGGACGAGCGCTTCCTGCCCACGATCTCGTTGGAATGGAAGATCGCAGCTACAGATGACTTTAACGGCGATGGTCAAGTAGACTTGGTGTGGCAGAACACTCTTACGGGGCAACGCGCTATCTGGCTCATGAGCGGATCGACTTGGGTGGGCGAGCGTCTTCTTCCTACAGTTCCGATCGATTGGCAGATCGCCGGCACCGGCGATTACAATGCCGATGGCCAAATGGATCTCATCTGGCAGAACACGATCACTGGGCAACGCGCCGTCTGGTTAATGAACGGAAGCACCTTTGTCGGGGAACGTTTCCTGCCCACCGTCCCGACGGTCTGGGAAATCCGTAATCATTGATTCGAAAATAAAAATTTAGCACTCCAACAATTATGATTATGAAAACTGCTCGTTCACTCGTCCTCGTCATCCTCTTCGCTCTCGCTCGGCAATCGACGTTTGCGACTACCGTCATTCCACCAACGTTCGACGAACTGGTCGGCCGTGCGGAGCTGATCTTCGAAGGCACCGTGAAAGACGTTCGTGCGCAATGGGTCGGCGAAGGCTCACAGCGCCACATCATGACTTACGTCACCTTCGACGTAGCGGAAAATGTGAAAGGCCAGGCACCGCAAACTTACACCCTGCAAATGCTCGGGGGCACCATCGGCGACATGACGATGGAGGTGACCGACACCCCCAAATTTGCTCCGGGTGATCGCGATATTCTCTTCGTCGAAAACAACGGTCGGCAATTTGTGCCCTTGGTCGGAATCATGCACGGGCGTTTCCACATCGGTCGGGATGCTCAGACTGGGATGGAAATTCTTGCTGATGATCATGGCGACGTGGTTCGTGACGTGGCCACTCTCGGGCACGAGGATTCGACAGATGCGGCGGCACCGGCCGTCATCGATGAGCCTTTGACGGTCGCCAGCTTTAAAGCGGCGATCCGTTCGAAACTCGCCGCAGGAGCGAAATAAGACGTTCTTTTTCGGGAACGGGCGGGACGGCGATCCCGCTGGACCAGAGGAGTGGGAAATTTCTCGGTTTGCGTTGATTGTTTGCTGGCATTCCGGCATCCGAGCGGAGTATCTGTTCGGTAGGGAGCATTGAAATGGAAGAATCCGCTTCCAATTTCGAGGCTGAAAATGCTACGTTCAACACAACTGCTATAAAAAAGAGCAGTTTCCATCCATCTCCGGCTCTGCAATGTCCAAAATTCCCTTCCGCGGTCTTTTCGCTCTCGCTCTGCTCTTCCTGACCGCTTGTGGACAGCAGCGCGTCGTCCTGGTCGAACCGAAAGAGGACGACCTCGTCATTCTGAATGGTTGTGTCATTTCCGCGTGCAATTACCTCGCGATCACGAAAGCGCAGCACAAACTTGAGCCGGATTATTGGGCCAAAGTTCTCCTCGTCCGGTTCGATAACCATTCCGCGGGCCATGCCTATTGCATTTGGGAAACGAATGGGACGATTTACGGTTATGACCGGAACTCCGGCGGGTTTCCGATCCCGGTTTATACGCGGGACCCGCGCGCGATCGCCATGGTCCTGGCGGGCGAACTCTCGAAAATAATGCATGAGAATCTCTCCGTAAAAAGCGCGCAGTTCGTGGAGCCCAGCAAAGCCGAATTGTACTCCTTTTCGACCTCCGGCGCATTGAGCGAAAACCCTCCCGCGCTTCTGAGCACGGCACCGTTCCCCGCCCGTTCGCTTACTCTCCGCACCTCGAGCGAGAGCGCCCGCGAGTAGCGGAGGGCGCGACAAGCGGGTCGCGGTTATGGTAGTCTGCGCGGATGTCTTTCACCGCCGATCCGCTCTACGTCAGCGCGGTTTTGCTGCTGCTGGTAGGGCTTTCGGAGTGGATTTGCAAAAAGCCCTTCTTCCGTTCCGTCGGCTCGGCCCTGTTTGTGATTCTCGCGGCGGCTATCCTGGCGAACCTGCGGATCATTCCGTCATCCTCCAATGCGCCTCCGCTTTACGATGGCATCTTTACCTACCTCGCGCCGCTCGCCATTTTCTTTCTTCTCCTCGACGTCCGCTTGAAGGATCTGCGGCAGGCAGGACTTCCCATGCTCATCCTCTTCGGCTGCGGTGCGGTTGCGACCGTGATCGGCGCGTTCGTCGGCTATGCCGTCATCGCTCCGCAGAATCACGGGATTGATCGCGCCTTTGCCGTCGGCGGGATGTTTACCGGCACCTACATCGGAGGGAGCGTGAACTTGAACGCCGTCGCGCTGCAATACGAAGTCACAAAAAACGGCACGCTCTTCGCCGCGATCAATGCGGCCGATAACATTGTGACCGCGCTGTGGATCGCCGCCACGATTCTCCTCCCGCGTCTTTTGCAGAAGTGGTTTCCCCGCGGTCCGAGCAATCGCGGAAATGGCAGCGTGACCGTTTTATCCATGGAAAATCCAGCGACGGGCGAGCAAATCGGCGTCATCGATCTCGCTCTTCTCGTCGCCTTGGGTGTGGCCACGCTCCTGACTTCACAACTCGTTAGCCGATGGATTCCGGCCGTTCCCTCCGTGCTCGTTTTGACTACCCTGGCGTTGCTCCTCGCCCAACTGCGCCCGATTCAAAAGCTCCGCGGCGCCCGCACGCTGGGATTCTTCTGCGTCCTCCTATTCCTCGCAGTCATCGGCGCCTATTGCGATATCCCGGCCCTGATTGCGAACGGTTCCGCGGCTGTCGTTCTGCTCGCTTGGGGCACGATCATCGTTTTGGTGCACGGCGCGCTCCTCTTCGGTGGGGCCGGATTATTGAAACAGGATTGGGCCATGATTTCCGTCGCTTCAAATGCCAACATCGGAGGCGCGACCAGTGCCGGCGTCCTCGCCACCGCCATCGGCCGCGACGATCTGCGTCTGCCGGGCATTCTCGTCGGTTCAGTCGGCAATGCACTCGGCACCTACGCCGGTTTTCTCGTCGCCGCCTGGCTGAGGTAGTTTGTCGCCTAGTCCGGTCGCACCATCTCGAAGCGATCGCCGGTGCGGCAATACCAGTTCGGGCTCGCCATGCGTCCAATGACGTGGAAGCGCTCGCTCCGGATGCGCAGCGTCTCCGGATCGATCAATTCATCGCGTACCTGCACACGCTTCACCAGACCGATGATGAGGCGATTTCCGCCGATCTGCAGAGTGCCCCATTCTGCGCATTCAAGACTGGCGGGTGATTCCGCGATTCGTGGTGGTTTTACGGAGGAAGACTCAGCAGTCGTTAGGCCGGCTGCTTCCAACTCGCTCGTTCCGTAGGGTAGCGATGCGGCGGTTTGGTTCATGGCCTCCGCGGTCGCTTCGTCCACCAGGTTCACCACGAACTCATGCGTCTCGCGAATATTCCGCGCGGTGTCTTTCGCTTCGCCATCGTCGCGATCGCCCGGGCAGAAACCGATGATCGGCGGATTCGCCCCGAGCGCGTTGAAGAAGCTAAACGGCGCCGCATTCAGCTTCCCGTCCGCACTCAGCGAAGTCACCCACGCAATCGGTCGCGGCGTGACCAGCGAAGCCAGCATCGCGTAAGCGCGGTCGGCGTGTTCCCCTTCAAGATCGAGTTCCATCCACACCGCTACGCCAGGCGGCGCGATTGTGCATTTCAGTCGTTCCGCCGCAATCGGTTACGCGAGTTCGCGGGAAAGCTCGCTGCCCGTCGTCTCGGTCGTCGGCAAGCTCGAATGCCGGACCGCGTAGTCGTCGGGAGTCGCCACCTCAGGATTAAGCCACTCGATCACCGCCGCGTAACCGAGACTCTCCGGATCGTGATGCAAATAATCCGGTGCCACCGCGAGCGGGAGGAAACCTTGCTTGATCTGAAATGACAGCGTCGGATCGCCGAGCTCGCCGGCCATCACTTGCAAGACGTATTGCTCCGCCGTCAGGCGATCGGCGTGGCGATGATATCCGCAAAGCCGCGCGCCCGCGCGCATCCGGAGCAGTCGAAGTTCTTGCACGAGTGCGCGCCGCGCCGCGTAGATTTGTTTGCCGACGCCGCGCCCTTGTTCCGTCGGGCGCACCATCACTTCGGCGCCATAGAGCGTTCGCCCTTTCGGATCGTGATTTCGAAACGTGCCGTGGTCAGTGAAGTCCCGCCAGCTCGTCGACATATCGTAATCGTCCCAGAGCACGATCAGGCTCGCGGCCATTCCCAGGACGCGTTGCGTACCTTTCTCCACCGCCACGAATTGCCCGTTAGGGAAAACCTCCAGATGCGAAGTGAGCTGCACCACCGACCACGAAGGGCTCGCGTGATAGACCTCACGCGTCATCTCGATGATTTGCGAGAAATCCTCCGGCTGCGTGTTCCGCACCACCACGTCCGGCCGGATCTCCACCGCTTCGCTCATAGTTTCACCAACTCGGTCTGCGCGAGCAAATCCTGCGTGCGCTTGCTGTCGCGCAACGGCAGCACCGTCCCGCTCTCCCGCCCTTCCTGGATCGTCTGCAAATTCAACTCGCCGATCACCATCATCTCCTGATTCACAGTGCCTTCGGCGAGAATTCCATCACGCGAGAAGGAGAAATCGCTCGGTGTCAGAATCGACGCCTGCCCATAATTAAGCGACACCGCCGGCACCATCGGCAACGAGCCGACCGTGCACGCTTGGATCACATAAACCTGATTCTCGATCGCCCGCGCGTGCGCACAATAACGCACGCGCAAGAATCCCTGCCGATCGTCCGTGCAGCTCGGCGTGATGATTATCTGCGCGTCTTGATGCGCGGCGGCGCGCGAGATTTCCGGGAACTCGATGTCGTAGCAAATCGCGATCGCTATCTTGCCGAAGTCGGTCTCGAAAACCTTCAGCCGTTCACGCGGCGAGATATCCCATTCCTCCGCCTCGAAACGGGTCATGTGCATTTTTCCCTGCACACCGTGTTCGCCCGTTGGGCTGAAGAAATGCGAGTCGTTGTAGATCTTGTCGCGCGACTGGTCGAAGACCGGGATCGTCCCGGCGACGATATAGGTTTTATGTTTCCGTGCGAGATCCGAGAAGAGTTCGAGGTAACGCGGCACCTGCTTCGAGAGGTCGATAATCTGCTCGCGAATCGGCCGCCGGATATCGCCCAGCGTGAGTAGCTGCACCGTGAAGTACTCCGGGAAAACGATGAGGTGGCATTTGTAATCGACCGCCGTTTCGACCAGCGCGCTGACTTGATCGCGGAACTGCTCGAAGGTTTGGACAGGACGAATGAAATACTGTAGCGAAGCCACGCGAATGCGTTCCATCCTATTCCCTCGCAGAAGATTGCGGCCGCCGCAATGGTCGGTCGGGAAATGACTCGTTAGTGCGCGGTCGTTAGGCGAATGGTCGGCGGTTCTCGGGCGGTTGCTAATCGCGAAGCGATGCCGAGCTGATACGTTTCCATCACGTGAAACCAATTTGTCTTCTTATTCTGCTCTCGCTCCTCGCTTTCAACACGGCCTGCGGAGAATCGTCGCCGACGCCGGCAAAGACGCTGAGCTGGTCGGCTCTTTCCGCCATGCCGTTGCCGGCGCCCGGGGAAAGAATTGCCTACGGCGACGGTCCGCAGCAGTTCGGCGAGCTCCGATTGCCCAAAGGCGAGGGGCCATTTCCTGTCATCGTTCTGATTCATGGTGGCTGCTGGCAATCGGCGTTCGATTACGTTTACTTCACACGCCTCGCCGCGTGGTTGACCGAACGTGGTGTCGCGACGTGGACGATCGAATATCGCCGGATCGGTGATGAAGGTGGCGGCTGGCCTGGCACTTTCCTTGATGCCGCGAACGCCACCGACGCGTTGCGCGAGATCGCGAAGAAAGCGCCCCTTGATCTGGAGCGGGTTTATGCCGCCGGCCATTCCGCCGGTGGACATCTCGCGCTCTGGCTCGCCACTCGCGCGAAGCTTCCCGATTCGAGCGAACTCTATCGGAAGGGCCCGATGCCCATTCGCGGCGTTCTTGGCCTTGCCGCCATTGCCAACCTCGCCGCCTACCGCGTCGGTCCTCCGGGAAGTTGCCATTCTTCGGTCGACCAGTTGTTAGGCGGAACGCCTGATACGGTGGCCGAGCGTTACGCCCAGACTTCGCCGCAGGAACGTTTACCGCTCGGCATCCCGCAGATTTTCATTCAGGGAGAGAACGATCCGATCGTCGATCCTGCTTCCGTGCGCGATTACGCCGCAGCCGCGGAAAAAGCTGGAGACAAAGTCACCATCCTGCCTCTTCCCGGAGCGGGGCATTTCGAGGCCTCGGTGCCGCTGCCGGGAACGGAGGCGATTTTCGAGAAGGCCTTGCATCTACTACTCAAGCCAAACTCCTAGCCGGATGGAGAGGCGTCTTAATGAGAGGGTTTTCACCACGAGCAGCGGGGTAGGGACGCCGCGCTGCGGCGTTCAACGCGCGTGGCTCCGCCTTCCGATCGTCCGAGCGTCTACGGACGGGGCCACGCCTCTTGGACAGCGCAGCGCGCCGTCCCTACCGCGCCTCCGGCGCGAGATCGCTAAGTGCAGGACACCCTCTAGTCCGGCCAGATCAATAATCGCATCGCCCGCTCGCCGTTCTCGCTCAGACGAACGTTGCGCGCACCGCCGGTGAGAACACCGCGGGTGAGCTGGGAGTAATTTCCACCGCGCTTATCCACGTAGGAGAGAACCGGCCCGTCCACGGCCTTTGAACTCGGAGCGACCTCCAAAGGAATGCCCGAGCGGCTGAACGAAACCTCCCAGGACGCCGGCGAGCTTCCTGAATTTTTCCGAAGCAGCCAGGGATAGCGCTGGGCGAGATCGAAATTTTTCGCCGCTGGCAGCGTCACCTTGTAAAAGGTGTCTTCGTTGGCCAGGAAACGCGGCACGCTCAGCCCTGGCTGCTTTCGTTGCGCCAGAAAATAACGCGCGATGTCGATGCCGGTGAGATTGAGGCCGTTGTAAAGGCCGTGGCGGTTTGGGTCGTTAGGCACAAAATGATCGTACCAGGAATCGAAGTTGCGACCGAGCAGGAGGTTCAATTCCAAATGGAGATGCGCGCGCTCGCGGTCGAGGCCGGTGCCGGTGTGGCCCATGACTCCGAGTTGTTGGCCGCGCGTGACCGGCGTGCCTTTCTCGACCGAGATGGACGCGAGATGCCCGTAGAGACTGTAATAGCTGGAGCCGTCCCAGCGATGTTCGACCACGACGTAGCGGCCGTAGTTTGAATATCCGGCGACGAGGTTGGCGTGGACGACGACGCCGTCCGCGATGGCGCGGACTTCGTCGAGCGGCTCGCCTTGCGCGTCGCGGCGGACGGGTTTGATGTCGATGCCTTCGTGGAACCGCGTGTAAACAAGCCCGCTGCTGGTGGGGACCGGATCACGCACGAAACCGTATTGGCCGCCCTGCCAGGGAGTTGATTTTTCGCCGTGGAAATCGCGCAGGATGTATTGGTAAAAGTCCGGGCCGTCGCCTCGGAAGAGCGCGTCGTTGTCTGTCGGAAGAGCCAGATTCGGGGTGTCGGAGGCTTGAGCGAGCATCGGGGATGCGGTGGCAAGGATCGTCGCCAGCGCGAACCATTTGGTGAAGGCGTGGAGACGGCCCGCCCTCGGGCCGAAGTCTACTAGCCGGGGAAAAATAGACTTCGGCGCGGGGGCGCGCCGGCTCCATGGGGTGCGGATCACTTCTTCCGACGCTCCTTCTTTGGCCAATCCTTTATCATCTGGGCAATGTCCTTTTCCGTCAGGCCTGAGGGGAGGTAGAGTTTGCCGTCCGATACTCGCCGATCGATGAGCAATTCGGCTACATTCCGGCCATTCACAAACACGTAAAGATAACTTCCGCGACGCTCGATGCTGAGGGTATCGAGCGCGAGCTTGCCATGATCGTCCAACGCGAAGAGCGCCCCGTAACTTCCGTCTGGAGCGCGATAGGGCGTGAAAGCGACGACATCGTTCTCGGAAATAACGGGGACCTTCTGGATGACGAGGCTCTTGCCCGTGGTGGTCGACTTGATCGGCGAGGAGAAGGAAGGGCCGTCCTGGGCATTCGCCTCGGGATGCGCCCGGAGCGAAGTGCGCAGCCTTCCGGCTTTCGCTGGTGCCGAAAACAGGAGCACGAGCAAAAAAACGGTCGCGACGCTTCTCATGCGCGATTGATAAAGGGTTTGACACTTTTTGCAACGCTTGGTGAGTACCGGCCCATGAAACGCACCCTGGCGACCTCGCTGCTCATCTTCGCGATGGCCGCCGGTGTGTCCGCGCAGGACCCGGAGACGTCAGCGCAACCCGAACGGCGGAGCTGGTTTAGCCGCTTGAATCCCTTTAGCCGCGGGGAGAAATTGCCGGAGTATAATGACCCTAAATTGACCGGCCTCGTCCTGTCGCTCGAACTCGCGCCTTTGCCGGTTAAGCTCTCGGAAGTCCGACAGTTGAAGGTCAATGTGACGATCATAAACAAGTCGAAAAAGCCGATCACGTTGGAATTTCCCGACTCGCAGCGCTTTGAAATTTACCTGCGGAACGCCGCTGAAACCGTCCTGACCACGTGGTCGGATAATCACGCTTTTGCGGACGTTTTGGGCACCGTTTTCATTAATCCGCAGGAGCGTCTGCAGTATTCCGAGACCATCGCCACCCGGGAGCTGACTCCGAACAAGGTCTTCACCGCCGAGGTTTTCTTCCCGAAATATCCGGAATTGCGGGTGCGGCAGAAGTTTCTCACCGCGCCGTGAGGGTAAGCGTGGAGCATTGGAGTGATGGAGTGATGGAGTAATGGATTCCGACAACACTCCAGCACTCCAGCACTCCATTACGCCGGCCCGGCTCTTCTCCGATTACCACTCGCATCCGCAAGGGCATCGCATCCAGCCTTACACGCTGGAGTTGTTGCAGCCCTGGGTGGATTCGGCGCGCGCGCGGGGCTTGAGCGACATCGCGTTCACGGACCACGACCGGTATTGCGAGGGCGTTGACTTTGATGTGATCGATCGCCTGCGCGAGGCGAATCCCGACCTGAAGATCCGCGCCGGGATTGAGTTGGATAACGATCCTGTCCATTCGCCAGCCGGTCGCCGGTGGGTCGAGCAGCATTGGGACGAACTCGATTTCGTTTTGGGCTCAGTGCATTTTCTCGATCGACCGGACCAGATGTTCGACACCGTGCCGGAAGGCGCCGGGCAATTCGAAGGCCGCGAGATCGACGACGTTTACGCCGATTACTTTCAACGAGTAGGAGGAATGGCGGCGAGCGGTCTGGTCGATTGCCTGGCGCACATCGATCTGGTCAAAATCCACGGTCATCGGCCCAGCGGCGAGGTGCGTGCACTGGCGAGCGAGGCTTTGGATTTTATCGCGTCGCGTGGCCTGGCGATCGAGTTTTCCACGGCCGGTTGGCGGAAGCCGGTCAACGAATTGTATCCTTCCGATGAATTAATTGCGCTCGCGTTGGAAAAGGGAATTCCGTTTACGACCGCCTCCGATGCGCACTCGCATGTGCAACTGGCCGAGAATTACGACCGCCTCGCGGCCAAGATGCAGGCTCTGCAGATCCGCGAGGTCGCGGTATTCCATCGTCACCAGCGAGAGCCGCGCCCACTTCCGCAATCTCCTCTGTCCACCTCCTCGGAAGTAGTCGGCTGACTTTCTACAATGCCGATAGTGTAGCTGTGCTACGCGGCCGCTTCCACCAGCCCGTGCTGGAACGCGTAGAGAACCAGGCCAGCCACGTTTCGGACGCCCAGTTTGGACATGAGGTTGGTGCGGTGGGTTTCCACCGTGGCCACGCTGATGAAGAGCTTGCCCGCGATCTCCTTGCTCGTTTCGCCGAGCGCGATGTGCCGCAGCACTTCCTGCTCACGACGGCTAAGCGTGGTCGCGACGTAGCGCTTCGGTCGTGCCGCCAAAGCCGCCCGGCTCAAAGGCGTGACCCCGCTGCTTTTCGACGAGAAATATTGTTCGCCGCGTCCCACGCGGTCGACCGCGCCCAGAAAATCATCCCAAGTGTTCGTTTTCTCCACGAAACCCTTCGCGCCTGCCCGCAAGGCGTCCACCAGCCGGTCCTCGGTCGGATACGCGGTGCAGAGGAGGACGTGCGTCTCCGGAGAAAGGCGTCTAATTTCGGGCACAATATCAAGGCCGTTTTGATCGGGCAGATTGATATCGAGGATGAGAAGATCGGGCAGAAATTCCCGGCTGGCTTCGAGCGCGGCCGCGGCGGTGCCCACCGATGCGACCACTTGATAGCGATCCCCCTGGCGATCGAGCGTGGTGCAAATCAACTCGCGCAGAAAGATGTGATCGTCCACGACCACGATCCGAATGGGCCGGTCGACCATGATTCCTCCTGCTTCGGCAACTGGCTTAGGCCTCATATTTCGTAATACAGAAAAACCATGATCGAAAAAGGGCGCGAAAGACAAGCACAATCGCATTCATCTACGAGGGAAAAACCGCTCGCCGTTGCCTTTGCGCATGAACTTCAAGATCCGCGCGGACCCCGTTTCTCTACAGGATTACCGGGAGAGGAAAATACTGATTTTCTCTGAGCATCCACGGTCTGATTGGTTTGCTACATCGGCCCCAAGCCGTCGATGTCGCGGGCGATTCAAAACCGCAAAGCCCCACTAAACGAACATGAAAACATCCTCCTCAGTTCTTGAGATTACGTTCAGCGCCGCCATCGTCGAGTTGCTGACGTTGGCACCTGTTAGCCTCGTTTTGAGACTTCGGCGTCAGGTTCCGCTACGGGTTTTCCTGTAGGCGAAAAATACTCCCTTTTGGGGAGTAGTCAGCCGGCTGCGGATCGCTACTCTCCGCCTCGCTTGCGTTCCATCACATCGCCAAAAAATCTACTCCCGGCCGGATTCCGAGCTCTGGGAGCGTTGTTTTTTTGCCGCGTCCATGGGTGATCGGAATCGCAATTTCTGAAAGTAAACTCGTCATGACAACGAACCTCCGTCCCAAATCTGCCGCCAAAATGTTCCTGAGTCTTCTCGGCTTTGCGCTCTTCGCCTCCGCCGGCTTGGCCCAGAACGTCACCGTGAATCCGGGAGCGGGTTCGTACGCCACACTCAAAGACGCTTTCGATGCGATCAACGCCGGGACGCACACGGGAGCGGTCACGGTTGGTATCGTGGGCGACACGGCTGAGACCGCGTCTGCGGTCTTGAACGCCAGCGGAGTGGGAGCGGCTTCCTATAGTACAATTTCAATTCAGCCCAGCGGCGGCGCGGCTCGCATCATCACGGGTGCCATCACGGCGGGCAGCCCGTTAATCGATTTCAACGGTGCCGACAACGTCACCATCGACGGTTTAAATACAGGCGGGAATGCACTGACCGTCTCCAACACCACCGCTTCAGCTACATCCGGCACTTCGACGATTCGCTTTATTGGCGGCGCCACCTCCAACATCGTGACCAACTGCTCGCTCCAGGGATCTTTTAGCGCCGCGGTCGGAACGAACGGCGGCACGATCTTTTTTAGCACGGATGCCGTGACTGCCAGCGGCAACGATAATAACACCGTCTCCAACTGCAATATTGGCCCGGCCGGAGCGAATCTTCCGACCAAGGCCATCTTTGGCAGTGGCTCGACGACCAGCACGGCCATTGGGAATAGCGGGAACGCAATCACCAACAACAATATTTTCGACTATTTCGGTGCCGCTGTATCGAGCGCGGGCGTTTACCTCAACGATGGATGCAACGCGTGGTCGATCACCAATAATCGATTTTACCAGACGGCGACCCGGACCTGGACGACAGGCGCGCAGCATTCGCCGATTTGGTTGATTGGCACCAGCGCCACGAGTGGATCACAGGGACATTCGGTCACCGGGAACACGATCGGTTACGCTTCGAACACGCAAACCGGCACCTATACGTTAACCGGAGCAGTCACAGGGACTCGCTTCATCGGCATTTTCTTCAACGGTTCGTCCGCGGGAACGGCCTCCAACATTAACAACAATACCATTGCCGCTGTGAGCATGACGGGAGTGCTAGGCTCGGGCACCAGCACGAGCAGCCCGTTCGCCGCCATCCTCTTCCAGGAAGGCAACGCGATTACAACTGGAAACACGATCGGCAGCCAATCCGCGGCCGGCTCGCTCACCTTCTCCACCACGACCACGTCAGGGACTGATGCCTACGGCATCTACAATTTCAGCTCGAATGCCTGGACCTCGAACAACAACAATATCGGCGGCATCTCGGTCACGAATTTGGGCGCTTCGGGTACGTTTGCCCTTTATGGTCTCCGGGCCAACACCGGCACCGCAGCGACCTGGACCGCCACGGGCAACAACGTAGGCGGCACGGTCGCCAACTCCTTGCAGTTAAGCGCGACAGGCACGTCCTCCCAATTGATCGGGATGCACACCAGCAATGCTCCGGCCAATTGGGCCTCGAATGCGGTCAGAAATTTAACCACCAATATCGGCACCGGCACGACCACGGGCTCTTCCGTGATCGGCATGAATATCACGACCACGACGCCGAGTCACACGGTCTCCCAGAACACGATCTCCAATTTGACCAACACCAACGCGGCCGCGGTGAGTGTGGTAACCGGGATCACCTTTACCGGCGGCGCCACCAACACGCTTTCGCAAAATTCTGTTTACGGCCTCTCCGTGGCCAGCAGCAGCGCGACCGCGGCCGTCGATGGCATCCTCATCACCGGTGGTCTGAACAATAATATCTTCAACAATCTCGTCGGCAATCTCACCGCCCCCGCCGCCGCCAACGGCACTGCCACCAGCAGCGCGATTCGCGGCATCGCCATTACTTCCTCAACTGCGTCTTCCACCCTCAATCTTTCTTACAACACGGTTTACCTAAACGCTTCTTCGGCCGGGGCGAACTTCGGAACCACCGGTTTGTTCCACACCGCCAGCGCCACTGCCACGACCGCTGCGCTTGTCCTGCGCGACAACGTGATCGTGAACACTTCCACCGCGGCCGGTACCGGCCTTGCGGTAGCCTATCGCCGGAGCGCTGGGACAGCCGCCACGTTGGCCAACTACGCCAGCGCCTCGAATAACAACGATTTCTACGCGGGCGCGTCAAGTGCGACCAATCTGATCTATTCCGACGGCACGAGCACGGCGCAAACCATCGCGGCCTACAAGAGCGGTACGTTCACAGCAGGCACGATCGCGCCACGCGATTCGGCATCGATTAGCGAAAATCCGCCGTTCCTAAGCACGACCGGTTCGGACCCGACTTTCCTCCACATTAACACGGCAATCGCGACTCAGTTGGAAAGCGGTGGCGTCCCGATCACCGGCATCACGACCGATTTTGACGGTGATACCCGCAACGTCAGCACGCCGGATATCGGTGCGGATGAATTCACCGGCATCCTGCTGGACTTGGCTCCTCCCATCATTGCTTACACCCCGCTTGGGAACACCGCCGGCACGGGCAACCGCACCCTAACAGCGACGATTACCGATGCCACGGGCGTGCCGACCATGGGCGCGGGCTTGCCGGTCCTTTACTGGAGGATCGGTGCGGGCAGCTACACTGCCGCCACCGCCAGTTCGCTTGGCGGTAATCAATATCAATTCTCCTTCGGGTCTGGCGTCATGATCGGAGACACGGTTTCCTACTACGTTGTCGCGCAAGACACCGCGGGAACGCCAAACGTTGGGGCTAATCCGTCTGCGGGAGCCGCCGGCTTCACCGCCAATCCGCCGGCAGCGTCCACTCCGCCGACGACGCCCAACAGCTACTCGATCCAGGCTCCCATTTCGGGCAGCTTCAACATCGGCACGAGTGAAGCCGCGCCTTATAATACGCTGACCAATGCGGTCATCGACCTGAACAACAAGTTCATGACCGGCCCGGTCGTCTTCAATCTGCTGGATGCGACGAATACGACTGCGCCGCAGACGGTGGGCGAAGTGTTCCCAATTGTCATCAACGCCAATGGCGGATCGAGCGCGACCAACACGCTTACGATCAAGCCCGCCGCCGGTGTGACTGCTGCCATCACGGGCAGTGCCACGTCCGCGCTGATCAAGCTTAATGGCGCCAGCTTCGTCATCATTGATGGCTCGAACAGCGGCGGAACCGATCGCAGCCTGACGATTGAAAACACGAGCGTGACCACCCCGAGCGTCATTTTAGTGGGGTCGGTGGGCAGCACCGCGGTGACGGACGACACGATCAAGAACTGTGTCGTCCGCAACGGCGTGAATACGAGCTCCGCGGTGGTGATCTCGGACGCCACAACTCCCGGCAATGCGGGCGTGTTTTCCAATATTACCATTCGGAACAACAGCGTGCAGAAGGCGTTTATCGGCGTCTTCGCCACCGGCGGGACCGTCCCGCAAGGCGGATCGAATCTTGTCTACGCGGATAACGACGTTAGCACGAGCGGCGTGAACGCCATCCGTAATGTCGGGCTCTACATGCAGGGCGTGAATGGCGCCACCGTGAGCAACAACGCGGTCGGTAACTTTAGTAATACCGAGGCTGAAAACGACACCGGTATCTGGCTCGCCACGGGCACGATCAACACCACCATCTCGGGCAACTCCGTCACGGCGCTTGGCTATACTGGGACGAGTGCGAATGGGCCCTTCGGAATTCGCGACAGCGCGGGTGCGACCGCGTCCGGTAACAGCATTACGACCAACACCGTCACCAATATTTCCACCAACGGCGGGGCACAGCTCTTCGGCATTGATTGTTCCAGCGGCGGCACCACCATTCTGCGCAACAATGTGCAGGGCGTGATCAACACGAGCACCAGCACCTTCGGCGCTTACGGCATCAATTTGAGCGGCGGCAACAACATCGTGTTGCGGAATAACTTCGTCAGCGATGTCACAGGTAACATGACTGGAGGCGCGGCCTTCTCCACCACGTTTGGCATCTTCGGAGTCCGCGTGGCCACGGGCACCGGCCACCAGATTTACAGCAACTCCGTCAATCTTTACGGGGCCCGCACCGGAACTCCGACGACGAGCCTATTGACGGCCGCCTTCTGCATCGTCGGCACTGGGTCCACCGGGATGGATGTGCGCGACAACATCTTCGCCAACAACATCACGGGTGGCACGACCTCCATCGCGAACGTCGCAATCTACCTGCCGAGCGGCGGGACGTCGGCCATGAACCTGACTGACAACCAGAATTCCTACTACTTTGGAGCGGATGCGGCGCGTCAGGGCGCAGGCCAAGCCGGGACCACAGCCGGCACCAATTTCTACACTAGCCTGGCTACCTTGGCGGCGTATTCCAGCACGCTCCACACGGCGGCTACGAATGACAATGCCTCCCTCTCCGGGACGGGCGCTGTGCCTTTTGCCACGGCTAATGATCTTCATATCAGCGCGGGAGCACCAGAAGTAGATACCGGCGCGACCATTGCCAGCGTTCTCCTCGACATCGACGGTGACAGCAGGCCGCAGGGACCCGCCTATGACATCGGCGCGGATGAGGTCCTTGTCACTTACACCTTGACCTACACCGCGGGCCCCAACGGTTCGATCACCGGTGCAGCGCCGCAGACGGTGAACATGGGCGGCAGCGGCACCGCCGTGACCGCCGTGCCGAACACCGGGTATAACTTCGTGAACTGGAGCGATGGTTCGACCCAGAACCCGCGCACGGACACGAACGTGATGATGAACATTTCGGTGACGGCGAACTTCGCGATCAATACCTACACGCTCACCTACACGGCGGGTGCAAACGGCTCGATCACCGGCACCTCACCGCAGACCGTAAACTTCGGTGGCGACGGCACTGCCGTGACCGCCGTGCCGGACACCGGCTATAGCTTCGTCAACTGGAGCGATGGCTCGACCCAGAACCCGCGCACGGACACGAACGTGATGGCAGACATCACGGTGACAGCGAACTTCGTGATCAACACCTACACGCTCACCTACACGGCAGGCGCGAACGGCTCGATCACGGGCACCTCACCGCAGACCGTAAACTTCGGTGGCGACGGCACTGCCGTGACCGCCGTGCCGAATACCGG
>JBBSPM010000044.1:0-38945 GCA_038258815.1 Chthoniobacterales bacterium
AACGCCGCAGTTCGTCAATCTCGACAAGGCGTTTTGGAAAACGCCGCTCCTTGTTCACCATCACCGGAGGAGCGCGAGGAACTCCGCCCGCGTCCGTGCGTCGTCTTTGAAGGAACCGAGCAGACACGAAGTTGTCATGGTGGAATTCTGCTTCTGCACTCCGCGCATCATCATGCAGAGGTGCTTCGCCTCGATCACCACCGCCACGCCATCTGGATGCAGCGCCTCCATGATCGCATCCGCGACCTGCGTCGTGAGCTGCTCCTGAATTTGCAGGCGACGCGCAAATACGTCCACGATGCGCGCCACTTTCGAGAGCCCGATCACTTTACCATTCGGGATGTAAGCGACGTGCGCCTTCCCGATAAAAGGCAGGAGATGGTGCTCGCACATCGAATAAAGCTCGATGTCCTTCACCAGCACGATCTCGCTCGCATCGGAATCGAAGATCGCCTCGTTCACGATCTCCTCCACGCTTTGCCGGTAACCCTGAGTGATGAATTCAAACGCCCGCGCGGCGCGCGCTGGCGTCTTCTGTAATCCCTGCCGCTCCGGATCTTCCCCGATCGCTTGGAGAATTTGATGAAACGAATCGGTTAATGAATCGATCTGCGACTCATCCACGCGATTCGGTTGTCGCGTGAGACGCTCACTAATTTCAAGCTCGGAAGTTCCATCGCGCATGGCTCAGATTAACGGCCTTCAGCGACGGCACAACCAAGGAGCGGCGCTCTCCAGGCCGCCGCGTTTCGAAGCAAAAAAAGGGGCGGCCTGGAGAGCGCCCCTCCTTGGGCTAATCCAGCCAACTGAGCGGATATTTCTCGTCGTCAAGCGCAACGGCCTGCTCAGTGAGCTCAAGCGTATGCTCGGTGTCAAACATGACCGCCAGCTCTTCCGTGCGTGTCGCGTCTTTGCTCGCCATGATCGTGCCGGGATGCGGACCGTGCGGAATGCCGCGCGGATGGAGCGTCATGGAGCCGGCTTCGATGCCTTTGCGGGAACCGAAATTGCCGCGCACGTAGAAGAGCACTTCATCGGCTTCCACGTTGTCGTGGACCCACGGAATCTTGACCGCGTCCGGACCGTAATCGAGCAGCCGCGGCGCAAAGGTGCAGACGACGTAGCCGCGAATCTCGAACGTTTGATGAATCGGTGGCGGCTGATGGACGAAGCCGGTGATTGGCTCAAAGTCCGCGGCGTTGAAAGTGAACGGATAGACGTATCCATCCCAGCCGACGACATCGAACGGATGATGCGCGTGGACGACACGCGTCCAGCGCGGTCCGTCCTTTACCAACACGGCGACGTCCTCGTCCTTGTCGATGGTGAGGACTTCGCTCGGGCCGTGAAAGTCGCGCTCGGAATAGGGCGAACCCATCCGGATCTGGCCCTCGTGATTTAAGTAGCGCCGCGGAATCCGCACCGGTCCGGTCGATTCCAGAATCAGATAATCTTCGTCCTCCACGTTATCTGGCACGAGCCGGTAAGTGATGCCGCGTGGAATGACGATGTAATCTTCCGCGCGATATCGCAATTTGCCGAAGGGTGACTCGAGCGTGCCGGCGCCATGGAAAACGAAGATCGTCTCGTCTGCGCCGCCATTGCGATAGTATTCGTAGTCGGCATAAGCCTGCGCGGGTTTCAGGCGGTAGGCGATCATGTCCTGATTGAAGAGCATCGGAATGCGCCCTTGGTAGAGATCTCCTTTTCGCGGCACGTTCGCCGCCTTCAGGTGATGATGACGCAGCGGCGAGTCGGCCACCTTTCTCAGCTCTTCGCACTTGAGCAATTCCACGCTGCGGACGCGGGTGGGCGGCCGCAGGTGATACATGATTGAGTAGGCTTCATTGAAGCCCTCCGTCGTGATGACGTGCTCGTAGTAAATGCCTTCGTTCTTATAGCCCGGTCCCGCGCCATTGCGATGAAACCAGACGTGATGCTTGTGCGGAATTTCCCCGAGCTTTTGATATTGCGGCATACCTTTTTGTCCCCTTCTTAATGTAGAGCAAGTTTCCAACTTGCCGACGCAACTTGAAAAGTTGCGCCACTCATAGATTCCCGCGTGCGTCCTGCTCTTTCTCGAGCGCTTCAAAGAGCGCCTTGAAGTTGCCCTTCCCAAAACTCTTCGCGCCTTTGCGCTGAATGATTTCAAAAAACAGCGTCGGCCGATCTTCCACCGGTTTCGTGAAGATCTGCAGGAGGTAGCCTTCCTCATCGCGATCGATCAGAATTCCGAGTTCCTGCAACGGCGCGAGGTCTTCATCAATCTTCCCCACGCGATCAAGCACCGTCTCGTAATAGCTCGCCGGAATCTTGAGAAACTCGACCCCGCGACTTTGCAGATCGGTCACCGTCTTGACGATGTCGCCTGTGGCGAGCGCGCAATGCTGCACGCCTTCGCCGTCGTAGAAATCGAGATACTCCTCCACTTGCGATTTCTTTTTCCCTTCAGCGGGCTCGTTGATCGGAAACTTCACGAAGCCGTTCCCATTGCTCATCACCTTGCTCATGAGCGCGGAATATTCGGTCGAGATATCCTTGTCGTCGAAGCTCAGGATGTTGCGGAAGCCCATTACGTCTTCGTAAAATTTCACCCACGGATTCATCTGGTTCCAACCGACGTTGCCCACGCAATGGTCGACGTAGAGCAGACCTGTGTCTGGCGGATTGTAGGTCGTCTCCCACTTCCGAAATCCTGGCATGAAAGCGCCGGTGTAATCACTGCGCTCGATAAAGAGATGGACCGTCTCGCCGTAAGTGTGAATGCCGCTCATCACCACGCGGCCGTCGTCATCCGAAAGCACCGTCGGCTCCATGTAACTTTTGCCGCCGCGCTTCGTCGTTTCCTCCCAAGCCGAAGTCGCATTCCCCACCTTCAAAGCAAGCACCTTGACGCCGTCGCCGTGCTTCGCCACATGGTCCGCGATCGGGTTCCCTTTCCGCAGCGCGGTGGTCAGCATCAAGGTCAGCTTGTTCTGCCGGATCACATAGCTGACGCGATCCTTCACCCCCGTCTCCGGCCCAGAATAGGCGAGGCTTTGAAAGCCAAACGCCGTTTTATAAAAATGCGCCGCCTGCTTGGCGTTCCCCACGTAAAACTCGACGTAATCGGTGCCATGCAGCGGAAGAAAATCGTGTTCCGCCGCCTGCGCGGCTTTCAACTGGTCGGCCGCGCCGACGGTTTTTTGTGGTTCAACAACGGTAGTGCTCATAAGAATTTCTTTCGCGCAGGATGATGGTGCGACCGTGTAGTCTCGAACGCACTTCGGAATATAGGTTCGAGCATCCCGGCCCGCAAGGATTCGCCCGGCACCGCCGATCAGAGGCAGCTTCTTCCTGACCGCGAATGGACACCAATGGATCCGAATCGGAAGAATTTTTTCTTCCTTCTCCATTCGCGTTCATTCGCGTCCATTCGTGGTTTAATCCAACCTCTCATAAGCCGCCCGCGAATCGCTCCGCGGGCGATCGTTTCGTTCCACACTTTCCATGCAAAACGCCTTCACGCCCGGCTCCAACCTGCGACAGTTCGCCCGCGAGGGACGTCTCACTGCGGCGCTCGCGTTCCCGCTGGCCGCGGGACAGCTCAGCCAAATGCTCATCGCTCTGGCCGACACGCTCATGGTCGGCCGGCTCGGCGTGTTGCCACTGGCCGCAGCCACCTTTGCCAACAACGTGCTCCATCTGCCGTTCATGTTCGGACTCGGCTTGTCGATGGCCGTCTCCATCCGAGTCTCGCAGGCGCGCGGGGCTAACGATCAGATGGCCGCGCGCTCCGCTCTGCGGCACGGTCTCTATCTCTCATTCGCCGTCGGCCTGCTGACGATGCTGGCGGTGTGGGGCATCCAGCCCTTCCTCGGCCTTTTCCGGCAGGAGCCGGAGATCACTCGCGCCGTGCCGCGTTACTTCCTTCTCGTGGCCGCTTCGATGATTCCGGCGATCGGGTCCATGGCGGTGAAAAATCATGCCGACGCGATGAACAAGCCGTGGCCGGCCTTTTGGATCATGCTGGCGGGTGGAGCCCTGAACGTCTTCTTCAACTGGATCTTCATTTACGGAAAACTCGGTGCGCCCCGGATGGGTCTCGACGGCGCCGGCCTGGCCACGTTGTTGGCGCGCATCCTGGCCCTCGCGGCCATGATCTCGTGGTGCGTGCGGTCACGGTCCGTGCGCGACTGGGTGCCGGTACACTGGTTCCGCGCGCCGGATTGGCAGGCGGTGCGGGATCTGATCCGCGTCGGCTTGCCGGCCAGCCTTCAATTGCTGGCGGAGGTGAGCGCGTTCGTCGCCGCCACGCTTGTCATCGGAACGCTCGGGCCGGACGCGCTCGCTTCGCATCAGGTCGCGATGACCTGCGCGGCGACCATTTTCATGGTGCCGCTCGGTCTTTCGATGGCGTTGACGGTGCGAATGGGCGAAGCCTGGGGCGCGGCCCAGCACGCGCGCTTGCGCTTTATTCTCGCAAGCGGATGGGCGCTCGCCCTGGCTTTCACCGCCTGCAGCGCGCAAGGGTTTCTCTTCTTCCATCGCGTGATCGCGAGCTGGTTCCTGACCGATCCCAACGCGGTGGCACTGACCGCGAGTCTCCTGCTGGTCTCGGCGGCCTTCCAGGTGAGCGACGCGATGCAGGTTTCCTCAGCGGGCGCGTTGCGCGGATTGGGCGATGTGAAGATTCCGGCTTGGATTGCCTTCGTGGCTTACTGGATTATCTCGATCCCACTCGGCTGGTTTCTGGCATTTCCCGCGGGCATGGGAGTGGCGGGGATGTGGTGGGGAATCACCCTCGGCCTCACAATCACCGCCGGGGCGCTGGGCGTGCGGGTTTGGCGCAAGACCGCCAACTCCAATCAGCGCTAAAACGCGAAGCCGAAACTAAAGTGGAAGGCGCCGAAAGCTTCGCCGGGACGCCGGTTGGGATTGACCCCGCAATCAATCCGGAGCGGGCCGGTCTTGGAGCCGGCCCGCCCTCGGGCCGAAGGATCGGCTGACGCCGCAAACAATCTTCGGCGCGAGGGCGCGCCGGCTCCATCGAAGACTCCGCGGTCTGCGGAGCCAGACGGCAGTGAGATTAAAACGCGAAGCCGAAACTAAAGTGGAAGGCGCCGAAAGCTTCGCCGGGACGCCGGTTGGGATTGACCCCGCAATCAATCCGGAGCGGGCCGATCTCGGAGCCGGCCCGCCCTCGGGCCGAAGGATCGGCTGACGCCGCAAACAATCTTCGGCGCGAGGGCGCGCCGGCTCCATCGAAGACTCCGCGATCTGCGGAGCCAGACGGCAGCGAGATTAAAATGCGAAACCGAAACTGAAGTGGAAGGCGCCGAAAGCTTCGCCGGGTCGGCGGTTGGGATTCACACCGTAATCGATCCGAAGCGGGCCGACCGGGAGCGCATAACGCAATCCCAAGCCTACGCCGAAACGCAGATTATCCAGGCTCGCATCCTCCGCGCGTGGGAGCAGATTGCCCGCGTCGCCGAAGACGGCCAGTTTCAGTTCGCCATAGATCGGGAAGGTGTACTCGGCGTTGAAGACAGTGAAAAACTCACCGCCAATCGGGTCGCCGTTGCTCATCGGCCCGAGATCGCGCTCGGCGAAACTGCGCACCGTGGTGCCGCCGCCATTGAAGAAACGCTCGTCGATCGGCACCCCGCTGCCGTTCAATCCCTGCACCACCCCGGCCCGCGCGCCGACCGCGAAAAGCGAGCGCCGGAACCAGCGCTCCCAGCCGCTTTCTTCTTCTTCCAGCGCGCTCGGGTTTACATTCACGACCTTGTTTTCTTTCGCGAAGGGCAGGTAGTAACTGACCCGCCCGGTGGCGCGAACCAGCTCCACCTGACTGCCGATCGCATTCCCGGCGTAGTCGAAAGTATTGTCAAAAACGAAGCCGCGCGGCGCGGCCAACGGGTTCTTGCGCAGATCGAGCGTCTGCGCGTAGCCGATGGTGTTGATGAGATAGTTGGTGCGGCCAAGAAAAGCGGGATCGATCCCCTTCTCTGTCACATCCACTTTCCGCGCACCCACCACGGCGGTGAGCTTGTATTGCTTGGTGAACTGGCGTTCCAGCTCCGCCCGGCCGCCGAATTCGAATTTCGAGTAACCATCGAAATCGAAATTCGTCCCGAAGACGCGCAGCCGGAGCCGGTAGTCGGTATTGAGGAAATAGGGATCCTCGAAGACGATCTCTCCCGTGTAGCTGCGGCCCGAGTATTCCACCGAAGTGCCGAGCGAGCGGCCGGTGCCGAAAATGTTTCGATCGGTGTAAGAGGCGCCGGCGATGAAGCCCAGGAAAGTTCCGTAGCCGCCCGAGAATCCGAACTCCTTTGCCTTCGCTTCCTCGGCCGAGATTTGCAGGTGAAGTTGGTTCCCCTGGATCGGCTCGGGCTTGATCTTCAAAATGTTGAAGAGGCCGGTCTTCAACAGATCGCGGAAGGTGTTGTCCACGAGGGCAGGGTCGTATTTCCGGCCGCTCAATTTGTTAAACCGCTTCGTGACGAAACTCGGCCGCAACCGCTGCAGTCCGGTCACATTCGAACCGTCGAAATAATAAATCGGCCCCGGCGCGATTGTGACCCGCACCGGCACGCGCCCGCCCCTTGCTCCCTGCGGTTCGCCCATCGCGTTCACTTTCACCGCGTAATAGCCGCGTTTTTTGTAGTACGCTTCCAGCCGCCGCGGGATGTCCGCCAACCGGCCATCGGTATAAGGTTCCCGGAGCAAGCCGGCTATCTCCTGGCGCAGTTCCTCCGCATCGAAGATCGCTTGCCCGCCGAAGCGGATATCGCCGAAGAAATACTGCTGGCCCTCGGAGATTGCGATTCGCACGTCCACCTGCGAGCCACCGGCCAGGAAGCGAAATTGCGGTTCCTGCACCGTGACATTGAGAAAGCCTTCCGAGATATAGAGACGCCGCACGAGATCGGCGCCTTCAGTCAGATCGTCGCGCACAAATGGGAGCGCCCCGGAGACAGTGTTGGAATGCTCGCGCGTCGGGCCCTCGACAAACTCAAGAAGCTTGTCGCTGCCGATGTGCTCGTTCCCGGAGAAGGCCACCTCATTCAACGTGATGCGCGCGCCTTCATCAATCTCGAGCCGGAGCCGATTGCCCGAGATCGAGTAGGTGACATTCGCCTTTTCGAAACCGCGCTTGCGATAGAAAAGCTCGAGCAAGAAAGCGGTGTCATCAGCGCGGGCCGCGGTCAGGCCCAACTCTGCGATCGAGGTGAGCTGCTCCTTCAGTTGAGAACGCAGCGCATCTTCTTTGAAAGCCGTCGCGCCGGTAATGGTGAGGTTCGAATTCTGCGCGGTTTCTTCCTGCTCTTTGTTTTTCTCCTTCGCCGCTTTCCGTTCCGCTACCACGCGCTCGGGATCGGCCGCGCGTTGAGCGTGGGCCGAGGAGCCGAGAAACGACACGACCAACACCAGACGCTGTAGCCACGCCGCTGCGTCGGCGTGAAACGCGCGACGCGCAGTCCACGCCCGGCACGGCGACGCAGCGCCGTGGCTACAGCGCTTCGATTTGTCTGATCGCGCACACATCGCTTTCGCAGTTCTCCTCATCGGAAGCGAATCAGATACTTCACAGTTCCACGGAAGTCACCTTGTACACCGATTTCTCCGATCAGCCGGATTCTATCCGTGGCCCGGTAACGCGCGGTCGCCGTCTGCTGGCCGGTGCGCGTGTCCACTCCGCCCACCTCCACATCGAGGCGGTCGAAGAACGAGTTCGGATCGGCCGAACTCTCTTTCTTGAACACCTTTTGATAAAGCTGCTTCCCGAGCAAAATGAGCGCGCGACCGGCCAACACATTGCCGCCACTGGCCAGTTGCTCCCGCGTCACGCCGGTCGAGAGCAGAGTAATAATGTCTTCCTGCGGCAGCGGCGGCTGGCTCGAGAAAATCGCTTCCGGTTGATTCGCCGTTCCGTAGATAGTCACGCCCACGGTATAATCCTGGATCAGCGACGAGCCCTGAATTTCGAGATTCGGATTCAAGGGATCCTGCGGGTTAAAGTAAAGCAACCCGCGCGTGATTTCGAGCCGGCTGAAGGGCAGTGAGACCTCCACGTTCTCGAGCCGGACGGTCCCATCGACCAGCGGCTTCAACCCCGTTCCCGTCACTCGCATGTCCACCGTGGCGGAGCCTTTGGCCAGGTTCCCGCGGATAAAGAACGGATTCTTGGTCGTGATCTTGAGATCAAATTTCCAATCGCGCAGCGGCGGCTCCGGGAACGAAATCTCCGGCGACCCAGTCTCGGGCGGTTGCGGCGCCGGCGGCGGACGGCCCGGCACCCCGATCGGGATCAAGTCGAGGTTCTTGAGAAATTTGCTGTTCGTGATCCCGACCGTGCCGGCCACGGTGGCACTCGCAAGCGGTCCTTTAATGCTGATGTCGGCGTCGGTTCGGACATTCAGGTTATCATTTCGCGCCACCAGCACAGCGTCCGCCTTTAACTGCAAATCGAAAACCGGCTCGGTCAATTTTTCGAAGTTGATCCGCCCCGACAAGGTAAACGGGCCGCCGGCCAGCTCCCCGCGAAACTGCTCGAAATCGAGCCGCGCCTGCGTAAACGCCAGCCGCGCGTTGAAGTTGGTCACCGTCGGCAAAGTCGGATTGCTGAAACGCGCGGCGTTGATCGTCATGTCGGCGGAACCGTTCATCGACGGCTTTGCGATCGTTCCGTCCACGTTCACATCGAGCGCGAGATTGCCGTCGATCCGCTCCAGCGCCGGCACGAATTGGCGAATGAAATTCACCGAACTGCGCGGCATTTTCACGTTGGCCTTTACCGGCGTCTGATCGTCGAATTTCTTCGATTCGAGAATCTTCGCCAGATCGAGCGGGAGACTGGCCTTGATCTGCACCGGCTCGATCCGCGCCTGCTCGAACTTTCCCTCCACCACGAGTTGATTTTTCTCCAGCCGTGCACCCAGATTAAAAACCGCGGGCTGGAAATCCTTCAATTGACCGGAGCGCAGGCCAGTCAGTTGCAGGCCGAAGGTCGCGTGCAAATCCGCAAGGGTGCCGTTCGCGTCCAGCTTCACATTCGCCGAGCCCGAAACCGGCGCCTTCGTCCCGAGATCTTTCGCCAGCTTCTCGATATCCAGATTCTCGGTTTGGAAATTCACCAGCACCTTTCCATCGCTCGGGAAGAGCGGCTTCTCCGTGCCTAGATTTGCCCAAACGAACGGCACCGAGACGTAACCCGACGCATACTTCGCCTCGCCTTGATCGATCTGCAGTCGCGTGATTTCGAGCGTGCGATCCTTCGCCTGCATGATGGCCTGGACCATCATCTTGTCGCTGGAAACATAGACGATCGGGACGTTCAACTCCTGCGGCGTGTAGTTTGCATCCACCGTCGCCTCGAGTTTTTTCAGATCGCCGTAGCGACCGTTCTCCAGTTTCAGTTTCAAATCGCCCGTGTTCTTGAAACCAGTCACCGCGCCGTTGCCTTCCCAATTCACAGCCAGCGAGCCGGCCAGTTCACTCTTGTTATCCATCGCGCGCAGCACCGGCTCGAACGTCTCCAAGGTCGCCACCTTCATCTCCAGTTTTCCGGAGTAGGCGTGCGGCTCATCGAGCGAAGCCTGGCCACTCGCGCGAATGAAATCGCTCTCATTCAACTGCGCGGTCAGATCCTTTAAATAAACGACGTTCTCCGCGATCGTTCCCTCCGCATTGATCTGCGGCACCGTCAGTTTTTGCGCCGAAAGATTCGTCCCGGAGAGTTTGAAAGAACCGCCCCCGAGCTTCGGCCCCAGATCGGTCTGAAAAGAAATATCCACCGCTCCGCTGACGGGCTTCTCCGCTTCGGCAATCCAAAAATCGCTCACCTGAGGCGCCGTGAGGTGTCCTTCGATCCTCCCGGGCTGAGAAAGCGCCGCGCCAAAATCGAGCGGTAACTCGTAGCGGGCCTGCGCCGTAAAGCGGTTCTCGCCACGCACCGCCAGCATTTGCTCCAGCGTCACGTTTTTCTCCTTTGTCTGGACGTTAGCGGTCACCGAATCAACCGCATAATCGCCGAACCGAACCGCGCTGATTTCCAGCCCGATTTGACTCGTCAGGTTCCAGTAATAAGGCGGCGGAACAGTCTCGCCGCCCACATCTTCCTCATCCGGCATCGGAGGCGGCATCTTTTTCTCGGCCTGAAGTTTAACCACCGCCCGTTCCACCGAGCCTGCCCCGAAATTCACCGGACCGGCCACCGCGGCGAAGTCGATGTTAATGGTCGAATCGCGCACGTTAATCTGGCCGTTCACTTCCGCCGGACCAGTGAGGGGCTGCGCCATCCCCGCCGTGAGCGAGCCGAGCTCTGGCACACTGGCGCGCAGTTTAAACGTGGCTGGCACGCGGCCGAACTCTTCCGTGCGCGCGGGCAAATCAGCCGAGCCTTCCACCGTGATGTTGTTCGCGCCGCGGGTCAGCACGAGATTCTTCACCACCGCGCGACCGTCTGCCGCCTCCACGTCTAACGAGACGCTATCGAAGACGACTCCGCCCGCGCTCAAATCCTTGATCTCGCCTTTGATCGTGCCATTCCAGGAATTCGGCGCATCCAACCGTCCCTCACCTACGATCGCCAAACGCTCCACATTTCCGCTCAACTTCGAAGGCTCCGGATGTTCCGCATCCAGCTTTGGCGCCTTGATCCTCCCCTCCTCCAGCTTCGGCGGTTCGAAGTATTCCGTGACCGCTTCGAGCGAGGTGTCTTCCACCGCGAAATTGATCTTTGTCCCGAGCGACTTCTTCTCTTCGCCTAACGAGAAGGTCCCGTTGAGTTTCGCGCCCGCAAACGTTCCCTTTACCGAAACATCGAGCTGACTCGATCCGATTTTCGAAGCATCGAGGTTCACCACTTCCAGGTGCGTCTTGTCATCGAGGATAAAGTTCCGCAGGAACAGATTGTGGTTTTCGTAAGTCGTCTGTGCGGTAACCGTCTTCCAGGTCCTCCCATTCGTAAGCTGGAGTTTTGCAATTCGCAGCTCTCCCGGCGTCTTCGGATTCAGGTCCAGATAGAGATGCTCCAGGACCAGATCTTCCGGCTTTGATTTCACCCGCACGTTCACGTCCGCGAGCTTGAGACGATCCGGAAAAAACGCCGGCAACGTGATCTTCTTTTCCTGCACCACTTTTTCGTCCGGCGGTGCCTTTTGCGGATCGAGCACGATCATCGCGTTCCGCACCTCGATGTCCTGCAGGAGCTTCGCCATTCCCCCGCGCAGATAGCCCCACAAACTGTAATCCACCCGCACGAGGTCCACATCGGCCGACTGCAAAGCCGACGGCCCCGTGGCCACGACGCGCACGTTGCGCAAAGTAATCCCGCCGAGAACGGAACCTTCCACCCGAAGATCCAACTTCAGATTTTCCTTGGCCGCGAAATAGATCGCCGCGCGGCGACCGACGGTTTGCAGGATGGGACGATGAAAAACAATCAGCAAGAGCACGACGATGCCGAACGCGATCCCGACTCGTTTGAGCCAGACGCGCCAAGCAGGTGCAGAAGCGGTGCCGTTTTCATCCACGAAGGTTTAATCTATTTCTACGGAGTTGAAGAGCAAACTGGACGCATCTCCTCTGCGTTTTCGGTCGATTAGAACTCCCAGACTGGCGGTTCTCTTTGGTGCCACGTAAATTCGCTGGCGAATGAACTCTCTCGACCACAAAGCCACGACGCCGGTAGCGCCCGAAGCGAGATGGCACCCCTTCGACCACGCATCGTGCAGGACGAAGAACACCGGGACGGTGCTCGCATCACACTCGAACGCGACGGCGGCGCCGCACCATTCTCAATCACCTGCGGCATCTACGGCTGGATGGTTCACACCGCATTCGCTTCGGACGAGCCGGCGGCGCATCAAATGTATTCCGCGATGAAGGATCGCATCGATCGGATCATCCGCTCCGGGCAGCGCGAAATCCCAGCGCAACTCGAGGCCTTTTGCGATGAGTTCTAAGCTGCGACGATCAATCTGCGCGCCGCTGCGGACGGAAACCTCCCCGCCTTTATCAGTTCCTTTCTCAAAGCCAGCCGGTGCGGATCATTCAAGCCGAGCACTCGCACCGTCACCTCGCCGATCTCGGACCTCGCGACCACGCGTTCGACTTCCAGCGAGAAGTGCCCAGCCCAGCGATCGATCAGCGGATTGAACAGACGGACCAGCGTCCCGCCGACATGTCCGCCGATATCGCTGCCCTTGCCGCGATTGCAGAACGGACAGCAAAACGCCAGGTTGTGCTCATCGGTCGGCCCGTCGTGCTCTTGGCTGATGACGTGATCGACATGGGAACGCGTGAACGCCGTCCTCTTCGTGCAGAAGGCAATACTCGCAGAGCCGTTCCGCGCGCTGCCGCACATTCTCGCGCAGGCCAGCGCCGATGCGCGTCCGGCTCACTTCTCCGGCAGGGCCAGCCGCGCCCGCGCCCGCGCCTTGGCCTGCGTCAGGACCCGCTCGATTTCCATCGTCCGCTCCAGTTCTTCGTGTTCCTCCGGCAGCAGACCTTCAGACTTTTCCTTCCCGACCAATTCCTCGAATCGCTCGCTGGCCGCGGGCGACGGTTTGAAGCCGAGGAGTTCTTCCGGCGTCATCCCCCCGGCGAGGAATTCGATGGCTTCATCGTAAGCGAACGTCACGGGTGGAGGTTATCGCTACGGATTGCCGGCGGCAAGCCTCGCCATAAGTCCGCCTTGGTCGCACTCCGCATCTGCCTGACCGCGCGGTCGCGACGAGCTCTGTAATTTGCAATCTTCAGTCGAGTTGCGCTGACGCCACCGCCGGCAGATTCACGAGGCAACGTTGATTCCCGCCTGGTGAGACTTCCATAGGGCTACGATTCCATTGCTCCACTCTTTGAGAGCGTCACGCGCGAGCGTGGCGTCCGCGAGTTCCTTGTTTTGGTGGGCAACGTAGTCGTTACGGAATGTGTTGATGCGATTGACGAGAGTATAGATCGTTTCGTCAATGTCTGAAAACTGTCGTCGCGTAGCCGCGAGCGCTTGGCTCGGAATCGCGGAGGACTCACGCGCGTATTGCAAGCACCAGCGCAAGAGACCGATGGGGCTCATGCCGTTGTGATCGACGAGCGTCCGCTTCAAATCACTGCCGCGTCGCTTGCACGTCTCCGCGTCCTTCTTGGATAGACCGTCGAGATTCGGCTCGAAAAACACGCGTTGAGCTTCGCGCTCCGCAGGAATTTCGGGACCGAGGCGCTGGATTAGGACGGCTTTCGACGCTTCATCGAGTGGACCGAGCAGCGGGGTGAAGACGGGCGCAAGCGACTGGCCTGATTTGTTTTCGAGAAAGCGGAACAGGCTGACGGCCTTGCGCACCATCTTTTGATGCGCGGGCGGAAGCCCAGCGAAATCGGTGTCCGCGATGAACTCGCCAAGGCGTTCGTCGCCGGGCCGCCCTTCGCCGAAGGGCAGTGTCAATTGCGGCTCTACTGCTTCGTCGAGCAAGTCCTGCAATGCTGGTTCGCAGGCACGAACGAGCAATTCCGCGCGGTCGCCGGAGAAGGTCTCGAACGTCTCCTGCGGCACATAGAGATAGCGCCACTTCGCTTTCCCGCGCGATGCGGCCTTGCACCACGCGGCGGCGGCACGGGCCTTGAGCGGCACATCGCGATCCACTCGGCCTTTCGTCTCGATGAGTAAGTGCGTGCCGTCCGCTACGCGTGCGAGAAAGTCCGGCGTGTAAAACGCGATCTGCCCCTGCCGCGTCGAGTAGTCTACGCGCAGCGCCTGCGGCCCGCCGTTCTTGGCAAACGCTGCAACATCCGGTGCGCGGTCGAGGAACTTCGACATGCCCACTTCCAAGCCGCGATCACACGGCACGAGATTGAACAGCGTCCGCTTCGCCGCGATGGCCGGGTGCTCCTGCGAATGCGTGACTTGATACGGCTTCCACTCTGCCACGCTGCGCGCCGCGCCTTCCGGACGTCGTTCCTCCTTCATCGTCGTACGCCTGCGGATGAGCGGGACAAAGACCGCCTGCGCGTAGTTCCGCACGTCGGGATCACTGAGACGGCTTACGAGTCGGTCGTCAAAGAGTGTGAGCTCTTCCACGAACAGCATCTCGGTGAGGAAAGTTTCCAGCAGCGGTGCGAGCACCGCGTGCGTGCCGCGCAGACTGCAAATCATCTCCAGTTCCTCGCGAAAAAACGCCACTGCGCCGAAGCCGCTTTCCAGCAACGGAAGCCGGATTTCCATCTTCATCACGATCTCGTCGGTGATGAGGTGCCGCTCAGTGTATTCGATCCGTTCACTGCGTTTCTCGCCGATGGGTAGTGGGCTGTATTTTGAAAATTGCGCGCGCACGTCGTCGAGCGTCAACCCTTCGAGCGTCGGCCGACGGCTGAAGCCCGCGCTCACAGCCGGGATGGCGATGCCGAGCGCGGTGCAGTCTTTTTTTTCCGTGTCGGGAAAAATCGTGACCGTCGTCTTCGGCACGCGATCCACGTCGATCGTCTCGATGAACAAGCCCTGTTGTTCGAGTTCCTGCCGATACAGGCTCACGAACGCTGGATGCTCGACAACTGTCACCAACTCAGCAGCAGTGCCCGGTGGCGTCATGCGTCGAAGGCCGCGACCGAGTGTTTGTTCCGGCAGGATGTTCGCTTTCGACGTGTAGGGTCGCAGCGGCACGATGGTTGTCACGTTCCGCACGTCCCAGCCCTCGCGCAGCATGAGCACGCTCACGATGCAGGTGTATGGATTTTGGTCTGAATCAATCTGGCGCGACAGCTCACGCAGCGCCTTCAAATCGTCGGGGCTGATTTCCGCCTCGCTCGATTCGAACGAAGGGTAACCGTTTTTCTTCCCGCCGATCCATTTGATCTTCCCCTTCAAATTCGTGTGCAGGTTCGTCGTGCGTCCGTTCAACTCCGCGAAGATCGGATCGCTATTCAGCCGGTGCGTGATTTCATCCGCGGCCTTTGTGTCTTCGCACATCACGAAAAGCAGCGGCTTCTTCCCACTCGCCTGCCACTCCTCTCGCGACCTGAGCCAGCGCGCGTATCCCACGCGGAGTTGCTGCTCGTATTTGTGCGAAGCGTCCGTGCTTGCGCCCTCAATCCATTTTTGCCCGCGCCCGATCACCGGCGTCTTCACGATGCCGCCGTCTACCGCCTCGCCGAGCGGCGTATCGCAGACGACGTGCTGGAAAATCTGCCCCGCGTTGTCTTTCGGCGTCGCGGAGAAATCGAGCTGCGCCACCACGCCGTCGCCGGCCCGCCGCGCGATTTCGTCGTGGAGAAAGGCGATGGCTTCATTCCACGCCGAATCCGGATCCCACAGGTGGTGGGCTTCGTCGTTGAGCACGAGCACGCGCTCATGGCCGGTCACGCGCGCCCGCAGCGCTGCGCCCGTGTCGAGTGCTTTCGCTCGCGACACCGCAGGTCCCATCCAGCCGTAAGTCTCCGGCTCGCGCTTCCGCCTCTCACTCGTGTCGTATAGGCGGTGGATGTTGGTGAGGTAAAGCGTCCCACCCGTCGCCGCGCCGCCCGCGTCGTCTTGCAGCACTGTCGTCACGTTCCAGTCGCCGCACCACGCCACGGGAATGAGCGGGTCACGATCAAAAATATCCGGCCCGCCCTGCGCGGGTTTGAAGTCCTCGCGCAGCCGCTCGAAGACCGTAAGATTCGGCGCGACGACCACGAAATGCCGCGCCAGCGGCGACTCGCTCTCGCGCAGCGCGTGGAAATAGCTCCAGACGATCGCGAGGCTCATCACCTTGGTTTTCCCCGCACCCGTCGCGAGCTTGAAAGCGTACCTCGCCCAGCGGTCGTCGTCCGGGTTCACGCCCGCCGCGGCCGTCTCCGCATCCGGTCCGGCGAATTCGTCCATCAACCGCGCCAGCCCGCGCACGCCGCGCACTTCATACAAAAAGATCAGCGTCTCGATGGCCTCACGCTGGCAGAAGTAGTATCGAAAGAGGGCGCTCGTTCCGTCGTTGAGCGTTATCAAATGCTCGCGCGCAAACCAGTGGTGCAGCAGTTCCCGCGTCGTGTCGCTCGCGCCGGGATAATCCGTCTCGCGCCATTCTTTCACGAAGCGCCGCAGGTTTTGCGCGATGGCGATGGGCGAAGGCCGCCGCCCGCGCTTCGCCTCCGCCGGTGCGTCGCCTTGCGTGTGGACGCGGTGAAGATTTGGCTCCTCGTGCGGCGCGAAGAGTGGTTCGAGTGCGGAGAGATTCAGCGTTTCCGCGCTCACACCCTTGCCTCCACCGTAATGCTCGTGTCGCACCCGAAGACATCCACGACCTTCACGCAGATCGTGTGTTTGCCGGGTTTTGCGTAGGTGTGCGCGGCTTCGCTCACTGTGTGCAACGAGCGATCTTTGCGCGTGCGGTAGTCCTGCCAGTGGTGCTCGAAGGGCTTGCCCTCATACCACTCGAAATCCACCGCCCAGAAATCAATGAAGTCGAAACCGCTCTTAACCGCGCGCTCCTTCAAAGCCTCCAACTCCTTGCTCGGCACTTCGGCGAGCGACGGCATGAACTTCGTCAGCTTCACGTCCACCTCCTTCGCGCCCTTCGCGGTTTTCACCACGGGCTCCGCTTCGAGCACGGCCATTTCCAGGAAAGGCGGCGGCGACGTGCGATTCTTCTCCATGATCTCGCGCGGGATTGGGATCAGCTTAATCGCCACGCCCGTCTCCGCCTCCAGCGCGTGACAGACGAGCCGCAGGTCCATCTCGAATTCCCATGCCAGACAATGCACCTCGCTCGCGCCTGCGTCCTTCGCGGCGAGCGCGACAGCGCGCACCTCATCGCGCGTGAGCAGGCCATCGATGCCATCGACATGGACGAAGGCGCGGCCTTTGCGCCCGTGTAGCAGGCCGCTGGCGTTCGGCAGCGGCTCGGCTTTGTAGAAACCGAGGACGACTTTGCGGTGCTCGTCGTCCGCGCCTTGCAGCCGTTCGCGCTGCCACCACTGGCGCTCGTAGCGGCCGAGATTATGCACGTCGAACGCGCGGTAGGGCTGGCCTTCGGCGTGGAGTTTTCTTTGGAGTTCGATGAGCCGCTTGCGGCTGGTGTGGATGGCGAAGCGCCCGAGATCCGCCATGATCCAGCGCCGTCCGAGCCGTTCCGCCACCGCGCCCGTCGTCCCGCTCCCGCCGAAAAAGTCGGCTACGAGATCGTCGGGATTGCTGCTGGCTTTAATGATGCGTTCAACAAGTTTTTCGGGCTTCTGCGTAGCGTATCCCAAGTATTCACCCTCAACCGACGCAGCCGTTCTGCCGGTCATCTTCGGAATATCCGTCCACCAATCGTAGGGAACTTTGCCCTCGTCCTCATAGTAGCGATACAGCTTCTTTTTTCCGGGACCGTAAATCTCTTTGTATCGCCGCCCGTCTTCGTCGGTTTTGGTGAATGAAGAAGACGACTTTGCGGAAAGGAGTTCGAACGGGATCCTGATGTCGTGTTCGTTGAAGGGTGCTGAGTCCGACTTCACGAAGCAAAGCAGCGTGTCGTGCTTATTTGGAAACCCGGCATCGGGTCTTCCACCCTGCGAATAGCACCACGCGATTTCGTTGCGGAAGCCGTCCTTGCCGAATATCTCGTCCATCACCGCACGGAGGAGAAAATTTACCCGCCAGTCCACATGCACGTAGATGCTTCCTGTCTCCGAGAGCAGTTCCTTCATCAGCGAGAGCCGCTCGAACATCATGTGCAAGTAGCTGTCCGTGCCTTTGCCCCACATGTCGCGGTAGGCGACCATTTCGAGTGTGGACTGGTCTTTGCCCACGGTCTCCGTCCCATCGCCGATGGGCACGTCCATCGTGAAGTCCGCGCCCACAGCGAAGGGCGGATCGATATAGATGAGATCGACGCGCCCCTTGAACTCTGCGAGCAGGCTGGCGAGCACGAGCTTGTTGTCGCCCCAGATGAGCCGGTTGCGGAAATCGTCGCGGCGCTTGCTGCGAGTCTCGAAGAGTGAAAGCTCTCCCTGCGCGACGGCTTCGCTGCGCGGCTGATCAATCGTCTCGATGCGCTGCATCGGCATCGCGCAGCCGGCAATGTCCACCTCGCGACGGCGACCGTATTCGTCGTATTTGCCGTCCCAGACCAACTCGGTCTTGAGGCAAGAGAGCGGGTGAGGATTCGCAGGCCCCCAGTGTTCCGCACGGAGTTGCGGCTCGGAATTTTCGCCGATCAGTTCCTTGGTCCGGGCCATTTCGTGGGAAAAATCATGGATGAGACGCCTCTTATAAGAGGCTACAGAAAGCCATGTATAGAGGGCCAACAAGTGGCGTGGCAAGTTTCAAGATTCGTGAGTGCCGACGAAGAAGGAACAGCCCTACATCATCGTTGCCAGGAACATCAGCCGCCTGCGCAGCGAGCGCGGGATCACGCAGGAAAAGCTTTGTGAATTGGCCGATGTGAGCCGCGGCTACTTTCAGCGAGTCGAGTCAGGAAAAGGAAACATGACGATCGACTACCTCGACCGAATGCGGGAGGCGCTGAAATGCCAGTGGGCCGATTTGTTCCGCGGACTCGACCGGCCCGATTAGGGCGCCGCCACCCGTTTCGCGGGTTTGGACCACAGACGGAGATAATCACCGGGAGTTCCGCTGTTCCTCCCCGAGTTGCATACCGCCACGCCAGGCGTGACGATTCCTGCGGCCATGAATCCCGACAACCTCTTCGACTATCTCGACGGCAAACTCCCGCCGGCCGAGCGTGAACAGTTGGAAGAGAAACTCATGTCGGATGAGCATTTGCGCCGGGAATTCAACGTGGCGCGCGAGATCCATCGGGGCGGCGGCGTGAGCCGGGAAATCATCGTCCCCGAAGACCCCGAACGCGGCGGCCGGCTCGGACGGCGGATCGCCATCGTCGCCATCGCGCTGGTTTTCGCGAACGTGATTGGCGGCCTTTCTTTCATCGCGTTCAAGAACAAGAAGTCCTCCGCCTCTCGCAGTGGAGAAGAGGCTGTCCGGGGTCAGATCGCGAGTTCCATCGGCGCCGCCGCGGAGAGGGCGCTGCCGGTTCCCACTTTCGTTCCCGCGGACATTAAGATCACGGCACCGCGCGCGGAATGGGAGAACGTGGCCAGCCGCGTCATCGCGACCGCGACCGCGATGGGCGGAGAAGCTCAGAAAGGGTTGCCTAACGAAGACATGATGATGGTGCTGGCGGACATTCCTTCGACGCGCGAAACGGAATTTCGCCTCGCTGTGAATTCCAGTTCCACCATCTCGCCTCCACCGACCGCCGGTCAGGCCACGGCGGCGCCGATCGATCCTAACCAGAGGTCCATCGTGCAGGTGCGCATCGCCGAAGCGGCGCCATGATCGCGGTCACATTCGCGTTGCCGTCCGAAAGCTCCGCCTTTCTTCGTCTTCTCGGACAGCCGACCCGAGAGGCTGCGGGCCGGCATACCGTGTCTGGGACTCTGCACGGACGTGCGATCTGCGTCTTGCATACCGGCGTCGGTGAAAAGACAGCGCGCACACGCCTTGCGCGTTTCTTGCAAGAGCAAACGCCGCAGCTTCTGATCAGCTCGGGTTTCGCGGGAGCGCTGAACGAGAAGTGGAAGGTGGGCGACGTGTTTGCCGCGGAGAATTACTTGACCATCCATTTGGAACTACGCGGTGCTGCCGATTACCGCACGGGACGACTGGCCACGGCGTCGGCGATGGTCGATTCACCTCACGAACGACAGACGTTGGCTCAAGAAGGCGTGGACGCGGTCGATATGGAAACGGAATTCATCGCTCAAGCCTGCACCGCTGCCAACGTGCCGATGCTTTCGCTTCGCGTCATCAGCGATACGCCGGCGAACCCGTTCCCCGCGCCTCCTCACGTCTTATTCGACGTCGAGCGTCAGCGCACTCCGTTCTTCCCGCTCTTCATGCATCTGTTGTTGCGCCCGGCATCGATTCCACGCTTCATTTCCTTCGCTCGCGCCATCGACGCGGCTCGTGCATCCTTAACGGACGCGCTCGAAACACTCATCCGCCGCCTGCCGGTTGAGAATTAGTGCAGGGTAACCGTTGCTTCGGCCAGACGGTGGCGAGGGCGGCTGTTGATCGCGGCTTCGCAGATCGACGCGCCCTGTAGCGGCGGTCTATGACCGCCGACAGCGCAACCTGCAAGCCACGGGTTCGGCGGTCATAGACCGCCGCTACAGGGTTCTCCGTGATGTCCGGCGTCACTAGCTGCCGGCCGCCGGTTCCACGTGTACGAGCACGTCGGAGATGCGCGATTCGGTGGCGCGGATCGCGTTCTTCACCTGGTGCGCGATGTCGTGCCCGTCTCGCACAGAGATCGTGCCATCGACCTTTACGTGCAGATCCACGTAGAAATTCAGACCCATTTTCCGCACCAGACATTTCTCGACCTCGTAAACGCCCGGCACCGCGCAGGCCGATTGCCGGATCTTCTCGCACATGTCGCCGCGCGGCGCGGTATCGAGAATTTCGTGCAGCGCCGGAGAGAGCATCCGGTAGCCGTTGGTCGCGATGAAGACACACGCGAAAAGCGCCGCCCAATCATCCGCACTCTCCCAGCCTTCCCCGCCGATCAAGGCAATCGATATCCCGATGAATGCCGCGATCGACGTCAACGCGTCAAAGCGATGATGCCACGCGTCCGTTTGCACGGCGGTGCTCTCGACATTTCGTCCAATCCGGATGACGAAGCGATAGAGCATCTCCTTTACGATCACGACCACCACCAGAACGACGAGGGTGAAGGGCGCGGGCGCGTGATGCGGGAGGAAAATTTCGCGCACGCTCTGGATGGCGAGCAGGAAGGCCGCAGCCATCACACCGAACGACACGATCGCCGCTGCCACCGGCTCCCCTTTGCCATGCCCGTAAGGGTGCGTCGCATCCGGCGGACGCGCGGCAAATTTGAGCCCGCCCCAGATTACGATCGAGCCTCCGATATCGAGCGTGGATTCAATTCCGTCCGCGATCAGGACGTAGGAATTGCCCAGCACGCCGGCCGAGATTTTCGCGAACGCGAGCACGCCGTTGATCGCCATCCCGAGCAAGGCCACCCGCGCGCCGCTTTGCAAATTGCCCGCCGAATCGTTCGATGTAGTCTGAGCGAGCGGAGACATTCGATGAGCGAGACTATACGCGCGGTGGTTTACGAAGCGCACGGAAATCCAGCGGAAGTGCTGCGCGTAGTCGATCAGCCGTGGCCGACACCGGCCGACGATGAAGCGGTCGTGCGGATGAAGGCAGCGCCGCTTAATCCGGCGGACATCAATTCCATTCAGGGAAAATATCCGATTCGTCCGACTCTCCCGGCGACTCCTGGAATGGAAGGCGCGGGCCTTGTAGCCGAGATCGGAAGTGCCGTGCGCGACGTCAAAGTCGGCAACGCGGTCATCGTTCCGCATAATCTCGGAACCTGGCGTGAGGCTTGCGCGGTGAAGGCGGAGAGGCTCGTGATCGTGCCCGATGGAATCGAGCCGATGCAGGCCGCGATGTTAAAGGTCAATCCCATTACCGCCTGGAGGATGTTGCATGATTTTGTTCCGCTGCAGCGCGGCGATTGGTTTATTCAGAACGCGGCGAATTCCGCGGCGGGTCGAGCGGCGATTCAGATCGGTCGCGAACTCGGATACAAAAGCGTGAACGTCGTGCGCCGGGCGGGACTGGAGGAAGAACTGCGCGCAGACGGCGCGGATGTGGTCCTGGTGGATAACGATCAGTTGCGTGAGCAGGTGGCGGAACAGACTGGCGGCGCCACCATCCGCCTCGCGCTAAATGCGGTGAGCGGCGCGAGCGCGTTGCGGATGGCGAAAGTCCTGGCCGCGGACGGAACCATGGTGACGTATGGCGCGATGAGTTTGCAGCCGCTCACGATTCCGAACGGCATGCTCATTTTCAAGAATCTGAAGTTCACGGGGTTTTGGGTGAACAAATGGTATGACGCCGCCACGGCCGAGCAACGCGCGGAGACTTTCGCGCCGCTCTTCGAGATGGCGCAGCGCGGATTGCTCCGGACGAAAGTGGACGCGATCTACTCGTTAACCGAGGTCCAGGCCGCGATCAGCCACGCCATGCAGACCAAGCGCAGCGGGAAGATTGTTTTTCAATTCGGTCGGTCGTGAAGAAGCGCGCGCCGCAAGTTTGGCCAACCCAACACGTCGACGCAGCGACGTGGCTACAGCGCCCGGATCACAATTCGCGTCAGACGTGAATAAAGCGCTGTAGCTGCGTCGAGGCGTTTGCGCTTACATCACATCAGCAAATGTCCAACGACCCGAGACGCTCGTTCCCCGACCGGCCTCCCCGCCTGGAACGTCTCTTCTCAACCCTGCGCTCTTTCTATTTCATCACGTTCAATTCATACCAGCGCCTGCCACTCCTCGCGCGTCCGGAAATTCACGATGGGTTTCGCGCCTACTGCTTTCGCGCCGAAGAACACGACATCGCAGTCGGCCGCTATGTGATTATGCCGGATCACGTGCATCTGTTTTTAGCTCTTCCTCCCGAAGGGACGACGATGGGCAGGTGGATGCAAATGCTGCGCACCGTTCTCGGCAAGGAGTTGTTGCGTCTCGGCACTCAGAAGCCGCACTGGCAGGAGGGATTTTTCGATCATGTTTTGCGCAGTGCGGATAGTTATTGGGAGAAATGGGATTATGTGCGGATGAATCCTGTGCGGGCCGGACTTTGCCGGAGCGCGGAGGAGTGGCCTTACCAGGGAGAGATCGTGAGCATTCGCTATTAGCCACGCGCAGCACGTCGACGCAGCGACGTGGCTACAGCGCCGGATCACCATTCGCGTCGGACGTTAAGCAAACGCTGTAGCCGCCTCGCTGCGTCGAGGCGTCGGTGGGGAAACCGTTGGGACATTTCGAGGCGTGAGGCCTCTCTACTACTGCGCCGCCGGCTCTTGCTTCGGTCTCCGCTTTAAAAGCGTGATCTGCTTGATCCGCGCGGAATCATTCGGGCTCCACGTCGCCACGTCGGGATCGTCCTTGAAGGCGTTGTGCACGATCCGGCGCTCATACGAATTCATCGGCTCGAGCTGGAGCGATCGTCCACTGATCCGCACCCGCTCCGCCAGTTCGCGCACCCGCTGCACAATGCGATCCTCGCGCATCGAACGATACATTTCGCAATCGACGATCACTTTGTCGGCATCGCGATCTTTCGCCTGGATGAGCCGATTGAGCAGGAACTGAATCGCTTCCAGCGTCTCCCCCTCATGGCCGATGAGACGCGTGCTTTCTTCGGTGTAAATCTGCAGCGTCAGATTCCCGCCTTCGCTGCGCGTTTCCTCGATCTGCACCACGAAACCGAGGTAGCCGAGGATCGTATCGAGTAGTTCTTTCGGCGTCATTTCTTTCCCTTTCCCGAACGCTTCCGCTCCGGCACCACGGGCGTCAACACCGGGGCGGGCTGCTTCTGATTATACCAGTACTGTAGAATCGAGAGCAGGTTTTGCGTCGTGTAATACAATGCCAGCGCCGCGGCGAAATTGTAGCAGAAAACTAAAAAAATCAGCGGCATGAACATCATCACGCGCCGTTGCATGGCGTCGCCCGTATTGGGCGTCATTTTCATGAGCCAGAATTGCGTCGCTCCCATCAGGATCGGAAGAAGGTTCACGGTCAGGCCCGCGGGAGTGCCGAGCACCGGAATAAATCCCAGGCCGGGGATGGTGAAGAGCGTGTCGGGTTGAGAGAGATCCTTCACCCAGAGGAAGGACTCGTTCCGCAGTTCCGCGACCTGCCGGAGCATGGTGAAGAGACCGATGAAGATCGGGAATTGGATCAACATCGGCAGGCAGCCCCCGACCGGATTCACGCCGTGCTCTTTATAGAGCTTCATGACCTCCGTGTTCATCTTCGTCGGGTCGTCTTTAAATTTTTCCTTTAACGCCTGCATCTTCGGCGCGAGCGCGGACATCTTGCGCATCGACTTGTTAGCCTTGCTTTGCAGCGGCCAGAGCACGGCTTTCACGCAGACGGTCATGAGCACGATCGCCACCCCATAGTTGCCCACAAAGCTGTGCAGCAAATTCATGAAATTCAGCAACGCCTGGCAGACGATCTTGAACATGCCGAAGTCCATGATGGCCGCTTCGCCGTGCTCGAATTTTGCCAACTGCGCGTAGAGCTTCGGTCCGGTGTAAATCTGGAAGCGCTGGGTGTTCGTCTCTCCCGGTTGGAGCACGAACCCGGGCATGCCCATCGCGCCCTCCATTCCGCGCAAAGGCGGCGAATCCGGATGCGCCACTTCAAACGGCCGCGCCCAGATCTCGGTGGCGGGCCCGTTCAGCGGCGTCACGATGGTGGCGAAGAACTGATTGCTCATCGCCGCCCACGCCGCGCCGTTTATCTTCTCTTCGAAAACTTTCTGCTCTGCCCTCCGTTCAATCCCGAGCACCGGATACTTCTGGGCGGCGAACCAGTTTACATCCGTAGATTTCGGCTTCCCATCGCGAAACCACACGGCACGCGTATAGGTGGTCAAGTCGCTGGGATGAATCGGGATGGTCGAACCGAGCGCGACGAAGTATCCGGGATTCGTGTAAGCCTGCGCGCCGTCGTTCCGGAAATCGACCTGCATCTCGATCACGTAATTGTCCTTCGGGCCCTTGGCGGTCGGGAACGAAAAGCGCTTCCGCACCGTCACGCCTTCAGGCGTTTTGCGTTCGCCCACCACGCTGCCGTCCGCTTCCCGTGTGAAGGTGAACTCGGGCAGCGCCGAGGTGGACGGTTGCTCGACCAGCGCGCCGATCGGCAGCAAATCCGCCGCGTTCAAAACCACTTCGCCCTTGCCCCCTTCGCCGGCGTGATGGAGCAGACGGGCTTCGCGAATGCCGCCGCCTTTATTCGTTAGGCGAAGCTCGAGATCAGGATTTGCCAGCACTTCCACCCGCTCTTCGTAAGCGGCCGGCGTCGGCTCTGCGACGAGAGGCGCGAATGGCGCGGGCGTGGACGCTGGAACCCCAGCAGGACTGGATGCGGGCGCCGGGTTGGCGGCCTCAGGCGTCGGAGAAGCGCTCGCGCTGGCCACCGCAGGTGCGGGAACGCGGGGCGCGGTTCGCATCATGTAAACCTGCCAGCCGACAAGTCCCAAGACACAAAGGGAAACGGCAATCCATGCTTGTCGGTCCATACGCGTGTCCCGACGGACTATTCACAAATCAGATGGTGAGAATGCACTGGCGGCACGGGGTCGTGGCCCTGGCCGCCCCACGGCTGGCAACGTGCCAAGCGCTTCAGCCCCAGCCAACTTCCGCGAAACACCCCATGGGTCTCCACCGCCTCCAGAAAGTATTGCGAACAGGTCGGCTGAAAACGGCAACCGCTCCCCGGCCCACCGAGCCACGAGAGCACAGGAGAGATCGTCACTTGATAGGCACGAATGAAAAATCGGACGATCAGGCGCATCAGGGCGCTAGGATAAAAGCGCGCTTTGCCAGAAGCAACCACTCATCTTCCAGCGCGGTGTAGCTGGCGCGCGCCGCCGCCGGGCGGGCGATTGCGACCAGCCAAATTCCCGATCGCACCTGATGCTGATGCCGACGCACGAGGTCGCGCAAACGGCGACGGACACGATTCCGCACCACGGCACCGCCCACGCGCTTCGAAGTGACAAAACCGGCGCGGAAGGGCAAGGCGTCCCCAGTTTCCAGCACGCCGAGGATCATGAAACTGCCGCGTTGCGCTTTGCCATCCACCCTCACGCGCGCGAATTCCGCTGTGCGGGTAAGACGCCGGTCTCGCCCGAAGCACAATCCTGCAGCGCTGTCACCGTCGTTCATCTGAAGTTTCCCTACCACGGGCTGAGAAAAGAGCACCGTGTCGGTACAGCAAAAGTCTTCCCGCGACCGAAGCCACGGGAAGACTTTGCAATAAGGGAGAAATCCCTCGTTTGGGATTTAGGGGTTCGGAGTCGAGGTCGTCGTCTCGGTCGAGGTCGAAGTCGAGGTATCAGGGCTCGGCGCCGCGTTGATCGTGGTGTTGGTCGTCGTGCTGGTGTCGGGTTTCGACTCAGCCGGCGTCGGGTTCACGATCGTCGTGTTCGTTTCGGTCTTGGTCGCGTCCGCGGGGGGAGTCACCACGGTCGTATTGTGGTCAGCCGCATCAGCGGGAGCGGCCGGGGTCACGGTTTCAGTTTTTTGCTCGCACGCGGTAAAGAGTGCAGCGGTAGCTAGGATGCAGATATATTTCTTCATAGTTTTTAGGATTGGTGCCCACATTCTGGACGAAGGATGAATCGAAGCAACCCTTCGTTTTGGACTTACTTAAAGCACTATCTGCCACGCGCGGCTCCTTTTGGCCATCGTGGTTTTTTTAAAACGCGGGCTCGTAGGACATTCCGTGCGCGTCCGCCACCGCTTGCAGAGTGAGGCGTCCATCACGGGTGTTGATTCCACCGAGCAGTGCGGGCTGCTTCTTGCAGGCGGCTTCAAGGCCGAGGTCCGCGAGGAGTTCGACGTAGCGCGCCGTCGCGTTGCTCAGCGCCTGCGTAGAAGTGCGCGCGTAGGCACCGGGCATATTCGCCACGCAGTAGTGAATGACGCCTTCTTCCATGTAAACCGGATCGTGATGCGTGGTGGCCCGCGACGTTTCGGCGCAGCCGCCTTGATCGATCGCGATATCCACGAACACGCTGCCCGGACGCATTTTTTTCAACATCTCGCGCGTGACGAGCTTCGGCGCTTTCGCTCCCGGCACGAGCACTGCGCCGATCAAAAGATCGGTCGTCGGGAGCATACTCGTGAGGTTCGCTTCGTTGGAATAGAGCGTGTTCACATTCTGCATCGTGAGATCGAGGAAACGCATCCGTTCGCCATCCACTTCCAAAATCGTGACGTCGGCATTCAAGCCCACCGCCATCCGCGCCGCGTTCACACCCGAGGTGCCGCCACCGATCACGACCACGCGCCCCGGCATCACTCCCGGCACGCCGCCGAGGAGCACGCCGTTACCTTGATTATGCTTCGCCAAATAATACGCGCCCATCACCACCGACATCCGGCCCGCGATCTCGCTCATCGGCTCGAGCAGCGGCAACTTGTTCCCCACCTGAATCGTCTCATACGCAACCCCGGTCACTCCGGAAGCGAGCAACGCGTCCGTCAATGGCCGGCTCGCCGCCAGATGCAGATAAGTGAAAAGAATCTGCCCTTTCCGCAGCAATCCATATTCTGCCGGCAGCGGCTCCTTCACTTTCACGATCATCTCCGCCTTCGCGAAAACCTCTTCCGCGGTTTCGATAATCGTCGCGCCCACGTCCACGTAATCCTGATCCGGATAACCGGACCCGGCGCCCGCGTTCTTCTGCGCCAGGACTTGGTGGCCGCGTTTGGTGAGGGTCGCTGCCGTGGATGGCACCAAACCGACACGGTGTTCTTGCGCTTTAATTTCCTTCGGGACGCCGATGATCATTTTTAGAGAGGGTGAATGGTGATAAGTGACTAGTGATAGGTGGGAGAGCGCGGCACGCCTAGCGAAATCTACGATTCACCAGTCACTGCTCGCCCTGCACTAATTCAAGGACGGATCGTCCGGAGCCGCGGCTAGCAATTTGTACCACGGCCCGAGACCGCGCATGATCTCGAACCAGAGTCTCGGCAAACGCTCGGGCGTCAGCGCCAGCCGCGTCGGCTTTTGCAAAATCCACGCGTTCTCTTCCATCTCCGCTTCCAGTTGGCCCGCGCTCCAACCGGCATAGCCGACAAAAGCGCGGATCGAAGTCGGATCTTTGTCCACTCGATCGTGCGCTTCTTCCACATTCACATTGTGATTAAGCCGCAAAGCTTCCGTCGCCTCCCATTCAAACGCCGCGAACATGAGTTGGTTTTTTCCCACCGGGCCGCCGAGAAAAACCGGCACGTCCTGCAAACCATCCGGCGGCACATCACTCACCAGATCCGCCACCTGTTTGTCGAGCGGCCGATTCACGATCACGCCCATCGCTCCTTCCGCCGGGTCGTGCGAAGAAATGAACAAGACCGCCCGCCGAAAATTCGGGTCGAGCATATTCGGGTGCGCCACCAGGAGCGAGCCGGCGAGACTGAGCGGAATGCCTTTCCCGTGATTGCGCATGGAAAACTAGAACGCCCGTCTCCGCTCTTCGCAAGTGCCGCCGCCCTCAGGCCTCGCCCGTGCGGAAGAGTTGGCGGTCGCGCAATTCCCACACCGGCCCCTCCACCGGCGCTTCCCGCCACTGCATCGCGGTCGCGGTCACGAGCTTTTGCGATTCATCCGGCAACGACTCCAGCAGCCGATTGCGCCGCGCCGGATCGAGTTCGCCGAAGACATCATCGATCAATAGCAGCGGCGCCGTCCCCTCCTCTGCCGCGAAGACGCGCGCCTGCGCGATTTTCAGTGCCAACGCCAGGGTGCGCTGCTGACCTTCCGAGGCGTATTGCGAAGCCGGTTTGGCGTCCACCAGCAGCGTGACGTCATCGCGATGCGGACCCACCACGGTTTGGCGGAGCCGTAATTCCTGCGCGCGCGAACGAGCGAGATCGGCCGGAAAATCTTCCGCGTTCCCCGGCGCAAAAGCGAGACTCAGCATTTCGCTTTCCCCGCTGATCTCGCGCTGCGCCTCCATCGCCGAGGGACTCAACCGCGCCACCAGCGTGGCGCGCATCGCCGACAGCTTCGCGCCGTGTTCCAGCAACGGCACATCGTAAGCCGCCAACTCCCGCGGCTTCGGCGAAACCGATTTCAAGAGCGCATTGCGCGAACGCAGCGCGCGTTCATAGGCCCGCAACGTCGGCCGATAACTCGGCTCGATCTGCGAGCCGAGAAAGTCGAGAAAACGCCGCCGAAACTCCGACCCGCCGCGCACCAGCTCGATATCGGTATTCGCCAGCGAGACCACCCGGCCGAGCCGAAGATATTCCGCCACGCTCTTTTGCTCGACCTGATCGAACCACAGCTTTCGGCGGAGCGCGCTGTAGCGAAATTCCAACGCGTGCCGATCCAGCGCGCCGTGGAGTGAAAACGATTTTTCCCCCGTGCGAATCAGCGGCCCGAGCGTCGCGCTACGTTGCGATTGCAACCGCAGCAACACGCAAGCGCCTTCCAAAATGGAGGTCTTCCCCTGCCCGTTCGCGCCCAGGAAAAAATTAAACCCCGGCGAAAAATCCACCCGCAGCGCTTCAAAGCAGCGGAAATTGCGCAACTGCAATTCGGTCAGCATGCGAAACCGTCCCTGGCTCGACGACTCACAGTTGCAGCAACTCCAGCCGACACGTCATCTTCGACGACACGCTGCCATTATGAAGATACTTCCCATCGATCGGCGTGATGTCGGCCGGCCGCAATCCCACCGCCGCCGCGATGAAATTGTGATTACAAAAAACGCCATTCGTTCCATCCATTCCCACCCAACCCGCTCCCGGCAAATAGACTTCCGTCCACGCATGCAGCGATCCCTCCGCGCGCCGCACTTTCGCATCCGACTCGCGCAGATAACCGCTCACCAACCGCGCCGCCAGCCCGTTCGCGCGCAGAATCTCCGCTAGCAAAACCGCCACATCGCGGCAGGCGCCACTCTCGCTTCGCAGTGTCTCGCCCGGATGGCGTGCCGCGCCTTCTTCCCTGCGTTCGTAGTCGATGCCTCTATGAATCGCCTGGTTCAATCCGACCAGCGCGCTCACCGTGCCGCACGGCTCCGACGGGGTTGGCGATTTCCAGCCCGGAATTTCCAACGGGCCCTCCGTTTGCCGCCGTAAATAAGGCGCCAGCAGCCCGGTCAATTCTTCGTCGTAAGAAAACGGCAAATCGACCGCCGCTGCATCGAGAATAAAATTGAACGCGTCCATCTCCTCGAGATCCAGATCGATCTCGAGTTCGAAGGCGAGGTCCTCCATTTTTTCCGGGAAGAAACAGGTCGCGACCACGTTATCGAAAACGTCCCGCGAGTATCGCACCGTCGCATTCCCGTTCGGCGTAAACGAGAACCGGCGCACCCGCTGAAAGCGATCGGTGCGCGGAAAAAGACGCAGCGCGTGCGGCGAAAAGCCGACCGTCTTCTCATAGCGGTAAACGGTTTTGTAACGCAGCCCGAGCTTCACGGCGTGAGCTTAGGACAAAGTGCGCCGCACGTCGCACAACTTCCGAGAAACTTCTTGCGACTCCGGACCATCACGCTTATTCCTCCGCAGATTTAGAAGATTGTTCTGGGGGGAACAGCCGCCCTTCGTGCCTTCGGGCGCGGGGGGCGGTACTTTTTTACGGGTAGCGATGTCTTCCCCTCGACCATTGAGCGTTGAACAACCTGCCTGTCGTAGCCCTGCGAAGGAGGGGCCTGCCCGCCGTAGCCTTGGCGGAGGAGGGAGCTTGCCCGCCGTAGCCTTGCGGAGGAGGGTTCGACGTTCATGACCGACGCCAATCGCAGAGGAAGAATTTCCTGGCCGCTCGCCATCGTCCTCATCTTCCTCCTCCTCGTCGGCATCGCAGGATTCGTCTTCTGGCGCATCGAAACTTGGCCCGTCCGTAGCGCGCAAGCCGCCAGCGCCGAACTGGAGCGTCTCGGCCGCAAAGCTCGCGACGCCTTCTTGGAAATGGCGCAACTGCAGCCACGGGTCACGATTCACGACCGCGTCTACTTCGAACGAACCAGCGCCGTCGCCGAGCTCGCCATCCTCTCCCGCCAAACGGAAGTCGAACACGAATTCAATCACACGTGGGCCGGCAGCACCAAACGGATCAAGCTCCACGGCTCTTTCGACGTCAAAGCGGGTTTCGACCTGCGAGAAAATCTCACCGTCGATGTGGGTGAGAAAGAAATCGTGGTCGAAATCCCACACGCAAAAATCCTGACCGTGGAACAGAAGCAGGTCGACGTGCTCGAATTTCAGAACGGCCTCTGGAATCGAATGTCCGCCGCCGATCTGGAAAATGAATTTGCGATGCTGCCAGCGCTCGCGCGGACAAAAGCAGAACGGAGCGGCCTAACCGCCGAAGCCGAAGTCGCGCTCAAGCAACAGCTGGAAGCGAAAATCGGCGCCGAGCAGCCGATACGTCTCGTCTTCCCGCTCGCCCCGACCGCGAAACCATAGCTCCGCAGCTCCGCCGTACGATTTCAGCCGACGCGTCGCCCGTCATCCCGAGCCGCGCAGACGGTCGAGGGATCGCCCAGTCGCTCGGAAAATCACGCTCGCTGGCGGCAGCGTATTCGTCAGAAAATCGGAGAGATCCCTCGACCGTCTCCGCGGCTCGGGATGACAAACGCTACAGCCAGCGCGCGAGTTTCTCTTTTAACTCGTCCGTCGCCTCCACGCGCAGTTGATTCCCCGCATCGACCCGGCAAACCTCACCATCAGGTCGTTCAATCATCAAGCGCACCGAAGTGAAACCCGGCGAAGCGGCCAAAATCTCCCGCACTTCCTTAAAATCCTCAGCCGTCGTCTCCGGCGCGAAGCGCAACACAAACGCGTTGATACCAGCCTTCGCTTCTACCCCATTTGCCCCATTACTCTCGGGCGGCGGCAAACTCGCATCCGGCTGGAGCGCCTGCACCTTCTGCGCCGTGGCCCGGAGCGAATCATCCCGCTTATCGAGTGTGCCCTTGATCGCAAGCACCCGACCCGGCACCAGCATCTCCATCACCTTCACGTAAACCTCATTCCAAACCACCACCTCCAACTGCCCCGTCACATCCTCCAGCCAAACCACCGCGAACGGCTTCCCTTCCTTCTTCGTAAACTTCTTCTCCACCTGCGCCAGCGCGCCCGCGATCCGGAACGTCGTGCGATCCGCCAATTCCCCTAACGAGACAATGGTCTGGTACTGACCGGTCGCGATCACACCCGCGTAAGCGTCCAAAGGGTGCCCAGTAACATAAAATCCCAGCAACTCCTTCTCGAACGACATCGCCTCGTGCTGCGTCCACGGAACAACATCGCGCGCGCCGCTCGTCGCTGCCGGCACCGACACATCGAAATCATCAAAAAGCGAAACCTGCCCACTGGCTCGATCGCGATGCGAAGCAGACGCCGCCGCGAGCGAATCCTCGATGCAATCGAACAGCTCCGCCCGGTCGCGTTCAAGAAAATCGAACGCTCCGCACTTTACCAGGCTCTCCAGCATTTTCCGGTTCGCGATCCGCGAATCGAGCCGCGCGCAAAAATCCTCCAACGAAGCAAACGGCCCCGCGTGATCGCGCTCGCTGATCGCCGCCTCCATCGCCCCCTGCCCCACGTTCTTGATCGCCGCGAGCCCATAGCGAATGGTGGCGCAAGTTTCCCAACTTGCCGCTTTTTGATCCGCAGGCGTTCCTTCATCGGACTCGGCAAGTTGAAAACTTGCCCCACTCTCCGGCGTAAACTTGAGCCCGCTCCGGTTCACATCCGGCGGAAGAATCGGAATGCCCATCCGTTTGCACTCCCCAACGAAAATCGAAATCTTGTCCGTGTTATTGATCTCGTTGGAAAGCAATCCGGCCATGAATTCAACCGGATAATTCGCCTTCAAGTACGCCGTCTGATAACTGATCAGCCCATACGCCGCACTGTGACTTTTGTTGAATCCGTAGCCGGCGAATTTTTCCAGCAAATCGAAGATCGCGCTCGCCTTCTTTTCCTTGATCCCGTTCGTCTCCGCACAGCCTTTGATGAAGACCTCGCGTTCCTTCGCCATCTTCGCCCGATCCTTCTTCCCCATCGCGCGCCGGAGCAAATCGGATTGCCCTAACGAGTAACCAGCCAGCAGATTCGCCGCCGCCATGACCTGCTCTTGGTAAATCATGAGCCCGTAAGTATCCGCGCAAACGGTCTCGAGCAGCGGATGCTCATACTTGATCTTGGTCAGCCCCTTCTTCCGCTTGATGAAATCGGGAATCAGCTCCATCGGACCCGGCCGGTAAAGCGCGATCAAGGCGATGATGTCGTCTATTTTCTGCACGTCGAAATTTTTGCAAAGGCTCGTCATCCCGCCGGATTCGAGCTGGAAAATGCCGATCGTCTCGCCGCGATTGAGCAACGCGAACGTCGCCTCATTCGTGAGCAGCAGTTTGTTGATCGCGAAATCCGGTTCGCGCTCGCGGATCAACGTCACCGTGTCCTCGATCACGGTCAGCGTCTTCAAGCCCAGGAAGTCCATCTTCAGCATCCCGAGATCCGTCAGCGGACCCATCGCGAATTGGCTGATCACGTCCGTGCCTTTGCTATCGCGGCAGAGCGGGACGTATTCGGAAAGATCGCGGTCCCCGATGACGACGCCCGCCGCGTGGACACCGGCATTGCGCGAAAGGCCTTCCAGGACGGTCGCGTAATCCCAGAGCTGCCGCACGGAGGGCTCCGTCTCGATCGCCTGCTTTAGCTCCAAATTCTTATCGATCGCGCCCGGCGTGTGATGAACTTCGCCGCTTTCGGCGTCGACCTTGTCGATCCCGTTGAGCGTGATGTTCAACTCGTTAGGGATCATCTTCGCGATCCGGTCCGCCTCGCCATAGCTCAGGCCGATCACGCGCCCCACATCGCGCACCACGCTCTTCGCTTTTAGTTTTCCAAAAGTGATGATCTGCGAGACTCGACGCTCGCCATACTTCTCGCGCACGTATTGCAACACCTCGCCGCGGCGCGCTTCGCAAAAATCCACGTCGATATCCGGCGGCGAGACGCGTTCCGGATTCAAAAAGCGCTCGAAGAGCAGGTTAAACTGCAGCGGATCAATGTCCGTAATCCCGAGCACGTACGCGACCATGGAACCTGCCGCCGAGCCGCGGCCCGGGCCGACCGGAATCCCGCGTTGTTTCGCGTGATGGATGAAATCCCAAACGATCAGGAAATAGCTCACGAAGCCGGTCGATTCGAGCACGCCGAGCTCGTAATCGAGCCGCTCGATCAGCTCTCTGTCCGTGCGTCCGCCGTAGCGTTCGTGGAGGCCCTTGTAGCAAAGTTCACGCAAATACGCCTCGCGCGTTTTCCCTTCCGGCGCCGGATACTCCGGATACTTCGATTTGTTAAACTCCAGCGTCAGATTGCAACGCTCTGCAATCTCGAACGTGTTCGTAATCGCGCTCGGATGATCCGGAAACAGCGCCCGCATTTCCGCGCCCGATTTGAAATACAACTCCGGCGTGTAACGCATCCGTCGTTCGTCGTGTACCATCTTCCCCGTGCCGATGCAGATCATCACATCGTGCGCGTCGTGATGGCTGCGCTCGAGAAAATGCACATCGTTCGCGGCCACCAGGCCGAGCCCGAATTCCTTCGCGATGGCCGGCAGCGTGGCGTTGCATTTTTGCTGCGCCTCCATCCCGTGATCGTGCAGCTCAAGAAAGAAATTCTCCGCGCCCAGAATGTCGCGGAATTCCGCCGCGCTCGCCCGCGCCTTCGCCAGGTTATCTGCCTGGATCGCCATGTTGATCTCGCCCTTGAGACACCCGCTCATCCCGATCAATCCCTCCCGATACGTTTCCAGCAGCGCCTTATCGATCCGCGGCTTGTAGTGCATGCCGTCCAGATGCGCGGTCGAGATCAACTTCACCAGATTGCGGTAGCCGGTCGCATCCTTCGCCAGGAGAGTGAAATGGTAGGCCGCATCGCGCTGATTATTCGGGCGATCCGTGATGCTCCCCGGCGCCATATACGCCTCGCAGCCAATGATCGGCTTGATCCCAGCATCCGTCGCCGCCTGGTAAAATTCGATCGCGCCGAAAAGGTTGCCGTGATCCGTCATCGCCACCGCCTGCATCTCGAATTCGGCCGCCTTTTTCATCAACTGCTCCATCCGGATCGCCCCATCCAGGAGCGAGTATTCCGTGTGCAGATGGAGGTGAACGAAAGGGTCGGCGGGCATTGCATGCAGTATAAAGCACGCGCCGATTGCGGCAAGAAATGGCGACCCGCCCGGCGGATCGCTGGACGCTGAAGCTACGTCGACGTGTCTGGTCCCACGACGAACGGCCTAACCCTGTAGCCACGTCGCTGCGTCGACGTGTCTGGCCTCGCGCGAACGCCTCGACGCAGCGAGGCGACTACAGCCGCGGAAGAATGGCGCGCCACGAGATTTTCGCACTTGCGCGGCCTCCCGCCCGTTGTTAAGACAGCGCGTGCGCCGATGCGCTCCCGAATCCAGTTTTCGCGAGCGACCTCGCCCCCTAAATTCGCTATGAAAAAACTCGAAGCCATCATCAAACCGTTCAAACTCGAGGAAGTAAAAGAAGCGCTCGCCGAGCTCGGGATCGAGGGCATGACCGTGACAGAGGTGAAAGGCTTCGGCCGCCAAAAAGGTCACACCGAAATTTATCGCGGCAGCGAATACACCGTCGATTTCCTGCCCAAAGTGAAGATCGAGATCGTGCTCGCGGACGACATGGTGGACAAAGCCGTCCAGATCGTGGTCGGCGCCGCCAAGACCGGCAAGATCGGGGACGGCAAAGTTTTCGTGATCCCAGTCGAGCACGCGGTGCGCATTCGCACCGAAGAGATCGGCGAGAAAGCGGTGTGAGAAATACACACCCCACTTTTTCGCCCCCCTTCTCTCGCCATCCTTCTCTCCACGCCGCGTTTTGGCACGCGCGCGACCAGCGATTTCGTCAAGCGCTCCGATTGCCTGTTCTGAACCCTGAACCCCGAACCCTGCTCCCTTAACATGGCCAAAGACAAAAAGACCCCCTCCGACGTCAGCAAAATGATCAAGGACCACGAGGTCAAACTCGTCGACTTCAAGTTCACCGATCTCCCCGGCGCCTGGCAGCATTTCACCACCACCCTCACTGAGTATAACGAGGAAATCTTCACCGAAGGCCTCGGCTTCGACGGCTCCAGCATCCGCGGTTGGCGCGCCATCAACGCCAGCGACATGCTCGTCATTCCCGATCCCACCACCGCGTGGATCGATCCCTTTAATGCCGAGCCCACGCTCAGCCTCATCTGCACCATCGTCGATCCCATTACCCGCGAGCCCTACGATCGCGATCCGCGCGGCGTCGCCGAAAAAGCAGAGGCCTACCTGCAAAGCACCGGTATCGCCGACACCGCCTCCTTCGGCCCCGAAGCCGAGTTTTTCATCTTCGACGAAGTCCGCTTCAACTACACCCACAACTCCTCCTTCCACCTCGTCGACAGCGTCGAAGGCCACTGGAACAGCGGCAAAGAAGAATTCCCAAATCTCGGCTACAAAATCCGCGCGAAAGAAGGCTACTTCCCCGTCTCCCCCGCCGACACCCAGCAAGACCTCCGCAACGAGATGTGCCTCGAATTGGAAAAAGCCGGCATCCCGATCGAGCGCCAGCACCACGAAGTCGCCAGCGCCGGGCAGGCCGAGATCGACATCCGTTTCGCCCCCATGAAAGAGATGAGCGATTGGATGATGTACTACAAATACATCATCCGGAACGTCGCCAAGCGGCACGGCAAGACCGTCACCTTCATGCCGAAACCGCTCTTCGGCGACAACGGCTCCGGCATGCACACCCACATGTCGCTCTGGAAAGACGGCAAACCCCTCTTCGCCGGCAACGGCTACGCCGGCTTGAGCGAGATGGCCCTCTTCTTCATCGGCGGCATCCTCCGCCACGCCCCCGCTCTCACCTGCATCACCAATCCGACCACCAACAGCTACAAGCGCCTCGTCCCCGGCTTCGAAGCCCCGGTCAATCTCGCCTACTCCGCGCGCAACCGCTCCGCCGCCATCCGCATCCCCACCTACTCGGCTAATCCCAAATCCAAGCGCGTCGAATTCCGCACCCCCGATCCCGCCGCCAATCCCTACATCGCCTTCTCCGCCCTCCTCCTCGCCGGCCTTGACGGAATCCAAAACCGCATCGATCCCGGCGATCCGATGGATAAAAATCTCTACGAACTCCCACCCGAAGAACTCGCGCATATCCCCAGCGTCCCCGATTCCCTCCTCGGTGCCATCGAAGCGCTCGATGCCGACCACCAATTCCTGCTCAAAGGCGACGTCTTCAACGCCGACTTCATCAAAAACTGGCTCGAGATGAAGCAAAAGGAATACGACGCCCTCCGCGTACGCCCACATCCGTACGAGTTTGCGATGTACTTCGACGTGTGATCACCATCGGCACGACCACACTAGCCGCGCCCTCGCTTCGGCGGAGGCGGATTTGTCCCGCCGTAAGCCTGGCGAAGGCGGATCCGTACGAGTTCGCAATGTATTTCGATGTCTAGCCAGGCTGGCCGATCCCGCCCCCGTGGAGCAAGTTTCCAACTTGCAGTCCCCCAACGCGCGGCTTCAAACTCCGTCCCTGGTCCCGCGGCCTATCTCGCGGAATCCAGCAGGCTGCGCACGCCCACTCCCGGCCACCAGAACGTCTAACCTAACCTCTCATCTCCTCCCACTTCCACATCATACTTCCCATCCGTAAACTAAATGCTGATAATCCCGACGCATGAGCCCCGCGTCCACCGCCGCTCGACCAAAGGCGGCAGCCTACCCAGCTCCCGAACACGTTGCTCGCAGGTTGGCCGAGAACCCCTCTCCCCCTCCTTCGCCCGCCGGTTCGCCCCGGCTCCTCGACCGCGTCCGTTGGCACCTCCGCGTCAAGCACTACAGCATCCGCACTGAGAAAGCCTAGTTGGACCAAGCAGAAACCGCTCCGCGCCGTCGGCTTCGGCGAAGTAGTCTCCCGTGCCTACTCGCGTGCCACATCCAGCGGGCTACGCACACCGATTCCCGGCCGGTTCAGCACATGGGTATAGATCATCGTCGTGGACACATCCTTGTGACCCAAAAGCTCCTGCACCGTGCGGATGTCGTAACCATTCTCCAGCAGATGCGTCGCAAAGCTGTGCCGGAACGTGTGGCAGCTCGCCGCCTTCTGCACGCCCGCCTCGTGGATCGCCTTCTTCACCGCCCGTTGCACATAGCTCTCGTCGATGTGATGGCGTCCCTCGCGCGGGGCACCCTCCAGCTCATCGGTCCAGAAGGAACGTCGCGCCGCCGGGAACAGGTATTGCCAGGCCAATTCCTCCGCCCTCCCCGGCGCCTTCCGCACCAGGGCATGCGGAAGGTAAACTTCGCCCGCTCCAGCGCTCAGATCCTCCTCGTGGATCCGCGCCGCCTTCTCGATTTGCCGCCGTAGCGGATCTGCCAGCTGCACCGGTATCATCGTCAGCCGATCGCGCCCCCCTTTCCCCTCGCGGATCGTGATTTGGAGATAACTCAGATCCACGTCCTTTACCCCGTGAGATATTTCTTGAGTCGAGTCTTTAGGTAACGCTTACCCCATGCGGTCTTTAGGTACTTTTCACGTTGCGCGGCCTCGCTCCGATTTAAACAGCCTTCCAATAGATAAGCTCAAAAGGAATCCTTCTCCTCGTTGAGCTAACCAGACCCGCGTTGTGCATTTCCAAACGAGCGGGCAGGTCATTTGTCAACCCGACGTAGAACTGGGAGTCCGTTAGCGATCGCAAGACATAGACATAGTGTTTGGGCATCAATTTCCTATCTCATGGGGTGAATCCGGAGCCGCATGCACTCCATCACGCGCAAGCCGCTTCCATAAAGGAGATGCCCCATCAGCCGCGCCGAGCCTGTGAGCCGCGCGAGCACTGCGCGCGCCTCCTCCTTGGTAAAGACGACCGCACCTTCGGCGGGCGTTGCACCCGCTCAAATCCATCCACCCACGGCAGCTTCACCTCCAGCACCACGCGATAGAGGAAGAGCAGGGCGCTCAGCGCTTGGTTTTGGGTGGAGGCCGCCACGTTCTTCGCCGCCGCCAGATGGGTGAGAAACGCTTGCACCTCCTCTGCTCCCATCTCCCGCGGATGGCGCTTCCCGTGAAAAAGAATGAAACGCTTAATCCAATCGACGTAAGCCTCCTCCGTCCGCTTCGCGTAGTGCGCGACGCGCGGAGTCCCGCTCACCTGATCGAGCAACTTCGGACCGGAAGGCCTCGCCGCCGACTCGAAATTTTCACTTGCCACAGATCAGCCTTTTATCCACTCTCCGCTCATGCGGCAAGAAATAGATTGCACTTTGCAGCCGAATCCTCGTTAGGCGGCTTTGCTCCGGGCGTTGCAAGAAGGTGGGCA
>JBBSPM010000045.1:0-38404 GCA_038258815.1 Chthoniobacterales bacterium
CTTCCGCTCGTTTGGAATCCTTTAACGCCACGGTCAGCCGCATTATCCACAAAGCCTGCGGCATCACGAATCTCGATTATCTCTTCCTCAAACTCCGACAGGAATCCCTCAAATCCATTCCGCAGCCGTGAGAAAGAGCCATTTTTTCCTCGTCTGGCGGAAACGAATGAGCAACGCTGTAACTAGCTTAGCTAGACCCTCTATGAAACAAAGCTCCGGCGTCGAACTCGGTTTCTTCCACGCACGCACCCTCTTGGCGGTCGTGCTCTGCTGCTGCGGACTGTCGATCGCGATCTTCAGTGTGACCGCGAATCCGACGCGAGGGGACCGCACGCAAAACAATGTTTCCGTTGCAGCAAGGCCGAACCTGGCCGGGGCGAATAGTGCGGGTTGGTCCTTGATCGATCCCAATGTGAACGATCGAACCATCGCCAGCGTCGCGTGCTCTTCGGACGCGAATTGTTGGGGCGTAGGCACCCAAACCGTCGGGAGCTTAAGACAAACCCTCATCCAGCGATGGAACGGCACGGCTTGGTCAACGATTTCCTCGCCGAACCAAAGCACGACCTACGATAACTCCTTGAGCAGCGTGAGCTGCGCCTCGGATTCGTTGTGCTGGGCCGTCGGCTCTTATAGAATCTCGACTGGGATGTCGCTTCCGCTGACGTTGCGTTGGAACGGCTCCTCCTGGTCGCGAAGTTTTGCCCAGACCGTTCAATTTGCGACCCAGCACGCCCTCACCGGGGTGGGCTGCGCATCCACGGGGAAGTGCTGGGCAGTCGGTGCCGCTTACGGTTCTGGCAGCGGGCTCGTCGCTTTTCTTCTGCAATCCAACAACGAGGGCGACTGGTATCTCGGAAACGTGTCCGACTATCGCCACACCCTCGGAGGAGTCGCCTGCACGCAGAGCACCGCCACCCCGGATTGTTTTGCCATTGGTTCCTTGAACGGAAATATCGTGATCGAGAAGTGGCAGGGAGGGACATCCCCAAACTGGGTGACCTATCCGTCGCCCGACGTTGGGCCGAGTTCCAGTTTGCGTAGTATCACGTGTCCCTCGGCGTCCGAATGCTGGGCCGTCGGATCACGATCGCTCAACGGGCAGACCCAGCCATTGATCGAGCGGTGGGACGGGACGGCGTGGTCGATCGTCGATTCCCCGATGTTCGAGAGCGACGCGCTTCTCGCTGGGGTCGGTTGCTCCTCGGCCGCGCAATGCTGGGCCGTGGGCAATTTTTCTCAGAACGGCATTCTCCGAACGCTGATCCAGCGCTGGGACGGCACCGCCTGGACCGTGGCGACTTCGCCGAACACGACCGCATCCGATTCGAACTATCTCTCTTCGGTTTCCTGCGCTTCGGCGGCGGCGTGTCAAGCGGTCGGGTATAGCGTGACAGGCCAACGGTTCTTCGAGCGGTGGAACGGGACGGCATGGGCGATCGTGGATCCGCACTACGTGACCAATGCCTTCCAGAATCCGGCAAGCGTAGTCTGTCCCACGGCGGAACAATGCCTCGCCGTCGGCGGCTACCAATACACGACCGAGTCTCAGCCATTATTTGAACGATGGAATGGAATCGCGTGGTCCTACGGAACGACGCCCTACCTTTTTCCGATGGGCTCCTTTCAACATCAGCTCAATGACATCGCGTGCAATTCGGCTTCGGACTGTTGGGCCGTCGGATCGACGTATAACGGGATCGGTCAGACACTAATCGAACACTGGAACGGCTCGTCGTGGCAAGTGGTCCCGCCACCGAGCCTAGGCGGCGTGGAAACGAGCCTTTTAAGGGGCGTAACCTGCACGTCGGTGACGGACTGCTGGGCGGTCGGGGGTTATAAGTCGAACGACATCTTTCAGCCCTTAATCGAGCATTGGAACGGAATCTCATGGGCGACCGTTCCCTCGCCGAACGTGACCCAGGCGGGAGCCATTCTTCAGGACATCACCTGTCCGTCGGCCTCAGATTGCTGGGCGGTCGGGTATTATACTCCGAACGCGGTCTTGCAACCCTTGATCGAGCGATGGGACGGGACAGCGTGGTCCATCACGCCTTCTCCCAGCCTCGGAACTTCTACGCAGCTCAATGACATTACTTGCACCTCTGCCTCGCAATGCTGGGCCGTGGGCTATCAGAACAACGCCGGCGTTGCCCAAACCCTGATCCTCGGATGGGATGGCAACTCCTGGCAGCTCGTCGCCTCACCGAATTCTTCCGATGGAGGAGGTATCCTGAATGGCGTGACCTGCGTTTCACCCACGCAATGTCGGGCCGTGGGAACGAAGGATTTGATCGCGCAATGGGATGGAAATTCGTGGTCGCTTGCCCCGTTCTTCAACGCGGGAAATCTGTTCCGCAACTATGAAAGCGTCGCCTGCGCGTCGGACTCACATTGCTGGGCCATCGGCACGGGAGCGATCGCTGAGTATTCTACGATCAATCCGCCCCTCCGAGGCGCCAGTTCGCGCATGACTCATGGGAGTAGCGGGACCTTCGACGTTGACCAAACGCCGCCAGGGAGCACTCCGAGCGCGGTCGAATGCCGCACGACTGCAGAACCGGGCCGCTACCAGATGGTCTTCACTTTCCCTGCCTTTTCTCCCATCGCCGCGAGCGCCAGTGTCACTGGCGGGGGCACAGTCATGAGCAGCGGGCCCGGGCCCAACGCGAACGAATACGTGGTCGATTTGACCGGCGTGCCCGATCAAACTCGCGTCAGCGTTTCACTCGACAACGTCGTCGATGCGCAAAACAACACCGGAAGCGTGTCGGCTACGCTGGCCGCGCTCATCGGCGACACCAATGGTGACGGGGTCGTCAATTCGAGCGATCTCGACCAAGCCAAGACCGGCGCGGGCGAAACTGTCGGACCGACAAATTTCCGCACTGACGTGAACGCCAACGGCGCGATCAACGCCAGCGACATTGCGCGGATCAAGGCAAACTCCGGCGCGCAACTGCCGTAAGCTCTCAGGCCCGCAAGGCCTACCCGGCTGGGAAGACGACCATCTCGCTGGTGGAACTTGGCCCTAACGATCACTTGAAGCTCGCGCAGTAGAAGTCCCCGCTGTTGCACACGACCGCCTGTCGGGTTTATGGCGAGAGCAATTTTAGTCCCTTGAAATAGTCACGAAAATACCCGCGGTCGCGGGCCAAGAGCCTGTCCGCGTGGACGAAGGCGTGCGCTCCGATCAAAAAATCGACCACCACTCGGCCGCTCCGCCCGCCGCGTCTCAAGTGGGTTTCGAATGAATCGCCAGCCAGCGAAGCGCTCTCCCAAGAGGAGGGCACAAAGATGAGCTTCCAATCTTCAGCAAATTCCCGAAACGCCTTAGCGGACAGCGTGGGACGCACTTCGGCCACCACACACTCGCAGATCACCAGTCCACCTTCGCTCGAGGCCAGACGCAGAGATTTTTCCGCGGCCTCGGCTCGCTCAGGTGCATCGATGATGACATCGAGCAGGACGGAACTATCAATCGCGGTCAACATCGCGCGTTCTTTTCAGGTATTCGTCCACCGAGGCGCCGGCCGGCAACTTTCCCCGCCCCCTCCATTTTCGGAAGACATCCACCGTCATTTCCTTCGTGGCAATTAGCCGTCCGTTGACCGCCTCCACCTGCAAGACGGTGCCCGGATTCAAGCCCAAGCGGTCTCGCACCGGCTTCGGGATGGTGATTTGCCCTTTTTCCGACACGACTGAATTCATACTTTAAGGGTAGGAATTCCTACCAAATGTGTCAACCCTTTGCAGAAGTGAATAAGGTCAAAAACGGGTTGACCTGTAGAAGGTGGCCGGCGAACTCAGCTCAGAGTAAGATACGGCATCAATCCATGCCGTCCGCCCTCGCGACCGAAACCGCTCTCCTTGTAGCCTCCGAAAGGGCTGGTGGGGTCGAATTTATTGAAGGTGTTCGCCCAGACGACGCCTGCGCGAAGTTTGCTCACGATCTTGAAAATCTTGCTCCCTTTATCCGTCCAGACGCCAGCGCTTAATCCGTAGGGAGTATTGTTCGCGCGCTCGATGGCTTCGTCTGGCGTGCGGAAGGTCATGACGCTCAAGACCGGGCCGAAGATTTCTTCCTGCGCGATGCGATGTGAGGCGGTGACGCCGGTGAAGAAGCTGGGCGGATACCAGTAGCCTTTCTCCGGCAGCTTGCAGCGCGGTTGCACTAGCTCGGCGCCTTGTTGCAGGCCGCTGTCGACGAGTTCGTGAATCTTATCGAGCTGCATCCGGGAATTGATCGCGCCGATGTCGGTGTTTTTATCGAGCGGATTGCCGACGCGCAGGGTGGCGATCCGATCGCGCAGCTTTCGGATGACTTGCGGGAAGACGCCCTCCTGCACGAGCAAACGCGAGCCCGCGCAGCAAACGTGGCCTTGATTAAAATAGATGCCCGCGATGATGCCCTCGACTGCCTGGTCGAGCGGCGCGTCTTCGAAGACGATGTTGGCCGCTTTGCCGCCCAGTTCGAGCGTGAGCTTTTTCTGCGTCCCGGCGACCGCTTGCGTAAGCATTTTGCCGACTGCGGTGGAACCGGTGAACGCGATCTTGTTCACGTCGTCGTGATCGACCAGCGCCTGTCCGGTGGCGCGGGCACCGGTGACGATATTGACCACCCCGTCCGGCAATCCCGCCTCCTGAAAAATCTCGGCCAAATGCATCGCGGTGATGCTGGTAGTTTCCGCGGGCTTGAGGACGCAGGTGTTTCCGCAGGCGAGCGCGGGTGCAAGTTTCCACGCCGCCATCAGCAGAGGGAAATTCCAGGGAATGATCTGGCCCGCGACGCCGAGCGGGCTCGCGCTACGACCAGGAAATGCGTATTGCAGCTTATCCGCCCAGCCGGCGTAGTAGAAAAAATGCGCCGCCACGAGCGGGAGATCGATGTCGCGACTTTCTTTGATCGTCTTGCCGCCGTCCATGGTTTCGAGCACGGCGAGCTCGCGCGATTTTTCCTGAATCAGCCGTGCGATCCGGTAGAGATATTTGCCGCGTTCTCGGCCCGGCATTTTGCCCCAGACGCCTTTGTAGGCGGCACGCGCTGCCTTCACTGCGCGATCGATGTCGTGCGCATCGCCTTCGGCGATCTCGGCCAGCTTTTCCTCGGTGGCAGGATTGATCGAGGGAAAATATTTTCCTGAATGCGGCGCGACAAATTTTCCATCGATGAAGAGCGAATAGCGCTTTTTCAGTTCGATATAGTTGTGCGCTTCGGGCGCGGGCGCGTAGCTCCAGCGGTCGCCAAATGAAAGGCGGCGCTCCGCTGGCGGCAGGGCTGCGGGACGGTGGAGCGCCTTTTCGGGCTTGAGAACGACAGCGGTTTCCTTCGAGCGGGACTTGCGAGGCATTGGGAGTTACCTACTGCGTCGTTCCGTCCGCTGCACGCAAAATCGAGGGCTGGTCCGGACGCAGGAAGCAGGTCAGGGCTTTGCGGATTTCGCCGTAGAGCCCTTCGGTCCAGGGAGGTGTGTCGGCTGGCGCGGAGAATTCGCGGACGCGGAAATCGACCGGGCTGATGATCACGGGAATCTCTCGCGTTTCCGTTAATGCCGCGATGACGAACAAGTCTTCCACCGCCTCATCACCCACCGCGAGGCAGCCGCTGGAGCGGTCGCCGCCGTGGATCATGATGTCGGTGCCGGGTTCGGTTCGGCCCTCTGCTGCGGCGTGCAAAAGGTCGAACTCGTTCGGATAGCTGACGCGGAGCGAGAGGTGGTAAAGGCTGTTCGGATTTAAGAGGACGATGCGATAAATGCCTTCCGGCACCTGCTTGTCGCCTTCGCGGAGTTTCGGACCGAGTTGACCGCTGGCAGCCAGCACGTCGTATTCGCGAATGAAGCGCAGATCTTCGTATTCGTTGGCCGCCCAGAGTTCCAGTTTCCGCGTCTCCTTGATTGCGACGAACGCCATTCGCGAGGGTGGATAATTCACGCCGGCCTTCTGGAAGTAGGGCGTCAACCGTTGCCGGACTGGTTCGCTGAATTCGATTAGCCGATCATAGATCGTCTTCGGTTCGCCTGCAGCAACGGGCGCGGCGGGCGCGCCGATTTTTCGCTCTCGGAGAACGAGCATTCCAACGCCGATGAGAACGCCGAGAAGCAGGATAGTGAGCACAAGTTTGCGCATAATTGGCTGTTATTTTCCGCGCGAGCACGGGTAATGAAAGTTTCATTTCGCCCCGACCCGTTGCTGACGTACCATCCAGGCCCGGCGAAACGTGGTGTCTGGCCTTTCTTGGGCATTGCGTCCGGTGGCGTTTCCGCAATACGATTGGTGGAAAGCGGGGACAAAGCCATGGATCAACAAGCCCAAACACCAGAGCACAGCAACGGAGCGCCGGTCGACGAGAGCCAAAACGTCGATCGAATACGAGATATTCTTTTTGGCTCGCAGATGCGCGATTACGACGGTCGCTTCCAGCGGCTGGAGGAACGCCTGACCCGGGAAGCCGCCGAAGTGCGAGCCGATTTGCAGCATCGCCTGCAAGCCTTGGAGGGTTTTATGAAAGGCGAGGTCGAATCGATGACGCACCGGTTGCGGGCGGAGAACGAAGAGCGCATCCAGGCGATCAACAAACTGGCGCACGAATTGGGGGAAACGGCGCAAGGGTTAAGCTTAAAGCTGCAGCACCTCGATCAACAGTCCGCGCAGGATATGCGGGACCTGCGCGAGAAATTGCTGGAGCAATCGAAAGCGCTCAGCACCGAGATCGCGGAGAAGCACGAGCAGATGAAGGCCGGGCTGGATCAGGAGGCGCAGCAAATCCGCGGGGCCATGACTGGACGCGAGGCGTTGGCGGAGATGCTCTCTGAAGTTTCGCTGCGCTTGAAAAATGAATTCAAGGTTCCCGGAGCGTAGTAATCCTCCGCGGCCGGCCTCCCCGGTGCCGCGCGAGCCGGTCTCCGAGCTGGAGGAAATCCGGCGCCTGCTGCTGCGGCGGGAACGCAAGGACCTGCGCGAGGTTCAGGCGCGCCTGGCGGACAAGGGGCAGCGTGCGCAGGATGTCTCCAGCGTGCTCCCGCAGGCGCTGAAGCTGAGTGGCGAGCGTGGCGAGGAATTAGGCAATGCGCTTCGGCCTGCGGTCGAGGCTTCGGTGCGCGGTTCGATTGAGCAGCGGCCGGAAGTTTTCATCGACGCGCTGCATCCGATTATCGGATCGGTCGTTAGGCGGTCGATCGCGGAAAGTCTGCGGAACTTGCTCCAGTCGTTCAATCAGACGCTCGAGCACACGTTTTCGTGGCAAGGATTGAAGTGGCGCTTCGAGGCTTTGCGGACGGGACGAAGTTTCGCGGAAGTGGTGATGTTGCGCAGCCTGGTCTATCGAGTGGAGCAGCTTTTTTTGATTCACCGCGAGACGAGTATGGCGCTGCTGCACGCGAGCGCAGACGATGCGGTGGCGCAGGATTCGGACATGGTGGCGGGGATGCTGAGCGCGATTCAGGATTTTGCCCGCGATTCCTTTAAGACCGGCCAGGATGCGTCGCTGGAAGAGTTCCGCGTGGGCGAGTTGCAGGTCTGGATCGCGCCGGGGCGATACGCTTATCTGGCGGCGGTGATCCGCGGAAATCCCCCGCGTGAATTGCGCACTGCGCTGGAGGAAACCGTCGAGAGCGCTCACATCCTGAAGGCGGCGGCGCTGGCGAAATTTTCCGGCGACGCGGAGGAGTTCGAATCTTTGCGACCGGAACTGGAGAGTTGCTTGCGAGCGCAATACGACAAGTCGAAGACCGGCCCTGGTCAGCGCGGACGAGTGTCATTCGTGCTCGCGCCGGTGGTTGGCTTGATCGTGGCCGCGGCGATCATCGGTTTCCGCCGGCAGGCGAAGTGGGAGGACTTCGTCGCGCGGTTGCGGTCGCAGCCTGGAATCACGATCACCGAAGTGGACCACGGTTGGATTTCGCCTTCGCACATTGCTGGGTTGCGCGATCCGCTGGCGCCCGACCCCTTGGCGATTGCGCAGAAAGCGAAGGTGAATCCGGACAGCATCCAGTTCGACTGGAAGGAATACCAGGCGCTCGACTCCTCGTTAGTCTTGCAGCGTTTCGAAACCGCCTATCCGCCGCCATCGACGGTTAAGGCCGAGGTGGACCGCGGCGTGCTGAAGCTCACCGGGAGCGCTCCCTACGAATGGATCGTCCCGGTCCGCGAAGGTGCGCGGAAGGTTTCGGGAATCCAATCGATCGCGGACGAGCAACTGGAGATCGCCTATCCCCCGGAACCCGTGATCGAACGTTTCACCCAACGTTTTGGTCTGCCCGATGGGATTCAGGCGAAAATGGGGAGCAAGCAGACGCTTGTGCTGGAGGGGGACGCAACGCACTCCTGGTTGGCGAAGGTGCGGGTGGCAGCGAAGGACATGCCGGGCATCAGCGAGATCGATGATCAGAAGGTGACCGATCTGGACTTACAGACCTTTAAGGAAACCAAGGCCATCATCGAGAGCGCCTTCGTCTATTTCCTGGTGGATAAGGATAATTTTGCCACGGAAGGCTTCGCCGCGCTTTCGCGTTTGCCCGATCTGGTGCGGCGTTGCCTCGCCTCCGCGAAGCGGCTGGGCTACACGGCAGTGATCGAGATTCATGGACACGCCGATGCCCTCGGCGCGGCGGCTAGAAACCAAGACCTCAGCCAACGCCGTGCCGCCGCGGTGCAGGAATTTCTCGTCGGTTGTGGATTCGAGCCGCAGACTTTTCGCGTCATTGGATTGGGCGCGGAGTCGGTCGCGGGTGAGGCGACGCCCGAACAGGCGGATCGCGTGGTGGGATTCAAAGTTGTCCTCGGGCCAGGTCCCGCCGCGCCATGATTCAGAAAAAAGTTTGCCTGTTAGGGACATCGGGCGTTGGGAAAACAAGCCTGGTCGCGCAGTTCGTGCACAGCATGTTTTCGGAGAAATATCTCACCACCGTGGGCGTGAAGATCGACAAGAAGACCGTCCGCGTAGGCGACGAGGAAGTGATGCTGATGATCTGGGATTTGGCGGGCGATGACGATTTCCAGCGTCTGCAAACCTCCTATCTGCGTGGCACGAGCGGATTCCTGCTGGTGGCGGATGGGACGCGCGCGGTGACCTTGGATCAAGTGTTGGAATTGAAAACGCGAGTGGAGGGAAGCATGGGCAGTGCGCCTTTCCTGCTGGCTTTGAACAAAGCGGACCTCGCGCCGCAATGGGAAGTCGATGAAGCGCGAATTGCTGGCTTGGCGGCGGACGGCTGGCATGTCATCAAGACGAGCGCGAAAGCAGGGGAGCAGGTGGAGGACGCGTTCACCGAACTGGCGCGGAGAATGATCGCAGCGAGCTGAAAGCACCCACCGAGCATGCCCCCTACATCGCCCGCGAATGCTGTTCTGGAGACGCTTGGTTATGCGCTTTTCCTCCGCGGGGAAGATGGCTCGCTGAGAGAAGCGGGCGAATCGCCGCAGTGGTTGCGCAGCCTTTGGCCGGCGCTGGAAAAGGACGGCGCGGTCCTGCCGATCGAGGAGGCGTCGCCGTTCCTGGAGAATTTCCTGATCGATGCCGAGGCCTGCTGGCAAGAAGGAGGCGAGCAACGCGCGCGATCGGGCCCTTGGGTGGAGGAAACGGTAGGAGGCGAGCGCGTGGAATTGGAAGCGACCGCGATGACGGCCAGCGGTCAGCCGGTTTTGCTGATCGAACGCCTGGGCGCTGAATTCGCGGCGAAGAAAAACGTGCTGCAAAAAGCGCGCGAAACCGTCATCGCGCATCAGCGGCTTAACTCCGAAATCCAGAAGAAGGAAATCCTGCTGCACTGCGTGGCGGATGAGATGACGGCCACGCTGGCGAATATCGTGACCTCCTTGCGCTTGATCGAAGCAGAGGACAACCCGCCCCGGACGAAAGTGCTGCTGGGATTGGCGACGCGCGGGACGGAGGAACAACAGCGCCTGATCGGTCGGGTGCTGGATGTTTTCTCGGAGGAAATGGGCACCATCTACGGCGGCAAGATGGCGAACGGCAACGCTGCCGATTTTTGGGCGGCGCTGAGCCAGTCGTTGGAAATGGTGGAAGGTGGCTTCGTAGATAAGGGCGTGAAACTCACGCGGGCCATCGGAGAAAATGGCGCGTTGCGTGTTCCGGTGGAGACCAGCCATCTGGAGCGCGTCCTCACCGGATTACTCGAGAACGCTCTCGAACGCGCCTCCGCGGGCGGCGAGGTCGAGATCACGGTGGAGGACGAAGCCGATTCGCTTCTTTGCCGCGTGACGGATAGCGCGCCGCGGATGTCGGCCGAGGGCTACGACGATTTGTTTGCGAATTTCGGGATGCCGACTGCTGGATCCCACGCCTCGGCGGTGCGGCTGCATTTTTGTCGCATCGTGATTGAAAGCTGCGGAGGCGAGATCGGCTGTGAGCCGGGGGAGACGAGCGGGAACAGTTTTTGGATTCGGCTTCCGAAGGTGGTGGCGAAATGAAGACGCTGGTCTTGATCGATAACGACGCGCTGAGCCGGGCGCTGCTTTCGCAATGCCTCACCGGCGGCGGCTGGCGCGTGCTGGAAGCGGAGACCGGCGAAGCGGGGCTGAAGCTGGTGGATCAACATCAGCCGAATGCCGTCCTCTGCGATCTCCGCACTCCGAAAGGAAACGGCTTCAAGGTCTGCCGTCGCATCCGCGAGACCGCGCAATTGAAATCCACCCGCGTGGTCCTGACCAGTGTGAGCCGTTTCGCGAACGACCGCGATAGCGCCATGGCCGCCGGCGCGGACGATTATTTGGTCAAGCCGATCATGCCCTCGGATCTGCTCGAGACGTTGGCGCGTGCGGAAGAGTCCACCCAGCCTGGGCCCGCGCCTCGGTCGGTGATCGCAGGTCCAGTGCGCCTGCGTTTTTGGGGCGTGCGCGGATCCATTCCCACGCCCGGGCGCGAGACGGCGCGGTTTGGCGGGAACACCTCCTGTGTGGAAGTGCGTGTCGGGAATGAAGTCATCATCCTCGATGCCGGCTCCGGCATCCGCGGCCTCGGCAAAGCCCTCATCCGCGAAGCCAACGGCCAGCCCATGAACATCTCCATGCTCGTCACCCACACGCATTGGGATCACATCCAAGGCTTCCCGTTCTTCCTCCCCGCCTATAACCCGAAGGTGAACGTGCGCATCCTCGGCTACGAAGGTGCGGTGCATGGGCTGCGCGGCGCGCTCTTCGAGCAAATGCAAAGCGCCTTCTTCCCGGTCGGGCTCAACCAGATGTCAAGCCACGTCACTTTCGAGGAATTGGAAGACATGCAGTTCGATCTCGGTGCCGCGAAAGTGCGGACCATCTTCTCGAACCATCCCGGCATCTGCCTCGCCTACCGCCTTTCCACCGCCAAAGGCGACATCGTTTACATCCCCGATCACGAAGCCTACGAACGGCACGAGCGCGAACGGCAAAAGCTGGCGAACGAGAACTCCGCGCCGGGGATCGATTACGCGCGTTCGCAGGATGAGAAGGTGATCGAGTTCATGCGCGACGCCGACGTCATGATCTCCGATTCGCAATACGACCGCGTCGAATACCCGAGCCGGCTCGGCTGGGGCCACACCTGCGCGGACGACACCGTCGATCTCGCGATACGTGCGAACGTAAAAAATCTCTTCCTCTTCCACCACGACCCCGACCACGACGACGCCAAAATCGAAGCCATGGTCGCCGAGGGCCACGCGCGCGTGGCGGAATGCGGCTCAAGCTTGAACGTCAACGCCGCGCGCGAAGGTGGGGAGTTCGTGCTCGAGTAAAGACACTTCGGCCCGAGGGCGGGCCGGCTCCAAGCTGAGCCGCCGCCTTGGAGCCGGCGCGCCCCCGCGCCGAAGTCTGATCCCATTGACAACAGCTTGTGCGACGCAGGCGCAAAGATTGCGTTTGCTGCGGCTTTCGCTCATCATGAGGTGACCATGAAGGCGGATGACCTACGGAAAGTGCGCGAGGCGACCCCGTTCCGCTTCCAGATGCGCGCTGAGATTGTTCATTGTCATATGTGAGGTCACGCGCACGCGAGGGAGAACGAGAAATGGAATAGCCAATGTCCGATGGGTTGACCGCTTTAGCTCGAAGGGGGGCGCTGCGCGACGGACCCGGGCCAGCGATATTGTGACGCGACTGCTTCCACCAGGATGTTCTTGAGCTCTTCGATGTCCGTGTCGGCGTTCATGAGGAATATTGCGCCCTCTCCGGTTTCGAGGGCAACCGTGACGGCGTTGAAGCCGATGTTGCCCCCGTTATGTCCAAACCTCGGCGGGATCCCGCCGAGGAAAAATCCGAGACCTGAGTCGCCGTTTTGTTTGGTCAGCATTTGGCGCGTCAGCGAAGGGGAAATGACAAGATTTGATGTGCCCGCCACCGACCGCTGGACGCCGATGTAAAATCGGGCCAAGTCTCCGGCGGTGGTCCAAAGGCCGCCCGCGGCTAATTCCGGGTATACTCGCCAACGGCCATTTACTGCTTCTCGAGGCGTTCCGGTGTAAGCCGCAGCGGCGCGGTGTTCCCAAGCTTTTGGGAGCGGCTGCAGGAAGGTGCTGGATGCCATTCCGAACGGTTTCAGGACGGCGGCTTCCATGTAGTCCGCGAATGGTTTTCCGGACACATCCATCACCATCTGCTGCATGACCAGGTAGCCGCCGCCCGAGTAACGCCATGAACTTCCTGGAACGCGATCGACGCGGATCGGTAGGGAGCGGGCTGGTGGTTCGCCGTCGAGAATTTGCCTTAAGGACGGGAAGGGGCCTGCGGCAGAGTAACCAGCGAAACCATGCATGCTTAAGCCTGCGCTGTGGGAGAGAATCAGACGCAGCGTGACCGGATGTTTCCTGGTGAAGCGATTATCAGGAACATGCCAATTATGCAGACGGGCGTTGATATTTTCGTCCAGCGCTATTTCGCCTTGATCGACGAGTCGGAGCGCACCCAAAGCTGCGACTGGCTTACTGACGGATGCTGCCTGGAACAGAGTCGAGGGTGTAACCGGGATCTTCTTTTCTCGGTCCGCAAAGCCGTATCCCTGTTCTCGGATAATGCGGCCGCCCTTTATTACCGCGAGCGCAAGACCGGGGATACGGCGCGTCCGCATCTGGGCTTTGATTACGTCATTAACGTGATCGCAGCGGACCGTACTGATGCCGCCCAGACAGATCGCCGCAAAAAATGTTAATCGGACAGCGGCGGAATGTTTCATCGCGTAATCGGGAGTCGATTCAAACAGTTCGACCAATCCTTTGCCAATGCAGAACCTGGGGCGTTCCAGATTCAGCACCGGCAGACAGAGCGGTCGTGTCGGCTAATCGCTTCACGAAGTCCGAGGAAATCCGGCGCAGTCTGGAGAACGTAAAATCAAGGCAGTCTTGGTGTCGGCGAGGGATTCACGGATGCGGCTCTTTGGCCCCAGCACTGCGAGAACTCGTCGATCTGGTTCATGAGGGTGTATTGATGAAATCCGGAAGGCGCTTCTTCAGTTGTTTGTCGAAGGAGGCGAGCGCGGTGCAACCTGCGGCTTGGGCGCGGTTCAGAATGAGCCCGTCGGCAACATCGCCGCCTTCGGCGAGGTGGCGGATGGCGCGGCGGACGCGCTTTCCATCCTCGAAGACGAGGTCGCTCCGGCTCACGAGCGCTTCCAAAGCGCTGGTCAGTTCGGCGCGATTGAAGGCGTACATTCGTCGAGCACCCAAACCAGCTCCGCCAGTGTGACGTCGCCGATGAAAAATGAGTTTCGTGTTTCGCGAGCAGCCGGAACACGGCGCGTTCCTGGGCGCGGTCGACGTTTGCGTGCTCGGGAGCGAACGTCGATGCGCGCGGCCAGCGGCACGCCGAACGGCGGCGTCCATCTCACCTCTGGGTGGCTGGTTTTGCTCCCGGCCGTTTCCCGAAGTGACGAAATGCTCCCGCCAGGTCGGCCAAACGTTCAGTTCGGGCGGTGGGGGTGACTTTGCCCTCGGGGATCTCGAAGACCCTCAGTTGATCGCCTCGCGCGGACCGAGGAAGTGGGGGTCGGTTCGGAGGATGGTGAAATCGAGGACGGTTTTCACGCAGGCGAGGATTTCTCGGAGTCGGCTCTTGGTGGACCAGCGGAGTGGGATTGGTTTCGAGGTGTAGGCGATGGTGTCGACGCCGAAATGACGGCCGAGGACGATGGAGCGGGGCGCGTGGAAATCGTCGCTGATGATGGTGACGCCGGTGAGGCCGAAGACGTGGCGGGCGCGGGCCATGGAATCGAAGGTGCGAAAGCCGGCGTAATCCAAAGTGAGGACGGATTCCGGGACGCCTTTGGCCATGAGGTCGTTTTTCATGTCGGTGGGTTCGTCGTAGCCGGCTTTGCGATTGTCTCCGCTGAGGAGGAGATGATGCACTTTGCCGGCGTGGTAGAGCTCGGCGGCCGCGGCGATGCGGCCGGTGAAGAAGGGATTGCTGTAGCCTCCGGGCAGCGAACTGGAGGTGCCGAGGACGAGGCCGACATCGTTTTCGGGGATGGCTGAGGTGTCGGTGTAGATGCGGCCGCGGGAGGATTCCAAGATCCAGCAGTTGGAGCCGCCTACGACGATGATGCCAAGAAGGAGGAGCCAGATGATGAGCGTTCTTGCTCGCTGGGACGATCGGTTTCGCGGCGTCGCGCCAACCGAGGTGCTCTCGGTCATTTACGGGAGCGAAAAGTAATCCGCGCTCTGGTAGTTACCGTCGACGGTTTTGGCGATTTGCATCAGGACGTCGTTCGCGAGAGTGCTGGCGCCGAAGCGGAACAAATCGGGCGTGAGCCAGTCGTCGCCGAGCGTTTCCTTTACCATCACGAGATAGGCGAGCGATTGCTTCGCGGTGCGGATGCCGCCGGCGGGTTTCATGCCGATGCGGATGCCGGTCTCGTAGAAGTAATCGCGGATCGCTTCCAGCATGACGAGCGTGACCGGCATGGTGGCGGCGGGGGAGATTTTGCCGGTGGACGTTTTGATGAAATCGGCGCCGGCGCGCATCGCGATGTCGCTGGCGATGCGGACGTTGTCGTAAGTCTGGAGTTCGCCGGTTTCGAGGATGACCTTTAAGTGCGCTTCGCCGCAGGCTTCTTTGGTGGCGGCGATTTCATCGGCGATGCGGTTGTGGTTTCCCGCGAGGAAAACTCCGCGATCGATCACCATATCGATCTCATCCGCGCCATCCCCCGCAGCGCTGCGGACTTCCTGCAGTTTCAAGCGCAGGGGCATGAGGCCGGTGGGGAAAGCGGTCGCGACGGAGGCGACTTTGACGCCGGAATCGCCGAGGAATTTCTTCGCGGCGCGCACGAGGTTTGGATAAACGCAGACCGCGGCGCAGGATGGCACTTCGTAGCGCGGCGCCATCGGCTGCATCGCCTTGCGGCAAAGGAAGGCGACTTTCCCGGGCGTGTCTTTTCCTTCCAGTGTCGTCAAATCCATCATGGAGATGGCGAGCTTGAGGCCGGAAAGTTTGGCCGAGGTTTTGATGCTGCGTTTGCCGAAGGCGGCGGCCCGCTCTTCGACCATGATCTGGTCGATGGTGGGAATGGGCTCCGCGCGGCGAGAAGCCGGAGCGGAAGCGGCGGACGGAGTGGCAACGGCTTTCATGGAATCGCGGAGACTACTCGAAGAGGTAGGCGTCTCGCGCGGTCGATGTCAAGGCATGCCGAGGACTGAATAAACGGCGGCGTTCCGGAGAACTCCGCTCGCTGCTTTTACGCGAACGCGCTTAGCGCGCGAGGACGACGTCTTTTTTCGTCCAGGCGTGGGTGCCCTGGCAGTGCGGGCAGGTCGCCTTGCTCTGCTTGAGCTTGGTCGAGCCCCAGGATTCTTCTTCCACGGTTTGGCCGGTCGGCGTGAGCTTCGCGGTGGACGGGCAACGGACGAGAACGCGTTTAATCATGGGATCGTTTGGGGTTGGGAGTTTACTGCCTTGAGAAATTTGGTCAGCCGAGCCGGTAGACGATTCGGGCCTTGTCGATGTCGTAGGGCGACATCTGAAGTTTCACCCGGTCGCCAGTGGTGAGGCGGATGAAGCGCTTGCGCATTTTGCCCGAGATATGGGCGAGGACGGTGTGGTCGTTAGCCAACTGCACGCGGAACATGGTGCCCGCGAGGACGGAAGTTATCTTCCCTTCGAGTTCGATCGCTTTTTTAGAATCCATAGAGTTGCGAAGCCGGCGCCCGGGTTAAGCGAGCGCCGGCCCGCAGAATCAAATCAGCCGACTAGTAACGTCCGCCGGCGGACTGGCGCGGCCGCTCTTCGCGAGGGCGCGCTTCGTTGACGGTCAGGGTGCGTCCTTGCACTTCCTTGCCGTTGAAGGCGGCCATGGCGGCGTTGCCTTCGGTGGCGTCGTTCATGGTCACGAACGCAAAACCGCGGGAACGTCCCGTGGTGCGATCCATCATGAGGGCGACTTCGCCGACTTTACCGTGTTGTTCGAACATGTCCTGGAGATCGTTTTCTGTCGTCTCAAAGGAGAGATTACCTACGTACAATTTCATCTTTTATTAAACTTGGAGCGAAAAACCGCCAGCTACAGAGCCGTTCCCGAGAATCGGGTTTCAGAGTCATCAATGAGGAATCTCAACTGACGATCTACCATGCAACGAACAAAACGAAAACTTCTTCCAAGAGGTCGGGAGTATGACGCCTTTGGAGGAAAACACAACCCCTCGTTTTAGCGGCGAGGCAACGAGGGCTGGCTTTCACTGCAACGGCCTGTTTCCGCTACCGGCAATCTGCTGGCGAAGGCGCGCATGCAAAATCGTGCGTAGTTATGGATTTGGTGGAGTCGGAGAAAAATCAAAGCGTGGCCGAACGGACGTTGCAGCAGGTGAAGTTGGAGCGGAAGCGGATGGAGACAGAATACTCGCGACTGCGGAGCGAATCGCTCGCGGATATCGAGAAGCTCAAATACCGGCTGGCGGGCTACAAGGGCGACCTCTTGAATTCTTCGGAGGATTTGCTCAGCATTCGCGCGCCCTACGACGCGGTTGTGATTTCTCTTTCCCAACGCAATGCTGGCTCGGTGGTGCAGGGTGGCCAGGAGCTTTGTCAGCTCGCACGTGCGCGGATGCCCAACCGCGCGCGCACCTCATTTTGCAGGAGCCCGCCCTTCCGCGTTTGAAGGTGGGTCAGCGGGTGCGTTTCTTTCTCGACGCTTACCCCTACCAGCGTTACGGCGCGGTGAACGCGAAGCTGGATTGGATCAGCCCATCAGCCGTCTCCACGCCGGACGGGCCGCGCTTCGTCGCGCGCGCCTCGCTGGATGAGGCGAAAAAACTCGAAACGTAAACAGCCGCTTTCACTTCGCGTCGGGATGCGCGGGCGCGCCCGCATCGTGGTCGGCAAGCGCACCTTGATCGAGTCGCTCCGGCAACTGCAGGAGAGCGTGATCGAGTAGACACCGGTCGGAAACCGCTCCTCGAAAACATTGGCGTGCCTGGAGGGATTCGAACCCCCAACCTGCCCCGCTTTCGGGGCTGCTCTATCCGGTTGAGCTACAGACACACAACTCGGACGTAATGGGACATCGGTCCTCACTTCGGGCAAAGAAAAACAACGTCCGTGCGGACGCGCCCGCGCGACCGGATTGAGAGCTCGCGCGATTAGGCGGCGATGCGGTCCAGCATCGTCGAATCGTCGAGGGCCGCGATCAGTTCGCAGCCAATGAGCAATTTCTCGAGATTCTCGCACTGCTGCAGGGTGCGATCCGAGAGCAAGCGCTGCCAGAAGTTGGGTTCGTCTTGATTGGAAAGAAGATGACGGGCCGGATTGATCACGTCATTCCGATTTAGCAGCGGCCATGCCAAAGCGGCTGGCGATTGACGCTGAAGGAGCCTGAAAAAAGAAATGGGTGGCCAACGGGACTCGAACCCGCAACAGCCAGAATCACAATCTGGAGCTCTACCATTGAGCTATGGCCACCAACGGAGCCGGGATTCTAGTTTTGCAGGCCGAGATTGCAAAGGCAAAGCGCAGCGCGGCTGGCACGTCGTCCGCTTTATCAGTGATTGCCATGCACCCCGCCGTTGCAACTCCCGCCTGCTCACGTATCGTCCGCTTCCTCCGCGCATGAAGAAAATCGGTCTGTTTTTATTCGCCGGTTTCCTGCTCTGCGCGATGCCACTCCGGCTGTGGGCGCAGAGCGAGGATCCGAGCGAAGTCTTTCTCAAGGCTTACATGACCTCCCAGCAGGGGGAAAAGCTCGAGCATGATAATCAGTTCAAAGCGGCGCTCGGGAAATTCCAAGCCGCCGGGAGTTTGCTCGAAGGTTTGCGCAAAGCGCACGCGGAATGGCAGCCGGCGATTGTGGAATATCGTGCGCGGAAGATCGGGGAAAGTATTCAGCGCGTGCAGGGGAAAATCGGCACGCAGCAGGATTTGTCGGCTACGAACGAGTTGGCGCCGTCTGCGCCGGGGCTCCTGCCCCAAGTGCCTGGCCCGGCGGAGCCCAGCGTAGAGGTTGGGTCGCGTTCTGGTGAGGCGCGGATTCCCCTCCCATCGCCGGCTGCGCCACGCCCAGCGGCCGCTCCCGCCGCGGTCGCAGCCGCCACGCCGAGCGAGGCTGCGATCAAAGAAGCGACCAAAAAATTACAGGACAAAGTCGATCAGCTGCAATCCGAGCTGCAGAAAACGCGGAAGGAATTTGGCTCCGTCCAGAAGGAGAAGGAATCTCTTACCAGCAAGCTGGAGGAAACGAATTCCAAGCTCGAAAAAGCGCAGGGCGAAGTGCAGAAATCCCGCGGCGCCGAGAAGGCGGTGCGTGATCAACTCGCGCAGGCGCAGGATTCGCTAAAGAAGATCCAGACCAGCGGCACAGACGCGAAAGCGGCGGATGTCCTCCGGGCTGAGATTGCCCAGCTCAAGACCGCGCTGGCCAGCGCAGAAGAAGGCCGCACTTCCGCGGAGAAGGAAAAAGAAGACGCCAGCACGAAGCTCGCGGAAGCCAATACGGAGATCGCCAGCGTCACGAAAGAGCGGGACCAACTTCTCGGCGAACTGAAGAACTCCAAGGAAGCCCAGGAGCGGGTCGCGGCGCTCGTGACCGAAAATTCCGATCTGCAAAAGAAACTCGCCGAAGCCGAGAAGTCGGTGCGCGAGATCAGCGAAGACAAACCAAAGCAGGAACAGGAGATCGCCGACGTAAAACGTCAGGTCGAGCAGTTGCGGCAGCAATTGGAGGGAAGCCAAAAGCAGAACAAGGAATTCGAATCCACCGTGGCCGACCTGCGGACGCAGTTGGAAGAGGCGGGCGCGGAATTGGCCAAGGCCAAGACAACGGGCGCAAATCCTGAGGAGACGGCCCGCCTAACGAAAGAGAACGAAATGCTGCGCGCCATCGTGATGCGCGAACGGCAGGAAGAAGCGCGCCGCGATCAGGCGCGCAAACTGATGCTGGCGGAGTTTGATAAATTGCAGATCAAATCCGAGACGCTGACGCAGCAGATCGACTTGCTCGCACAGCCGATCACGAAGTTGAGCCAAGAAGAATTGGCGTTGCTGCGGCAACCGGTCGTCGGCACCTCGGACTCCGCCACCGGTGGAATCACGGCCAGCTTTTCGGCCTCGAAGCCGAACCCGGATGGCGGGGTCGCGGGGCCCGATGTGGAGACCAGTTTCAAGCCCGGGGTGCCGGAAGAGCTGCTGCCGCTGGCGCGTGAAGCAAAGGAAAACTTTGATAGCGGGAAGTTCCGCGCCTCGGAGAAGCAATACGAACAGATCCTGGCGAAGAGCCCGAACAATCTCTACGCGCTCTCCAATCTCGGAGCTGTCTACTTCCGCACTGGTCGCTTGAAAGCCGCGGAGTTGACCCTGAAAAAGGCCACCACGCTTTCGCCTAAGGATGAATTCTCGCGCCGCACTCTGGGCATCGTCTATTACCGCCAGGCGAAATACGACGACGCGGTCACGGAATTAACGAAGGCGCTCGCGATCAATCCGAAGAGCTTTATCGCGCATAATTACCTTGGAATTACCGCGAGCGAGAAGGGCTGGCAGGAGGCCGCGGAAAAAGAAATGCTGGAAGCGATCGCGGCCAATCCGGATTACGTCGACGCTCACTATAATCTCGCCGTGATTTACGCGACGAATAAGCCGCCCGCGAAGGAATTGGCCAAGCGCCACTATGCGAAAGCGATGGAACTCGGCGCGGAAAAGAATCCGTCGCTCGAAAATTTGATTCGTTGATTGGAGGGACGGGCGCCGTCCCGTCCAGTCCAGTCCACCGGGACGCCACGGCGGGCGTCCCTCCATTATGACGCCGCGCGAGCTGCGCTAGCTTGACGTGTGGCCAGCGCTTTTCTCACTGCAGAGTGGCGGCACCTCGCGATGTTGAACTACGCAATCGCCCCCGAGGTCCTCGCTCCCTTTGTCCCGGTTGGGACGGAGTTGGATTTCCATCACGGGCAGACTTTCGTCAGCGTGGTCGGGTTTCTTTTTCTGCGCACTCGGTTGCTGGGAATTCCGGTTCCGTTTCACCGAAATTTTGAAGAGGTGAACCTTCGCTTCTACGTGCGCCACCGTAGCGCCGAAGGCTGGCGGCGCGGCGTAACGTTCGTGCGCGAAATCGTTCCGCGACGCGCGATCGCTTGGGTCGCCCGCGTTTTCTACGACGAACCCTACCTTGCGCTTCCAATGCGGCACAATCTTGTTCATGGCGCTAACGGCCTGTCAGCGGAATACCAATGGCAGCGCGAAGGTCGCTGGGAGACGCTCGCGCTCTCGGCGGCCGGCAAGTCCTGCGAGGCTGCTCCTGATTCGCACGAAGAATTCATCACCGAACACTATTGGGGCTACACCAAGCGCGCTGTCGGCACGAGCGAATATCAGGTCGAGCATCCACGTTGGTGCGTGCGTTCCGCGGAGAGCTGGAAGTTCGACGCGAATGTGGCCACGCTTTACGGCCCGATGTTTGTGGAAACGCTAAAGGCGGAACCAGCCTCCGCCTTCATCGCCGAAGGTTCGGCAATACAAGTGCGTCCCCGCACAGCGCGACTCTCGCAGTAAGCACTGCGTGAGGGAACGGGACACAACGCCCAAGCCGTCATCCCGAGGCGGCGAAGCGCGTTCGAGGGATCTCTCAAGCGCGGATCGATTCCCGAATATGACGGTAAACGACGTTCGTAGATCGGCGAGGTACCGGACGCTCAGCGTGGGAAGCACGCTCGCACGCCATCGGCGAGATCCCTCGGCCGTCTGCGCGGCTCGGGATGACAATCGGTAGACTGTGCGGACTCCAGAACCCGCCTCTATTTCCTTCCGACCAACTCGCGGAGCACAAACGGCAGGATGCCGCCATGCCGATAGTAATCGATCTCGATCGCGGTATCGATGCGTAGCTTCACCGGCACCAATTGTTGAGTGCCTTCCTGCCGCGTGATTTCCAGCCGCACCACTTCGCCGGGTTGCACTTCATCCGACAAACCGAGGATGCTGAATTTCTCGGAGCCGTCGAGGTTGAGCGTTTGCGCATTCGTTCCGTCCTCGAACTGCAAAGGCAGGACGCCCATGCCCAAGAGATTCGAGCGATGAATCCGTTCAAAGCTGGCCGCGACCACGGCTTTCACGCCTAACAAACGCGTCCCTTTGGCCGCCCAATCGCGACTCGATCCCGTGCCGTATTCGTGACCCGCGAGGATGACGAGTGGAACGTCATTCGCCTGGTATTTCATGGCCGCGTCGTAGATCGACATCTGTTCGCCGTCGGGCTGATGTTTCGTCACGCCGCCTTCGGTGCCCGGCACCATCAGGTTCTTGATCCGCACATTGGCAAAGGTGCCGCGAGTCATGACGAGATCGTTTCCACGTCGGCTGCCGTAGCTGTTAAAATCGGAGGCCTCGATTCCGCGTGATTTCAGATACTGGCCGGCGGGTGACGTCGGCTTAATCGCGCCCGCGGGCGAGATGTGATCGGTCGTGACCGAATCGCCGAAAATACCAAGCGGCCTCGCGTCCTTGATGTCGGCGATGTGACCGGCTTCCATCCCGAAACCCTGGAAGAAAGGCGGCTCGTGGATGTAATCGCTCTTCTCATCCCACTCGTAGATCTCGCCCGTGCTCGACGGGATTTCATTCCACTTCGGATTCTGCGCGCTGAAGTCGCGGTAGAGACGCTGGAAGACTTCCGGCGTGAGCGCGGTGCGCAAGGTGTCGCGGATTTCCTGCAGCGTCGGCCAGAGCTCGCGCAGGTAAACGTCCTTCCCATCGCGATCCTTCCCTAACGGCTCTTTCGAAAGATCGATGTCCACCCGTCCCGCGAGCGCGAAGGCGACGACGAGCGGCGGCGACATAAGGAAGTTTGCCTTGATGTTCTGATGCACGCGCGCTTCGAAATTACGGTTGCCGGAGAGGACGGACGCGGCCACGAGATCGTTCTCGTTGATCGCTTTTTCGATCTTCGGATCGAGCGGGCCCGAGTTGCCAATGCAAGTCGTGCAGCCGTAGCCAACGGTGTTGAACCCAAGCTGATCGAGATATTTCGAGAGCCCGGTTTTGTTCAGGTAATCGGTCACCACGCGCGAGCCCGGCGCGAGCGAAGTCTTGACCGAGGGATCGATCCGCAGTCCGCGCTCGACCGCTTTCTTCGCCAGCAATCCGGAGGCGAGCATCACGCTCGGGTTGCTCGTGTTTGTGCAGCTCGTGATCGCTGCGATCAAGACGCTGCCATGCCCGATTTCGGAATGGCCACCTTTGAATTCCTTCGCGTGCGTTCCTTCCAGCATGTCGGCTGGGGTAGCGGTCGGTCGATTCGTCACCATCTCGCGATCACCCTGTGTCTCACCGATTTCCTTCCCGCCATCGGCGGTCATTCCTTCGCCGGTGTCCGTCGGGCTCGCGACGCTGGCTTCATCCAATTCGTCGTTGGTCGGATGCGCGTCGCCGTTGAGATCGAGCGGGAAGCGTTTGCCGAGCGCGTCCTCTGCTTTTCCGTAACCGCCATCTTTGATCGCTTTCGTGAAGAGCCTGCGGAAGGTGCTGCCTAATTCGGGCAGGTTAATCCGATCCTGCGGACGTTTCGGTCCTGCTACGCTCGGTTGCACGTCGCCCAGGTCGAGTTCGAGATCGATGCTGTAATCGACGTCGCCCTTACGCGGAATGCCAAACATCTTCTGCGCGCGGAAGTAATTCTCGAACGCGGTGCATTGCTCCTCCGTCCGGCCGGTCGCGCGCAAATAGGCGACAGACTCTTTGTCGATCGGGAAGAAGCCCATCGTCGCGCCGTACTCGGGCGACATGTTGCCGATCGTCGCGCGATCCGCGACCGGCAGAGAAGCAGCGCCTTCGCCGTAGAACTCAACAAACTTTCCGACCACCTTTTGTGCGCGCAGCATCTCCGTGATGTGCAGCGCCAAATCGGTCGCGGTCACGCCTTCGCGAATCGCGCCCGTCATATGCACGCCGACCACTTCCGGCGTGAGAAAATAAACCGGCTGGCCGAGCATTCCCGCTTCCGCTTCGATGCCGCCCACACCCCAGCCAACGACGCCGAGGCCGTTGATCATGGTCGTGTGCGAGTCGGTCCCCACGAGCGTGTCCGGAAAATAGACGCCGTCCTTTTGCAGAACACCTTTCGCGAGGTATTCCAGATTCACCTGGTGCACGATGCCGATGCCCGGCGGCACCAGGCCGAAAGTCTTAAACGCCTGCTGACCCCACTTCAGGAATTGGTAGCGCTCGCGGTTGCGCTTGAACTCCATCTCCATGTTCAACTGCAGCGCCTGCGCGGAACCGGCGAAATCCACCTGCACCGAGTGATCCACCACCAGATCCACGGGAACGAGCGGCTCGATAATATTCGGATCGCCACCCAGTCGTTTCACCGCACTGCGCATCGCCGCCAGATCGACCACCAGCGGCACGCCGGTGAAATCCTGCAAGACAATGCGCGCGACGACGAACGGGATCTCCTCGTTCGCCGGCTTCTTCGCGTTCCACTTCGCCAGCGTCTCGACATCCTTCGGCCGGACTTTCTTGCCATCGCAATTCCGCAGCACGGATTCGAGTACGATGCGGATGCTGATCGGCAAACGCGAGATGGTTCCGACGCCTTGCTCCTCCAGCGCCGGCAGGGAATGAAACTGTCCTTCGCGACCGTTGCCGGCGTCGAATTTTTGCAGGGTTTTAAATTCGTCGTTCATGCCGGCTCCTTTGAACTCAGAGCCGTGATGTGGAGAACCGGAACCATGTCGAACAATCCCTGATCATCTTCGATCACAACCAAGCTCCCTCGTGATCCCACGATGATATGTTCCCGACTCAGAACCGGGATTTGGCGGCCGCTGCTTATCTCCAAAGTAAAGGGCACGAACGGCACCTGCCGGACCAACTTTTCTAGCTCTTCTCTCATGTGACTATTTCAGTTGGGTTAATCGCGATTTCACTTTTTCCAAATCAGGCAGTTCACGCGCGTCCTCAAGACTTTCGACGTGCTGAATAATTCCGTCGCGATCGATGAGAAAAACAGCGCGTTTCGGCACCCCACCCATCGTTAGGCCGATCTGCGGCAGAAACGAATCGTAGGCGACGCCGTAATCTTTCGTCACTTGATGCTCGTAATCGCTCAAGAGCGGCAGATTAATCTTCTCCTTTTGCGCCCACGCTTCCTGCGCGAACGGATTGTCGCCGCTGATGCCGTAAACGGCTGCGTTCAGGTCGGCGTAAGCGGAGAGATCGTTCGTCACGCTGCACATTTCCGTGGTGCAGGTGCCGGTAAACGCCATCGGGAAGAAAAGCAGAACGGTGTTCTGTTTTCCGAAATTCTCACTCAGCGTGATCTGCTTCGGACCGTCCGCGGTTTTGGTGGGGAGGGTGAAGTCTGGTGCTTTTGTTCCAACGGAAAGTGCCATAAGTGATCGTAGGTAAAGATGAAGCGGAGGATCCACTATAGAAATGCGCGGGACCGGGTCAAAGATTTTGCCGGTCGATGCGCCGGTCCGCCCGACGCCCGCGGGGGAATTTTGAGTCTTCGGCCCGGGGGCGGACCGACTCCAGGTTCAGCGGCAGCGCTGGGCAGCGATGGAGCCGGCCCGCCCTCGGGCCGAAGACTCACGAGCGTCAAACGCGAGCCACTCTCATGAACACGCTCTGGTGGTTCATCGCGATCGTAATCATGGCCATTGGGCTGATCGGCACCATCCTCCCGTTCGTCCCGGGAACGACGATCATTCTCGCGGCCGCGATCGGGCATCGCCTGCTGGCCGGACCGGAGGACGGCATGAATTGGTGGGGCTTCGCCGGCATGGTGGCGCTCGCGCTCCTTTCTTACGCGCTGGAATACGCCAGCGGCTATTTTGGCGCGAAGCGTTTCGGCGCGACTAAATGGGGCCTGGCCGGAGCCATCCTCGGCGGAATTGCCGGCATTTTCACCGGCTTTGTCCTTCTCCTCGTCCTCCCGATTGTGGGCGCGATTGTGGGCGAGTTACTCGGCGGCCAACGACTCGTTAGCGCAGGCAAAGCGGGTTGGGGCACGCTGCTCGGGAACCTGGCGGGGATGATCGGCAAAATGGTGATCGCGTTCGCGATGATCAGTCTGTTCCTGCTCAACGCGCATTCGCCTGGCCGCTAGCGGACAGAATTTTCTTCGAGAAAACTGTTGCCTGCGCTAGAGCTTTGTTATACAAAGTTAACAGATGACCGAACGCACCAACGCCGAAGAACACCTCCGCGTGATCCGTTCGCTGATGGAGCGCGCCACCATTTACCGCGCCATCTCGGCGCCCACGGCAGTTGTCGGTAGCGCTCTCTCCCTGATCACCGCGACCCTCCTCTTCCTCGGCAATCAGCGAGGGAGCACTTCGTTCTTTCATCTCAGCTATCCGGGCGCGGCGCGGCATTTCATCGCCCTCTGGTTCGTCGTGCTGGGAGCCACCCTCATGGCCAATACGTTTTTCATTTTGCAAAAGGCGCGCCGCGAAGGCAGCGCGTTTATGACGCCCGGGTTACGGCTCGCGATCCATTCCGCGACGCCGGTCCTGATCGTGGCCACGGTTCTGACGCTGCTCTTCTGGCGCAACGATGAGACGACCGAAGCGTTGCCCATCCTGACCATCATCTGGATCACCTGCTACGGCCTGGCCTTGCTCTCGACCGCGAGCTTCGCGCCCAGCTCTTTACGTTTCCTCGGCTGGGCCTTCCTGCTCACCGGCGCGTTCGCGATTATCCTGATCGATCCGCTCTTTAACGCCGATCCCGCGCGCAGCGCCGCCCGCGCGATGGGCTTGACCTTCGGCCTCTACCATCTGGTTTACGGCCTCGCCACCTGGCCGCGCAAAACCGACGCCGCATGAGAGATGCTGGACTTCGACAAGCTCGACAAAGCCATCCACGAGAAGGCGCGTCTCGGGATCATGACGCTCCTGGCCTCGCGCGTGAGCTGGCCGTTTCAGGAGCTCAAAGCCGAGTTGAACATGACCGACGGCAATATCGTGACGCACCTGCGCATTTTGCACGAGGCCGGGTTCATCGCCGTGACGAAAGAAATCTTCGATCGGCCGCAAACCAGCTACTCGCTCACGGCGAGAGGGCGGGCTGCCTTTCAAGAGTATCTCGACGTCCTGGAGGAGATCGTAAGAGCCGGCCGGCCATGAAAAATTTTGCCCTCAAGCTTTGTAATACAAAGCTTCAACTGCGGAGTGGCCCATGAAGGTGATCCTGGCGGAACATTTCGGAATGTGTTTCGGCGTCCGCGATGCGATCGCCGCGGCGGAACGTCTGGCGGGAGAAGGCGGCCTCACCATTCTCGGCGAGTTGGTGCACAACCCGGTCGTGCGCGAACGGCTGGGAAGTTTGGGCGTCCACGAGGGGAATCTCGATGGCCGCACCGCGCAATCGCGGCGCGTAATGATTACCGCTCACGGCGCTTCCGATCTGAAACTGCGCGAATGGCGTGATGCCGGCTACTCAGTCACAGATGGCACTTGTCCTTTGGTGCATCGCGCGCACGCGCAGCTGCGCCGATTAGTGGAAGGCGGATTCTTCCCGGTGGTGATCGGCCAACACGGACACGTGGAAGTGCGCGGATTGACCGGAGATTTCCCGGACGCCGTCGTGATCGGTTCTGTCGCCGACATTTTGGAATTGCCGGAAAACGAAACGCGCTTCGGCGTGATCTCGCAGACGACACAACCGCTGGCGCACGTGCATGCCCTCGTCGCCGCTATCCGCGAAGCGCGGCCAACCGCGGAGGTGAGATTCTGCGACACCGTCTGCCAGCCAACGAAGAACCGGCAGAACGCCTTGCGGCAGCTCATCGCGCTCTGCGACATGATCGTGATCGTCGGCGGTCGCAACAGCAATAACACGCGCCAACTCGTGACCGCCGCACAGGCCGCAGGGCGACACGCCATCCACATCGAGCGCCCGGAAGAACTGCAAGCGGAGTGGTTCGCCACGTCTGAGGCCGTCGGCCTCACCGCGGGCACCTCTACCTTGAAGGAAACCGTCGCCGCCGTGCGCGAGCGATTGCTCCAGATCGGGAACGGAAAGGTGGTCGCGCCGTGATTCAGCTTTCGAAAGCCTTACTCCGGGGCGACGCGAACGAGATCGCCGGTTGGCTGACGGACTTCGATCTGCGACGCGCCGTGAACTGCTGTCTCCTGATTTTGGTCGGTTGTGGAATCTACGGCGCCACGCTCGGTCTCTGGCGCGCGCCGCTCCAAGGCGCGTTCACCGCGCTGAAGTTCCCGCTGCTCATCTTCCTCACCTGCGCAGGCAACGCGCTTTTGAGTGGAATGCTCGCGCAAGTCCTCGGCTCCGGGCTCTCGTTTCGGCAAACCTCGTGCGCCATTCTCCTCAGCTTCGCCACCGCGGCGGTCGTGCTCGGCGCGATCAGTCCGCTGACCTTGTTTGTGCTTTGGAATGCGCCGCCGCTCGGCTCCTCGGCGGATGTCGCCGGGCACAGCATCGTCCTGCTCACGCATGTCGGCGTGATCGCATACGCCGGAGTCCTCGCGAATCACCGCCTCGTGCGCTTGCTCGAAAAAATGAGCGGCAGCCGGGCGACGGCGCGGCGCGTTCTCTTCGGCTGGCTGGCCGGGAATCTCTTCCTCGGTGCGCAACTCGCGTGGACGCTCCGCCCATTTATCGGCAGCCCGCAACTCGCGGTGCAATTCCTTCGCGACGATCCGCTGCGCGGCAATTTCTACGAAGCCGTCTTCCGCGCGCTCGGACATCTTCTTCACTAACCCACACCACCCACCCACATATGAACCCACCACCCATCCCACCAACTGCGCCGCAACGCGGCCTCACCTTCGAAGCGATGCCCGAACCGCAAAACGCCGCCTCCATCCTCGAAACGCTGCTGAAACATCCCGGCCGCATCGTGCATGAGCTGCATCACCGCGGCGCCGCCGCTCTCCCGCTGTGGCTGCTCGCGCTCGGCCTTCTCGGCATGGCGCTTTACGGCGTCGTCATCGGCACGCTCTCCGGCGGCGCGCAGTTCATGATCGCGCCGGCGAAGATGGCGCTGGGCACTTTTCTGGCCATGATCATTTGTCTTCCCAGCCTCTACATTTTCACCTGTCTGGATGGAATCGAGGCACGCATTCGCACCGTCATCGGGTTGCTCTTCGCGGCCGTCTGCCTGGCGGCCCTGCTCCTGATCGGCTTCGCACCGGTCGGCTGGATCTTCTCTCAATCGACCGACTCCATTCCACTCATGGGCGCGCTGCACCTGCTCTTCTGGTTCATCGCGGTCGGTTTCGGGCTGCGCCTGTTGAACGCTGCCGGCGCCATCTTCGGACGCGGCGCGCGCATGCATCTGAAACTCTGGAACCTCATCTTCCTCCTCGTTTGCCTGCAAATGACGGCGACCCTGCGCCCCATCATCGGCAAATCGGACACTTTTCTTCCGCGCGAAAAGAAATTCTTCATCGCGCATTGGATCGATTCGATGCGGTAGGGACGCCGCGCTGCGGCGTCCAAGGCGCGTCGCGGAGTGGGGGACGTACGGACGTCTGGCGTGCGGTGACACCGGACTGGACGGCGCAGCGCGCCGTCCCTACCTTGGTCCCGATGGCAGATGATCGCTGCCCCGAAAGCATTCGGGGCAGAGGAAAGTCCGAACACCACACGGCAGCATGCCGCGTAAAACACGCGGGCAGCCCCGACCCAAGTCGGGGTGGACGGAAAGTGTCGCAGAAAATATACCGCCAGCCGGCAGCGATGCCGGCCGGTAAGGTTGAAAAGGCGAGGTAAGAGCTCACCGCGTCCCGCGTAAGTGGGATGGCAGGAAAAACCCCATGCGGTGCAAGACAAAACAGAGGGAGGGCAGCCGGTCCGCCAACGCCCCGGAGAAATTCGGGGTTATTCCTCGGGTATCGTCGCACTACGCTTCCGCTGTAGCGGCGGTCTATGACCGCCGAGGCGCGGCAGCGGGCGGTCCGCGCAAGCGGGTCGAGATAAATGATCATCCGGTCGCCTCGGCGACCGACAAAATTCGGCTTATCGCCATCGAAACGGAGGGCGCGTTCGGAAACGAGCGCGCCCTTCCCGTTTCGGGTTGAGAGCAGTCGGTGCTACCGCGGATGCCTTCAAAGAAAGGCGTTTTCCCAAACTCCTTCTTCGCTCACAATGGCAGCCGCTCGGCGTTTTGGAAAACGCCGCTCCTTGGTCGTGGGCCTGCGATTCGAAAGTTTGTCTGACAGGAACGGCTCCGTGGAGCGTTTCAAATGGTTTGAGAACGTCGACGTCAGTGCTCCAGCACGGCTTTCATCTTTTGCAGAATTTCCGGCGAGGGCACGTTGTGTTCGCCTAGAACGAGGAGCGCGAAGTTATCGGCCAAAATTTCTTCCGGGTGGATGATGTAATTCGTGTTCTTGCCGACCTGCTCGAAGAAGCCGGAGACCGCTTTCGGCGGCACTAACTTTCGTTCGCCATTTTCCATTTTCGGTTCGAGTTGGTGGGAACTGGCGCGCCGGGCTGTGATCAGGAATTTAAAGCTGAGGTAGTTGAAGAATTCGCCGCCACGTTTCGTGTCGTAGGTTTCGCTGGTCGAGAAAAGGATCGGGACCGCCAAACATTCTTCCCCGCCAGCCTTGAGGGCGATGAAATGATCGTTTCGCGGCGCATCGGGGTTCGTGATCTTTCGCGTCTTCAGATCGGGCGGGAACGCGATTTCGTCGCATTTCATGAAGCCGATGACGGCATATAGCTTGTCGCGCAGCGCGGGATTCTGGCGCGAGAGAACGTGGAAGAGTTCGTGGCAGATGAGCTTCGCGAGATCGCCGTCCTTCTTCGCAAACTCGCTTTGCGGAAGGACGATGGCGTTGGCGCGGGTGTAGGCCGCGCCTCCCTCTTCGGCACCAGTCGTCTTGATGAACTCGACTATGGGAGGAAGTGGCAACGCGAATTCTCGCAGCCGCGGCTGGATTTTCTTGATCGCGGCCTCGACCGCTTCCGTTTCGCCGGGCGTCCAGGCAGCGACATTTTTGCCGACAAAGTCCAGGAACTCCGGTTCCGAAACGGCGCGCGCCACCTTCATTCGGGCAGAGCGATCAAACGGACTCAGGCGCGAGATAAAATCGTCTTTCGTCGTCAGGATCTTCCGTCCTTCTTCCACCGACGCGAAGTGCGCCATCGTCTTGCCGTCCGTCGGCAGATCGGCGCGAGACGAGCCGACTAACAGAATGGCCGCGAGCAGTGCAGCGAGGAGAAGTCGATTCATGGTGGACCGATTGACTCGCTTTTGTGGGCGCGCGTCAACGCCGCTTCCGTGCGCGGACGGATGGCGCGGCCGACTCGCCTAAAATTCTGCGCATGTAATCGGTCTCATTTTTTCTCCAGGGATAATGATGATCGGCTCGCACTGGTGACCAGTAGAGTCTTCCGGAATAACGCCAGCCATCCAGCACGATTCCCTGTGCGAATGGCTGACCGCGCGCTGTGACCACCACGCAGTTGTGTTCGCGCAAGGTGCCGGGCCGCGCTTCGGCCCAATGCAGTTTCAGTGTCGTTAAGCGCAACGCCTGTAACTCGCGCATGAGATCTTCGGTCCACTGGAAGCAGAGGCCGCGTTTTCGCAGGCCGGCATTGACCAGGAAGTTGTGGAAGTGTGGTGAGCCCATGACGCGGTAATCGCGCGCCAGTCGACGCGGCACACCGAAGGCCCGCTCCGCCACCAAGCTCGCTTCACGCGGCGAAATTTTTTGGTCAAGCGCGATGAGCGCATTCCGTAGTTCATGAACGGAGCGATTCGACTCCGCGGTGGGGAAAGGCAGAGAACCCGCGCAGCCGACACCGAGGAGCGAGGTCGCCAGCAAAACCGCGGTATGAGCTTTGATGGCCGGACGGGTAAGGCTGAACACGCGCATTAAGTGTCGCTTTGTCATGCTGACCGCAAGGGCGCAGTGCGTGCCTGCACGATGAAGCGCTGCGGTGAAGGCCCGGTATATCCCTCGCTAATGCCCCAGGGTCTGCGACGTTGCCGCGTGTCACTGGAATCCTGCCCGACCTGTGGCTACGCCCTCTCCACGCTGGGGAATCATTGCCGCCATTGCGCGCCGATGCCGATGGCGGCAGGATGTTTTCGGCCGTTCGATGCCAAGCACCGCCTCCAGACGATCCTGGCTTTGCTGGCTCTGGGCGTGTTTGTTTTTTTGTTTTTCTTTCGTTAGCGGCCGGCAGGTCGCGATTCGGCGCGCATTTATTTCGCGGCCTTCGATAAGGCTGTGTTGACTTCCCCAACCGGAAGAGCAGCCTTGCGCCACTATGGGCGACAAGTCTCCGAAATCGAATCAGAAACAGAAGGCGCAGCAGAAGGCGAAAGCCACCAGCGCATCGCAGAAGAAGAACACGGCGACAGCCGCCAAGGCTCCGCAAAAACCGAAGAAGTAGCGGGGCGCAGCCTCAGCCGAGGCAATCGTCGAGGCAGGTGAGCAGGTACGAGACGGTTTCCTCCGTCTCGTCGCCCATATTTGAGAGGCGGAAGGTTTGGCCTTTGATCTTTCCGTAGCCACCGTCGATGACGAGGTGATGTTTCTCGCGTAGATCGCGCGTGAGTTTTGCGACATCGATCTGTCGGTTGTTTTTCACGCATGTGAGCGTGACCGAGCGGAAGCCTTCCTCTGCGAAAAATTCGAACCCGCGTGCGCGCACCCAATCATGCACGAGGGCGTTCGTGCGTTGGTGTCTCGCGTATCGAGCTTCGAGGCCTTCGGTGAAAATGTCGTCAAGCTTCGATTGCAGCGCGTTGATATGCGCGATGCTTGGCGTGGTGGGCGTCATGTCGTTTTCCTGGTTCTTTTTGAACTCGAGGAAATCGAAGTAGTAGCCGCGGCCTTCGATCCCCGCCGCGCGCGCGCCAGCTTTCTCCGAGACGCTGAAGAGCGAGAAACCTGGCGGCAATGCTAGCGCCTTTTGGCTTCCGGTTAACAAGACGTCGATTTGCAGGTCGTCCATCGCGATCGGGACGGCGCTGAAGGACGAGACGGAGTCCACCACGAGTGCGACGTCTGGATATTTCGCCATCGTGCAGCAGATCTCCGGCAGCGGGTTCATCACGCCGGTGGAGGTTTCGTTGTGGATCAACGTGACGGTGTCGAATCTTCCCGTCGCGAGCTGGGTATCGAGCGCGGCGGGATCGATGTGCTGGCCCCAATCGACTTGCAGCGGTTCGGCTTCTTTGCCGCAGCGGCGGGCGACGTCGAGCCATTTATCGGAGAAGGCGCCGCACATGCAGCAGAGCACGCGCTCGCGGACGAGGTTGCGGATGGCGGCTTCCATCACGCCCCAAGCGGAGGAGGTGGAAAGGAAGACGGGCTGTTTGGTGGCAAAGAGTTGTTGCAGGCGCGGGTGAATGGCCCGGTAGAGTTCGCGGAAGGCCTCGCTGCGGTGCCCCATGATCGGACTCGCGAAGGCGGCCCAGGTTTTCGAGGAGACTTCGACGGGGCCGGGGATGAAGAGCTTGTCGTGGGGCATTTAGGAAACGTCCAACGCGGAACCCTCCTTCGCAAGGCTACGGCGGCAGGCTGTCCAACGCGTCGAACTTGGCAAAGGACAAATCCAAAACGGTCGGGATTTTCGTTCGTAGGGAAAGGAAGAAATTATGGCTCAAAGATCGAAAGAGAAATATTCCGACAAACAGGAGCGGAAAGCGGAGCAGATCGAGGAAGATTACGAAAAGCGTGGCGTCTCGAAGAAGGAGGACGCGGAGGGCCGCGCTTGGGGGACTCATAGACAACATAACTTTGTCCCATATGAGACAAAGTTATGTCATGTGCATTGAGTCGCCAGGCGCTGGCGCTGGCGCTGGCGCTGGTGATGAAGCGTTACCGGAAAGCGCAGACGGCGGATTGCAGTCGGATAAAATTGCCGCGCGCTCGAGAGAAGATTGGCGCAGCCCGACGGGCTAGCTTTTTTGGCCGCGTCCGGTCCTGGCCTGGAGATCATCGATTTTTTTCGACGCCTCGGCTTTGGTCCTCTGCTCGTTGAAATCCTCCTTCGCTTCGCGGCAAAGCGTCTGAAGATAAGAGCGTTGCGGGCCGGTCATGGGTTCGTTGCCGATGGTCCAGTCTTCCGGCGCTTTGACCGTGTCTTCCATCCGGCGCGGGGTTGGTTTGGTCTGCCATACAAAAAATCGGCGGTGGTCGCGGGGTTGCCCTTATGCAGCCTTGCGCGGAAAAGTTTCGCGTGGCATAAGACGGGTTCCTCGGTCGTTCCGGTCGGGAAACGCTATTTTCTATGCAGACCACGCCGACTTCCCCGACTGATCCGATTCTCGAGACGCAGGTTTTCCTGGGCCGTTACAAAGGTCCCATCCTGATTGGCTTGGCCGTCATCATTTGCGCCGCCGCGGCGTATGCCGGCTATAACCTTTACACGACGAATCGGGAGGCGAAGGCGTCTGCACTGCTCGCCCAGGCGAAGAGCGCACCGGATTTTGAAAAAGTGATCTCGCAGTATCCCAGCGCTAGTGCGGCGGCGTCGGCTTATATCCTGATGGCTACGGAGCAGCGGGAGAAGAAGCAGTATGCGGAGGCGAACGCCACGCTGGAGAAGTTCGTCAGCGCGTATCCGAAGCATGAGCTCGTCACGACTGCGAAGATGGCGATGGCGGCGAACCTGGATTCGATGGGTAAAGCGGATGCGGCGCTCGAGATGTATAAGCAGATCGGGACGAATTACGCGCAGAGTTATAATGCACCGCTGGCGATGCTGGCAGAGGCTCAAATCTTGAAGGCGAAAGGCCAGGATGAAGAGACCCGCCGCGTCTGCGAGACATTGATGACTCAATACCGCGAAAGCTACGCTGCGATGGAGGCAATTCAGATTTTGAAATCTTTGAAGCCAACTGCGACGCCGGTGCCTGTTGCGCCTGCTGCTGCGAGTCCCGCGTCGGCTGCGCCAGGCGCGGCTCCGGTTCCTTCAGTGGCGCCGAGCGCTCCGGTTGCAACGACGAGTCCGGCGTTGGCTAGCCCGGAAGCGTCCGCGACGCCTGCGCCGTAAAGGCGAGACAAGGAGCGGCGCGCTTCCAAGCCGCCACAGGGGCGTTTAGGAAAACGCCCATCCTTGAGAAAAGGGAAACCGAGAGAGCGAAAGCAGCTCTTACCGTTTCGAGAACTGGAAGCGCTTGCGCGCGCCTGGCTGACCGGACTTCTTCCGTTCTTTCATCCGCGGGTCGCGACGCAGAAGCCCTTCGGCCTTGAGCGTGCCGCGAAGATTCGCGTCCACCTGCAAGAGCGCGCGAGCGATCGCGAGCCTCGCCGCGCCAGCCTGGCCGGTGGCGCCACCGCCGGTGGCGTTAATAGAGAGATCGTAGGAATTAGTCAGCTTCACCGTCTGCAACGGTTGGAGGACCGTGTTCTGCAGCGGGATGGTGGGGAAATATTCTTCAAACGTCTTGCCGTTGACGTCGATTTTGCCGTTGCCAGCGGTCATGCGGATGCGCGCGACCGAAGTCTTGCGGCGTCCAGTGGCGATGAATTCCTCGGTAGTTGCCATGAGAAGAAGAGAGACTGCGGCGGTTTAGGCCAATGTGACCGCGGCGGGTTGCTGCGCGGTGTGCGGGTGGAGGTCACCCTTGTAGACCTTTAGTTTGCGGTAAACGGCGCGGCCTAATTTATTATGCGGAATCATCCCGCGGATGGCGCGTTCGACCATCAACTCGGGGTGACGCTCACGACGGGCGCGGGCGTTTTCCGATTTGTGGCCGCCGATGAAACCGGAATAGCTCATGTAAGTTTTCTGCTCTTCCTTTTTGCCACTCAGACGCACTTTCTCGGCGTTGATCACGACCACGAAATCACCGGTATCGACGTGATTCGTGTAGATGGCCTTCTCTTTCCCGCGAAGGAGATTGGCGGCTTTTACGGCGACACGGCCGAGCACCTGATTGTTGGCGTCAATGATCCACCACTTGCGCGGGACCTCGTTGGCTTTTGCGGAAAACGTCTTCATGGAGCGGAAAGGGTCGGGAAATTACGAGCGAGGCCAGAGAGTGTCAACTGCTGGTTCTACCCGGTGGTCTTCTAATTGGGACGCCGTCTTCGTCTCCGAATGGAGCCGGCCCGCCCCCGGGCCGGACGGGGGTGACCGACGACGCAGAAATGGCGCTGGCGGTGTGGAAGAACCAATCTTCGGCCCGAGGGCGGGCCAGCTCCATGGCATCGCTTGTGCTTATAAATACCATAATGAAAGCACGCGCACTCCTCTGGCTGGCATTGGCTTCTGTATCAGTCGCACTGGCTTCTTCGGCAAATGCGCAGGCCGCGCCTGCTGGTGACGTGGTTCGAGAGATGAATCGCGCGCGGCAACAGCCAGCGCAATATGCCGCTTACCTGGAAGAACGGCGCGGAAGTTTCCGTGGCAAGGAAGGCATGCGTGCCTTGGAAGAAGCGATCCGCTTCCTGCGCAATAACGCGCCGCTGCAGTCGCTCCTGATGTCGCCGGGAATGTCGCGCGCGGCAGTCGATCATTGCGCGGAACAAGCTGGCGGCGGGATGAGCCATCGCGGCCGGGGCGGTAGCTCGACAGGCGATCGTCTCAATCGCTATGGCCGTTGGTTCGGACGGTGGGGTGAAAATCTTTCCTGCGGTCGCTCGAATGCGCGCGAGATCGTGCTGGCGTTGATCATCGATGACGGCCTTCCGTCGCGGAAACACCGCGCGAATATTTTCAACCCTGCTTTCAATTACGCCGGTGCTGCGATGGGAAGCCATGCGCAATATCGGACGATCTGCAGTATGGAGTTCGCCGGGCATTATGCGGAACGCAGCGAGACGGATGGTCCGCTCGTGGCGAGAAACTAGAAATGGCGTTCGTTAGGCTGTAGCAACGTCCTTTGGGACGGGTGAGGGCGAATCTTGACGGAGTTGACCGCTCGTTTCGCGACAGTCACTCTCGCAAGTCCCACAGGGCCGCAGGATCGCAAAGGCAAACAGCGTCCGAGAACAATCGCGGAGTCGCCTCCACCTTTCTCAGCGTGCGTTCCCCGGAGCTCCGCGATCAGCGCGGGATTGACTCGCGGTGACGTTCACGATTTACAAGAGCCGGATGATCTTTCGCGCATTTCTCGTTTGGCTTGCGTTTATCGCCCCGGCGTTCGCGCAATCCCCATCGCCCGCGAAGTTTTCGGCCGCGGCGAGCGAGGCGATTCTGCCGCCGCTCGTTCCGTGGGAGGGTAAGAGCCGCGCGTTGATGGTGGCGAAAGAAGATCCTTGGATCACGCCGTCGGAGAAGTCCGATCTGCGGACCACGCCGAGCTACGATGAGACGGTGGCGTGGTTGCAGAAATTGGTCGCGGCCGCACCGGAGCAGCTAAAAATGCTCTCGTTAGGGAAATCGCCCGAAGGTCGCGACATCTGGCTGGTGGTGGCGACGCATGAGAAGGCGTTCACGGCGGAAGCGTTGCGCGCCGGCGGGAAGCCGACTGTGTTCGCGCAGGCGGGCATTCACTCCGGCGAGATCGATGGCAAAGACGCGGGGCTGATGTTGCTGCGCGACATGACAGTGCGCGGGACGAAGCGCGAGCTGCTCGACGGCGCGAACTTTCTTTTCGTGCCGATCTTCAATGTCGATGGGCATGAACGCAGTTCGCGTTTCGGCCGGGTGAATCAGCGCGGGCCGGAGGAGATGGGCTGGCGGACCACGTCGCGGAATCTGAATTTGAATCGGGATTATGCGAAAGCTGATACGCCGGAGATGCGCGCGATGCTGGGCGCGCTCAGTGCGTGGTCGCCCGATCTTTATCTCGATCTGCACGTGACGGACGGCGTCGATTATCAATACGACATCACGTTTGGCGGCAACGTGGGGAGCGGTCATTCGCCGGCGATTTCGGATTGGCTGGCGAAAACATTCGCGCCGGCAGTGACGAAGGATCTGGCGGCGGCAGGACATATTCCCGGTCCCGTCGATGTGCCGAACTGGGTGGATCCGCTCGATTGGAGGAAGGGGATCAAAGGCTGGATCGCTGATCCGCGTTACTCGAACGGCTACGGCGATGTGCGGCATTTGCCGACGGTATTGCTGGAGACACATTCGTTGAAGCCGTACGCGCAACGGGTTCTCGGGACTTATGTGTATTTGGAAGCCGCCCTGCGTGTGTCGGCTAAACAAGGGGGCGCTTTGCGCGAGGCGATCACGGCGGATCTCAAGCGACGGAATCCGGTCATTCCTTTCAGTTGGGATCTCGATCCGAAGGCACCAGTGGAGAAGATCGAGTATCAGGGAATCGAGGCGCGCGCTGTGCCGTCAGCAATTTCTGGCGGCGTGCGGATGGAATACAGCGGCAAGCCCGCGACCGCGACGGTTCCATTCCAGCGGCAGAATCGCGTCGCGACTTCGGTAGCGCGGCCGAAGGCTTATTGGATACCGCCGGCGTGGTCGGATGTGATCGCGCGCTTGGAAGCGCACGGAATTCAGCTCGAACGCATGAGCGAGCCGCGCGATATGGACGTGACGATGTATCGCCTTTCGGAAGTGAAATTCGAGGCGGAGCCGTTCGAAGGTCGCATGCGGCTGACGGCGAAGACTTCGTCCGAAAAGCGGAAGGAACATTTTGCGGCCGGCGCGGTGCGCGTTTCCACCGATCAGCCGCTGGGCGATCTCGTGGCCATCCTGCTGGAGCCAGCGTCGCCAGACTCGTTTTTCCAATGGGGATTCTTCGATGAAGTGCTGCAGGAAACGGAATACATCGAAGGCTACGTGATCGAGCCGATGGCGGAACGCATGATGGCCGCCGATCCGAAATTGGCGGAGGAGTTCCGCGAAAAGTTGGCGACGGATGAGGAGTTTCGCGCTTCGGCAAAAGCGCGGTTGCGTTGGTTTTATGAGAAGACGCCGTTCAGGGATGAACGGTGGAAGCTTTACCCGGTAGGGCGCGAGGAGATGTAACGCGCGTGAGGAAAGCGGCGCGGGGACGCGCCGCACTCCAAAGCGCTGCGCGCGAAATGTGCGACGTCCACCTCGTTTTGCAGCCGCAGGCTGCTTTGGAGTGCGTGCGCGTCCCCGCGCC
>JBBSPM010000046.1:0-37721 GCA_038258815.1 Chthoniobacterales bacterium
CCATTAACCCCGGCGCGAGTCATCCACTCCCGAATGTGAACGAACCCGCAACTTGAGGAACCGGATGCGTTAATCGCGCTCGTCCGGTTCTGTGGGGGGCGTCGTCCGACTTTCGGGCCGGACGGCCCTATCCCGGACCCTTCCGGCATAGGGAGAATGGAATGTGCTTGATTCCTTCTCAGTTTCAGTGGTCACGCATTGAAACGACGAAAGCGGAATGGAGGCCGGGTTTGCAACCCGGCCTGGGCGGCGTGCGTATCTGTTTGGCGTGCCGTAAACATTCCCCAAGCCGGAGCTCGAAAGAACCGCAAAGCCGCTTTTCGCTAAACGTCGCAGCGTCGCCTGAGCCGGAATGGTGAAGTTGTGGGGCGCAAGAAATGGCCGCTTTCGTAGCGGCGGCGCCTCGTCGCCGGAGGTGTTCGCGGCGCCCTCGCCGCGATTTTCTGCCCTCACCATTTGGTGCGCCCTCGAAATGCGGCCGAGAGCGCCGCCATCACTTCCGGCGACGAGGGCGTCGCCGCTACGATCAATCCGCGCTCCGTCTTTCTAACGGCATCGGTCCGGCTTAGTCATCGTTTCGGAACTTCGTCAATTTTCCTTTAGCCACTGGTTCTGAGGAGGAACCATTTACTTTCTGATCACGCGCTCTGTACGGCGTTGCCGAGCGCGCGGGAAGCCGGGTCGATCAGCGTCGCGCGCGGGTTTACGGCGATCCCGCATTGGTGGATTCGTCGCTACAGCTCCCACGTGACGCGCGAGATGGCCTTGCGTACTTCCGGCTGTCTTCGCGTCTTTTCTAGCGCTTCTTGAAAGCGCTTTGGTTTAACGACTGGAGATTCTTCGGAACAAAATTGCCATCACGGCGGATCAGTTTGCCGTCGAAGTAAATCTCGCCGCCGCCGTAATCGGAACGCTGGATATTCACCATGTCCCAGTGGACCTGGCTACGATTCCCGTTATCCGCTTCTTCGTAGGCCTGGCCAGGAGTGAAGTGGAACGAGCCGGCAATCTTTTCGTCGAAGAGGATGTCGCGCATCGGGTGCAGAATGTAGGGATTAAACGCGAGCGAGAACTCGCCGATGAAACGCGCGCCTGGATCGGAATCGAGAATCTTGTTCAGCTTTTCCGTTTGGTTCGAGACCGCTTCGACGATCTTGCCCTCGCGGAAGTCCAGGCGCACGCCGTCGAAGCCGATGCTTTGGTAGATGGTGGGCGCATTGAAGGTGACGTGGCCCTCCACTGAGTCACGCATCGGGCAACTGAAGACTTCGCCATCAGGAATATTGCGATCGCCACCGCAGATCACGGCGCCGATTCCTTTGATGCTGAAACGTAGATCGGTTCCGGGTCCCTTGATCTCGACGCGATCTGTTTTGTCCATGAGCGCTTTCAGCGCCTTCATCCCGGGCTGCAGCTTGCGGTAATCGAGTGTGCAGACATCGAAGTAAAAATCTTCAAACGCTTCCGTGCTCATCCCGGCCTGTTGCGCCATGGAAGGCGTCGGCCAGCGTAAGACGACCCACTTGGTCTTCTTCACGCGATGGTCCTGCACTGGGCGCATTTTTTTCGCGACCATCTTCATTTGCTGCGCGGGCACGTCCGAGAGTTCGGTGATGTTGTTGCTCCCGCGCAGGCCGATGTAGGCATCCATTTTTTTCATCCGCGCGAGTTCGTGCGCGGCGGCGACGTTGAGTTGCCGTTCCGTCGCTTCCATCGCCAGCTCGCGGCTGACGCGGCCGTGTTGGATCTGCGTGAACGCCGTCGCGCCGACTCGCCGGGCCGCGCGCACCAGCGCGATCGTCATTTCATCGGGCACGTCGAAGGCTTCGATGAGGACGTTTTCATTGCGCTTCAGTTGCGTGGAATATCCGACGAGGAGTTGCGCGAGCGTATCGAACCGGGCGTCTTGCATAGACGGGAATGATTCCACCGGCTCTGCCGGATGCAACCCTGTAGGGAGCGGCGGCTTGTCAGCCGCAGGGCGATTTGGAAATCGCCCCTCCTTGTTAAGGCACGCCGCGGGCCACGGCCCTAGTTCTCTCTGCGAAGTCTCGCCGCGAAAGCGCCATCGAAATGATCGCGAAATGACAGCGCCGCTCTTTGCTCTTCGAGTTCGAGGAATGGGAACTCCCGCAGGGCGCTTTGCACGACTTTCTCGTTCTCTTCTTCTTCGATGCTGCAGGTGCTGTAAACGAGTGAGCCGCCCGGTTTCAACATTGGAACGACGCCACGCAGAATCCCGAGTTGCTGATTCGCCATGCGCGCGAAATCTTCCGGCTGCAAACGCCAGCGCACGTCAACGCGCCGCCGCATTACGCCAGTGTTGGTGCAGGGCACGTCGACCAGAATGCGATCGAATACCGCGGGAATTCCTTCGGGCAGCGGAGTGCCGAGCTGCCACTCATGCCGAATCGTCGACGCTACCGTGACGCCGAGCCGGTCGAGGTTTCCGCATAGCGTTTCGACGCGGGAGGTATCGCGATCGCACGCGATCAGGCGCCCGCAATTACCCATCATCTCGGCCAGCAAGGCCGTCTTTCCGCCAGGAGCGGCGCAGGCATCGAGTACGTCTTCGCCCGCCTGCGGGTTGAGCAATTCGCAGGCGATCCGTGTGCTGGGATCCTGGATGTAGCACTCGCCGCGCGCGACAGCGTCGAGCGGAATCGGCCCAAGTCTCACAAAAGTTCCGCTATTCGCCAGGAGCTCGCTGGAAACGTTCTCGCTGAGGAACTTCTCCGTCGAAGTCTTGAGTAGATTGATTCGCGCATAAACCGGAGCAGGAGTGTTGTTCCATCGACAAAGAGCGGCGGTCGCCTCGGCGCCGAAAGCGCTCTGCCAACGTTCGAGCAAAAATGCGGGATGCGATTCGCGCGTCGTAAGCGGCGCGGTTTGGGCAGCGGCTTCGAGTTCGGTGAAGCGGCGCTGGGCTGTCCGGAGAATTCCGTTAATCAGCGGACGCCGGCGCGCCGATGCGAGGGCCACCGTCTCGAAGATCGCGGCATGTCCCGGCGTACGGAGGAAAAAGAGTTGATAGAGCCCGAGTCGTAAGAGATCGCGCGAGACATCCTCCACCGGCGCTGCGCGCAGCCGGCCGGTCCAAAAATCGAGCAGCGTCAGATTTCGCAGAACGCCGTAGAAAAGCTCATTGGCGAACGCGCGATCGGGGCCGCTCAGACCGCTTCCGTCGAGGCGTTCCTGCAGAATCGAGTCGGCAAAACGGCGTCCCGTGCGCCATTCCATCAGCGCCGCGAGAGCAAGAGCGCGAGCGTTCATCTCAGAGCAGCAGGCTGCAGCTGGCTGCCTAATGCGCAGCGACGCGGTGACGTCCGATCGAATGGTAATCGAAGCCGAAGGTCGCCATCGTTGCCGGGTCGAAAAGATTCCGCCCGTCGAAGATGAGCGGCGTGAGCATCTTCGATTTCACGAGCGCGAGATCGACGTTTCCAAATTCCGCCCATTCGGTCGCGACGATCAATGCTTCCGCGCCTTCCACCGTCGCCAGCGCAGACTCCGCAAACGTTGCGCCCGCGATCTCTTTCACTTCCCGCGCTTTCTCCATGCCCTTCGGGTCATAGACGCTCACCTGCGCGCCTTCTTTTAACATGTCGGCGACGAGATCGATCGCGACCGAGGAGCGAATGTCGTCGGTATCGGGCTTAAAAGTGAGACCCCAAACCGCGATCTTCTTTTCGCGGAAAACCCAGAGCTTTTCACGAATCGCGGTGAGGAAGCGGTCCTTTTGTGAAGCGTTGATTCGTTGTACTTCCTTCAGCAGATCGAAAGGCACGCCGAGCTGTTCGCTGATCTTGATGAACGCTGCGATATCTTTCGGGAAACAGGAACCGCCGTACCCGATTCCAGCGTTCAGGAAATTCCGGCCGATCCGGCGATCCATGCCGATCCCGTCCGCGACTTTTTCCACATCGGCGCCGCTCGCTTCGCAGATCGCGGCCACGGCGTTGATGTAGGAAATCTTGAGCGCGAGGAAGGAGTTGGCGGCGTGTTTGATCAGCTCCGCGCTGTTGATATCGGTGACGAGAATAGGTGCCATGAATGGCTCATAGATCTTCTTCATCAGATCGATGGCCTGTTCGCTTTGCGCGCCGATGACAATGCGGTCCGGCTTCATCAGGTCCGCTATGGCGCAGCCCTCGCGCAGAAATTCCGGATTGCTGACGACATCGAATTTGGCGCCGTGCTTATTGTAGCGCTTGATTGATTCCGCCACTTTCTCGCCGGTCTTCACCGGCACTGTGCTCTTATCGACGATGACGCGATAACCGGTGAGCACGCCCGCGATTTCGCGTGCGACCTTTTCGATAAAGCTGAGATCGACCTGGCCATCGGCGCCCTGCGGTGTGGGCACGGCAATGAAGACGACTTGCGAATTTTCCACGCCGTCCTGAATGCTGCCGGTAAAACGAAGACGTTTTGCCGCCACGTTGCGATGGATGACTTCTTCGAGGCCCGGTTCGTAGATGGGAATCTTGCCCGCCTGGAGCGCCTCGATTTTCCGCGGGTCGTTATCCACGCAAATGACGTGGTGGCCGACGTCCGCAAAACATGCCCCGGTCACAAGGCCGACATATCCTGAGCCGATGATGGAGAGATCCATAAAAAACGTTCGCGTCAGGCGAACCGGACGCGGAGCGGAAAGGAACGGGCAAAACCCGGCAAATGCAATCGCGATGTGCGCGTTAAGGCAGCGGGACCAAGCCGTTCTGGCCTTCGCCTTGCGCGGCGCCGGGATCATAGTTCAGATCGAAGCTTAACTTTGGCAGCGCCTTGAGCGTAAAGGTTAAAAGGAAGCCGTATTCTTTGATCCCGCCGTTGTTGCGCACGACCGCGCCTAACGAAGCGACCCAACTCGAGAGATCGCGATAGACAGTGTAGCGCTGCTCTTCGACAAAGCCCGTGGATGCTTCGAATCGTCCGGAGAAACCTGCCGCCCAGTGATCGTTCACACGATAGTAAGCCGCGGCGGAGTAGAGACTGCTGTTCACAAAGAACGGATTCTCGTTTAGAAAACGATGACCGAAGGCCAGTTGCAGCCCAGGTGCAGGCTGGAAACGCACATCGGTATTTATCTCGGTGAAACCCTGACTAAAAAGCGGAATTTGCGAACCGATTCCCAAGCTGGCCCACGGCAAAGGATTAAAGCGGATGTTGTTGTAGAGATTCGAGGTGTCCGACTTGTCGTAGGGGTTGTCGATATTGACATCGAAATAGGTTTCCAACTCCATCCAGTTAATCGTGAGATCGTCGCGCCTGGTCTGAAGACGATTGCGTATCCCCAAGCGCAAGATCGACCAGTTATCGAGCGAATCGATGGAGGTGAACTGCGGAAAGTCGATCGGGCGTAGTTGGGTCGAAGGAATATAGCGATCGAACTGGAGCAGTTCCGCCGGGTTGAGGTTATTGCCCGTGACGTAGGAGAAATTCGTGAACGGCTGGATGATGTGGCGCAGGCCATCCAGTCCAAGAGTGCGGCTCTGTGCGGATTCCCACGTGCGCGAAACTTTGAACGAAGCTTCAAATCCGGCGTTCACGACAGTGCGCAAGCGATCGCCTCCCGGAACCAATGGAGCCAGGGCATTTGGCGGAGGGATCAAGAAATCCGGAATGAGATCATCTGAGTTCGGCGGGATCGGGACGCCCGTCAGGTCGCGCGTTTCGTCGTAGTAGGTGGCGCGAAAGCCAACCCGCGGGACGATGGAGAGCCAGCCGAAATACGTGTTCGGATAAAGGAACTGGTGGAAGGAATCGAAGCGAAACGTCTCGTAATCCTGGAAGAAGGAATTCTTCGCGAAGTTGCGACGCAAGAAGCCCGCGGTGGTTTCGCTTTCGTAGAAAACCGGCGTGCCGAAAACAGGCTGACGTGCCACATCGAGGGCCACTTCTGGGAGACGTTCGGTCACGTCGTAGAAGTTGTTCATCTGGAAACGGGTGTAGGCCGTGAGGCTGTAGAGAGGATGATACTTGTTCAGCGCGACGATGTTGTCCGGCTGTGGATCGAGGCGGAATTCGCCCTCGAAGAAATCCTGGAGGACGAAGGCGTCACTCAATTTCGAGAGCTTAGCGAAGCCGGAGATGCTCTCTGTGAAGTAGGTGCGATCTTCTAGCGCGACCTTGTAGCGTCGCTCTGGGATGCTGCCGCGAGGGAGCGAAGTGCGATTGATCGTCGGATTTTGATCGAGCGCAAAGTAGGTGCGAATCCTGGCGTAGCTCGTGTTGTTTTTCCCGTAGTTGATGTCGGGCGCGAAGCCGATCGCAGGGCCGCGTCGCGCGCGATAGTCGAGGCGCAAGGTGGCTTGGGCGTTCTTTGTCAGCGGAAACCTCACGTGGCCTAGAAGTGATGCACCCCACGAACTCAGGTAGGCAGGGGACACGACGAAGCTGGAAGAATCGTCATCGAGCGATTGGTAAAGATAGGGCCAGTAGAAAATCGGCACGTGCCCCACGTAGACCGTGGCGTTCTTGAGAATGACGCGGTCGTTTTCGTAAATGCGAACCGTCGTCGCGCGGATCTGGTAGTCCGGCTCTGCGGAATCGTGCGTGGTGAAGGCGGCCGTCTGCACCAGTCGGGTGTGATCGGCCACGGTTGTAATGTGTTCTCCGCTGACCAGGAAAGGCGCGTCGATCGTCCGCAGTTGGTCGGCTTTCACGGCCTTGGTCTCGGTGTTGTAGGTGGCGCGCTGGCCCACGTAAAACTCGAGGCCGCGATAAATGCGCACGTTTCCTTCCAGATGGATTTCATGCGTGCTGGTGTTGTACTGCGCCTCGTCCGCGTAGATGTCTGTGTCGCCCACGTGGATGGCGACGTTGTCCCGCGCGACCGCGAGTCCGTTGTCGTAAGTGGTCCCACCGCTGGAGGTAATCTCAACCGGCTGCCCTTGCAGGGACGGATTCTCCGCCGTCTGCGCAAATGCGGCGCCGGAAAACATTGCAAAAATGAGGATCGCCAGCCTACGCATCGCGGTCGCCGAAGCTACCGGAGCAGCGAGGTGATGCAAAGAGCAAAAGGGGAGGGGAACTCTCGCGTTGAGAGCTGCGAACGATTCGATTCGCGAGCCTGTCGGCTATTTTTGGGCGCGATCGTAGGGGACGATGTTGTCCCACTCTTCGGCGGAAGAGCGTGCGACGAAGGCGACGACGGGTTCCGAGTCGCTCATATTGAAGACTTCGTGGGGCACGCCGGGCTTGATGTAGATGAAATCGCCCGCCTCGTTTTCCAAGACGCGCTTGCAGCCGTCGCCGAATTCGTGGCGGACGCGGCCTTCGAGGATGTAGAGGATGAGCTCGAAACCGACGTGGATGTGGGCGTAGGCGACTCCGCCCGGCGGGATGGTGGCGATGTTGGCGGAGAGCCTGGTCGTACCCACATTTTTAGCCGACATCCCTTGTTTGTAATGGATGCCGTTCCAGTCTCGACGCGCGCCACCGCCGCGGATGGTCAGGATGCCATCGTGATCTTCCACCGCGCTGAGCTGGATATTGTCTTTGTCGTCTTTCATTTGCCCGGAGTCTGGAATACAGAATCGAGGACCGGACGCTCCGGTGCAATCACAGTTCGATGACTCTCGAAAATACTCAGGAAAACGCAGGTGAAGATTCGCCTAACGAATCCGGAAAAATAGCGGGCGCGCAGCCCGTGGCGGCTCGGCCCGCTCTTTGGCAGACGCTTCTCTTGGGAATTCTGTTGATAGCCGGTGTGCTGGTGGCCTACCAGCCCGTCTGGCACGCAGGCTACATCTGGGACGACGATCAGTACGTGACCGCGAACCAGTTGTTGACCGCGCCCGATGGTTTGAAGCGGATCTGGTTTTCGTTCGATTCGCCTTCGCAATATTTCCCGCTGACCTACACGACACTTCGCATCGAGCATGCGCTCTGGGGCTTGAACCCGGTAGGATATCATTGGGTGAACCTCGCGCTGCACGTGGCGAATGCGCTGTTGCTCTGGCGCCTACTCGCGTTGTTGCGAATCCCCGGCGCGTGGCTGGGCGCCGCGTTCTTCGGACTGCATCCGGTGCAGGTCGAGTCCGTCGCCTGGATTAGCGAGCGGAAGAATGTGCTGATGGGCCTCTTCTTTCTGCTCACGCTCCTGGTCTGGCGGAAATTCGTGGCCGGACGAAAGCAGGGTGATTGGAAATATTATGCGCTCGCGCTGTTTTGCTATGTCCTGGCTTTGGCGAGCAAGACCACGGCCTGCACCATCCCCGCCGCGCTACTTTTGATGCTTTGGCTAAAGCGCGGATCGATTCGATCAATCCGCTGGGCGCAGGTGGTGCCGTTCGTTGTCCTCGGGATCGGCGCCGGCTCGCTCACCATCTGGTGGGAGCGTTTTCATCAAGGGACGCAGGGGCAGATTTTCTCGCTTGGAATGGTGGAGCGTGTCTTGGTCGCCGCGCGCGCGTTCTGGTTCTATCTTGGCAAACTAATTTGGCCGCTCGACCTGTCGTTTAGTTATCCGCGTTGGGCGATTTCCGGCGCGCAGGCGTCTGACTATTTGTGGCTCGGCGCCTGTGTGCTGCTGGCGCTGGCAATTTGGGCGATGCGGCGATGGATCGGTCGCGGACCAGAGGTGGCTGCTGTTTTTTTTGCGGCCACGCTCGCGCCAGTTCTGGGTTTCATCATGCTCTACACGTTCCGCTACACGTTTGTGGCGGATCATTACCAATATCTGGCCAGCATCGGACCGTTCGCGCTCGCGGCGGCGGCGATCACGGCCGGAGTGGATCGAATGGGTCGTGTGCGGCGGTTTATGTTACCGATAATCTGTGCGGCAGTCCTCTTGCCGCTTGGTTACAAGACGTGGCAGCAAAGTGCGATCTACCAAGACGAAGAGACGCTCTGGCGCGCGACGATTGCGGTGAATCCCGCCAGTTGGATGGCTCAGAACAATCTGGCCATTCATCTACTCCACAGCGGCCGCCCCGATGAAGCGATTCAGCATTTCGAGGAAGCGTTGCGCTTGGATCCGAATTACGCGGAAGCCCATTACAATCTGGGAAACGCGCTCTTTCGCGAGGGGCGAATGGAAGAAGCGCGAGGGCACTACGAGCGCGCTTTGCAGCTCATCCCCGAATTTGCGGCGGCCAGATATAACTTCGCCATTCTGCTTTTGCGGGCGGGTGAAGTCCCGGCGGCGCTCGAGCAATTGGAGCGGGCGATCAGGATCGATCCTCGAATGGCGGCGGCGCGGCAATTGTTAGGCGAAACGTTGCTTCGGGCCGGCCGGCCGGAGGATGCGTTCGAGCAACTGGAGGCCGCGATCGAGCTTCAGCCCACCGCGAGCAAACCGTATGGTCGCCTGTCGGCCGCATATTTTCAGGTCGGCCGCTTGGACGAGGCGAGTCAGCAGGCGAAGCGGCTCTCGGCGACGGATCCGAAGAGCGCCGTCGTGCAAACAGAGGCCGGGAAAATTCTCTCGGCGCTCGGGAAAGACGCAGACGCCCGCGCATTTTTTGAGAAGGCGGTCCAGCTCGATCCACAAAACGCGGAAGCGCATTACAATCTCGGGAATACCATGCTGGCCGTTCGCCAAATCGACGAAGCGATGGAGCAATATCGACAGGCGGTTGAGATCAAGCCGGACGACGCTGCCGCGCGCCTGAATCTGGGGAACACGCTTCTGGAAAAAGGCCGCCTGCAGGATGCTGCCGTGCAGTACGAAAAGGCGATCGAGATAGAGCCCGACTACGCCCTCGCGCACCGAAACTTATCCAGTGCGCTGAATAGTTTGGGGCGCTTCGATGAGGCTTTTGAGCACATGCAGACTGCTTGGAAAATCGAAGCTGTAGCGCGGAAGGGTGGCGACGCGACGCCGCGCTAGCCTGAACTTTTTACGGCCGCCGGAGCGTGAGTCCGGCCACCTGCTGGCTGAGTCCGCACGTGGAAACGAGCACGCGATCGACTTTGAGATCGTCCTGCGCGCGGTCATTTAAGTGTAGCTGGTGAGCCTTTTCGAGATGTGGAATTGGCGGCAGTTGTTTGGTGCGCAAGGCTTGCGCCGCACAAATGACTTGCCACAGACCTCCCGCGCCCACGCCTTCGCCGAGCGCGGCCTTTGGCGCGTAAACTTTCGCGTCGGGACAGTGCGCGAGAATGGCGGCGCTTTCCGCGCGATCAACGAACGTGCCGTTGGCGCTGGCGATGACGAGATCGCTATCGGTGGCTCCGAGGCGGCGGAATGTTTCGCTCACGCAGGCGGCAGCTTCGCTTTGTCGGCTAAAATTGCTGCCGGCGTCGATTGGCTCGATCGCGGTCGATCCGGTGCGATCGACCACAACCGCGCCCGCGCCCTCGCTCACAACGAGGCCGCGTGCGCGCGTGGAAAATACTTCGATTGGCGGCGCATCGCGCAGAAGACGCCAGCGGTGGAAGGCATCGCAGAGTAACCAATCGGCTTCTTCAGCGCCAACGACCAGGCAACGATCAAGCGCCTCGTTTTGCATCAGATCTTCCGCCATTTTTAGCGCGAGAAGTCCTACGGCTCCGTCGCCTACGAGCGTGTAGCTCGCTCCGGTGATTCCGAGAATCGCGGCCAGATGGCTGGCCGGCGCGTTGAAAACCGTTTCGGGAAAAAGGAGAGGGCTCGCGGCTTGCGCGCCTGTTTCAACGACCTCGTGATAGAAGCGTTTTGTATAAACGACGCCGCCGTTTGAAATGGCGAAGATGATCGCGGTTCGTTCGGCAGAGTTGGCATCCAGCTTCACCTGCGCGTCGTCCAACGCGCCCAAGCCCGCGACGACGGCGAAGCGGGAAATAGCGCTGGAACGGCGAAGCCGCGGATGCGCTGGCGCGGTCGTGAGTGCTTCGGCGGGGACACGGAAGGCGGAGTAATCGCGCGCGTCCAGTGCGCTTAAAACCGGTTCGGTGTGCGCTTCCTGTCCCGCGAGGAGGCGTTCCCAAACAGCCGTCACACCGCTGCCCAGCGGCGTGACCCAGCCCATGCCCGAAATGCGCAGGCTCATGCGTTGGAGCCGGCGCGCCCTCGCGCCGAAGGCTGATATTTTCCAGCGTCAAACTTCGGCCTGGGGGCGGGCCGGCTCCATTGCTCGCTGCCACGTGGGTTGGAATTACGCATGTCGTAGGATGATGGAGGCGTTCGTGCCGCCGAAGCCGAATGAATTCGAAAGGACGGTGCGGATTTTGGCGGATCCGCTTTCGTTGCTCACGATGTTCAAGTCTAACGACTCATCCGTCTCGCGGAAATTAATGTTCGGCGGCAGCAATTGTTCACGCAGGGCGAGGAGGCTGATGACCGCTTCGATCGCGCCCGCCGCACCTAACGAGTGGCCCATCATGCCCTTGCTGGAACTGACGGGAACGCGGTCAAACAATTCGACAATGGCTTTACCCTCGGCGGCGTCGTTAAACGGCGTGGCGGTGCCGTGCGCGTTAATGTAGTCGATCTCGCTCGCGGAGAGGCCCGCGCTTTCGAGCGCTTTTTGCATCGCCTGCCGGGCGCCGCTGCCGGAAGGATTCGGCTGCGTCAGGTGGTGGTTGTCGGTGGAGATTCCGTAGCCGACCACTTCGCCAAGGATTTCCGCGCCGCGCGCCTTCGCGGCCTCGAAGTTTTCCAAGGCGAGAAACGCGGCGCCCTCGCCGAGGACCATACCGGTTCGCGCGCGATCAAAGGGGCGGCATTTTTCTGGCGTTGAAGCCTGGAGAGAATCGAAGCCAACAAAGACCAGTTCGGAAATGGCGTCGTAGCCGCCGGTGAGAATGCGTTGGTAGCGACCGGAGCGGATGCAATCGAAGGCGTGTCCGATCGCATTGGTGCCGGAGGCGCAGGCATTGGCGATGACCTGGCAGGGCGCGGAGACCCCGAGCGCTTCCTGCGCGTCCATGATTGGTTTTTGCGGAGTATAGTTCGCGATCAGCGAAGGCGCGCGGCGAAGAGAACTGCGGCCGTGAAGCGAGCGATAGTATTCTTCGCCAAACGTCATGCCGCCGCTGGTGGTGCCGACCACCGTGAGTTCGGGAGCGAAGCCAGGAGCTTGCGCGAGCGCCTCTTCCAAAGCAGCAATCGTCATCCGCGCGACGCGATGGAGCCGACGCGCGCGACGGGTGGACCCGGCGCGTTCCAATTGCCCATCGGAGATCTGCCCGGCGGTTTTGCAACGCGTGTGTTCAGTTGAGAAACGCTCCACCGGCGTCACGCAATCACGTCCGACGCGGAGCGAGTCGATTGTCTCCGCCAAACCCGCGCCGAGCGGACTGATGACACCGGCTGCGACAATGGCGACCCGGGCTTTTCCGGGGCCTGAATTAGAAAGCTGAGAGTCAGGCATTTCTCTAGGGCTCGACCCTCCCCAATTCCATTTGCTTTTGCACGTGGAAAGCCCTAGTACTCACGCCGAAGAAAACGGCAGCTCGGGAAGTTGGTGGATTGTCAGTTGAGTTATCAGTGGCGATTTGAAATCCGATAAGCGGGAACAGTGACCGGTGCGGCGTTTTCCACAGTAAACTCAGATGGGAACTAAATTATACGTAGGAAATCTTTCCTTCAACACGACCGAAACCGATCTTCAAGATCTTTTCGCTCAAGCGGGCCCCGTGCAAGAGGTCACGCTGATGCAGGATAAGTTTACCGGCAAATCGCGCGGCTTCGCTTTCGTCACCATGACGACCGATGCAGACGCGCAGAAAGCCATCACCGAGTTCAACGGGAAAACGGTGGAAGGCCGGCCGTTGACGGTGAATGAAGCGCGCCCGCGCGAAGCACGTCCTCCTGGTGGAGGCGGTGGCTACGGTGGTGGCGGCGGAGGCCGTGGCGGTGGCGGCGGCGGTTATGGCGGCGGCGGTGGCGGCGGCGGCTACGGTGGTGGCGGCGGCGGTTACGGCGGCGGCGGCGGTGGTGGCGGTCGTCGCGATGGCGGCGGACGCAGCGGTGGCCGCGGACGTTAACGCGCAAACAAACTCAACAATTAAAGCGGTCGCTTCGGCGGCCGCTTTTTTTTTACCGGCGAGCCGCGGGACGAGCCGCGCTGGATCGGCACGGAGACGCCGCTAAGTGCTAGGGCACGCGTTTCAGTTCGAAGACATCCTCCGCCGGTTTGCCCTTTATCTCACCGGTCAGAGTGATGCGCAGCCGGTCGGGAGTGACGAGTTCATAGACGAACTTCTTCGGAAAGTCGTGCGCCGGGTTTTCGAACACGGCGCGTTTCGCCGCGGCATCGATGCTCGTGTTCGGAAACACGTGCCGACTCAGCAATCCGTTCGGATGGGGAATCAGTGTCAGGACGCCCGCTTTCTCGGTGAAGACCACGAGGTCGAAAAAGACGCACTTGCCGTTTTCGAATTCGCGCCCGGCACTCAACATCACGCCGCCTTCGGGGGCGGAGACAAGTTCCTCGGCCGCGTGTCCGTCCGCGGCAGTGCCCCGCCAATGGCCGGTGAGAAACGCGAGTTGTACGACCGAGTCGCTTTTAGGCGCGGATGTCTCTGCGGCAGCGGTGGCGAGGGCGATGGTGGTGAGCAGAACGGAGGCGAGGCGAGCGATGGAGAGCGAGGGCATGGCGCAAAGGTAGCAGTCGCGGTCGCGGCGGTATTGAACAAACCCGACATCGCGCCGCCCGCACCTCTCGGTCGGCTCAGGTAAGCAACGCGGCGGCAAAAGGCGTCTGCCCGGCCATGCAGGCGCGCGGCGCGAGGCCCGAAAACTCGCGAAACTCGCGCACGAGATGCGGCTGGTCGCTGTAGCCGGCGCGCGCGGCGAGATCGGCCCAATTCGGATTGGCGCGATCGAGCACGCCGAGCATCCGGCGGAAACGCAGCACGCGCGAGTAGTGCTTGGGAGTGAGGCCGACTTCGCGGCGAAAAGTGCGCTCCAGGTGCCGCGGCGAAAGCCCCAGCGCGCGGGCAACCGCTTTGATCCGCGGCGGAGTCTCAGCGAGATGCAGCAGTTCGAGCGCAGCTGCCGTCCGGGCGCCGGTGGGGCTGGGACGCGGAAGGCGGCGCAACAACTCTTCCTCGAGCAGGCGCAAACGCGCGGCGGCCGTGCTGGCATCGTCGATGCGCGCGGCGAGTTCGCGCCAACCGCCGTCGAGTTGGTCGAGCGCGACATGGCGGTCGGTTAATTCGTCAAGGTCCAGTTGGAAGAGCGCGTGCGCGCCAGCCGGCTTGAACCGCGCCGCGAGCACCTCGACTTCGGCGGCGGGTTGCAGGAGCACGAAGCGCGAAAGCTGCCCGACGAGAATGGCGGGCGGCAGGCTAACGAAACGCCCGGCGGCGTCAGCCTGGCGGAATGGCGTGCGCAGGTTGAAGACCAGCTCCATGCACCCGTCGGGCAGGATGCGGTCCGGCGGCGCACCGGTGTTAGTGCGTTGGTGCAGATACCACAGGCACTCGACGTGCCGCGCCAACTGCGGAGGCGGCGGGAAGGTGCGGTAGATCATCGGCGGACGCCGGCGAGGATTTGGGAAAACACGGTATGCTCCAAGCCGCAATCGCGGAGGTAATATCCTCCAATCCTCCATGCCCGAGCCGCCACGAGCAACCATCTCGTTATCGCAGGGCGCGGGGCCGGGTGAGGTTGGCCCCGCTTTGAGGTTGTCCGTCGAAAGTGTACTTGCCGGAGGGGAAGTGGGCAGGAGTGGATTCGAACCACTGAAGGCGTAAGCCAGCGGATTTACAGTCCGCCCCGTTTGGCCACTTCGGTACCTACCCGTTCGGCGCGAGCGTTGATATAGGCTCGTGCGCATGGGGTCGCAAGTAATTTGGACCAACTGTAGCGGCTTCATCGAACGGGCTCGGTTGTGCGCACGACAGCGGCAATCGGACGCCGGGTGCAACGCGAACTTAGTTTTTCGTTCGCTCGAAAAACTCAGCGATTGTCTGCACCACGAACGCCTGCGACTCGGCGGGCAGTTCCGGGTAGATGGGCAGGGCTAGCGTCTCGCGGGTGGCGCGTTCCGTCTCGGGCAAATCGCCTTCGCGGTAGCCGAGATAGGCGAAGCAATCCTGCTGATGCAAGCCGAGCGGATAGTAAATCGCGTTTCCGATCTGCTTCCGCGTAAGGTATTCGCGCAGCGCGTCCCGCTGCGACGTGCGGATGACGTATTGGTGATAGATATGGTGATTCGCGAGTCCGCTCTTGCGATACGACTCCGCAGGTAACTCCAGGTGCGTCGTTAGGCCCCTGCGAGTGAACTCCGCGCGATAGTTGTCGGCGACGGCGCGACGGGCCGCCGACCAACCGTTCAAAAACGGCAGCTTCACGTTCAGGATCGCGGCCTGGATTTCATCGATGCGAAAATTGCCGCCGACAAAGTGGTGGAAGTAACGCTCCTCCATCCCGTGCTGTCGGCAGACGCGGAGCCGGTCGGCGAATTCCTTTTCCCGGCATACGATCAAACCCGCATCGCCAGCCGCGCCGAGGTTCTTGGAAGGGTAGAAACTGAAATAGCCGGATTCGCCTATCGTACCGGCTTGGCCGCTAGTCCCGTTGGCATGCGGGTATTCGGCGCCGATCGCCTGGGCGGCATCCTCGATTACAGGGATTTCGTATTTGCGGGCGATCTTGAGAATCGCATCCATCTCGCAACACAGACCGAAGAGATGCACGGGCACAATTGCGCGCATGACTTGTCCCTGGTCATTCACCAGACGGCCATCCGCACCGCGCTGGCAATGTTCGTCCAAATATCGCGCGATCGCGGCGGGCGCGATGTTGTAAGTAACCGGATCGATGTCGACGAAGACCGGCGTGGCACCGACGCGCGCGATGCAGCCTGCGGTCGCGAAAAAAGTGTAAGACGTCGTGATGATGGCGTCGCCGGGCCCGATGCCCATAGCCATGAGAATGGCGAGAAACGCATCCGTCCCGGACGACACCCCGATGGCATGCGGTGCGGCGCAGTATTCGCACATCGCCCGCTCAAAGGCTTCGACCTTAGGTCCGAGAATGAAGCGTTGGTTCCCGAGAATTTCCTCGATCTCCGCGCGCAGCGGCTCCGCCAGCGCACGGTATTGCTCGCTCAGGTCGAGGAGGGGCACGCGCATGGCGCGAAGCATGCCAGCTTCGAAAGCTGGTTCAATCGGAAGTTCGAGCGTTCATATTTCGGCACATGCATGTTCGCCCGCTCGACCCGTTTACCCGTTCCCGTTCGCTTTTGGTGGAACCCTACGCTAGCGCAGAAAGCGGCGCGGCGGAAGCATCCCGCGAGCCGGTTATTACGTCCGCCCGTTCGAGGAAAAATGTCGTCAGCCGGCCCTTTCCTTTCACCTCGATTTCGCCCCGCGGCTCGCATTTGAAATCCGCTCCGAGCTGCCGCGCCACGGTCTCCGAAATATGCACGCGGCCCGGCGCGCCGGAGGATTCCATCCGGCTGGCGGTGTTCACAGTGTCGCCCCAGAGATCGTAGTTGAATTTCTGCCGGCCGATGACGCCCGCGACCACCGGGCCGGTGTGAAAGCCGATGCGAATCTGGATTCCGAGACCTTCCTCCGCGTTGAAGCGCTGCAATTCATCGCGCATTTCCAGGGCCATCCGGGCGATGGCTTCACAATGCACCGGACTGGGTTCAGGCAGTCCGGCGACGACCATGTAACAATCGCCGATGGTCTTGATTTTTTCGACGCCGTGACGGAGGGCGAGATTGTCGAACCGGGTGAAAATCTGATCCAGCATTCGCACCAGCTCCTCCGGCGAGACGGTCTGCGAATAGACGGTGAAGCCGACGAGATCGCCGAAAAGGACGGTGGCCTGTGGATGGCTGTCGGCGATCGTCCCGGCGTTTTCCTTGAGCCGCGTGGCGATGCTCGCGGGGAGGATGCTCAGCAGGAGGGAATCGGATTTCGCGCGTTCGATCGTGATGAGGCGATTCGCTTCGCCGAGACGTTCGTTTTTGTCCGCCAGCACGATGCCCGACTGGCGTTTGACCCGGTAGGCCATCAGCGCGGCGACGGCCAGCGCGAGCAGCAGGATCGCACCCGCGATGGCGGAATTCCGCGCCTGCCGCTGGAGGCGCCGGTCTTTTTCCAGCACCTCGATCTGGCGGGCGTTGCGCTCCGCGGTGAGCCGCTTTTTCGTCTCTTCGAGCTGCCGTCCCTTTTCCAGGGCCTCGATCTGACGCTCTTTCTTTTCCGTCTCGTAGCGGGTCTGCGCGTCGGCAATTTTCTTCGCGGTCGTCTCGTCGAGCAGTTCCCTGTCCAGCTTCCGCGCGTGCCGGGCATCGCGCAGGGCGCCGGCGGCGTCGCCGAGGGCTTCGCGGATGTTTGCCTGCTCATCCAGGGCCGCGACGAGCGTGCGCTTGTTACCGGATTTTTCCGCCAAGGCCACGACCTCCCCGGTTTCCTTGAGCGCTTGGTCGAGCTTGCCATCGAGCCGGAGCGCCTTGGCCAGCCGGACACGGGCCATCTCGAGCAGATTGCGATCGCCCGCCTTCTCGAGCGGCTGCATCGCCGCGCGCAAGGCCTCCACCGCCTCGGCGGTGCGGCCTTGATCCATCAACGCGTCTCCGAGAGTGGCCCGCGCGAAGCCTTCCAGCCGCGGATCCTGCAGCTCCGCACCGAGCCGGGCGGCTTCTTCGGCCGCCTGCATCGCCTCGGGATAGCGCTCCTGTTTTTGCCTCACGATGCTGAGCGAGGCGAGGCAGAAGCCGAGCCGCGAGCGGTCGGAAGTCTCGCGTGAAATCGCGATGGCCTGATCGAGATAGCGCACCGCGTCATCCAGCCGGCGCTGGTCCACGAGCACAGTCGCGAGCCCGCTGGCGGCGGCGGCCACATTACGTTTTTCGCCGAGCGATTCGCTGAGGCTCAGCGCCTCCGTATAAAATTGAATCGCCCCAGCGAAGTCGCCTTCGCTGTAGGTGATGACGCCAAGATTCATCAGGCTCTCCGCCTCGCCCGCGCGGTCGTCCGCCTGCCGGCGCAGGGCGAGCGCGTGCCGCTGGTTTTCCTCCGCCTGCTTCAGATCGCCGCGATAGAGCCAGCAGCCGCTGATGTTTGCGAAAGCCTTCGCTGCGATGTCCGGGTGGGCCTTTGCATCCAGCAGCGCGAGGCTTTCCTGGAAGCGCGCGATGGCTTCCGTCCAGGCCGCCCGCGCCATTAGCATAGTGCCGAGATTGAGCACCGCGGCCGCCTCCGTGTCGCGGTCGCCGAGCTGCCGTGCGAGCGTGCGCGCGCGCTCCGCATTGGCCTGCGCGGCATCGTAGTCGCCGAGCATGAAGTTCGCACCGGCGGCATTCAGCAGCGCCTGCCCCTGCGCGGACCGGTCTCCGCGCGCCTTCGCCAGGCGCACGGCTTCGTCCGCAAATTTCGCCGCCTCCGCCGGTTCGGTGGAGGCGACGACGTTGCTGAGATTGATGAGCAGATCTAGCCGGCGGGAATCGTCCGGCGTCTGCGCGAGTTCTGCCTTCATCGCGGCGACATCCTGGCCGGGCGAAGGCGACGCGGTGAAGAGCATGGCCGCGAAAACGAGAAGAAGGGTTTTCGACTGCATATGCGGAATCGGTTGGTTCACCCGGCGGGTCGGAGTGCTACCCAAATTTGGGACAGCGTCGTTAAGAATGAAAGCGCGACCTAGAATGAGCGAAAAGAAGAAACGCAGTCGGCGATGTCATAGCGCTGAATTCAAATTACGAGTGACCTTGGAGGCCATCCGAGAGCGACCGATAAAGATCTGCCCCACTGCCCAGACCCAGGCTTTCGCGGGGCGCGGGGCGGTTCCGCGCCACCGGCCGATTGTGCGCCGGAACTGTGAACGCGCGCTCGCCCTCGTTGACCGCTGTGGCGCAGTGCGATACCATGGCTCACATGTCCTTGCTGCGCGGCTTGTTTTGGGTGGCCTTGTTTATCTTTTTCGCGTTTTGCTTCGTGGTGCTTTTTGAATACGGCACCACGGATTTCAGCAACGGTTTTAAAATCGAAGGCGCCAAGGCGAAAGCCTACGCCATGGAATTTTACAAGCCGAAGAAGGACGACAAGGCGAAGAAGTAGTCACTCGACGAATTCGAGTTCCACCTTCCGATCCAGATAGCCCTGCGCCTGAGCGCGGCCGAGAAATTCGCGGATCGCGGCCCGGCCTTTGTCTCCGTAGTCGAGCGTGTAATCGTTCACGTACATGCCGATGAACTCACTGGCGAGCGACGCGTCCATGTCGCGCGCATAGGGCATCGAATGACTGACGCCGGCTTCGCGATGAGCGAGTCCGTATTCGATGCTCTCCTGCATGATTGCGAGCAAATCGTGGCGCACCTCGAGCGGGATGTCTTTGCGCAAGACATTGCCGCCGAGCGGAAGCGGCAACGCAGTCTCGCGTTTCCACCATTCGCCCAGATCGATGATTTTCGTGAAGCCGCTCCGCGCGTAGGTGAGTTGGCCTTCGTGGATGATCAAACCGACGTCTGCCTGACCGCTTTTAACCTTTTCGAAGATTTCGTCGAAAGGCACGACGATGTAATCGAACTCGCCCAAGTAAAGCTGGAGCGCGAGATACGCGCTCGTCATTAAACCCGGGATCGCGATCTTGCGGCCCCGGAGCCAGGCGCGGATTTCGTCGTCCGCTGCGCTGGCCGGCAATCCCGCGATGTCCGTCGCCACGAGCATCGGACCATAGCCGTCGCCCATGCTCGCTCCGCATGGGAGCAGCGCGTATTGCTCGCTCACGAAGGCGTAGGCGTGGATGGAGATGGCGGAGAGGTGGAGTTCGCCGCGGCGGGCGCGCTCGTTCAAGGTCTGGATGTCTTCGAGTTGATGCCGGAATTGGTAGCCGCGCAGATCGATCTTGTTCTCCGCCATGGCGTAAAACATGAACGCATCGTCTGGATCGGGGGAATGGCCGAGGGTGAAAACGTGGTTGCTGGAGGACACAGGGTTCAGGTTTCAGGGTTCAGAAAGCGCGCGCGGGTATCTGAACCCTGAAACCTGAACCCTGCAACCCCAACCCTTTGCATCCGCCGCGACAGTGAGGTAGGCGTTCTCTCGCCGCATGCATCCCCTTCATTCCATCCGCGAACTCGTTTGTCCGGACTGCGATGCGGTGCTCGAGGTTGAGCCCTTGCAGGAGGGGGAAAAGGCGAGTTGTCCGCGCTGCGTTTATCCGCTGATGAGCCATGAGCGGAATTCGATCCACCGCACGGCGGCGCTGGCTTTCGCGGCCGCGGTCCTTTTCGTGGTCTCGAATTGTTTTCCGTTCATGACATTGCGGGCCGGCTTTCGCGAGAGCGAGATGATGCTTTGGCAAAGCGCGGTCGGTCTGGAGGAACAAGGGTACCCCTACCTGGCGGTGGCGGTTTCCATCTTTATCCTGGCCGCGCCGATCCTGCTCATTTTTGGGCTGCTTTACCTGCTGCTGCCTTTGCTGTGGGAGCGGCGCCTGCCGGGCGCGATCCCGCTGTGCCGCTGGGTGCTGGCGATGCGGCGCTGGAATATGATCGAAGTTTTTTTGCTCGGTGCACTCGTTAGTCTGTTGAAGCTGGGCAAGCTGGCGGAGCTGACGCTGGGCAGTTCGTTTTGGGCTTTCGTCGGCTTGATCATCTGCCTGACGGCGGCGCTGGCCTCGATTCACCCGCGGGAGCTTTGGACGCGTTTAGAGATGGCGAAATGACGGAAGTGTTTCCACCGGAATCAGCGGCGGCGCGCGGTCTGGCGCTTTGCCACTCCTGCGGGATTGCCTCGCCCGTGATCGACGAGCGGTGTCCGCGCTGCGGCGCGGCGCTTCATCTCCGCTTGCGGGACAGCCTGCAGCGTACTTGGGCGCTGACCATTGCGGCGGTGGTCCTTTATTTCCCGGCGAACATGCTGCCGGTGCTACGGCTGGAATCTTTCGCTGGCGATCAACAAAACACGATCATGGGCGGTGTGATCCAGTTCTGGCAGGAAGCGGATTATCCCGTCGCGATCATTATCTTCGTGGCGAGCGTGATGATCCCGGTCCTGAAGATCATCTCCATCGTCTCGCTTTGTTTGGCGGCGCGAAGTGGACGTCACCCTCGCCGCATGACGCGGCTTTATCGGATCACGGAGTTCGTCGGTCGCTGGTCGATGGTGGACGTGTTCGTGGTGGCAATCCTGGTCGCGGTGGTGCAACTTGGTTCGACCATTTCCATCCACCCTGGGCCCGGCGCGCTTTCGTTTGCTGCGGTAGTCGTGTTAACCATGTTCGCGGCGATGAGCTTTGATCCCCGGTTGATCTGGGACGCCGCGGCTCGGGCCGATTCTCCTTCCTCCTAATGCACGACACTCTCACTGAAGAATCTCCGCGCCTGACACCGGTGGTGAAGAAGGGCCGCCGGTTTTCGCCGATCTGGATCATTCCGGTGGTGGCAGCGCTGCTCGGTCTGTGGCTGGCGGCGAAATTTTATTCCGAACGCGGTCCGAAGATCACGGTGCACTTCGAGACGGCGGAAGGCGTGGTCGCCGGCAAGACACCGGTCTTGTGTCGGAGCGTAAACGTCGGCGTGGTGGACGCGATCGGCCTAACGGAGAACTTGAAGGGTGTGCTCGTGACGATGCAAATGACGAGCGAGGCCACACGGGTGTTGACGAAAGACGCGCAAATCTGGGTGGTGCGTCCGCGTTATGGTGCATCAGGGATTTCGGGTTTGAGTACGCTGGTTTCCGGAAGCTACATCGAACTCGAACCCGGTATTTCAAAAGAGCCGAAGCGCGAGTTTCAGGGGCTCGAGCAACCGCCCGTGACCCCGAAAGGCGTGCCGGGTTTGCATATCACTTTCTTCGCGGATGAAGCGGGCAGCATTGCGCCGGGCACAGCGATTTCTTACAAAGGTTTGAGCGCGGGGAAAATCGAGACGCGGCAGTTCCATCCCGAGAACGGGAAGATCGAATTCGGCGCGTTCATTTTCGCGGAGTTCGCGCCTTTGGTCCGGCAAAATACGAAGTTTTGGAACGTCAGTGGAATCGACGTGCAGATCGGCGCGAACGGCTTCGAATTGCACGCTGGGACGCTGGAGTCGTTGCTTTCGGGTGGAATTACATTTGGCCAGCCGGAAGGCGCTCTGACCACCACCACACCGGTCGACGATGGTGCGACCTTTACGCTCTACGCCAGCGTGGCCGACACGAAGAAATTCGCGATGAAGAACAGCCTGCCCTACCTGCTTCTCTTCACCGGGAGCGCGCGCGGGTTGAACGACGATGCCCCGGTGGAATTTCGTGGAGTGCGCATCGGGACGGTGAGCGGTGTTTCCTTCAAATATCTGCCGGACGATCCCGCGCGGCGCGTGCCGGTGTTGGTGCAGATCGATCCCACGCTCATCACCAATCTGCCGACCGAGAGCACGGAACCAGCGGAAAAGTTCATCGACGATGCGGTGCGGAATGGATTACGCGCCAGTTTGAAGACCGGCAGTCTGATCACGGGTCAAATGTATGTGGACCTCGATTTCCAGAAGGATGTGCCGTCGGCGTCGGTGGTGGAAATCGCCGGCTATCGTGTGATCCCGACGGGTGGTTCGAGCCTGGCTGAATTGCAGGACAAAGCCTCGGCCTTACTCGACAAACTCCAGGCGCTGCCGCTGGAAGAGACGGTGAAGAATGCTTCCGCCGCGCTCGATTCGATCAAGGCCACCGCGGAGGATCTGAACAAGACGATGAGCGGCTATGGAGAGAACGGGGCGCTTTATCAGAAGCTGACGGAGACATTGCGTCAGCTCGACGAAACCCTGCGCTCCGTGCGAAGTCTCTCGAACACGATCGAGCGCAAACCGAATTCCCTCATCTTCGGGAAGCCGGGCAAAGTCGCGCCGCCGAAAGGCACACCGGATCGGTAGGGCGCCATCACCTTATGAGTTCAGCTTTTCGCTTCATTCTCTCTCTTTGCCTGTTCGGTCTGCTTACGTCTTGTGGTTCGAAGGAAAATTACTATCGCCTCAGCGCGACCGCAGCCGCGCCTACGGGCGGCTCCTCGTCCGGCCTTGGTGTGGGTGTCGGTCCAGTCGCGTTGCCGGGTTACATCGATCGCGCGGAAGTGGTTTTCGCAAGCGGGTCTAACGAGTTTCAAATTCCCGCGAACGCGCTTTGGGTGGGTTCCCTGCAGGAAAATATCAGCCGCACTCTCGCGGCCGATCTGGGGCGAATTCTCGGTTCGCGTAACGTCCGCTCCTCGCTCGATCCGGGCTTCAAGCCGCGCTATCGGGTCGCACTGGATATCCGGCAATTCCACGGCATCAGCGGAAAGGAAGCGCTTCTGGAGCTCTCGTGGCGCATTCAAGAAGGCGCAGGCGGACAGACCATTTCGCGTCATAACGGAACCTTTCGCGAACCGATTATCGGTGATGGCTACGGTCCGCTGGTAAAAGCGGAAAGCCGATTGCTCGAGCAGTGCGCGCACGCGATTGCGAGTTCGGTGCGCGGTCGCTGAGTTGAGGAGACCGCATTTGTCATCCCGAGCCGCGGAGACGGTCGAGGGATCTCACAAATGGTCTTGGGGCGCGAATACTTGCAGCGTGTTCGTCTGGGTATCGGGGAGATCCTTCGGCGCGCTTCGCCAACCTCAGGATGACTGGCGCGTGAGCGTTGAACCTTTCCGTTTCCGCGATTGCCAGGCGAAGAGCTTTAGCTTCACATAGCTCTTCGTTGCGCTGGCCGCTCGCATCCGATAGCCTGCCGCACATGGGAAAAACGGGTCTCGGCAAAGGTCTTGGGGCCCTCATCGGCGTGCGGCCAGCGCAGACCGCGGTAGTCGCGCCCACGCTTGATGTGGGAATTCCGACGGAGCCGGGTGAAAGAGTGCATCTGGTGGACGTGAGCTCCATCGTGCCGAGTCCGTTGCAGCCGCGGAAAGAGTTCGCGGCGGAAGCGTTGCAGGAACTGATGGATTCCATCCGGCAGCACGGAATCATCCAGCCACTCATCGTCCGGCTCGTTGGTGGTCAGCACGAATTGATCGCGGGCGAGCGCCGCTGGCGCGCGGCGCGGGAGATCGGATTGACGCAGGCGCCGGTGATCGTGCGCGCAGCGAGCGATTTGGAGGTGCTCGAGCTTTCGTTGATTGAGAATCTGCAACGCGCGGACCTGAATCCGATCGAGGAAGCGCAAGCCTACGCGCGGCTGGCGGGAGAATTTGGGATGCGGCAGGAAGACATTGCGCACAAGGTCGGCCGGAGTCGCGCTTCGGTGGCGAACTCAATGCGGCTGCTCGATTTACACCAGCAGGTGCAGGCCTGGCTGACACAGGGATTGCTTTCCGTGGGACACGCGAAGGTCTTGTTAGGCTTGAAGGCGCAGGAGGAGCAGGTGGCGGTGGCGGAAACGATTTTGCGGCGGAGCGGAACGGTGCGCGATGCGGAGCGTCTCGTCGCCAGGCAGCTCGGCCATCGCACGCGTCGGAAGAGGCAAGGCGCGAGCGCGACCGTGACGTCGGCGGCATTGGACGATCTGCAAACGCGGCTACAACAACATCTCGGCACTCGGGTGACGCTCCATCCTGGTGCGAAGCGCGGCCGGATTGAGATCGAATATTACGGCAACGAAGATCTGCAGCGGGTCTTGAATGCGCTCGGATTGGCGGGGAGCGAGAGCTAGAGCAGCGGGAACCGTCGGCAAAACGATGTGGGAACATACGCCGCGTAACGCTGTCAGTGAAAGCGTGAGCCTGTTTTGCAGGCGCAGCCTGCTTTGGAGTGCGGCGCGTCTTCGCGCCGCTTTTAGGCGGCCTGGTGCGAGAGCGTCGGAGACCGATTCTCTCTCGACTCACGCCGGTGAAAAGCGGCGCGGGGACGCGCCGCACTCCAAAGCGCTGCGCGCGAAATGGGTTCTGCGCTGCACCGTGGCGCTGACGCTGGTGGCTTGCGATGACGCGGGGAAGGCAACGAAGGATGCTGCGCCGGCAAAATTATGGGAAGAATTCTCTGGCGAGAAGGCGCTCTCTCATGTGGCCAAGCTGGTCGAGTTCGGGCCGCGCCCCCCGGGCAGTGAAGCGATCGAGAAGTCGCGCATCTACATCACGGACGAATTGAAAGCGCAAGGCTGGACGGTGACGCCGCAGAGTTTTACCGACACCACTCCGCGCGGTCCGATGACGTTCGTAAATCTCATCGCCACCTTTGAAGGCGCATCGGGTGCCAGGAAAGCAACGACCTTCCTGCTTTGCTCGCATTACGACACCAAGGTGTTCGACACGGAGACGTTCGTCGGGGCGAACGATGGCGGTTCCAGTAACGGCATCCTCTTGGAAATGGCGCGCGTGCTGGCGTTACGGCCCGCGTTGGCTGCGAAGATGCAGCTCGTCTTCTTCGACGGGGAGGAGGCGTATGTGGAATTCACCCAAACCGACGGGCTCTATGGCAGCCGGCATTTTGCCAGGGAATTGGCGAGTGCAGGGACGGCGCATCAATTCCACGGCGGGATTCTTTTCGACATGGTGGGCGATCGCGACCTGAAGATCACGCTGCCCCCGGATTCCCCGGCGGAGATGACACTGGGTATTTTTGCGGCCGCCAAAGCGCTCGAGGTGCGGGATCATTTCACTTACTCGACCGGCGGAATCTTGGACGATCACACACCTCTAAATGCGATCGGAATTCCGGTGATCGATCTGATCGATTTTGATTATCCGCCCTGGCATACGCCGGCGGATACGATGGATAAGTTGAGCGCGGAGAGTCTCGGGATTGTGGGGCAGGTGGCCACGCGATACGTCTCGGAGTTGCCAGCGAAATGAATCGAACGGCGCGCAACATGATGCTGCTGCTGGTGGCTGCGACCGCGGGATGGGCGGGGAGCGAAATTCTCTATCGGTCAACGTGGAGCCGCGATGTGATCGGCTCGGTCTTGGGACGCGGAAAGTTTGTGGCAGTGGTACGCGGCCGGGCGATTCACGAACGTGATCTTTCCCGAGGAGATGCCACTGCGGAGACGATGATGCTGGCGGACGCGCTGCGTCGATCTGAGGGCGCGGGAGAGATTTCGAAGGAGGAGGTGGCGCGGGAATTCGATCTTTTGCGCTGGCAGTTTGGGGATGACGAAAGATTTGCCGCGGCCTTGGCGGCATCCGGTACGACAGAGGCGTCGTTGCGGACTTTACTGGCCGATTACTTGGTGGTGCGTCGCAATCTGGAGACCAGCATCGCGCCGAAGTTAAGCGTTACGGATGAAGAGTGCCGGAAAGTTTATGGCGAAACTCCACAGCGCTTCGTCTTGCCGCGGCGTTTTCGCGCGAGTCATATCTTTGTCGCGGCACCCGACGGGAGCCCGAATGAATTGATGCTGGAGAAGCGCAGGCTGGCGCAGGGTTTGTCGATTCGCCTTTTGGCTGCGGAAGATTTCGCAGCCCTGGCGGCGGAAGCGTCGGAAGACGAAGCGACCAAGCTCAACGGGGGCGATCTAAATTATTTTTCCGACCGGCGCGCGCTGCCTGACTTCATTCTGGCGCTGGAGAAACTGGCAGTGGATCAAACGTCATCGCCGGTGCGTTCGCGGCTTGGTTTTCACATTGTCCGGCTGACCGAAGTGTTGCCGGAAAGCGCGCTCAGTTTCGATGAAGCACGAGGTGAGATCGCGGCCGAACTTGCGAATCAGAAACGCGCGACCGCGGTGGAAGAACTGCGTGCGCGGATGAAATCGTCAAGCCTCGCGGCGCGCCATTGATTCCCAAGTTCAGCGTTGCATGCCCGGTGGTTTGCCGTGAGTTTCGAGCAGCCGTCGGGTTGTTACGGTGAACTTGTAAATGTCGCGTCGCACTAAGAAAACCGTTGGAATTATCGGGCTCGGAATCATTGGCCGGCGCGTGTCGGAACACCTACGCCGCCAAGGGTTTTCGGTCTTTGTTTGGAACCGAACGCCGCGCCCATTTCCGAATTTCGTGGGGTCGCCCGCGGAGCTCGCGCAACTGACCGATTACATCCAGATTTTCGTTTCGGACGACGCGGCGCTGCTGGATATCGTGCAGCAATTAAAGATGACGCTGAAGGCGCAGCACATCGTGATGGCGCATTGTACGGTGGCGCCGCACACCATGCGTGAGGCGGCGGAGATCGTGCAACGGCGCGGGGCGCAGTTCCTGGACGCGCCCTTTACCGGCAGCAAAGTGGCCGCGGAAAAGGGCGAGCTCGTTTATTACATCGGCGGAGACGAATCCGCCTTCCGCCGGGCCAAGCCGGTGCTGGAAGCGAGCAGTAAAGAGATGATCGAGATCGGCGAGATTGGGCAGGCCACGACGATCAAGGTTGCCACGAACATGATCACGGCAGCGACGGTGCAGGTGGCGGCGGAAGCACTGGCGGTGGTGCAAAACGCGGGCATGGCGCCCGAGAAATTTGCCACCGCGATGCGCGGGAATGCGAGCAATTCCGTCACGCTTACGATGAAGCTGCCGAAGATGATCGCGCGGGATTTCGACCCGCACTTTTCCGTGAAGCACATGCTGAAGGATGTGGAGATCGCAAGCCGCCTGGCGCGGTCGTATGGGATCTCGTTAGGCGCGACGGAAGCGGCGCGGACGAGTTTGCTGGAAGAGATGCGCCACGATCGCGGCGACTTCGATTTCACCTCGCTGATGCGTGTGCTCAATCCGCCCACGCAGGAGCCGGACCAGCCGGAGATCAGGGTGTCGGATCATCCCATGCTCGACCTGAGGGATGCCGCGCCGCGCGAGGTGAGTGTGCCTCTGCAAAAAGAATCAGCGACAACGCCAGAGCCGCTTCCGCCGGTCGAGAGCAAAATGCTGGAACCGTCGGGCGAAAGCGCGGCAGAATCCGCTGGAGACGAACTGAAGCTGATTGAGGACAGACCCGCTGGAGCCAAGGATCAAAGCGCCGATCTGCCGACGGCGGAGTCTAACCAACCCGCGGAGAAGGAAACGCCTGAACCAAACAGCGAGAATGTTGGCGAATCTTCGGAAGGACGAACCGAGCCGGAGTTGAGCGTGCTGGCGGGAGAAAAGACAGAGCACACAGAAGAGCCGGTGGAAGCGCGTCGCGAGGTGGAACGGGACGTCTTGCCGGAAGAGAAGATCGAGGACGTTGAAGAGGAGGAGCAGCCGTCAGAGCCGGTTCTTGAGCTGGAGATTAGCGCTTCGACGGATGGGAAAATCGAGGGCACGGAGGTTCCGTTGGCGGCCGTTGGTGATCCGGCCGAGAGCGCACCCGCGAAAGCCGAGATTGAACGCGCTGGACAGCCGCTCACGGAATCGCTCCAGCCGGCAGAAATCGCGGCTAGTGAAGCGCCCGAGAGGCCAAGCGAAGCGCGCGACTCGACGCCGGAGGCTGCGTCGCCAGAAAAAGCGATCGAGCGCGAAGAAGTCTTCCTGAAACTGACCAGCGAACCGGAGGTCGACCATCTTGCTCCAAGCGAGCCCGCGTCCAAGCTTATGGGGGGAGACGAGAAACCTTCGCTGGAGGAAATGTGGAAGGACGATGTGCCGGCGGAGGAAACCGTAGACGAGCGACCCGTCGAAAAACCTGCGACGGAGGCCGTGTCTCCGAATGCAGCGCCACCCGCCACGGAAGAGAAAGTGGAGCCAGAGGAGAAAGCGGAACCGGAAGAAGTTCGGCGCGGTTTCTTCAGCCGGCTCTTTAGCAAGACATCGCACGAGAAAGATGCGGATTATTGATGGCGAACCCGGCTTCGACGGATTCTGATTTTCGGCCCGAGCTCGGCGCGGTGATCGATCTTTCGGCCCGGACGAAGCTGCGCATCAGCGGCGCCGATCGGCTGCGTTACTTGAACGGGCAGATCAGTAACGATCTGCGGAAGGCGACGGAAACGAACGCCATCCACGCCTGCGTTCTGAACGTGAAAGGGAAGGTCGACGCGGATATTTTTATCGCCGCGGATGGGGATTCGTTCGTTCTCGATACCGATCCCGAGATGAGCGAAAGGCTCACCGCGCGGCTGGATCGCTACATTATTGCGGACGATGTGGAGGTCGAAGACGTGACCAAAGCATTCGCGCTTTTTCACGTCATCGGCGCGGAGGGGCCAGCGTTGTCGGCTAATGGAAAATCTCGGGCAGCAGTTCGTTTCGGCGAAGTGGGGATCGATCTTTGGACTGATCGCGCGCAGCACGAAATCGGGTGGCAGGAGCTGTCGAGCGCGCTGCCTGTGATGGGCGACGAAGACGCGGAAATCCTGCGCGTGGAACGCGGTCTCCCGCGTTGGGGTTACGAACTGACAGGCGAAATCATTCCCACGGAAGCGAACCTGGAGACCAGCGTGGTGGATTTCGCGAAGGGTTGCTACATCGGACAGGAAGTCATTTCGCGGATCAAAATGTCGGGTCAGACAAACAAGCGTTTATGCGGACTGCGGGTGGCGGGGCCGGACACACCGCCATCCGGCTGGCGACTGATCGCGACGGACGAGCAGAAGGATGTGGGCTGGATTACGAGCAGCGTCATCAGTCCGCGCTACGGGACGATCGCGCTCGGCTTTCTGAAGCGCGGTTTTCAGGCGACCGGATTGCAATTGCAGGCGCGTCCCGCCAACCCCGCGACCGCTAAGGAGCCGATCGGGGTCACGGTGGTTCCCTTGCCGTTCGCGTAAGGGGATTGCTCCCGGACGAGGGGAGAAGCTGATTGACCGGCCCTCTCTCAGAACCGTAGTTTTCGGCTCCGCCGCGTCCTCGCGGTCCTTTCCATGGCAAAAATCACTCTGCAAAATGCGCTCGCAAATGGGCAAAATCTTGAGATCGGTGACCGGGAGTTTGCGGTCCTGACTGGACCCAGTGGAAGCGGCAAGACCGCGATCTTACGGATGATCGCCGGTTTGGACGCGCCGGCCAAGGGCGCGGTTTTCGTGGGCGAGAAGAAAGTGAATGACCTGCGCCCGGCCGACCGCGACGTGGCCATGGTTTTCGCAGACGATGCGCTTTATCCGGGGATGTCGCTCCGGGAGAATATCGCGTTTGGTTTGAAGCAGCGGAAGTTTTCTCAGGCGGAGGTTACGCGCCGCGTCGAGGATGCGGCGGCGGCATTGTCGATCGCCAACCTGCTGGACCGGAAACCCGCCGAGGTCTCGCCGGAGCAGCGTCAGCGGGCCTCGATCGCGCGCGCGATCGCTCGCCAGCCGAAGGTCATTCTTTGTAATGAGCCGCTGGCGAAATTCGATTCTGCGATTCGGGCGAAGTTGCGTGCCGACTTGCGGCAACTGCACGAGCGGCTGAAGACGACGATCGTTTACGCGACGCGCGACGCCGCCGAAGCGATGGCGTTGGGTGAGCGGGTGGTGGTGTTGCGTGAAGGCGGCGTCGAGCAGAGCGGCACGATGGCGAAAGTCTATGCGTCGCCCGCGAATGTCTTTGTGGCGGGTTTTCTGGGTGCACCGCCGATGAATTTTATCGACGGGACGCTGAAGCCGGGACGCGATTCCTGGCTTTTCCGGGAAATCGGCGAGGGGACGATCGAAATGCGTCTCTTGCAGGCTGATTTTCCTGGCTTGGAGAAGTTGGCAGGTCAGGCCGTGACGCTGGGCATTCGCCCGGAAAATCTGGAAATCCACCCCGCGGTGAAGGGCCACGAGCCCCCGAACAGTTTCCCGGCATTAGTCGATTTTGTAGAGACGATGGGCGCGGATTCCACCCTCCATCTGCACACCGGCGCACACGCCATCATCGCGCGCTGTTTCGCAACGTCGGAAGACCAGCCCGCTGGGCGCCGGGTGCGCTGCCAGTTCGACCTGAGGTATTTACATTTCTTCGATTCGGCGTCAAAAGAGCGGGTCGTGGGATCGTAATGTCTTTTATGTCTGAATCTTGCGTAATTTTTATTTGCCTTAAAAAACGTCTTGCGCGTAATCTCGGCGTTTAACCCCCGGAAAGGACCTACCTCGTGAACCAGCAATTACTCGCCGAAATCGGTCGCACTCAGCGATTGGAAATCCTCAATACGCTTAAGCGCACCCGCGGCTTGTCCGTGAATGAGCTCGTGGCAAAAATGAAAATGAGCTACATGGGCATCAAGCAGCATTGCCTGACGCTCGAGCGGGATGGCTATCTCGATACCTGGCGTCGCCCGCAGAAAATGGGTCGTCCGGAGATGGTGTATCGCCTGACGCGGCGGACGCACGATCTGTTCCCGTGCGACAGCAACGACCTGACCTTGCAGCTCCTGAAATCCGTCGGAGAAGTCTACGGACCGAATGCGGAGGAGAAACTGCTTTTCAGCGTTTTTGAGCGGAAGACCACTGCGCTGAAGGCGAAGGTCAAAGGCGATAACGTCGCGGAGCGGGCGAAGTGGCTGGCCAAGCAGCGGGAGTCGGAAGGCTTCATGTCGCAGGTGGTCACGGATGAGAAGGAAGGCGGACCGCAGATTTTGGAATGCCATTCGCCGATCATGAATTTGCTCGATCAATACCCGATCATCGCGCGGCTGGAGCAGGACTTGGTGGAAGGCGTTCTCGGCGTGCCGGTGCGGCGGGAAGAGACACGCACGTCGGGTCTCTACGAGTGTGCGTTTTACTTCGCGGCGTAGGTCATAGAGCGAATTCGAATCGGTCCTCGTGGATCTGCTCTTCACTGCATCGCGAGCTTGGCCTCGTGCCTGTTGCTTAGATTTTCCGTATCATAACCGCCGCGTGCCTAACGAGGTATTGCATCTGCCCGTCAACGCGAATCGGCGTGATCAGGCTGATGACTTCCTGAAAAGTGGGGCGTTCTTCTCTCTGCATGCGAAGAGTTTCGCCGTCGCCAATCGTGACGTCGCGAGAAACCAATCGTGCAGAAAATATTCCGCACCTTGGCAAGGCCGATGCCTAAGCCGCCGCTGTGCCTCCGACCGCGAAAGAAAAGGAAACCTTGTAACGGCAGCCGCCGCCGAATTTATTAATTGTCGCGCGGATCGCCCTTGCTCTCGACCCAGTCGGAGTAATCCTGATCAAGCGTCTCGGGATCGTGGTAGTAGAGTTCGGCCCAGTCTGGGCCGTACGTCGTTCGAAAGTAGCTGGCTTTGTGAGCTTCGAGCCGGCCGCGTTCTCCCGCCTCCTCGTAGGCCGCAGCATTTTTCGCCGCTGTGTCGCGTTTCCGCTTTTCGTCGGCCATATCATGACAGCCTGGGCACGGATATTTCAGATCCGTCAGCCGCTCGTGGCGGAAACGTTCGTACGTGAGGTGATGGGTTGAAAAAGGCCCAGGGTGATAGGCACCAAGCGGTGCGTTCTCGCAACGCCCTTTCGCTCGCGCCTTAACCTCGCGGCCGAGCTTCTTCCACGCGGGCGTCCTAATGTAATCGTCGTACGCTTGGCGAAACTCTGCCGTGCCGTAGGCAGGCGCGGGTTTTTCTGGTTCGTCGGCGCGGAAGAGATCTTCCATTAATCCGTCTGAGCTTCTGCGTCCGGCAGGAACGCCTCGGCGGTCGAGAAAACATTAGCGAGTTCCTCTACAGTCAAGACCCCAAAGTAATCCTGCAACTCTTGTTCGACGCGCACGATCTCGCGAATGCGCTGTTTTCCAAGAACGGTGAAGTGCGGCGCAACGACGTTCTGTTTCTCAACGATGTAGTCTATCCAGCCCGCCCGTTGCATTCGCTCAAGCATTCGCGCGAGCCGTCGATCATTCTCATCATCGCCTCGCTGCAGCTTGAAACGCTCGTCACGCATCAGAGCAGGCGGAGGTGCGAATCAGCGAACTCGCGCGGTGTGGGCGCTTTGGGCGGCGGTCCATCGTTAATAAAATGCGCTCTCGGCCTCTGCCGATCCCATTGCTCGAAGTCGTCGATGGCCAGCGCGATCCGTTGAACACGCACTCCGAACCGCTCCCTCAGCGCGCGAGAGATGTAGGTATTCACCTGCCGATGAAAATCGAGAGCGCGTCGTGGGTAAAAAAAACGGCAGTCTTCCTCAGAGTTGAAAGTGACGAGCTGGAACTTGAGTCCCTCTGCCCGGGCGAGTTGGCTGGCGATGCCAGCAACGACATCATCGGCCGCGTCTTTTGCATTCTGGGCGCTCACTGAGCGCGAGTGTGCGTCACGTCGCGTCTGGAATCCAGCCGAGATCGGTGAGGAACTTCCATTTCTCGACCGTGCCGCCTCTCAACGTGACGGCAATGTCCCTGGTCTTTTTGCTTTCGGCGACGCGCGCGATCGCGTCGATGGTTCCCTGGCGGAAATACCGAACCAGAAGCTGGTCCGGCAGCTTGAGCGCTGCTCGATTCATTTTGCATGGCGCGCGTTTTTACGGGTTCGCTCTTCCCGGTTTGGTTTTAGGTCATAATGGTGATGGACGGCGCGCCGTCAGTCGAGGCAAAATCATTTCCGATGCCGCCGAGTGACAATTTGAAAGATCGGCTCTTAGACGATTTAGCGAAGAGCGGTTTCGCATCGGAACTGCGTGCGGCGGAAAAATTCAAGACCGCAGGCTGGCAACTTACGTCTTCAGGGCAGGTCTTCGATTCGGTCGATAACGTCAGCAAGGAGCTCGACATCAAAGCTTGGTATTGGGGGCTGCCGAAAGCGCAACCGACCGATCTCCTCGTCTCCTTTGAAATATTAGGCGAGGTGAAGAAAACCGAGAAGGCCTGGATTGTGTTTGACCCCTCGGGGCCAATTCAGGTCGACCGAACATTTGCGGACAAGCTCCTGATCCATTCTCATCGATTGAAAAACCCCGACTTCGTCGCGGTGAAGATTGCAGGTCAGACGAGCGCCGCTCAAACCCACTGGGTCGGAACCGGCATTCATGAAGCATTTAAAAAACCGAATGCTCCATCACGCTGGTTTCGCGCTTTTCAAAAAATATCTCGATTCGCTAAAACGAGGCACGCGGACATGTCACTTTTCCCGCCGCACGCACCGGCGCTGGTTACTTTGTTTCACCCGCTTTTGATTTTAGATGGACAGCTATTCGCCGCGAAAATCGAAAGCGATGAGATCTGCCTAAGGGAGATTAACGAGGCTGCAGTCCAATTTAGCGAAGCGCAACCAGACGTGAACGACAAACCAATTCACGTCGATGTGGTTACACTCAATTTCTTACCAACCTATCTAGCGCGAATAAACAAAGCTCACGTCATTGTCACCGAAAAAGCACTGCCGGACGATCGGCGCACTAAAACGGAAGACTGAGCGTGATCTTCTGGACGCCGACATAATCGCGTTTCCGCGTTCCGGAATGACCGCCGAAGTTGAAGACGTCGCCCCACGCTGCGCTGACCCTAGAGGATGGTCAGCTTTTCTTCAGACCCATCGGGATCGCGAAAGATTAGCGAGCGGCCAGCCTCAGTCTGGTTCAGGTACAGATTGAATAAGGCCAGCGATTTTCGAATCACCTCCGTTACGGTCGGGCTGTCGCTTCGATTCTTGAGTTCCCTCAAGCGCTGCTCCGTCTCGGACGGGAATTCGAGATTGAGTCTGAATTTTTTTGCTTTTTGTTTTATTGCCATCGGGCTTGGCGATGAGCCACGCGAGAAGCGAAACGATCAGAACAAGAGCTAGGTAAGCAATTGGTCCTCCATGCGCGTACGCAACGAGACCGATCCCGACCACAGAAGGGTATGCCAGCGAACGAAGCGCCTTATGACGAGGCTCAATGTTGCTGTTGTATACGCCTCCCTCGACCGCGGAAAACTCTTTAAGAAGTTCCGCGAATTCCTTGGTCGGCGATTTCCTTATTTGTATCGAGCGTTGTTCCATTGCAGGCCTTGCGTTGCGGGTGCAACACAGAGGCCGGCAGCGGAAGCAGCTCGGGAATCGAATGCGCGATTATTAGTCACGTGGTTCTTTCTCCGTGGTGCCCCTTGCCGTCCGTACGAGAGTGGTCTGCAGTAATGACCGCTCCAGCGTGAACGAGGGTTAAAGTTGAGTCGGGATTCATTGTTTCCTTTTGGTTATGATTTCTGTTGTTGCACTGCACCTTGCGTGTTTTCACTCAACCTCCGATTAGCGATTTCCGCGCCGATCACTGCTCATCGGGTCAGAGGCTGTCGTCCATTCAGCCATGTTTGGATCCCCGGAGCCAGGACGATGGGCTCTCGGGTTTCGTGTTGTCATGCCCACATTCTATACACAAATGTTGTGTAGCTCAACGGAAAAAAGCGATCGTCGAAAAGATTCCCCCTGAGGGCCAGTTAGAACGGAAGATTGAGCATGATCTTCTGCACGCCGGGGTAATTGCGTTTCTCCTTTGAACGTCTCTTTTTGGCAGAACGTGTACCGGCAATTCTTCACCGTGAGGCGGTGTCGGTGTGCGTTCCCCGTCGCGATGTCGAAGTCGTTCTTTGCCACGATGCGTTCGTCGAAGCGCAGGCCGTGCCCGCTGCGGAATCCCATGGCGCAGCCGTTTATGTAGCCGGCGAGCATGACCGGTTTGAGGCCGGTGTAGTAGCGGAGTGCGCCGTTGCTGGCTTCCCAGCCGAAAAAATACGCGCAGACGGTCGCGCGCGAGAATGAAAGTCGCGCGGATGATCTCCTCGATCAGACGCGGATCGCGGATGGTGGCTTCTTCGCCCGGCTCAGTGAAGCAGCGCTGTAGGCTGGTGATATCGTCGTCGACGAAGACGATGGCTTCGCGATCGCGGACGTGGTCGAAGATCCAATTGAGCTTCGGCGTGAGACCGCGGACGGAGTCTGGATGCGTGAGAACGCGGCTGGCGCCGGCGGCTTTCGCGTAATCAGCGCGCTGACTTTGCGGGACGCAGACGACGGCGCTGGGAATGAGCCGGTGTGTCGTCATGGTCGCCGCCTTGGACATCGAGGGAATGACGACAAAGAGGCTTCTGGTGAATTTTCTTTGGCATCCGGGCGGGTTCACTTGAATGATGCCCAATGCCTCGCGCTTTCCCCACTGCGGTTATTGAGAACATCCAGCCACTGATCGATGGCGGTCGCTACCCGGTGAAGCGAGTAGTCGGCGAGGATCTCGTTGTTACCGCAGACGTTTTTAAGGATGGCCACGATGTCGTCGCTGCGACGCTGAAGTGGCGGAAATTGGGCGAGACGCACTGGCATGAGACGGCCATGACACATCTCGGCAATGATCGGTGGAGTGGCGCGTGCACCTTTTACGAAAACACGACTTATGAATACACGGTCGAGGCGTGGACGGACACTTTTGCCGGTTGGCAGCACGAGTTTGCCGCGAAGTTTGGCGCGAATATCGCCAACCTGATCAGCGAAACGCTGGAAGGCGCGGCGCTGCTCGACCAGGCGGCGCAACGTGCGGGCGATTCGGCGGATGCAAGTCGTCTGCGCGAACTGGCGGAAATGATCCGCACTAGCGAGCCGGCGGAGATCAACGCGACTGCGCATTCTGGCGAGCTGGAGGTTTTGATGGCGACGTATCCGGATCGCACCACCGCGACGCAATACGGGCCGGCGCCGCGCGTCACGGTGGATCGGGTGCAAGCGCGGACCGCGGCGTGGTATGAATTTTTTCCGCGCTCAGCCGAAGGTCGCGGCGATCATGGCTCGACCTTTCGCGATTGCCTGCCGCGCGTGGACGACGCGAAAGCGATGGGCTTCGACGTCATTTATTTCCCGCCGATTCATCCGATCGGCTTCGCCAATCGCAAGGGGCGCAACAACTCGGTCACGAGCGAGCCCGGCGAACCCGGCGTGCCTTACGCGATCGGTAACCGGCACATCGGCGCGCCGAACGGCGGCGGACATAAGGATGTGGAACCGGCGCTCGGCACGCTGGAGGATTTCGATTGGCTGCAGCAGGAAATCCGCAACCGCGGGATGGAGGTGGCGCTGGATTTCGCGATCAATTGTTCACCCGATCATCCCTACGTGGCGGAGCATCCAGATTGGTTCTACAAGCGTCCCGACGGCACGATCAAATACGCGGAGAACCCGCCGAAAAAGTACGAGGACATCTACCCGCTGAATTTCCGCTGCCCGAATTGGCGGGAGCTGTGGGAAGAGATGACGAGCATCATCCTCTTCTGGGCGGAGCACGGTGTGCGCATCATCCGGGTCGATAATCCGCACACCAAGCCGGTGCCGTTTTGGGAATATATGATCGGGCGCGTGCGCGAGCAGTTTCCCGATGTCGTCTTTCTTTCGGAAGCGTTCACGAAGCCGAAGATGATGCAGGCGCTGGCGAAGGCGGGCTTCAACCAGAGTTACACCTACTTCACCTGGCGCGGCTCGAAGGCGGAGTTCACGGAGTATTTCACCGAGCTCACGCAGACCTCGATGAAGGATTATTTTCGCGGAAATCTCTGGCCGAACACGCCGGATATTTTGCCGCTTCATCTGCAAGAGGGCGGCCGTCCGGCGTTTCTCGTTCGCGCGGTGCTCGCGGCCACGCTCTCGAGCGTTTACGGCATCTACAGCGGGTTCGAACTTTGCGAAAACGCCGCGCTTCCCGGCCGCGAAGAGTATCTCGATTCGGAGAAGTATCAGTGGAAAGAGCGGGACTGGGATGCGCCCGGCAACATCAAAGATTGGATCACTCGTCTAAACCGCATCCGCCAAGAAAACCGCGCGCTGCATTTTTACGATAACCTCCGTTTCTACGATGCCGATAACGACGCGATCCTTTTCTACGGCAAGATGACGCCGGCGCGCGACAGTATCATTTTGATCGTGGTCAATCTGGATCCGTTAGCGGCGCAAAACTCCTACATCCATGTTCCGGTCGAAGAATTCGGCGCGATGAATTCCGAGGAATATCAGGTGCATGATCTCCTGACGGATGAGCGCTACATCTGGCGCGGCAGTCGTAACTACGTCGAGCTCGATCCGCAAACGCGCCCTGCCCATATTTTCCGGGTGCGCCGCGCCTTGGGCGATGGGCGTTTTGCCTAGAGTGATCCTGTAGCGGCGGTCTATGACCGCCGAAAGCGTGGATTGCAGGCTACGCTTCGGCGGTCATAG
>JBBSPM010000047.1:0-37013 GCA_038258815.1 Chthoniobacterales bacterium
AACACCTACACCCTGCCGACCTCGGCGGGAGCGTTTACTTTAAGCGGCGGACGCATCCTGGGCGGGACCCTGAACATCGCACCCACGGGAGCGTCGCTCCTCTTTACGAACAATAACAACAACCGGCTCGACGGAGTGCTGATTAATGGAGACTTCGACCTGGGTAGCAATGCGAGGGTGCAATTGCAAAACGGGGCGCAAGTCAACGGAGCGATCACGCTGAGTGGGAACGGCAGCGTCCTGGCCTTGAGTCAATCGAGCGTCCTGAACACGAACCTGACGGTAAACCTCGATGCGGCGAGCAATGCGCGGCTAACTGTGGAAGGCAGCGCCACCCCGATCTTGGGCGCAAGCGTGCTGGTGCGCGGCGCGGGGACGATCGGTGGTCAGGCGATCACCAGCGGAACCAATGGGTTGACCAACCAGGGAACGATCACGGCGGACCGCACCGGGCTAACCTTAATCATCCAATCCAATAGCTTTATTAATCAGGGCACCGTTCGTGCCACTAACGGCGGCACCCTTAATTTTAGCACCCCCATGACGCAGACCGCTGGCACTCTGGAAGTCGCGGCTGGCACCATTACCTCCACCAGCGCGCTGCAGATCCAGGGTGGAATGGTGACCGGCTTTGGCAATATCAGCGCCGCCATCATGAACAACGCCATGCTTCGTCCGGCGCTCGGCGGCAGCGGCTTGAATGTGACTGGGAACGTCACCCTCCTGAGCGCGTCGAATCTCGTCTTTCAACTCGGCGGCCTTACCCAGGGTTCACAATACGGCTTCCTTAACGTCAACGGCACTGTCTCGTTAGGCGGTAACTTGGTGGTCTCTTTCGTGAATGGCTTCCAAGCCGGGATTAGCGACGCTTTCTCCGTGCTCAGCTCCACCACGACATTGGGTGGAGCCTTCGCCAACGTGGCCTCGGGCGGACGAGTCAGCACGAGCGGTGGCGCCACTGGAACTTTTCTGGTGAATTACAATGGCACCACCATCTCGCTCTCCGATTTTCAAGCCGGGCCCGTCCCGGCGGGTGTGCCGATTCTGAACGGTGACAGCGCCACCGTGCCGGTCGCTGGTAGCGGTATCGCCGCGCCGAATAGCGCAACCGCTAACGCCGCCAATGCGAACACGATGAACCAAAGCCGGGCGTTGGTCGAATCTGAAGCCGATATGCCTGCGCGGTCGCTGCGGACTTCCGCCGCATTCGCACGCACGACGGCAGCGATGGATGCTTCGCTGGCAGATTCGCTTGCTTCTCCTGTGAGCGTGCCGGCAACAGTAATTGCTGCCACCCCGACCAGTGTGGTTGCTAATCCGATCGCTCCAGTTGCCTCTGCCCCTGCGGCCACGGTGCAACTGCAGAACTCCAATCAACTGCTCGATTTGGTCGAAGCCGCTGAGCCTGCTGCCGCGGGCAGGAGAATGATCGTCCATGCGCCACGCCGGGGAGGACGTTCTCAAAATCGCGAGCGGCTTTCCACCGTCCCGGCGTCCGACGCCATCGTTCGGCGAGAGGGTCGCGTCCGCAGCGGTGGCACTGCAATGCGAGAGGGAATTGTGGAACGCTCGCGGGTGCGAAGCGGGGCGGGTGGCTCCGTCGTCGGGCGTGAGAGAAACTAGAGCGTGTCAGCCCCTTGCACGGTGTGCCCTGAGCAGTCGGCGAGGTAGGGACGCCGCGCTGCGGCGACCGAGGCGCGTGGCCTGCGTCTAAATCGCTCGTGCAGCACAGACCGGCCCATGCCTCTTGGAGAGGCGACACAACTTTGTTTCATATGGGACAAAGTTATGTCGCCGGTCAATGTCCGGACCAGGCAGGCGACAAGAGTGTCGCCCTCTCCGCTACCGCGGCCGCGAACGCTAAACTGAGAGCAGCGCAGCGCGCTCTCCCTCCCCCGTGTCGCGGGAGAATCATAAGAGCGTGACTCGCCCAAAACTTTCCGGCCCAGCCGCCTTGGGCGCAGACGTGTTTTCGGTTTTTCCAGAGAGACCGTGGAATTTCTCTTTGGTTTTTGGTGGCGATTGATGTTCAATCGAGCGCGCCGGGTGTGGCCCGCCAACGCTTACCATGAAAAAATCTTCGCTCTTCCTTTCGCTTGGTCTCCTTCTTTCCGCCGCGACGGCGTTTCCGCAGCTCAAGGAAGCGCGTGTCACTCAGATCGTGCAGGATGTGAAACTTCTGCCCGGCGCCGCGGCCGCGCGGTCGGCGGCACTGAACGATTCCGTAAAAGCCGACACTGCGGTGCGGACCGGGGTGGAATCGCGCACGGAACTCACTTTCGCCGACCTCACCATCGCGCGACTCGGGGCAAATACGATTTTCACTTTCGACAAAGGCGCGCGCGCGATCGATCTCGGCAGCGGCGCCGTGCTCCTGCGCGTGCCGAAAAACTCCGGCGGGGCCAAGATTAATACCGCTGCGATAACGGCTGCGATCACCGGCACGACCGTGATCGCGGAGTATAATTGCCCGAAACTCCCTAAGGGCTCGCCCGCGAACTGCCCGGACGCCTTGTTCAAATTCATCACCCTCGAAGGCTCGATGCGCGTCTGCAAAAACGGCTCGCCTAACGAGTGCGTGGACTTGGGCCCCGGCCAGATGTTGGTCGGCACCGCAGATAAGCCGTTCTCCGATCCAGTGGACGTGGATGTGGCGCGGCTGATCGCGACCTCTCTTCTGATCCAGGGTTTTCCGCCACTGCCCAGCCAGGATTTGATGGAAGCCAGCGCGCGCGAGGAAACTAGGGAGAAAGTCGAAGGTCAACTGATCGATGAGAGCAACAATGTCTTTGGCCCCGGCAAACTCTACGCGCTGAACGACCCGGTCCCGCTCGAAACCATAGATCAACGCTTTGCCGCGGACGAGGCACCCTCACCATCCCCGACTCCATTCCCGTCGCCGTCGCCAACTGTGACCCCATCACCCACGCCAATCCCGACGCCAACACCCAGCCCGACGCCTTCGCCGTCACCGAGCCCGTCTCCATCGCCCAGCCCTTCCCCGAGCCCGTCGCCTTCACCCTCGCCGAGCCCGTCGCCGAGCCCGTCGCCGTCACCAACACCACAACCGACCCCGCAGAAATTCGGCACGCCGCCTGTCATCACTGCCCCAGATCTGCAAACGATCGATGGCGGCACCGTCATTCAAACCGATCCCGTCATCACCAGAAACGGCGTCACCGACGAAGGCCGCATCTATCGCGGCCCGACCGATGACGGTGCGTTCTCCGCCTGGGCTTTCACCGCGACTTCCGCCTTCGACATGGCGAGCGGGATCGATGCGCACTTTGGCGATCCTTCAAATCTGCAAGTGGCGGCGTTCAAGTTCCTTTCGCTAACGTTGGCCGGCGATCCCATTATCTCCACCGCGAACGGCGGCGCGACCAAACTGGCTTTGATCAGCGTGGGAGATTTGACGGACACTATTCTCTTGGGGCAGCAGTTGGTTCCGGGCTATTTCTTCACCGGCCTGGATACGCTCCTCCTGGCGACTCAAGCCGGCTCCATCACGCTCACCAATGGCACCTTCGTCAACATTCAGCAGCTTTACTTTTACGCGCGGGGCCTCACCTCGGATTTGACGCTCGGGTTCGGAATCACCGGCACGGACCTGGCGATCTTGCAGGCGGAGCGCGATGTGCAGAGCAATGGAAACGTTGCCGTGAACAATTTTTTCTCCTATGCAGGGCGGGATTTCCTGAGCGGGACCGGCAATATCACCGCCGGGCTGATCGATCTCCGCGCGGGCAATAACGTGAATCTGCTCCTCAGCCAGTTCGCGGTCGGGAATGGGTCTGGCCAGATCTTTAACGTTCTGGCCGGAAACGCGATCAATGTTGATGTGAGCAACGATCAAAGCGCTTTTGCGCGGGCGAGTTCGATCCGTCTGGAGGGGAACACGATCAATTTCTTTGATTCGACCCAGGCGAACACCACTATCACTTTTCAGTTGGAATCTACCGTGTTCTTCATCGCGGGCCCGGGCGGGTTTCTAGCGCAGACGGTTTCTTTCGACCACTTCGCATCGAGCAGCCCGTTCGATATCACGTCCGCTGGCGAGATCCTTCTGCGCGGCATCATCGGGGTGGACAACATGACGGCGGGCACCTCCTTCCGCGCTTCCGAGCAGGTGATCACGCAGACGCTCACCGCCGGCACTTTCATCGATGCGGCGGGCGATCTCACGGCGTTTTCCTCGATCGTGGCCGGCGACACCATCAATGTGGGCGGAAGGCTTTGCTCACCCTTCGTGCAAGCCGGCGGCAACGTGACGGCGGGCACGGTGAGTGTGCTGAATCTGGACGCGCCGACGGGCATTCTCAGGGCCGGGAGCGGAGGAATCGTCGCGTATGTGACCGATCAAGGAGCAGCCTTGGAGCACACCTTCAACGTGGACAGAATCGTCTCGCCGAACGGGATTAACTTCAGCGGAAATCAGTTCAATGGCGCGGGCGGCATTTTCTCCGGAGGGCGGCTGACCTTGAATGTCGATTCGCTTCGTTTCGACGCCGAGGTGGGAGTGGGCAGCGCCAATTTCAACGGCGCCGATGGCTTCGGGTTTTCCGGCAGCCCGCCGAACGGGCTGGGCGGTGATGGCGGCACCTTCGTCATTAACGCAACCGGCGGCATTTATGTCGGCGAGAATATCTCCGCCACCACGGGGCTGAATAGTACGACGGGCAGCCCGAACGGTTTTTCCTCCGGCGCTGGCGGACAGGTGACCTTGAACGCGAGCTCCGTAATCGTTGCCTCGACCATTCTGGTCTCGTCGGACGACCCGACGGGCGCCTTCGAGGGGTCGAACCCACAACCTTACCGCCAGAGCGCGAGCGGCGGCAGTATTACCGTTCACAGTGGCTCAACCACTGGAATGGCCATCGAGTTGATGAACACATCGCATCTTCTCTCTTATCTCAATTTCAACGCGCCTGGGCCCGGGGGGACAATCAGCATCACGAGCGATGGCGGCGATATTTTCGCCAATGGGGAAATCGTCGCCGAGCGCGGCTCGATCATCATCTCCAATGTGGGCGGGGAGGGCTCCGCCGGCATCAGTCAGCCGCTCATTTCGCTAGGGGGGAGTTTTTTCCGTCTCCGGGCTGAGACGCTCGACATCTCCTCGGCCGGGAACCTTCAGCTCGGCTTCCCGAACGAGTTTCTCGACTTGGGATCGGTCTCGGTGTCGATCTCGGCCGCGAACGATATTACTGGCGGTTTCGTTTCCTCTGACGGAGGGAAAGGTTCAGTCACTGCGCGCAATTCCGATGGAAATTTCAGCCTCACCGCGCAGGGTGCGATCACCCTCGATGGTCTGGCGGCGGGTCGTGAGAACTTCGGGCGCACGAACGGGTTCAATCTCACGGTGGATGCCGGGACTTCGCTTTCGCTCGGTTCTCTTCAGCTTAACACCGTGAACTTCACTGCTGGCGCGTCGGGCGGCAACATCACGGTGCGTTCCGGCACGGACGCCCAAATTGGTTTTGTTTCCCTCCAGACGGACGCGTTCGCGAATACAGGCAGTGGCGGCAACATTCTTTTCGAGAGCGGCGGCAACCTGAATGCGGCTTCATTTTTCTCGACCGCCTACGTCCAGGCCCCGCTCGGATCCGGCGCGAATGTGACTCTGAACGTTGGCGGCAACGCTGTTTTCGATGATGGAGACGGCGGCGGCGACCTTGATCTCGCGGTCCAATTTTTTGCCGGCGGCACGTTAACCACGGGTGGCAACATCATGGCCACATTCGGCGGCAACCTCACTGCTTATTCAATCTCGGCGCTGGTAGACGGATATGACCTGATCACAAACGGCGGAAATATTAGCCTAAATATCACTGGCGATTTAGTCGTCGGTGCGGGCGATGCTCGGTTCCGAATCCTGGCGGGGGACCCGGGCGCGCAGAACAGTCTCACGCTTAATGTGAGCGCGGCCAACATCACCGTGGGCGAGGCGAATGTGGGAAATTTGATTGCCTACATCGATGATTCGGGATCGGGCGCCCCGTCCGGGCAGACTGCCGATTCTGTGCTGATCCAGGCCGCGGGAACAATCAATCTACCCTTTGGCGTGCTCGCAGTGCTCGGCACGGTCAGCGCTGGAGGCGATATCAACGCCTTTACGCTTGCCAGCACGAACGTGAACTCGAACACGGCGATTGCGGCCGGGTCCGGTGGGATTAGCCGGTTCTCGGTGCCCGTCTTTGGCTTACCGGTCGAGTTGCTTCACACGCTTTCCGCTCCCAACATCACCTCGCAGGGTGGGATCAATTTCGACGGCCTCGCTGCCGACGGCGATCTTTCTCCGGCCACGGCAGGTGGCGCTCTTACCATCAATGCCACTTCGATTAACTTTGGCACCGGAATCGTCGGGCCGGTGACGTTGAACGGCGGCGCCGGCTCTGGCGTGCCCGGGTTCGAGGGTAGCAGCGGCGGCATTCTCACGGTCAATACCGCCAGCGGCATCACCGTTAACTCCGCCATCGAAGCCACCACTGGGTCCAATCAGAGTGCGCCTTCGGGCGTGGGCGGCACGGTGACGCTCAATTCCACCGCCGGGACCGTGGCGGTCAATTCACGGATCGAAGTTTCTTCGGCCCCTGTTCCAAGCCCCACTCCTGGACCGCGCCGCCGCAGCAACGCAGGCGGCAACATTAATCTTACCAGCGGCGTCGCGGGTGGTGCCACCAATCGCGCAGTCGCGGTCAATATTTCCAGTAGCAGTCAACTGCTTGCGCTCCTCGACGCTGCTGCCACCGGCCCCGGCGGCAGGATCACCATCCTGGCCACCGGCGCGCAAAGCGACGTCAATGTCGCCGGCCGCACCGAAGCCACCCGCGGCACGATCGACATTCGTCATCAGGGCGCTGACGGCAACGTCAACATCGGCCCCAACTTCGCCGGCAATAATCCCGCGGGCTTGCCTCCGGCCACGCTTTCGGCGGATGTCATCAAAGCCGGCGCATTTGGCGCCAACGGACAGTTGAACATAGGCAACAGCACGCTCTCCGGCCAGACCCTGATCCGGCTTTATGCCGAGGGGAGTAATGGCCAATTGAACTTCGTGTCCAACACTGTCTTGAGCAGCTCCAATCGCATTGATCTGGCCGCCAACACCATCACGATCCAACCCTCCGTGGTTGTCACCATCACCGGGGGTGCCGGAGCGGCCAATATCTATACGAATAACCCGAATTACTCCGGGCCCGGCGGCACCAATCCCGCCAACGGCAATTTTAGCGGCAACGGCGCCAATATGCCGCTCCCGTTCGATTCCAGACCGGGCTTCGACGATCCGCCTCCGGCCCGACCTCCAAATATTCCGGGCACTGGTAACCCCGGCAATTAGCGAGGACCGCTCGAGCCGAAGGCTCGCCGGCGGCGCGCGCAAAAAAACAACGCTGCGCTCGGAATGGGACCCGACCGCAGAGCGAAAAATTACCGACGTGACTTATCAAAATACCCCGCGCCCAGGGCGATTCCGCCCACGATGAGCGAGGCTGCGGTCGCGAACGGAACTGGATCAAAAGGCGCGCGTGGCAACGAGACCACGCCATCCTCATTCGCACGCGCCGGTTCATCCACATAACGGCCTGCGTGTGGTGCCCTGAACCGCGTCGCAAATCGACTCATGCGCGCCGGCAGATCCGGATCGGAAATCGGAATGCCATGGCCGCAGCCGACCACGTTCGGACGCAGCGCAGCGAGGCTCTGCACGGAGGTGCGTGTGGCATCCCAATCGCAATTGAAGGGCGCTCCCGCACGCGCGAGAACCTGACGCCCCGAGACGAGTCCCGCCCACGAGTCCATGTTCATCGTGGCCAAAGCGTCACCCGCCAGCAGCATGCGATCCGCAGGACGAAAGAGCGAGATATGCCCCGGAGAATGTCCCGGCGTGGCGATCCATTCCCACCCGGCCACGCCTGGAACTGTGTTGGGTTCCAAAGGCCGGATCGCTCCGTCGAAATCGTAGCTGCCGGACGGCATAAAGCGGGAGAGAAACGCGATCGCCCCGCCAATGGTGGGATCGGGCGGCGGGTAGGAAGATTTTCCCGTCAAGTAAGGCAGTTCGAGTGGGTGCGCGTAGATCGGCACGTCCCATATCTTCGCCAGTTGCGCAGCCGAACCGGCGTGATCGAAGTGGCCGTGCGTGAGAATGATTGCTTCGGGTTTCGCACCGGCACCGAAGCGCGCTTCCGCGGCCGCGAAAATCTGTTTCGCGCGGCCTGGCAATCCCGCATCCACCAGCACCCAGGATCCGCCCGGGCGTCCGATAAAATAGACATTCACAAAGCTGACCGGCAGCCAGCCGACATCAGGCGCGATCCGGGTAATGGGCGTCATAATTTAAGAGGTCGAGAATTTATGGAACCAGCGGCGCAATACCCTATCCGCTTTGTCGCGGCGATACTCAACTTGATCATGGGATGGTCAGTTCCTGTCCGACTTTCAATTTTCCTGGATTATCCACGCTTTTTTTGTTCGCCTTCAGGATGTCCTTCCAGCGGTCGGGCGAGTCGTAGTATTTGCGCGAGAGAGAAAAAAGCGTGTCGCCCGCTTCGACCGTATGGGTGCGCGGAGTCGTGCCGCTGTTGCCGGATTTCTTCTTCGCATCTTTTTTCGTGACGGCGACCGCGCGTGCCGACGTGGCCCGCTCCTCCAGCGCTTTGCGCAGGCTCAGATTATCGTTCCGCAAACGCGCCGCCTCCGTTCGCGTGACGAGGGCGTCTCCCGAAAGGTTTGTGACTAATTCCAACTCGTCGCGCTTCATGAACTTCTTCACTTCCTCCGCGCGCGTCCCGGTGGGCGCGAGCGTGAGGTAACGTTTGAAGTGATGTAGCGCCATCAGCGGCTCCTTCATCTTATCGTCGTAGAGCAGTGCCAGTTGATAGTGGACGTCGGCGGAGTCGGCGGTGCCATCCAGTGCGCTCTCGTAGAGATTAATGGCATCGATGTATTCGCCTTCGGCCGCTTTCCGTCCGGCGTCTTTTGTCACCTGGGTGGACCGCGGCGTGATCATCCGATCGCAGCCAGAGAGGACCACGACGGCAAGAACGAGGGCGATCCCGCGCCCCAAAAGAGAGTTCACGTTCGGAAGATAACAAAGAAACGCGGGATCGGGAGTGGCTTCCGCGGGAAACTTGTCAGGCTGCGCATTATCGCCAACGGTGCAGGATCGTGCGCACCCGTTGTCTGCAAATTTTGCTCGTGGTCTTCTTCGCGGTCACCGCTGACCGCGCGGTGGCCGGCGAGTGGGAAGCAGGCGGCTCGCATTCTCTCTCCTTTCAGGACGTGGATGGAAACGAAATTTCCACGGCCGCTGGCCACGTCACGATCATTACCGTCGTTACTCGTGCGCAGGAGGATAATGCGCGCGCCGTGGCCGACCTCGTGCCGGATCGTTATGTCGGGGACGAGAAGTATCGATATGTCACGCTGGTGAATTTCCAGGGCAAGCTGGCTGGACCTTTCCAAGGGCTGACCCGGGCCGTCATCCGGAACCGACTTGAGGCCGAGGCGAAGGAATTGAAACCGCAGTATCTCGCCAGGAAAATCGAGCGCGATCCGAGAAGCGATTTGCACGTGATCGCGGATTTCGACGGGAGCGCGAGCAAACGCCTGGGCCTTTCAGAGTCAGCGGGGACGGCTGTTTTCGTTTTTGATGGTACCGGTAAATTACTCGGGCGTTGGGACGGTGTGCCGCCCGGCGATGCGCTGCCGGAAGCGCTGGCGACGGCTCGTTAGGGAAACGGCTTGCTTAGTAGCGCGGCACCGAAGGATCGATTTCCACCGACCACGCATCGATTCCTCCGGTGAGATTGAGCGCGTTGGCGAATCCGGCGGATTGGAGAAGCTGGACTGCGTAGGCGCTGCGGACGCCACTGTGGCAGTGCACCACGATTTGCTGGTCGCGATCCAATTCTTCCAAGCGGGTGGGGAGCTCACCCAGCGGGATCAAGTGCGCCCCGTCGATCCGCGCGATTTCGTATTCGTGCGGTTCGCGCACGTCCAGGAGCGTCAGCGGTTTTTCGTTTTCGAGTCGTTCCTTCAACTCGATGACCGAAATTTCCGGCACGGCTTTCTGAGTGCCGGATGAATCAGTCGCGTTCGTGTTTTCGCAGAAGGTGTCGTAGTCAATCGGTGCGGTGATCGTCGGATTCTCACTGCAGACCGGGCATTGCGGATCGCGACGAAGTTTGAATTCGCGGAACTTCATCTTCAACGCATCGAAATGCAGGAGCCGCCCGACTAACGAGTCGCCTAAACCGAGGATGAGTTTGAGCGTTTCGATCGCCTGCAACATCCCGATGATCCCTGGCAGGACGCCCAGCACGCCGGCTTCGGCGCAATTCGGAACCGTGCCGGCTGGCGGCGGCTCGGGGAACAGGCAGCGGTAACACGGACCGCCGAGATGCGGCGCGAAAACCGTCGTCTGACCATCGAAACGAAAAACGGACCCGTAGATGTTCGGTTTGCGCGCGAAAACGCAAACATCGCTCGACAGATAACGCGTCGGGAAATTGTCCGAGCCGTCGACGACGACATCGTAATCGACGATGATCTCCATCGCGTTCTCGCTCGTAAAACTTCCCGGATGCAATTCGACCGCAACGTTTGGATTCGCCGCGGCGATCCGATCGCGCGCGGATTCCAGCTTTGGCCGACCGATATCCGCGGTGCCGTGCAGAATCTGACGTTGTAGATTCGAGCGGTCGACCTCATCGGGATCAATCAAGCCCAGCGTGCCGACGCCCGCAGCCGCGAGATAGAGCGCAGCAGGCGAGCCGAGACCGCCCGCTCCGATGCACAAAACGCGCGACGCTTGCAGGCGACGTTGGCCAGCGATGGTCACCTCCGGCATGATCAAGTGACGAGAGTAGCGGCTGCGTTCCTCGTCGGAAAAAGAACGGTCGCGTGAGCGCTCGTCGCTAATGATACTTTCGCTCATTACTACTGACTACTATACGCGATGTAACGCTGTAGCCACGGCGCTGCGTCGCCGTGTGTGAGCGCGTGAGTCGCGGTCCGGGCGCCAAACGTCGACGCAGCGACGTTGCTACAGGGTCCCAAAAAAAGACCGCCAGAGAACTACGGCAAAGAGGATCAAACTACCGTTGCTGCATTCCTGCCCTGGCGGGATTCGTAAGTCCGCAGTCCATAGCCCCTGACGGAGACGCAACTTGAGCGAGAGAGGCGGGCGGCGCAATGATGTCTTTTCAATCGCGAGTAGTGCAAACGAGCGGCGGCAAATCGTTGACACCTGCGTCCGCATCTGCTCGCATCGCCGCGTGAAGTTGCTCCTGTTTCTTCTCCTTATCCTGAGCTGCGTTTCCTGCACCACGCTGGAAAACCGGCGAGATCTTTATCGTTCGCCCGGGGAAGGGTACGAGAAATGGTATCCGGAACCGCCTCCGACGCGCGGCCCGGCGACCGGGCCCGTGCGCTCGACGACGACCACCACCACTACGACGACCACAACGCAGGGCGCGATCAAGTTCCCGGACGAATAGTCGACCGGGAAGAGAAAAGTGGGGCCAGGTGGAACCGCGTTTCGCTTACGCGAAAGGCATGTTCAGCTTGATCCGCGCTTCGTCGGTCTTGTGGACGACGGCGGATTTCGCCATGTGGCGTTTCAGCTTTCCGCTCTTCGAGGAGAGCAAGTGACGGCGCGAGGCATGCTGACGCAAAATTTTGCCGGTTCCGGTGATCTTGAATCGCTTTGACACGGCCTTCCGGGTCTTGCTGCGCGCTATTGCTTTCGGCATAAGGCGCGGAAGATAGATGGTTTTCGGCGGGAGACAACCGGTTTCCTGCATCGGTCCGGCTGCGTTGCGGAAGCGCAGCAGACGGCTACTTTTCTCTCATGAGCGCGGCCGAATTGATCGAGCAAATCAAAGCATTGCCTCCGGGCGAGCAGGAGATTGTGCGGAATTTTGTGCTCAATGGTGAGGGTGAGTCCACCGATTCACGCGGCCGGTATGCTTCAGACCAAGAATTTCAGGACGCGGCCGGTCGAGTCTTCGAGAAACACGAAGACGTTTTGCGAAAGCTCGCTCAATAGTGGAGCCCGTCTTCGTCACTTTCGAGCAGGTGCTCTATGCCCACGAGGAGTCGCTTCGGCGACATGGAGGGAGCAGCGGGATTCGCGATGAAGGCTTGATTCGTTCGGCGATTCATCAACCGCAGAATGATTATTTCTACGGCGGCGTAGACCTTTTCGGTATTGCTGCTGCATACGCCTACCACATCGCACAAGCGCAGGCTTTTCTTGATGGAAATAAGCGGACGGCTGCGACTGCGGCTCTAGTTTTTTGGAACTCAACGGGGTCACGACAACAACAAATACGGCGGCACTCTACGATGCCATGATCGGCATTGCGGAGCGGAGACTGGACAAGGCCTGTCTCGCCACTGTCTTTCGCGAGCTGTTCGGTGAAGGTTGAAGCATGGACACCGATCCGAAGAATCCGCATGTGTTGATTATTGGCGCCGGCTTTGGCGGATTGGAGGCGGCCAAATTGCTCGGTGGCGAGCCTGTTCGGGTGACGGTGATCGACCGGACGAATTATCATCTTTTTCAACCACTGCTCTATCAGGTGGCAACGGCAGCACTCTCGCCGGCTGATATCGCAGCGCCCATTCGCGCGGTGCTCCGGGAAAGCCCGAATATGGATGTGATGCTCGCTGACGTGCGCTCGATTGATGTCGCCAACAAACGTGTCGTCACCAGCGAGCGTGAAATTTCTTACGATCATCTCATTCTAGCGACCGGCGCCCGCCATTCCTATTTCGGCAATGATCAATGGGAGAAACTCGCGCCCGGCCTGAAGAGTCTGGAAGACGCTGTCGAGATCCGGCGTCGGCTGTTGCTCGCTTTCGAATACGCCGATCGCGTGACGGATGAAGCGGCTCGCCGAGCGGCCATGACTTTTGCAGTTATCGGAGGAGGCCCGACGGGTGTGGAAATGGCGGGCGCGATTTCCGAAATCGCGCGTTTCACCTTGGCGCAGGATTATCGCCACATCGATCCTTCAAGCGCTCGGGTGATTCTAATCGAGGGAGGAGACCGTGTGCTGGGTAGTTTCCCGGAAGACTTAAGCGCGAGCGCCGTTAAACAATTGCAGGCGCTCGGCGTCGAGGTCATCACTGGCGAGCGTGCCGAAAATCTAACTGAAGAAGGACTGGAAGTGGCCGGTCGATTTATTCCCTGCCGGGTCAAGATTTGGGCGGCAGGAAATGCAGCGTCCGCTCTTGGCAAAACACTCGGCGCTCCCGTCGATCGCGCTGGACGCGTGATCGTAAAGGCCGATCTCACCATTCCGGATCATCCCGAGGTGCAGGTGATTGGAGACCTGGCGAATTTTTCGCATCAGACGGGCCAGCCGCTGCCGGGAGTGTCGCCGGTCGCGATGCAGCAAGGCCGACATGCCGCGCGAAACATTCTAGGAATACTCGACGGCCGGAAGCCGCAGCGTTTTTGGTATTGGGACAAAGGCAGCATGGCCACGATCGGGCGGAATAAGGCGGTCGCCGATTTAAGCTTTGTTCATTTCAGTGGGCTGCCGGCCTGGCTGGCGTGGCTTTTCGTGCACGTGGTTTTCCTGGTCGGCTTCCGGAATCGCGTGGCCGTTTTGTTCCAGTGGGCGTGGGCCTATCTCACCTTCAATAAAGGGGCGCGATTGATCACGCGTAATTTCCAAGCCGAGCAACGAACTCCGAATTGGTGAAGAATTACCGCAGAGATCGCGGAGATCGCAGAGTAGAAGCGAAATCAGAAAACCTCTGCGCGCTCCGCGATCTCTCCGGTCAATAAAAAGCTCTCGATGCGCGCCCGGTACATTCTGCCGAATTTCCGGATCGCGGTGGTGGGCGCTGGATCCATCGGCGGCTACTATGGCGCGAAGCTCGGCTACTTCGGCCGCGATGTGCATTTCCTCATGCGGGGGGATCTGCGGGAGGTCCGCCGTTTCGGCATCCGCGTGCGCGGCAAGACGGAGAACTTCCGGCTCGCAAAGGTAAATTGCTACAGTTCGACGGAGGACATCGGACCATGCGACCTGGTCTTGATCGCGCTGAAGACCACCGCGAACGAAGAGTTGCTGCATCTTATTCCGCCGCTGCTCAAACCGGAGACGATGCTTCTGACGCTGCAAAACGGACTCGGGAATGAAGAGTTTCTAGCGGAACATTTCGGCGCCGAACGCGTCATGGGCGCGCTCTGTTTTGTGTGCCTCATCCGCGAGTCGCGCGGAGTCATTACGCAATACGGTCACGGCCGCATCGTGCTCGGTGAGTATCAACGTTATCCGCGGCCGCGAACGCATGATGTCTCATGGGAGTTCAAACGCTGCGGGGTGGTCTGCAGCGTGGCGGAGAATCTCGGCCGCGAGCGTTGGCGAAAGCTGGTCTGGAACATTCCTTTCAATGGGATCGCGCTGACTGCGGGCGGGCTCGACACCGCAGCCATCCTGGCTGACGACAAACTGCGCGCCGATGTCCTCGCATTGATGGATGAAGTGATCGCCGCCGCGAACCAGTGCGGCTATTCCTTGCCAACGGCCGAAGCGCTCGAGCAAATAAAACGCACCGAGAAAATGGGCGCTTACAAGCCATCGACGCTGATCGATTTTGAAGCGGGGAAGCCGATCGAGTTGGAAGCGATCTGGGGCGAGCCCTTGCGTCGCGCACAGGGGAGGGGAGCGGAGATGCCGCGGCTTAGCGCGCTCTACCAGGATCTGCGAAAGCTGAATGAAGAGGTGCCGCGATCGTGAGTGTGCTGCCGAACATTCGAGTGCAGAATGCGCAGCGAAAACTGCGAGTGGATGTTAAGAAGCTGGAGCTTTTCGCGAATCGCGCGTTTCCCGATTGCTGCCGACTGCAGGCGGCCAAGGTCGATGACATTTGCGACCTGCGAGAGATCGACGTGATCCTGGTCTCCGATCAGCGAATGGCAGAGCTGCATCGGAAGTTTATGAACATCGCGGGCCCTACCGATGTGCTGACTTTTCAACACGGCGAAATCGTCGTTAGCGTCGAAACCGCCCAGGAAAATGCGACTCGCTTTGGCTGTGCGACCGAAGATGAAATCCAGCTCTATATCGTGCACGGCCTTCTTCATTTGCTCGGGTTTAACGACCAGACCTCGCGAGGTGCGCGCACGATGGAATCCTCACAGCAGCGCGTGCTAAAAGCTTTGCGCGTGTCGGATTAAACCAAGTTTCTCCGTGGCCGCCGTTTGAACAGCCGACATCGTATGATAGGCTTTTTTTTCATGAGCGGGCAGCTACGGCTGGGGACGGCGGAAGTCGCACTCGGAACTAAAGAATCCAATTGCGAGTTTGTGCAGAATTCTGTTTGCAGCGTTCGCGCCAGCGCCTATTCCGGGACCGCCAGTCCGGTGATCGAACAGGAAACACGTGGCCAGGAAGCGGTGGATCTGCCGTGGCAAGTGGTGGTGCATAACGACCCGGTAAACCTGATGAGCTACGTCACGATGGTTTTCGAGAAGGTCTTGGGATTTAATCGAGAGAAGGCCGAGAAGCACATGATGGAAGTGCATCAGCAAGGGCGTTCGATCGTCTGGAGCGGATTGCGCGAACGGGCTGAGCTTTATGTGCAGCAGTTGCACGGCTACCTGCTTCTGGCCACGCTGGAACGAGTAATCTAATGGAAATTCGGCGCCAGGGAGACGTGCTGGAAATTTCGGAACTCGATCCATTTTTGGCCGAGTTGCTGCGCCAGATCCCCGACAGCACCAATCCTGAAGGCGCACCGGCCGCGGAGGAACGCCTCTACAGTCTGCCGGGCGATTCCGACGATCACGCGCTCTGTGCCGAGTGGAAGCTGTATGTGGAACCGGAATTGCGCCGGCTCTTCCACAGCGCGACTGAAACCGTCGGCGAAGATTTGAAAATGCTAAACGGGAGCACAAAACCGTTTGCAAACTGCACGCTCCATATTCCGACGAAGAATTCTGACGCCTGGCTGAGCGCTCTGAATCAGGCGCGTCTCGTGATCGCTTCCAAATACGCGTTTACGGATGGCGAACTGGGCGATCACTACCGCTCGCCGATTGGATCACGGCGTGACCTCGGACTTTTCCAGATAAACTTTTACGGATTCCTGCAGGAATTCATCTTGCAGGAGATGCAGGCCGGACCAGCCGACACTTCGGCGCCGGCCGCGGCATCCGATTAATCAGCCTTTTCGTTCCCGCACCATCGCCATCAGGCGCGATTTTAATGCGTCAGAAGATTTTTTCGGCTGGAGACTGAGGGCGAACGCCTCGTGGAGATCGTAACATTCGGCGATGAAGCGATCCGCCGGTTCGCCAAACTCTTTGCGGGCGATCTCGAATTCCTCCACCTCATCGGAATCTAAAGCGCCGATGACATACATCCGTGCTTGGTTTTGAAATTCTTCAAAGCTCATCTCTCAGCTCCTTCAACCCTTCGTAGAGTTTTTTTAACCCTAGCTCCAACCGCGTTTTCACCGTTCCTAAAGGTGTATTCGTATTTGCGGCGATTTCGCGCTGGCTCATGCCGCGAAAAAAAGCGAGATCGATCGCCTGCTGCTGCGCTTCCGGCAAAGTGTTGATCACGCGGCGCACCAAAACACGCGTGTCGCCAGAGTTGATTTCCTCTTCGGTGGCGTTGTGAATCCACGCTTCGGGCTGCTGCTCGGTCTCGTTTTGTAAGCGCTCGCCCGCGCGCATGTAGGCCTGTTTTTTGCGCAGGCCATCGATCGCGCGGCGTCGCGCCAGCGTGACCATCCAGCCGAGCGGCTTCCCTTTTTGCGCCGAGAAATTCTTCGCCTGATTCCAGATCTCCATGAAAATTTCCTGCAGGAGATCGTCCGCCTCGGCCTCGTTATGGATCACGCGCAAGATGAGCGCTTTAATGATGCCGTTGTAGCGATCGTAGAGCTGCTCGAGCGCTTCCGGTTTCTCTTCCTGGATCGCGTGCATCAATTCCAGATCGCTCGGGCCCTCGAACACGGGCGTTGGCGGGCGTGCCGATCTTTTCTCCCCCTCGACGCCGGGCGTAGTGTCTTCTGTGCTGGAACCGATCATGGGCGAAAAATTAGACGGCACTATGAGGGCTCGGAGCGCGAAGAAATTTGGAGCGGCGAGCGCATGCGGTATGCAGTCTTAGTGTGAGGCCTTGGTTTCGTCCAACGCATTTCTGGCGGCGAATTTCTCCATTCCCGCCGATGGGGAATGGTCGCGAATCAAGTTGACCGCACAAATCAGACCGCACTACCATCCCGAGCCGACTCCAGCGGCTTCTCCTGATGCATTTTCCTAGATCTTTCGTTTTCGCGTTCGCCTGCAGCTTCGCGGTCTGCCCGTGCCTCCTCGCGCAAGATGCCGCGGCGCCTATCCGGCACACCACTCCATTGCCCACCGTGCCCGCCCCCACGCCCATGGGAATTGAGGAGGAGGCCACGCCTGCCCCCACGCCGAAGCCCACCCCAACTCCCACGCCGCGCCCTCCGGAAATACTGCGGAGCAGCAATGGCATGCCGTTGCCGACGCCGGCGAATCCACGGCCCACGGCTACCGCACCGCGCCGGCAACCGACCGCCACCGCGACGCCTGCAATCCGGCAAACCCCGGAGCCGACCGTCGCCCGCGAAACGCCACCGCCCGTGATCCGGCAAACCCCGGAGCCTGTGCGCGAAACGCCGCCGCCTACTCCGGCCAGCACTCCAGTCCCCACGCCGACGCCAACGCCGACGCCCGAAGAAAAGCCAACCCCCGAACGGGAGCGGACACCGCTGCCCACGGCAACGGCAACGGCGACGCCTGCGCCAACCGCGACTCCGCGGCCCACGCCAAAAGCCACGCCTACTCCAGCGGCCTCAGCCACGCCGCCGCCGCCTGTTTCCACTCCTACGCCACGCGAACAGGAAGAGCCGCCTCCGACGCCAACCGTTGAGCCGACGGTCAAAGGTCCGCGAATTCCCCAGGAAAAGCCAGTCCGAGCCGCCGAGCGACGGCCGACTGATTTCGCGCGGCCCGAGGAGCGGGATCGAAGCGACAAGGTGGGCGGGAGCCGTCCAACCTTCGACATCTCGAATCGCCCGGATCGCGACGTTGCCTCAACCGTGAAGCGCCTGGAAAACAAATGGCAGGCCGCCATTCGTGAGCATGACGTCAAAGCGTTAAACGATCTGCTCGCATCGGACTTTGTGGGCACCTCATCTACCGGAAAAGTCGGATCGAAATACACGCTCATCTCGGCTTTGCGAAAGGACAAGAATACCTACACCTCCGTCGCAGCGCGCAGCATGTCAGTGCGCACCCCGAGCGATGACACTGCCATCGTGACTGGCGTGACGCGCGAAGCGGGAATGACGCCGGAAGGGAAGCGCTTTAAGAGTTCTCGCCGTTTCACCGACACTTGGGTAAAGCGCAAAGGAAAGTGGCGCTGCGTAGCCAGCCAAACGACCGACCTCTAAAAGATCGTGCGAGCCGCCTTCGTCGTCCGCCCCGGCGAGGACAGCCTGTTCGAATCTCATTTCCGACGCTGCAAGAAAGAATGAAAGAAGCGCTCTTTGTGGGACTCGGCGGAGCGCTCGGCAGCATTTTGCGTTTCTGGATATCCGGATTGGTCGCACAAAATTCCGGAGAAACATTTCCGTTGGGCACCTTGGTTGTGAACGTCAGCGGCTCCTTCCTCATCGGCCTCTTCGCCGCGCTCGCTGATCCGAACGGACGATGGCTCGTTAGTCCAACCGCGCGGCTCTTTGTCATGGTCGGCATCTGCGGCGGCTACACCACCTTCTCATCCTTCAGCCTGCAAACGCTCGCGCTCCTGCAAGGCGGCGAATGGCTCCGTGCGGGCGTGAATGTCGTCGGCTCGATTTTCTTTTGTTTGCTCGCCGTCTGGCTGGGATATTTCCTGGTCACCGCCATCAACCGTTCCTGATTTTCAAACCATGCAACTGCCCCAGGACGCCGTTCTCCTCCGCATCTTCATCGGCGAAAGCGATCGCTGGCAACATCGGCCGTTATACGAGGCGATCGTCCTGAAAGCGCGGGAACTGGAACTGGCTGGCGCCACCGTCTTGCGCGGTCCGATGGGTTTCGGCGCGACCAGCCACATTCATACCGCGAAAATTTTGCGTCTCTCGATGGATCTGCCGATCGTCATCGAGATTGTCGAGAGCGAAGAAAAAGTGAACGCCTTCCTTCCCGAGCTCGAAGGAATGATCGGCGGCGGCCTGGTCACCCTGGAGAAAATTAAAGTCATCCATTACCGCTCCGAGAAACCGGCGGCGGAGTAAGGGCGGAGCCGCGTCGCGCACGGTGGAATTGCGCGCTCGCGCAATGTGCGGCAAGTGTTAGCCAATGTCCGGCCCTGCTTCTGTCACTCTTCCTGTCGATCCGCTTTGGTATAAAGACGCGGTCATCTACGAGCTTCACGTCAAGACGTTTCACGACAGTAACGGCGACGGCATCGGCGATTTTCGCGGCTTGATCGAGAAGCTGGATTATCTGCAGGAACTCGGCGTCACCGCGATCTGGATCCTGCCTTTTTATCCATCGCCGCTGCGCGATGACGGCTACGACATCGCCGATTATTACGACGTCAATCCGAACTACGGCACGCTCCGCGATTTCAAAGATTTTCTCGCCGCCGCGCACGCTCGCGGGCTGCGGGTGATCACCGAGTTGGTCATCAATCACTCGTCCGATCAGAATCCCTGGTTTCAGAAGTCGCGCCGCGCCGCGCCCGGTTCGCCCGAGCGTGATTTCTATGTCTGGAGCGATACGCCTAACAAGTATGAAGGCGCGCGCATCATCTTTAAAGATTTCGAGGCTTCAAACTGGTCGTGGGATCCGGTGGCGAAAGCGTACTACTGGCATCGCTTTTATTCGCACCAGCCGGATCTGAATTTCGACAACCCCGCGGTGCACGAAGCGGTCACGAAGGTGCTCGATTTCTGGCTCGATATGGGCGTGGATGGTCTCCGCCTCGACGCCGTGCCGTATCTCTACGAACGCGAAAACACGAGTTGCGAAAACCTCGCCGAGACGCATGTGTATCTGAAAAAATTACGCGCTCACATGGACTCGCGCTACGAGGGCCGCATGCTCCTGGCAGAGGCCAATCAGTGGCCCGAAGACGCGGTCGCCTACTTCGGCACGGGCGACGAGTCGCACATGAATTTTCACTTTCCGCTCATGCCGCGGATGTTCATGTCGCTGCAGATGGAAGATCGGTTTCCGATCATCGACATCATGGAGCAAACGCCGGCGATTCCGGAGAATTGCCAGTGGGCCATGTTCCTGCGCAACCACGACGAGCTCACGCTCGAGATGGTGACCGACGAAGAGCGCGATTACATGTGGCGCGTTTACGCCACCGACAAAACGGCGCGCATCAATCTCGGCATCCGCCGACGTCTCGCGCCCTTGCTCGCGAACAATCGCCGCAAGATCGAACTGCTCAATATTCTCCTCTTCTCCATGCCGGGAACGCCGGTGCTCTACTACGGCGACGAGATCGGGATGGGCGACAATTTTTACCTTGGCGATCGCAACGGCTGCCGCACTCCCATGCAGTGGAGTCCGGATCGCAACGCCGGCTTTTCGAAAGCGAATCCGCAACAACTTTACCTGCCGATCACGATCGATCCCGAGTATCACTTCGAGGCGACCAACGTCGAGAATCACCAGAAAAATCTCTCGTCCCTGCTCTGGTGGATGCGGCGCGTGATCGCGATGCGCAAGAACTTCAAAGCCTTCTCGCGCGGCTCGCTCCAGTTTCTGCATCCAGACAATTCCAAGGTGCTCGCGTTCCTGCGCGAATTTGAAGGTGAGACGATCCTCGTGGTCACAAATCTGTCCCGCTACGCGCAGGCGGTGGAATTGGACCTGGCGCGCTTCGCCGGCTCTTCCCTCATGGAAGTTTTCAGCCAAAACTTTTTCCCTGCGATCAAGGAAGCGCCGTATCCGATCACGCTCGGGCCGCACTCGCACTTTTGGTTTGTCCTGCGGCCGCAGGCGGAATCCTCCAGCGGATTGGCGCCACGCGTCGTTCCCACGTTGACCGCAGCGCCGGTTTTCGAAACCCTTTTGCAAGACGGCCTCCGGAAGACATTCGAACGCGAAGTCCTGCCGGATTTCATTCGACGCTGCCGTTGGTTTGGGGGCAAGGCGCGTGTCGTGCGCGAAATGCGCCTCGGCGAGCAAGTCTCCATGCCGCGGTCCGGCGCGCAGTTTTGGTTCGTCGAAGTCACCTATGTCGATGGCAACCCGGAGACTTACGCGCTGCCGGTCCAGATTGCGATCGGCGAAGCCGCGCACACCATTGCGCAAGCTGCGCCGCAAGCGATCATCGCGCGCTTCGCCGGAACCGACGAAGCGATTTTGCACGACGCAATCTGGGACGCCGCTTTCCGCGAGGAACTATTTCGCTCGATTATGGAACGTGGCAGTTGTCGCGGAACATCCGGCGAACTGCTCGGTGTTCCCGGTTCCGCGCTCGCGGGCGAGACCACGATTCCCGCGTCGCAAGTTCTCACGGCGGAGCAGAGCAACTCGTCCATGCTCTTCGAAAACAAATTTTTCCTGAAGCTGTATCGCAAGCTTGAGGATGGCGTGAACCCCGACGTCGAGGTCACGAGTTTCTTGACCGAGAAACAGAAATTTCCGCAAGTCCCGGCGTTTGCCGGCGCGATCGAATATCGCCGCGCGCAGGCCGATCCGACCGTCGTCTGCCTGCTGCAAGCCGCTGCGCCTAACGAGGGCGATGCCTGGGCGCTCACGCTCGATGCCGTCGGCCGTTACTACGAGCGTGTCCTCGGCCGCAAATCGGATCTGCAGGAGACGTCGACGCTCAAAGCTTCGCTCCTGAACGAACTGATCGGCGGCGTCTACACCGAAAAGGCGAAGCTGCTTGGCCAGCGCACCGGCGAATTGCATCAGGCGCTCGCGGCCGACCCCGATGATCGCGCTTTCGCCCCCGAGCCGTTCAACGCGCTCGCGCAGCGGTCCGTTTTCCAATCCATGCGCGGCTCGCTCCGGCGTGCCTTCGACTTGCTCGAGAAGAAATTGCCGGGCCTGCCCGACGCGTTCCGCGATGAGGCGAAGGAAGTGCTCGCCGCTGAGGAGCAAATTCTCGCCCTCGAACAGCGCATCCTCGAGCAGCGTTCACCCGCCACCAAGATTCGCATCCATGGCGATTACCATCTCGGCCAGGCGCTCTACACCGGGAAGGATTTCGTCATCCTTGATTTCGAAGGCGAACCCGCGCGCGCCCTGAGCGAGCGGAAACTCAAACGCTCCGCCCTGCGCGATGTCGCCGGCATGATGCGCTCCTTCCAATACGCCGCCTACAGCGCCCTCTGGCAGCCCGCGATGCGGCCGGAAGACATCCCGTTCCTCGAGCGTTGGGCCGATACCTGGTATCACGAGATGAGCAGCGTGTTCCTCCAGAGCTACCTCGCCGCCACAGGAGGCGCGTCCTTTATTCCGCCGGACGATCAGGAATTCCAAGTCCTGCTCGAAGCATATCTGCTCGACAAAGCGGTCTACGAAATCGGCTACGAATTGAACAACCGTCCCGATTGGGTCGTGATCCCGATCCGCGGCATTAAACACATCCTGCAAAAGAGCTGACGCAGTCGCTTCGGGAGCGCGATCCTCCCACGAGCAAAACGGAGAAACGTGTCATCCCGAGCCTGTCGAGGGATCTCCCAACTGCAATTTCGACCACGCAATCCACCTTGGCGTGCCCGCCTACCGTGCGAGAGATCCCTCGACCGTCTCCACGGGTCGGGATGACTTGTTGACTCAAAAGAAAATGACACCCGGGAGGCGTGTTGCCTCAAGCAAAAATGACACCGGAGATGAAAGAGATGGCGAGACGTGGACTCATAACCAATGACACCGGAGCCGCCTTGGAATATCGCTCCAAAAGGGCCTTCTGGAAGGAGCCAGGGAGGGCGACTGGAAGAAGGCGTTTTTGGAGGGTGCGATTCCCCCTCATTTCCTTTGAGTCAATTCGCATGTGCAGAAATCTCAGACGCCCGTGTCGCCGTGATTGCGCGTGCCCAAATCATTTGTTCCCGCTAGTCTCGCAACCGAAAGTGCAAATGTGAACCGCCCCCCAGAAGTCAAAGAGCCGTGTCCGATGCGTTGGGAAGAGTTGCGAGGCGAGGCGCGTAGCCGCTTTTGCGAGCATTGTCAGCACCATGTGCATAATCTTTCGGAGCTGCCGCGGCGTGGTGTGGCGGGGGTTTTGCGGCGGAGTCGGACGGAGCGGATGTGCGTGACCTACACCCAGCGGGCGGATGGAAGCATGCTGACGCGCGGCGCGGCGATGCGTGAGCGTTTCGCGAAGCCTTTTCGTCGTGCGTTTGCCTGGCTGCTGGCGGCGTTTGTGCCGATGGCGTTGGGGTCATGTGCGACGGAGCCGCCGCGACAGCAGATGACCGGGGTGGTGACTCCGAATTGCCAGAGCACGCCTCCGGTGAAGACGGCCTCGCAGGACCATGTGGTCGGTACTGGCGGGATCTAGAGCGTGTCATGCCTGGCGATCTCGCGCGAGACGCGCGGTATCCCTACCGAAAAAAATCCGTCTTTCTAATTCGCGTTTCTTCGCGTCCATTCGCGGTGCAAAATGGCCGACGAAAAACCGCACGCTTCGCCCTCCGGCTTTGAAGCGCCTTCTTCGCGGCGGCCTTCGAGCTCGGAAGGCGCGCTGGAGCCGAAGAGGAAACATGATCCGTATGGCGCGTTTCGTTTCCGTAATTTCAGTCTTTACGCGGCGGGGAATCTGATCTCGGTCATCGGCCGGCAGATGCTGATGATTTCGTTGGAATGGGAAATTTATGCGCGCACTCATTCCGCGACTGCGCTCGGCCTGGTGGGGCTGGCGATGGCGTTGCCGGTGGTGCTGCTCTCATTGCCGGCGGGGCATGTGGCGGATCGGTATAACCGGAAAACCATTCTGCTTTGCACGCAGGCGGTGAGCGCGGTCTGCTCGCTCGCGCTGGCGTTTCTTTCCTGGCAACATCTGGCAATTCCGGCGTGGCCAGTTTTGCAAAGCGGCAATCGCTGGCTCAGTTCGATCGCGAGCGTTTTCGAGCGGCATCCCACTTATCAGTTCTCGGATTACGCCTTGCCGCTGATTTACGTGGTGCTGCTGATCTCAGCGATCTCGCGAACTTTTGGTTGGGCGGCGCGCGCGGCTTATTTTCCGAAGCTGGTGCCGCGCGACACGTTCTCGAACGCGGTCACCTGGAACAGCAGTCTCTTTCAAGTGGGCTCGGTAGTGGGACCGGCGCTAGGTGGCCTGCTGCTGGTGCGGGCGGGGTTCCCGTTCATCTATGTGTTGGACGCGCTGTGTGCGTTGACGTTTTTCGCGCTCGTGCTGCCGATCAAAAGCGGCGACCAAGGCGGGCGCGCGCAGAGCAACCCGTGGGCGAGCTTGTTGGAAGGGATGCGTTTCGTGTTGAGCAAGAAGGTGATCCTGGCCACGATCACGCTCGATATGGTGGCGGTGTTGTTAGGCGGCGCGACGGCGTTGCTGCCTATTTTTGCCGACCAGATTTTGCATTGCGGCACGATCGGGCTGGGCTGGATGCGCGCGGCGCCGGGGATCGGGGCGTTCGCGATGGCGCTCTTGATTGCCTATTTGCCGCCGATGAAACACGCGGGCAAAATTTTGCTTTGGGTGGTGGGCGGTTTCGGAGTGGCGACGATCGGCTTTGGGCTTTCGCGTTGGATCTGGTTGTCGCTGGCGATGCTTTTTCTCACCGGCGTGTTCGACAGCGTGAGCGTGGTCATTCGGCACACCATCATTCAACTGCTCACGCCGGATGAAATGCGCGGACGCATCTCGGCGGTGAACAATATCTTCATCGGCACTTCCAATGAGTTGGGCGCTTTTGAATCGGGCCTAACGGCGGCGTTTTTTGGACCGGTTGTGTCTGTGGTAGCAGGCGGCATTGGGACAATCCTGGTCGTGTTCGGCGTGTCTGCTATTTGGCCGGAGACGCGGAAGATCGGCGCGCTGGATAAGAATCTGCGGTAGCGCCGCGCCGCGCGGTCATCCCGAGCCTGTCGAGGGATCTCGCCGTTGGGATGAATCTACGCTTCAGAGAGTTGGCGTGGCCGACAGTGCCTCGGGGAGATCCTCGACAAGCTCGGGATGACAGTGGACCGCTCGACAACGATGGTGCGATTCGGCAGTGGAGGGGCCGTCCGCTCAAGGCGGCATCGGCGGAGCGTAGTTCAGCTTTTTCGTCGCGCTGATTACGTTGCCTTGACGATCAAACACCACTTCGCCGTCGAAGCCGCGGGGGCGACTCGCTTTTCCGATCCAGCCGGATTGGGTGGCGGTGACGATGACTTCCTTGGCGTTGATGACTTGTGGGTAAACTTTGTCGTCACCGATCAAGGAGAGAATGGCGGCGGTGGCTACTTTGACCGCGCCTTCGCTTTTCACCGGGATGAGGCCGGTGTTGAAATCTTTCGCCTGCTGATAGGCGCTGACGTTATTTTTTGCGTCGAGGCCGACGGTGAGGCGGAGGGAATGTTTTTGATGCTCGGCCAGTTTGGTCCGGTAACGCTCGAGAACGTCGGGCAGCGGCGCTCCCGGAGGGAGGGGCGCCGCTTGATAACTAAAGACGAAATCGCGGCCGGGGTAGGCGGCCTTGAGTTCCGCACTTTCGATCTGGCGCAGCGGTCCATCGACCCAGCGATCGGCCAAATTATTCTCCTGGATGTAGCCGGTGAAGGCGCTGGCTGCGGCCGGGGAGGCCGGGCCCGGCTCCGCTGCCTGGGAAAGAGACGCTGCGCCAATAGTGATGGCGCCAAGGAGCGCGCTGAAATGCTGTTTTTTCATGTTCGGTGGTTTGGTTTTGTGCAGATGGAGCGACCCCGTTCCACGACGGCCATGTTGATGGGATAATTTGCAACGTCAATCATAAATAGCTCGACAGTTGGATTTAATACTTCCTAATGACGGGAAAACCCAACCAACCCATTCCCATGCGCACTTCACTTCTTCGCTCCTTCATTTACGCCGGAATTTTCCTCGTGACCGTTTCTCATTTCACGCTGGCCCAGTGGCGTGCCACCGGTCCCGGTCCCATCATCGAGGGACAAGATGAGGGCATCACCACTCCGGAAGGGACGAATCCTGTCTCGGGCGCGATCGAGTCCATCGCGCCGAGCGCGACCGATGCCAATGTCGTCTATGTCGGCTCGGTCAATGGCGGGGTTTGGAAATCGACCAACGCCAAAGCCGCTTCTCCGAGCTGGACGGCCTTGACGGACCAGGCGCTCCCCGCCTTGTCGATCGGGTCGGTCGCGATCAGTCCATTAAACCCGAATCTTGTCTTTGCCGGCGCGGGTAACAGGAGCAGCTTTGCCAATGTCGGCGGCGCAAACTTCGGCATCGGCCGCTCGACCGATGGCGGGGCGACATGGACCGTGGTGGGTGCGGGAATCAGCGCGGCTATTCGCCGGGTGCTGCCCACTTCCAATTTGCAAGGGGGGACCGAGGTCGTGCTGGTGGCGGCGGATTCGGGGCTCTTTCGCAGCGTGGACGCGGGGCTGACCTACACTGCGGTGACCAATGGCATTCCCGCGACCACGATCTCCGCCGTGACTGACGATCCAGGGCTAATCACGCGCTTTTACGCTGCGACTGATGGAAATATCTATCGGAGCGACGATGCGGGTGCGACCTGGATCACGCCGGCCAACACCGGCTTCACCGTGGTTCCGGGCGCGCGAGTTTTGCTTTCCGTCCACAGCAGCGCAGGCACCAGTGTCGTTTACGCAGCGGTGATCAACAACGGATCGCTGGCCAATGTTTACCGATCGGTAGACCAGGGCGCAAACTGGACGGCGTTGAGCGTGCCGGTGCCTTTGATCTTCCCTGGAGCGCAGGGCAGTGGCCAGGGCGCGCTTTTGGCCGACAGAACCGATCCGAACATCGTCTGGATTTCGGGCGACCGGCAACCGGCTAACAACGAGGTGGGAGGGATGGGGCAGTTCCCCAATCCGAATGGCTGCAATAACTTCACCGGAAATGTTTTCCGCAACGTTTCCGGCACCTGGCAGGCGGCGTGTTGCAACGGTGCCAACGGCACTTCGCCGCACGCCGATTCGCGCTTCCTGGTTTTTGATGCTGATGGCAACATCCTCCACGGGTGCGACGGCGGCATCTTCAAGTTAAATAACCCGAGCATGGCCAGCCGAGCCTGGTCTTCGGTGAACGGTAACATCCAGATCACAGAGGCCCATAACGCCTCCTTCGATCGCTTCCCGAGGAATTTCCTCTCGGGGGCCCAGGACAATGGCAGCGAAGCCCAGATCATGACCGATGGCTTCGTTTGGCGCACGCTGGAGCAGGGAGATGGCGGCCGTGTCCAGGCGGATGCGGACCAGACGGCGCACGCCGGCAGCTCCTTTCGCTACTCGTCTTCGCAGATGTTTGGCGGCTTCGCCCGTCGGACCTATGATAGCAACGGTCAGGAAACGGGAATGGCCCTTCCCGCTCTGATGATTACGGCTGGCGCCGGAGCGGGGCAGACTCTAGGCGCGTTCGACGCCATGGGCATTCAATTCATCCAGCCTTACCAACTGAACGCGATCAACCCTAGTCGGATGCTGATCGGGACCGGCAATATCTACGAATCGCTCGATCAGGGTGAGACCTTGAATAATTTGGGAAGCGCGGGTGCGAGGGTTGGCGACGACCTTGGCAGCACGCCCATCGCCTACGGAGGCCGCCTGAGCGGCACGGACGTGCCGGATGTTTTCTATGTCGGTGCGGGCGCCACGATCAAACATCGAGTCACGGCGGGCGGCCCCATTACCACGATCACCCCCCCGTCCGCCACCGTCCGGGGCCTGGTCATCGACCCCTTCGATTACAGGCGGATCTTCTTGCTTGATGCATCGGGGAACGTCCTCACCTCGTCAGACGAAGGCGCAAATTTTGCCGATATTACCGGTAATCTCGGCCCTCTGGTGGGTGAGGGCAGGGCCATCGCGTTGGCCAACCCGGATGCCAGCTTCAGCAACGCCATCCTTTATGTGGGCGGCACCAAGGGCGTGTTTCAGTTGACTTCGCCCGCAGCCGCCGGCACCTGGACGGCGACGAGCACCGGCCTCCCGAAAGCGATCGCGTGGTCGCTCGAATATGACAGTATTTCCAAGGTTCTCACCGCCGGCACCCTTGGCCGCGGTGTTTACGCCTTGGGCGGAGGCGCGCCCGTGCCGAGCGCGGCGGTATCGCGCAAGAACCATGGCGGGACTGATTATGACGTTCCGCTTCCTCTCGTGGCGGTGGGCGGAGCGGTCGGGATCGAACCGCGCAGCGGGCCCACTTTCACAATGGTGGTGACATTCCCAATCCCGGTGACCGTGGGCGGAGTTGCGGTCACGACCGGAACCGGCAGCGCTACGATGAGCGTGGCCGGGGCGGTAGTGACGGTGAATCTTACGGGCGTGACTGACGTGCAGCGGCTCGGAGTTACACTCAGTGCGGTGAACGACGGGAGCGGCGTCGGGAACGTGCTCATCCCGATGGGCGTGCTGGCCGGGGACACCGGCGGGGACGGGATGGTGAATACTTCGGACATCGGACAGACCAAGGGGGAGTCCGGACAGAGCGTGACGGCGGGAAATTTCCGCACGGATGTGAACGCGAACGGCTCGATCAACACCTCGGATATCAGCCTGGTGAAATCGAAATCCGGCGCGGTGTTGCCGCCGTAATCGGCCGGGCCGGTTGCGGACAAACTGAATCCGAAATAGCGTAGCGCCACTGCGGTCATCCCGAGCCCGTCGAGGGATCTCGCCGTTGGTGTTGGATTACGCTTTTCAGAGTTCGCGTGATCGCCCGTGGCCTCGGGGAGATCCCTCGACCAGCTCGGGATGACACGTGCGCGCACCGAAGCCGGGTGCGGCGGATCGAGGTCGCTAGAACGCCGCGTGCATCGCGACGGAGCCGTAGGCGGCGCTTCCACGGTCGGTCGAGGGATATCGCCGACGCGGTGTTGATCTACGCTGTCGGGAATTCGTGTGCCCGACAGTGCCTTGGGGAGATTCCTCGCCAGCTCGGGATGACCGCGCGGGGTGCTGCGCGACGATCGACGTCAGCCTTAAAATGCCGCGTGGAAGGCGATGGAGCCGTAGGCGGCGCCGTCTTCGTGATGGTAGCGGACGGGCGTGCGGTGGTAATCGAACTCGCGGTAGGGGACGTAGCCGCCTTCGAACGAGAGCTTCACTTCGGGCGAGAGCTTGATCTCGGTGCCGAGACCGACCCGCACTTCCGTGTAATCGATCCAGGCGTTATCGAGGCGGAAATCGCCGGCTTGGCGGGTGCCGAAGTTTTGATTCACGCGGAAGGTCGAGCCTTTCAAATTCGCGCCGACGTAAAACATCGCGGTCGGGCTGTATTCAAACTCGATCCGCGGTGTCGGCAGAACGGCGTTCACAACCCATTGCGAACCGGCCCGCCAGCGCACGCCGCCGCCGGGGAAGACTGGGAACTGGCGATTAAAATTTACGCTCGCGCCGACGACGAACTGCAAGTCCGAGCTGTAGAGATAGGTGCCGCCGATAATGAACGGAACGTTAAATGTCTCGCCGTCCAAATTATCCCCGGTGCCGTAGAGGCCCGGCTGCGCCTCGATGCGGAAGAGGATGGAATCGGAAAATTGCGTGTCGAAGCCGACGACCGCACTGACGGATTGCAGCGTGTCTTCGAGTTGAACGCCGTTGGCAAACCCGAAGCCAAACCGCTCCCACGCGGCGCCGAGGCGGAGGATGCCGATCTTGATGCGCGGGGTGTAGACGAATTCGAGAAACGAATAGGTTTCGTCGAAATCGCGCACGTCGCGTTGCCCGCGCGAGACGGTGGAGTCGGCGAAATAGGCGTATTCGGCGGAGAACTCGAACGGGATGCGCGAGGCAGTCTCAGGCTCGGAGGGCGTGGTCTCTTTGAAGGCCGGGCTGTTGATCGTGCCCGCGAAGGCGTTGGCCACGGACAGAGAAAGGGTAAGGAAGAAGAGGCGTTTTTTCATGCGAAGCAGAGAGACGGCTGGAGATTGTCTACCGGGACCCCCCGGTGTCACGCCGAAAGACGCGAATGGAGCGAGAAACATCTTTGATCATGACCGACTCGGAGCCGAGCCGTTCCACGCCCGCGAGGCCAGCGAGCTCCGCGGACGAGATCATATCACCGCGCCACACGAGCGTGGCGGGTTTGCCGTTCAACTCGGCCGGCCACATCTGGTAGAGCGTCACCGCGACGTAATAACCGCCGCTGGCGTAGTAGAGAACGTCCGCCGCTTGATAGCTGCCGCCGGTGGAACGGCTGTAGGAGGCGCCGAGGGTGAGCACGCCTTTGCCGTCCACGTCCACCAGTTCCCAATACTGCTCCGCCTTGCCGTTGAGGATACCGGAGAATTGTTTCTTAATCTTTCCCTGCTCACTGAGGAGGCTGTTCACCTCGGCGCCTGGGCGGATGGCTTGCGCGCTGTAGTCGTAGGGAGGCTGGGCGGAGAGCCCGCCGGAGGAGAAAGCCTGCGACCGCCCGCTGAGCACGCCCGACCAAAAATTTGCCACCGGGCCGGACAACGTCCCGCCTGTCGCGGCGTCCGGAAGTTTGGCGGCCTCGGTCTTGCTGATCTGCAGTGCCGACGATTTGCTGGTGGTGGCGCTGACCAAGGCTTGGACGACGGAGTTGTTAGGCGCTTGGGAAAGCCTGGAGAAATTCGAGCCACCGTTATGGAGCAAAACTTTCAGCTCCGAATGGCCGGCCGGGCTCCATTTACCCAACGCCGCCGATACCTGCGCCGGTGTGCCCGGAGTGACCCAAGCACTTTGCACCGAAAGAAAACGTGAGGTGCTCATGGGCGCGCCGCGAACGGCCTTGGCGTCACCTTGCGCGAGCGCCGCCAGATCGACGGTGTCGAAAACGGAGAAGCTCTTCATTTCGCTCACGCCATCGGCGCGCAGCGGCAGGGCCGTGGCCAGCAGGAGTGCGAAAGTAAAGGGCAAGCGAGCGAGAAAGTGGCGGGTTTTCATTTCCAGAAAGTCACATCTATTCGCATAGTGCGGGGCTGGCAAACTTGGGCGGTTTCGCGGCGCCAATATTCAAAATGAACGAGTCGGTCATCCATCTGGAGAATCTGAGCAAGCGATACCGGGAGACGCGCGCCGTCGAAGATCTCTCTCTCGAAATCGGGCGCGGCTCCATTTTTGGATTCCTCGGCGCGAACGGCGCGGGTAAGACGACGACGATGCGAATGCTGTGCGGGCTCGTGCGGCCGACGGCGGGGCGCGCCACCATCGCCGGGCTGGATGTTTGGAGTCAGCGGCACGCGGTGCGGGCGAAATTCGGATACGTGGCGCAGCGTTTTAGTCTCTATCGCGATCTGACGGTGGAGGAAAATCTGCGCTTCTTCGGCGGGGCGTGTCGGGTGCCGCGGGGAGAATTGGAAAAGCGGATCGTGCGGCTGCTTCAGTTAGTGGACCTGGAGCGCGAACGCCAGACGGCAGCGGGGAGTTTATCGGGCGGAATGCGGCAGCTTCTGGCCATTGCCTGTGCCTTGGTCCACGAGCCGCCGCTGCTTTTTTTGGATGAGCCGACCTCGGGGCTCGATCCGGTGCATCGCCAGCAGTTGTGGAATTTGCTCTACGATCTGAGCCACAGCGGCATTACGATTTTTATCACTACGCATTACATGGATGAAGCGGAACGCTGCACCGATGTCGGGTTCATTCATCGCGGAAAACTCCTCGCCAAGGCTTCGCCGCGCGCTTTCAAGTCGAGCTTCAACACGAAACTGCTCGAGATCGATGTCGATCCGGTGATGGAGGGGCTGGTGCGATTCCGCGACGAGCCGGATGTGCTCGGCGTCTCCTTGCGCAGCGGGGCTTTGCGGCTCTACGCGGCCGATCCGGAACAACTCGTTAGCCGCTGGCGCCAGGCGTGGCCGTTTCCTGATATCCAGTGGCGGGGCGAGCGCTGGGTGGAGCCGGATATGGAAGATGTTTTCACGGCTTACTCGCAAGGTTATCACAGCGTGCTCAAGCCGCTCGAGCCATGAAAATTCGCAGGGTGGACGGTGTAGTTTGGCAAACAGTGGATAATGACGATGCACGAATGACGAAATCCGAAACAATGACCCGTAACGCAGCCCGCAAAGCGGGCGAGGCCGGGCTTTCCAATGACGAAGCCCGAAGTGGGAATCTGCGCACTTCGTTTCGTCATTTGGGTTTCGTCATTGGTTCGGGCTTCGTCATTCGGATTTCGTCATTTCTCCCATGAACCGCGGCTCTTTTGGTGCGATCGCCAGCGTGGCGCGCAAGGAATTCCTCCACATCTACCGCGACCGGCGCGTCCTGATTTTGCTCCTGATTTTGCCGCCGATTTTCACCCTCGTTTTCGGACACGCTTTCGAAGCGGGGGAAATGAAAGGGGTGCCGGCTATTTTAGTCAACGCCGATCCCACGCCGCGCACTGAGCGTTTTGTGAAAAAGGCGCTGGCGAATGAAACCTTCAAATGGCGCGTGCAACCGCCCGGCGGCGGCGTAAACAAGGATCTTCTGCAGCAAGGGGTGCAGGCGACGCTCGTGATCCCAACCGGCTGGAGCGAGAGTCTCTCGAACGGAAAACCCATTCCACTCGAATTCTATCTCGATGCCAGCGATACGAACGTCGCCCCGCAACTGCTCGGCAGCGTGCAGGAAACGATCGGTAAATTTCAGCTCGATGAGCGCCAGGAATTAATCGACGGCCTGCCGGAAGACGTTTTCGATTTGGCGGAGAAATTTCCGGTCACGGTGCGGAAGCAATTCGTCTCTGCGATGGAGCCGTGGTCGGTTGAAGGGAAAATGCTCTACAATCCGAAGGAGCGTTTCATCGATTACGTCATTCCCGGCATCATCGGTCTGATCCTGCAACTCATCACCGTGACGCTGATGGCCTGCACGATCGCGCGGGAGCGGGAATCCGGTACGCTCTACCAGCTCATGGTCACCTCGCTCCGGCGGGGCGAAATCGTGATCGGAAAGGTGATTCCGTACTTCACGATCTCGATCGGCCTGATCCTGATGATCGCGATCCTCGCCGGCTGGCATTTCCAGGTGCAATTCAGCCAACCTCTCGTGCTCGCGCTCATCTGCACCGTCTTTTTACTTTGCTCGTTAGGCCTGGGATTGGTCATCTCCGCCATCTCGCGCACGCAGACGCAGGCCATCCAATTTTCCGTCTTCTTTCTGCTTCCGGTCTTCGTCCTCTCCGGTGCGTTCGCGCCGTTGGAACAATTGCCCGCCGGCATCCGCTGGATCTCAGAGCTTTTCCCGCTGACGCACTTCTGTCGCGCTTTTCGCCTCGTGAATCTCTATCACGCTGGCTTCGCGTTCTACGCGCCCAGTCTAATCGTGCTCTGTGCCGGCACGGTCATCACCTTTGTCGGCGCCGGGTTGTTGCTGCGCCGGATCGAGCAGTAGCGCTAAGCGTTTACAGATGAAGGAAGCGCCATTGATCAAACCATCCCCGATCGCAGGAGGAGTTTCCTTGATGAACTGACCGCAGCGGTTGCGCGAGTCGTCGCGCTCAAGGGCGTGGTGCAAGTTTCCAACTTGCACTCTCCGAAGCGGCAAGTTGAAAACTTGCGCCACCCGGCAAAAGAGCCCTTTCTGCCTAAAACTCCGCTTTCAGCATCGCGCGCACATACGGCGCGGGATCGGCTTTGTAATCGAAACCGGCGCGCTCGAAGTTGAAGCGGCGCTGGAAGGCGTAACCGCCCGCGACCGAGAAGGTGACGGCATTCCCGCATTTGAAATCGACTCCGAGACCGGCGCGATACTCGGAGTAGTCGACGGCTGCGTTACTGAGGCGGCGAGGCCGGATGGTGGCACTTTCTTCCGTGCGAAAGGAGCCGCCAGTAAGCTGGCCGCCCACCCAGATCCCGAAATTCTTGTTCGGCATGTAGGTGATGCGTGGCTCGGGAAGAATGGCGAGGACGCTCCATTGATCATTCGGATACCAGATCAGACCGACCAAGGGCAGAACGGGATATTCCCCGCGAAGGAAGGCGGCGTTTACGCCCGTAAGGAGGTAGAGTTTTTTCTCCTGGAGAATCCAGAGCCGGCCGAGCGTGATCGGAGCGTCGAAGCTATCGAGATCGAACGTGCGATCGGTGTAGAAACCGGGCCGAACTTGCAGGAAGGCGCCGAGATCTTTGCCGACCATGTAATCGATCCCGATGATGGCGGAGAGGCTTTGCAATTGATCGGGCACGGGCGCGAGGGATGCACCGAAATCGAAGCGGCTGTATCCGACACCGGCACGCAGGTAGAGGCGGCCGGCGAGATGGAAGCGATGCGCATAATCGATACTGAACGAAAAAGCATCTTGATCGCCGAAGTTCGTGTTCCCGCGGGTCAGCTTGCTCTCGAAGACGTAGGAAGCATCGAGATTGAAGAGGTCGAGTGCGGGTTTTTCGTTTTCGACATCGGCGGTAAAACGAGTCTCCACTGAGCCCGCGTGCGCCTGGGCGAGAAAAGAGACAATGAGGGCGGCGAGAACGAAATGCTTTTTCATGCTTGGGGAGAGACTATGCAGCGGGGCGCGCCACGTGAAAGGGGATTCTCTGGAGAATGCGTAATCGGTTCAGACCGGAAAGGGATCGTGAGGAAACGGGAAAAAGGATTTTCACACACGAGCGTTGGCGCTAAAGGGTCTAGCCATGACCGCCGCCACGGATCACCTCGCCGCGACCGATCCTCGTTTCGCGGCGTTGATTGCGCGCGCTCGACCGTTCGCGCCGCGCGCTGCGGTCCTCGTTAGACCGTTCGATTCGCTGGCGGAATCGATCGCCTATCAACAGCTCAGCGGGAAGGCGGCGGCCACGATTTGGGGCCGAGTGCGCGCCTTGTATCCGCGCCGGAAGTGGCTCGATCCAAAGCAGGTTCTGGCAACGCCGGACGAGACGTTGCGAGCGTGCGGACTTTCCTGGAACAAGATCGCGGCGTTGAAAGATTTATCCGCGAAGACAATCGACGGCACGGTGCCGACCGGCTCCGCGCTGGCGAAAATGAGCGATGAGGAAATCATCACGCACTTGACCGCGGTGCGCGGCATCGGCCGATGGACGGTGGAGATGTTATTGCTCTTCCAATTGGGTCGGCTGGATGTCTGGCCGATCAGCGATCTCGGCGTGCAGAAAGGTTACGCGAAGACGTTTGGCAAACGGAAGCTGCCGACGCCGAAACAGCTACACAAGATCGGCGAGAAATGGCGGCCCTACCGTTCCGTTGCCGCATGGTATTTCTGGCGCGCGCTGGATACGGCGGAGTCGAGCGCGAATCGCGGTTAGGCGCTCAAGGAGCGGCGCGCTTCCAAGCCGCCGCAGGGCGTTTTGGAAAACGCCCCTCCTTGCAACGTTGACTTCGTCGGCTGCGGTCCATAAAACGCCAGTCGTATGGCCACCATTCATGTCAGCCGCAGCGGCGCCACCCTGGGAACGTTCGAGGAAGAGAAAGTGCGCGAAGGATTGCGCACGGGCGAGTTCATCGGAACCGATCTCGGATGGATGGAGGGGATGGCGACTTGGCGGCCTCTTTCGGAATTGGATGATTTCCGCACCGCGCCGCCAGTTCAGCCCGTGGCACCCGAGCCCACCGCAGCAGCTCCGGAGGGGTCGGCGACCGCGCCTGTGGTCGTCTCGGCAGCGGCCACGGGTTTGCCTTGGGAAAATCGCGCGCAGTTGGGCTGGCTCAACGCCTTGGTGGAAACAGTCCAGATGGTGCTGTTGCATCCGGAGCAAGCATTCGCAGTCATGCGTCGCGGAGGCGGTTTGATGGATCCGCTGCTTTACACCCTCATCCTCGGAATGGTGGGAGCGGTGATCTCGTTTGTGTTTTCTATTGGGCTGCACTCGTTCGGCATGGGCGGCCGAAACGGCCTCGGTGCGCTGATGGGGATGGGAGCGGTTTCCTTCGGTTGGCTTATCGTCATGCCGTTCATCCTTGTCATTTGTGCGTTTATCGCCGCCGGACTCTTCCACCTCGTTTTGATGTTGCTGGGCGGAGCCAAGCAGCCGTTTGAAGCCACCTTGCGCGTATTCTGTTTCTCCTCGGGTTCGGCCAATATCTTGCAGGTCATTCCCCTGTGCGGGGGATTCGTCGCGGGGATTTATTCGTTGGTATTGAATTGCATTGGGCTGGCGCGGGTGCATGAGACGGATACCTGGCGCGCGGTGGTGGCGGTCTTATCGCCGATCGTGATTTGCTGTGGCGGCGGACTGGCGTTCCTCATTCTCATGGGTGGCCTGGCTGCGGTGGGTGCGAACTGGCATTGACGCGAAGACATGCGCGTCGAATGGCGACGGTTGCGCGCGGGAGAACTGGATCATGAATTGATCTGGCTCGCGGTGACGGTGGGCGCGGCGCTGTTGGCGACGACCTGGCTCACGCTAAGACTGCCGTGGCCGACCTGCACCTTTCGGTCGCTGACCGGATTGCCGTGCGTGACTTGCGGCGCGACGCGGGCCTCGCTCTCGTTTTTTCACGGACATCTCGGCGCGGCTTTGCACTTCAATCCGCTGGTGTTCGTGGGGCTCTGCGCAATCGCGCTCTTCGATCTTTACGCAGTCCTAGCGTTGACCACGGGTGCGCGGCGAGTGCGGATGTCGTTTCCGAAAACCGGCACGCGAAAGGTCGCACTGGCTTGTGTACTAATCGCCGGCGCCGGCAACTGGATTTACCTGCTGCGGGCGCACCTGTAGCGGCCGGCCCACGTCTTCGGCTGGTGCGCCGCGATGTTGCCGGATGAATTCCGACGGATTGATCCAGCCGTGCGTGTCATCGCGATAGCCGGGGCCGATAAACGGCGTGAGGAATTCCCGCATTTCGAAATGGAGATGCGCGAGGTATTTTCCTCCCGCGTTGCCGACGGTGGCGATGGATTGCCCGCGACGTACGTCCTGTTGCGGTTGGACGAGAATTTTGTCGACGTGAGCGTAGTAGG
>JBBSPM010000048.1:0-36958 GCA_038258815.1 Chthoniobacterales bacterium
AGCTTGTATTGTGCGAATGATCTCTTCGCGCATACCGCGCATCTCGGTTCGCTCCAGAATGTGGGCGAGGCGTTCATCCGTCAGGCGAACTTCATGGCCGAAGCAGTCCGTTGTTCTGATATCGCTGATCTCGCATCATCGCTCTGATCCCGAGGGACGCCAACCTGTCAAATGCTCTCGACAGCGCTTCGAGCGCGGCCCATTTCGTCTTGAGCTTTTCTTTGCGGGTCAGCTCTTCGCAGTCGGTAAATTGTTTCGAATTCCTCGTCGATCTTCGGCAGCTCGCTTCGGTTCAACCCCAGCTTCGCCACCCGGCTCTGGTAATAGATCGGCACCGTCGCCTTGTCGGCCACGGCGCGCTGATGTCGTAGATGCTGATGACTACCCGCGCGATAGCGCAAATCTAAAAGGAGGGAGGCACTCTCGTAGAGCCTGGGAAGGCAAATCGCCGAAGACCGCGCGCGTATTGGCGTCGGACTTCTCGATCGGCGTCCCGGTAAAGCCGATGAACGCCGCTTTGCGGGAGCGAGTCGCGCAGATTGCGCGCGAGCCCGTCGATCAAGTCGTATTGGCTGCGGTGCGCTTCATCCGCGATCACGACAATGTTCCGGCGCTCGGAGAGGAGCGGCGCCCGCCCGCCTTTCTCTTCCGGCATAAACTTCTGGATGGTGGTGAACACCACGCCGCCGCTCGCGACATTGAGCAGTTTCCGCAAATGCTCGACCGAATCCGCCTGCACCGGAGTCTGGCGCAGGATTTCGTGGCAACGTTGGAACTGGCCGAAGAGTTGATCGTCCAAGTCGTTGCGATCGGTCAGGAAAACCAGCGTCGGATTCTCCATCGCCGGCTCTTCGATGATGCACCCCGCGTAGAAGAGCATCGACAAGCTCTTGCCCGAACCTTGCGTGTGCCAGATCACGCCGACGCGGCGATCGCCTTCCTTGCCGCCGTGCATCTTGCCCGCCCAATCCCTCGGCCTCTCTACCTGATCACCTTGCTTCGCGGATTACACAGGGCACTCAGGCAAGCTAAGCAAGTTGTTCGGCTGCTCACCGTCGTTTTGTGTCCTGAGATATTTGTGACCGTAAGAACTCGTGGCCACAATGACCCACACACTTTGTCCGTTAACGCTCACGTAAAATTTCCACTTCCCGTTTTCGATGCCGGAAATTGCGTCTGGCTGTGTGAGTTTCCAGCGTTGTCCGTTGTCGAAGCCGCCGACGTGAGTAATGCGTTCGTGGGCATTGTAGCGGTCGGATTTGTTGATGCACTTGATTTGGAATGAGTCTGCCATATTTGACGAGTTATTGTGGTTTTGAGTGTCGCAATCGAGCGGGGTTTACTTTTCCCGACGGACACCCTTGAAGGGTTTGCCGTTAGCTTTTTGATCCATGAAACGGCCGGTGTTGCCGTCGCGCTTCACGAAGCGTTGGTTTTGCGGATTGAGCACTTGGGAACGATCGCGAACTGCGCCATTCCGGTGCCCGTCGCCTTTTGGTGGGTTAGTAGCCATATTGGATTTTCTGTTGTGGTTCGGAACTGAATCGTCCGTCCTTCTGCTTATCCGCTGTTTGACGTATTTGCAAGCGAAAAAAAAGAAAACCTGCTAAAAGAGTGGCGGCCCTAAATCGGTCACGGCAAGAAATCCAAGTTTAAGCAAACGAATCCGCGCCGCATCTCCTGACACGGCAAATGTCTTCACGACGATGCTGATGAGCGCGGTGGCCGAGGCGGAATTTTCCAGCAACGGCGTGTAGAGATTGCGCGCATCGCAGAAAGTTCCAACGACTGCGCGCACCTGCGACAGCGGCATAAGAACGGCACCGCACACGTAGCCAGCTTGCCACTCCATCCAATCCACCTCCGGTGCACCGAAAATCCGGTCCCGTTTGCATTTCGGGCACGGCTGAGCTGACAGTTGCGCGTGCATAGATGGATTGTGCGCCTCGATCTGCCACAGAAAATCGTGAAATTGCACGTGCCCCCATTCGTGCGTCAGCGTGGTGCGAAGGCGATTCTCTGAACTCTGTTCCGATAACGTCGCCGCGATTCGGACTCGTGGACGCTGCCCCGGATAAAAATCCGTGACGCCTTCTACTTCGGACCCTTCCCCAGTTAAATCCGCGTAGAGGTCGAGATCGGCGGTGTCTCGCTCGATGAGTTTTGTGATCGTGTCTGTGGGGATGGGAAGGGCAAAGCCCCCACAGGACTCTTTCATGAAATTTTTGATTGTGCGCTCGCACTCCTCGTCAAGTTCCCGCGCCTCATAATGAGGCCGCTGCGGGAATCGGCCCGTCCTATCCCGTACATATTTCATGCCTCTATCCGTGAATGGCTTTCCTGAATGCCTTGTACGCAGCGATTATTTTCTTCTCGTCCGCATTTGAATGCAGATCGTCGGCACTAAGTTTTCCTGCGATGAAGTAAAGGAGTTCCGGCTGAATTTTCAGCACCTCTGCGAATTGCTCGATCAAGTGAGGAGAATCCGGCTGCCGGCGATCATGCTCTATGTCGTTGAGGTACTGAGGCGAAATCGGCTCGCCGTCCTCTTTCTTAATTTGCGCCGCAAGTTCCTTTAGGCTGAATCCCAAGTTTTTTCGAGCTGCAGCAATTCTATCTCCAAACGTGAGTGGTTTAGATTTCTCGGAAGGTGGCATTGCTACGCTTCTTAGCGGATGAGCGGATTTTTGTCAAAGCAGCGTGGAGCAGCGTCGCCTCCTGACCGTGGATGCCCGGGATCAATTTTAGCGATCTACGACCTTCCGAGAGCGCGAGCGATGCGTGCCAAGGTTTCTTTGGCCCGCGATCGCGTTAAAGCACACTCCCAAACGCGTACGACAGTCCAACCGGACGCGCGCAATTCACGCGTCACGGCGCGGTCGCGCCGCACATTCCGCGCAAGTTTCGGTATCCAATACGGCAGACGCGACGTCGACGCGCGGCCGTGACGAGGGCATCCATGCCAAAAACAGCCGTCCACAAAGACGACAACTTTTTCGATGCGGAAAACAAAATCCGGCTTTCCCGGCAGCGGTGCTCGGCGCCGCCATCCTGTAATGCCGGCTGCGCGCATTAACTCAATTAGGCGCAGTTCCGTCGCGCGGTTCCCGTGCGAACGGACTCGCGACATGATGCCGCTTCGCTGCTCCGCAGTGAAAACATCGGCCATCGAGCGCCACTCCTACGCTCAACGCGCCTTAGTTTCGGGAACCTTGATGAGCAGCGTCGGGTCCGTTTCACACGACGCGACAATCTCATTGTAACGGTCAAGTAGCTTGCCCAGCGTGACTTTGCATTCTGCAGCTTTGAAGAAGCTGCGTTCGTAAACGTTTGCAGTCAGAAACTGCCCGGCATCAAGAACGTCGACCCGGTCAGCAAGCTCGGCGTTCTTTAACAAGAACTCAGCGCCGTCAACTCCATCCCCTTTCGTCACTATCAGCGGCCTCAAACCTCCGCGTAAATTGTCGCCGCACTTCCTAACCAACGCTTCGCTCGGATTAGTCGTGACGTGAATTGCCACCGACTCGACATGAAAATCGCCTTTGCGAGCTGTCGAATGATCGGCCACCGAGAAACCGTGGTGCTTGAGCTTGCCAGCACCGAGCACCAAATCGAGCTTCGCGCCCACGAGATGTTGCAGCATCGCTCCGACGTAGTTCGTTCCGCCCGCGTTCGCTTGGACCTCCTGAGCCTGTGCAAGCAAGTCCTCGATATTCGAGCGGAGAGATTTGCCGGTGTCGAATTGGAATTCAATTCGCTTTGCCGCGCGTCTTCCTCGCTGGATGCGCCGCCTTTCATCTTCGGAAAACAGATTTCGCTTGAGGCCGTGCTGTTGCAATAGTCGGTCCGTTGATGCTATCACTAGGTCAACGCCTCCTAGCGCATTCATGGTGGCTTCCTCTTCGACTGAAAGTGGAAAAGCTTCGCGCATATATAGCCGAGTCAGTCTCGCGTCCTACACTGTGGTCAGCCAGGCAACCTGAACGGTCACTCGCTCCTTCCTCTTGAATTGCAGGGGGCTCGCAAGAGGATTTTGATGGATTTCGTGGAACGGTGTCTCTCGAAAGTTTTTCACTACGAAAAGAAAGAAGCGTTCGCGCAAAGTCTCGGCTAACTCATGCTCTTTCGGCGTCATCGAAAGACTCCCGCTGCGGTCTTTCAAACCTTTGACTTCTACTGCGAGAAACTCGGGCTGCCCTTCGGTGCGCAAACGGAAATCGCATCCACAACCGAGCCGCGATGTGTTCTCGACCTCGTAGTCCTGAAACTCCGCCAAACGCGGCTGAACGGACTCAAAGTAATGTTCGGCTGCGAGGCCGGTAATAGGTCGCTTTGCGAACTGCGACTCACTGTCCGCTACAGCGCGTGGCTCGGTTATTTCGCTCCAAGCGTTCTCATCGAACCCGACAAATGATTTTATGAGTCCGGTGAACGAATCAAAGTCGAGAGTCTTGTATTCCTCGAATACTTTAAGGCAGTAGTCGCGGGTTGGTCGTTTGTGCCAGCCCTTTCGAGTGTTTGGGAACAATGGGTCAAATTCGTCCCGATAGTTCTTGATAGAAGCCGGCCTAGCTCCGAGGCCGTACCCAATCACATTAAAAGCTTCTACAAAGCTCTCAAAGCCAAGTGCGGCAACACCCGCGGCATCATATTTTGCCAAGTAAAGGCCAGCGAGGATGAGCTTCTCCCGCTGTGAAATTCTTTCCGGCAAGAGCAGCATCTCAGTTGAGCGAGAAAGCTACATTAGAAAGCTTTCGCATTTCACGGATGCGCCAGTTGATTTCGGGATTCCAGAGAATGAAGTCTGCCAGCGCCGCGGGCCTACAATCGCTCTCGTAGAACTTCGGCGTTTCGTTGACCGCAGAAACGCTCTTCGTTCGAGTGCCAACGACGAATAGGCGTTGGCGGCTCTGCGGCACGAACCGCAATGCATCAATCATCAAAGCATCTACGGCATACCCAAGCCGGTTTAGCGCAATCAGCGCATCCCGAAAATCGTTACCGTCATGGGAGGTGAGAAAGCCGGTAACGTTCTCAAGCAAAACCATCGGAGGGCGTCTCTCTCCCATTTTGGTGAGAGCCTCAATGAAACCCCAAAACGCAGATGACTGCGCGCCGGCAAGACCTTTACGAGCGCCAGCCAGTGAAAGATCGTTGCAAGGAAATGAGGCAGTAGCGAGACCAACGGTCGGCAGTGTTGCCACATCGAGTTTGTGAACATCATCAACCAAAAACTCGCCCGTATCGCCAAAATGGTCCCGATACATCCGCCACTTACCTTCATCGATGTCGTTGGCGAACGCGATTTGCCACCCAGCTCGCTCCAGTCCGATCCGCATCAAACCGATACCTGCGAAGAATTCAGCGAACGATTTCTCTCGAGGCTTCATGTGTTAGTCACGTTGCCAGAATCCACGCGAGTGTCGAGTGCCTGAGCGTGCCGTGCGGTGTCGGATTACCTAAGACGTTGAGAACGCGCGCGGCTCTCGATTTTAACAAAAACCAGAAACGGACGAGGACGAAGCCGGCCATGCCCTGGGGCGCGAGGTGGTGGATGAAGTGCTGCACCCAGGCGATCCGCCTGAGGCGGATGGCGTTGCCCTGGGGCGGGACGCCATACTGCCAGCGCACGTCGTCGTCTTTGCGGAACCAGTCGGAGTCGTTGAAGGGCGGGTTGGCCAGGACGTAGTCGGCGCGGAGGTCGGGATGGAGGTCGCGCCGGAAGGTGTCGGCGTGCTCGGGGCCGAAGTCGGCCTCGATGCCGCGCAGGGCGAGGTTCATGACGGCGAGGCGGCGGGTGGTGGGGTTCGATTCCTGGCCGTAGATGCTGATGTCGCCAATCTTGCCGCCGTGGGCTTCGACGAATTTCTCGCTCTGCACGAACATGCCGCCGGAGCCGCAGCAGGGATCGTAGATGCGGCCTTTGTAAGGCGCGAGCATCTCGACGAGGAGGCGGACGACGCTCTGCGGGGTGTAGAACTGGCCGCCTTTCTTGCCCTCGGCGCTGGCGAATTGGCCGAGGAAGTATTCGTAAACGCGGCCGAGGATGTCTTTCGAGCGGTGGGATCGAAGCGGGGGCCGATCGGCGGGGGCGCCGCTCACGGCGGGCGAGGCGCCCGCGCTCCCCGGAACGGGAATCGGCGCCGGATCGATTAGGACGATCGTGCCGATGAGGTCGATGAGCTCGCCTAGGCGGTGTTTGTCGAGGCCGGGTCGCGCGTAATCTTTCGGCAGGACGCCTTTGAGGCGCTGGTTGTCGCGCTCGATCGCGACCATCGCGTCATCGACGATCTTGCCGATGGTCGCCTGCTTGGCGCTGTTTTGGAGATACGTCCAACGCGCGGCGGGTGGAACCCAGAAGACGTTCTCGGCTTTATATTCGTCCTGGTCTTCAGGGTCGGCACCGGGCTCCTTCGTGAGCTCCGCGTGTTTTTCCTCGAAGGAGTCGGAGATGTACTTGAGGAAGATGAGCCCAAGGACGGTGTGCTTGTACTCCGCCGCGTCCATGTTGCTGCGGAGCTTGTCCGCGGCGAGCCAGAGTTTAGCTTCAAAGCCGAGATTGGCGGTGGAGTTGTTCTTCGAGGAGGAGCGGGCGCGGGCCATGTGCGCGCTCGTTTTATCGAGCACGGCCGGAAAAGGCAAGCGGCGCGCAGGTTACCGCGCGATGCAGATCTTTTTCGGCCCGGTGAAGGAGTGGAGCGCTCGCCGATGAGGAGCGCTTGGAGCCGGGGTTCGTAGTCTCGGGACGTGAGGTCTAAACTTGCTGTGTCTCAGGGTGAACGATAACTTCGCGTTGAGTGAGCACGTCAATTCAGGAGCTGCGGCGCTTGCCAATCCCCGAACGCATCCAACTGGTGAAGGAACTCTGGGATAGCATCGCGGAGGAAGCGCCAGCGATTGATCTCTCAGCGGAGCAGATCGCGGAACTCGACCGACGTCTGGATGCACTGGAAGCACAGCCGGAAGGCGGTACGCCGTGGCGCATCGCACGTGAACGCATTCTAGCGAGTTTGGCGTCATCGCGGTCTTGCCGCTCCTGGTCCTGTGCCCTAAGATTTGTGCATGACCGCAGAACAAATCCTGCAGGAGATTTGCTCGCTTCCCGATGCGGAGCGCGCGCGGCTGGCTGAGCAAATGCGCCGACTCGCACAAGATGAAATCCCACAGGATTTCATCGATGCGTTGGAGGATTTTGAAAAGGGGCGGTTCGTTTCGATGGAGACTGCGCTCAGTGAACCTCCGCCGGGCGCGTGAACTACCAATACCGCGCAGTCGAGAAGTTCTGGCGAAACTTCTATCGTCTGAGTGATTCGCAAAAAGCGTCCGTTCGTCGAGCCTGGACTCTCTTCAAGAGCGATCCGTTTCACCCCGCTCTCGGCTCACACGAGATTCGTCGGCTCTCGGCTCTCGCCAAGCACACGATCTACAGCGCCGTAGTGGAGGGCGACTTGCGGGTGTTGTTCCGTATCGATGGAGGGTGGGTGACAACTCTCGATGTCGGCACGCACAAACTTTATCGCGGCTGAGTTGTCGGATTTCTACGCTGGCGGGCGGCGATCGAGTCGCGCATAGGCACGCCAGAAATTCGGCGTGGTAGGGAAATCACAGACGATCGAAATCCATCGGCTCGCTTCCCTCCTCGCGGGCTGCTTTCAGGAAGGCGTCAAGTTTGGGCCGTGGTCGCGGATCAGCGATGATGCGCTCCCAAGCGGCATCGCCGTCTTCCTCCGTCGCTGCGGAGGCTGAGACAGCGCTCTCTTTTATGGATAAAACGAAGTCGAGGACGGCGCTTTGCTTCTCGGGCGGAAGCGAAGCAGCTTCCTCCGCGATGCGCGCACTCAAGTCGTTCGTTTCGCCCTCTGACATGTAAGTAGTTTAACGAGTTGGCCGAGGACTGTCGAAGGCATTCCCTGCTCCATGCTGACGACGAACGTAGGGCAAGTTTTCAACTTGCAACGCAACCTTGGAAAGTTGCGCTACGTGGCGGTGCAGATGTTCTTCGATTCGGTGAAGAAATGGAAGGCTTCGCGGCCGACGCCGCTTTGTTCCATGCCACCGAAGGGGCGGCGCAGGTCGCGCACGAATTAGACGGCTACTCTGGCGGAGGCTCCTCGCGCACTAGCAACGTCTCTCGCGCCGCGGCAGTCTCCAACCATTGATCGACGTTCTCTACGATCGGATGCATGGGGTCGGTCGGGACACTGCGCGACATCATGTCGGCGAAAATCCTGTGAATGTCGTAGTCGAAGCGACGGGCCCGCTCTTCCCTGCTCCGGCGCACCTCCGCCACGATGGGATCATCAGTCATCAGCCGAAATTCCCATGAGTCGTCAGGCGAATAGGATTAATTCTGTGAGCGGAGCTGGCGAAGACCCTTCCGCCGCAGGACCTGATCGATCGAGTTCGGCTTCGGCCTCTGCGAACTCTCCGATCCGTTCATCGGTGTAAAGCTCCACATCCGGGTGACCAGGGGCAGAGGCGCTACCGCGCGATGCAAATGTTTTTCGGCTCGGTGAAGAAGTGGAGGGCTTCGTTGCCGCCTTCGCGGCCGACGCCGCTTTGTTTCATGCCGCCGAAAGGGACGCGGAGGTCGCGCACCAGCCAGCAATTGACCCAGACGGTGCCGGTGTGGATTTGCTCGGCGACGCGGTGGGCGCGGCCGAGGTTTTGCGTCCAGACGGTGGAGGCGAGGCCGTATTCGGTGTCGTTGGCGTAGCCGATCACTTCTTCTTCGCTGTCGAACGGGGTGATGGAGATAACGGGGCCAAAAATTTCCTCGCGATTCGTGCGGCAGCCGACGGGAAGATCGGTGATGACGGTGGGCGGGAAGAAGAAGCCGCCTTCGCAGCGTTCGTTAGGCGGTGCGGGAGCTTCACCACCGAGCGCGATCGTGCCGCCTTCCTCTTTCGCGAGATCGACGTAGAACTTCACTTTTTCGAGCTGCGCTTGGGAGACGATGGCGCCTTGGTCGGTGGTCGCTTCCAGCGGATCACCGACTCGGAGTTCGCCCGCTCTCGCGACGAAGCGATCGACGAAATCCTGATAGGCTGAGCGCTCGACAAAGACGCGTGAACCGCAGAGGCAAACCTGTCCCTGATTGGCGAACGATGAGCGCAGGCTGCCAGTGATCGCGGCGTCCAGATCGGAGTCGGCGAAGATGATGTTGGGATTCTTGCCGCCGAGCTCGAGCGACACTTTCTTGAACATCGGCGCGCAGGTTTCGGCGACTTTTCGGCCGGTTACGGTGCCGCCGGTGAAGGAGATGGTGGCGACCTTCGGATGCGCGGTGATCGCCTGGCCGACGTTCGGGCCGGTGCCGTGGACGATGTTCAAAACGCCATCCGGCAGGCCAGCTTCGCGGCAGATCTCGCAGAGGAGATATGCCGTCATCGGAGTCAGCTCGCTCGGCTTCGCGACCGCGGTGTTTCCGCAGGCGATGGCGGGTGCGATTTTCCAGCTCAACAGATAGAGCGGCAAATTCCACGGCGAAATGAGCCCGACGATCCCGCGCGGCTGACGGAGGGTGTAGTTAAACGCCACGCCATCGGTGACGTGCGCCTCGTTTTCTGTGTGCAGAATCGCGGTGGCGAAGAAGCTGAAATTGCTGGCCGCTCGCGGGATATCGAGATTGCGTGCGAGCGAGAGAGGCTTGCCGGTATCGATCGATTCGGCGCGCGCCAGTTTCTCGAGATCGCGCTCGATCAGCGCGACGATGCGCAAGAGGATCGCCGACCGATCCGCCGCCGATGTGCGCGACCAGCCGGGGAACGCTTTCTCCGCCGCCGCCACCGCCAGTTCGACATCGCGCGCGTCGCTATCGGGAACTTGGGAATACGGTTTCCCGGTGGCGGGCTCGAGGTTGTCGAGATACTTGCTGCCGACGGGTTCGAGGAACTGGCCGCCGATGAAGTTACGGATGTGGAATTGCTCGTTTGGCACGGGGTTGATTAGCAGGACACGTTTGTCTTCGCCAGCGTGTAGCGCAATATCCAAACGTGGAAACGCCTGCGCGAACATTGCGGCCCGTCAGTATCGTGACCGTGACTTACGACACCTATTTTTTCCTGCGCTTGCTGGTCGAGAAGGTGCGCGAGTTCACGGGCGAGCGGGATTACGAGATCATCGTGGTCGATCGCGGGAGCCGCGACGGGACGCTGGAGTGGTGCGCGCAACAGCCGGACGTGAAGGTCATTTCCGTTCCGCAAAAGCGGGCGAACCATGAGCACGGGAAAGCGGCTGAGCGCGGAATGGCGACGGCGAAATATGAGATCATCGCGTTCCTGGATTCGGATGCGCACCCCATCGAAACGGGTTGGCTTAGCGGCACGGCGGATCGGTTGGACGACCATTGCCGCTTGGCCGGCCCGAAGGTAGTGGGCAAACATCGCGGCAATCCGTTCGAGTGGTATGTGCATCCGCACTTCATGGTTTTCTTCAAGGCGGACCTCGGCGGCGATGTCATCCTGCACAAAGTGCGCGGCGAGACGACGGACACTGGCGAAGAAGCAACCATCCGCCTGCTGGAGCGAGGCAAGACGATCGAAGCCCTCCCGCTTGAATCTTGTCCCACTCTTCCGCCAGAACATCCTCATGCTGCTTACCGGCGCTTCTCTTTCGGGCATCCGCATTTCCCGACCATCAGCGGGGGCGTTTTTCACGCCTGGTACGGCACTCGATTGAAGAAGGACGCCAAAGTCGTGCGCGAGGAAACGAAGAACGCCGTCACGAACACGGCTTACCAGGGACCTGTGGTGGCGGCTTTGCGGCAGTTTTATTCGTTAGCCTACTGACTCTCGCGTGCGCGCCAGGCTCACCTCTTCCACGATGGCTTGCGCGGCCGTGAGACTGGCGCCGTCTTCACCGAGAGCGGCGATTGTTTGATCGAACTCCGCCACGAGCGCGTCCCTTGCGGACTGGTCCTGGAGCAATTTCAGCGCAGCCTTCGCGATGGCGCGCGGATCGGCCCGATGTTGGATAAATTCCGGAACCACTTCACGGCCGGCGAGGACGTTCGGCATCCCGAGATATTTCACCTTCACCACCATGCGAGCGGCGAGATAGGTGAGCCAGGCCACACGATAAACCAGGACAAACGGCAGCCGGAAATACGCCGCCTGTAGGGTTGCCGTGCCAGATGCGATAATGCCGATGCTGGCGCGTTGCATGGCCGCTTCCGCCTGCCCGATCGTGATCTGCACCGAGCCCTCCGGTAAACGCGAATCCCGCACCCGACGTTCGACTTCCCTGGAAAAAGCGGCCGAGGCCGATGCGACTTCGAAGCGGATATGCGGCATCGCGGCGCGGATGTGTTCCGCCGCCCGGATCATGGTGGGTAAGATTTTGCGCACTTCGCGCCAGCGACTGCCAGGAAGGAGGCTGACCAAATCTGGTTGTCGTTCTTCCGTTCGCCCGCTGGCGCCGAGCGCTTCGATCATCGGATGCCCGACAAACACAGTGCGCAACCCGGATTGATTATAAAGGTTCGCTTCGAAGGGAAATATGCAGAGCATGAGATCGAGCCACTTCGCCATCTTCGGAATGCGACGACGATTCCACGCCCAAACCTGCGGGCTGATGTAATAGATGATTTTCAGGGCCGGCATTTTTCGCCGGAGCGCACGGGCCAGGCGCAGATTGAAACCGGGATAGTCGATCAAGACCACCGCATCGATCCGCTCCTTCCGGATGTAGCGTATCGACGCCGCGAATTGCCGGCGAAAATAACGATATTTCTTCAGCACTTCCCACAGCCCGAGAACAGCCGAGTGCCGGCTCCAATCGAAAAAATCTCCGCCTGCCGCTGCCTTCATGCGTGGCCCGCCGCGACCGGTGAAAACCATCTCGGGCTCCAGATTTCGCAAGGCGGCAATCAAGGCCGCGCCATGCGTGTCACCGCTGGCCTCGCCCGCCACGAAATAAAGACGCTTAGACACCACGTGCGGCATCGATGCGTTTTGTAATCTCGATCGCGAGTTCCAAAGCGGCGGTGGCTTGAAATCCGGAGACGCGCGGCGTGTCGCCGGTGGAGGCGCACTCGACGAAAGAGGCGAGCTGACCCTTGAGCGGCTCCTCCGGCTCGATCTCGACTTCCTCTTTCGTGATGCCGGTGGCGGAGCGGCGATAAATTTCGCCGGTCTGCGTCTGGTAATCGAGCGAGAGATAAGCGTCCTCCTGGAAAACGCGAATCTTGCGCATGCGCTCCGGGCTGATGCGGCTGGAAGTGATGTTCGCGATGCAGCCATTTTCGAACCGCAGCCGCGCGTTGGCGATATCTTCGCCGCGGCTCAAAACGGGCACGCCCACGGCATCGATCGTCTGCACGGGCGAGCGCACCAGATGCAGGATGATCTCGAGATCGTGAATCATGAGATCGAGCACGACGCCGATATCCGTGCTGCGATTTGGGTAAGGCGAAAGACGATGCGCTTCGATGAATCGTGGACGCGTGAGCCGCGCTTCCAGCGCGCTGAGGACGGGATTAAAACGCTCGACGTGACCCACCTGCAAAACCAGTCCGCGCTTCGACGCCAGCGTTGCCAGGGTGGCGGCATGATCGGGGGTTTCCGCGATCGGTTTTTCCACCAGGAGATGTTTCCCATTCTCCAAAAGCGTTCGCGCGATTTCGAAATGCGTGCTGGTGGGAGTCGAGACGGAGGCCGCGTCCACTTGCGCCGCAAATTCTTCCAGCGAATTCACGGCCACGACTCCGTATTCCTTCGCCAAGGCCTCGGCTTTCTCCCGGTCCGTATCGTAAATCGCGGTAAACGTCGCCGCCGATTGCGCCGCGTAAAGCCGCGCGTGGTTCTTCCCGATATGCCCTACCCCGACGACTCCGACACGTATTTTACTCATTGGGTTGTCACTGCGTTCGCGTTCTCCCGTTCGAGAAACCATTGATAGGTGCGCGCGATTCCTTCGCGCAACGGGATTCGCGCCTGCCAGCCGAGCGCCTTCATGCGCGAAACGTCGAGCAGTTTGCGCGGCGTGCCGTCAGGCTTGGTGGAATCAAACGAAAGACTGCCCTTAAATCCGACGATCTCGCAGATCAGCTCGGCCAACTCACAGATCGAAATATCCTCACCGCAGCCGACGTTGATGATGTCGGACGACTCGTAATTTCGCAGCAGGAAAAGACAGGCATCCGCCAAGTCGTCCACGTGCAGGAACTCCCGCCGCGGCAAGCCAGTTCCCCAGACGATCAACTCCCTCGCCCCGCCAGTCTTCGCTTCGTGCGCTTTCCGCAACAGCGCAGGCAAAACGTGCGACGACGCCAGATTGAAGTTGTCGTTAGGCCCGTAAAGGTTGGTCGGCATCGCGGAGAGAAACGTCTCGCCATATTCCGCAGCGTAGGCCTGGCAGAGTTTGATCCCGGCAATCTTGGCGATCGCGTAAGCCTCGTTCGTCGGCTCCAACGCCCCGGTCAGAAGCGCGCTTTCCGGGATCGGTTGCGGCGCGTGTTTCGGGTAAATGCAGGAGCTGCCGAGAAAGAGGAGCTTGCGCACTTCGTGCGTATGCGCGGCGCTGATCACGTTGTTTTGCAGGCGCAGATTCTCCAGCAAGAACTCCACCGGCTGCTCGCTGTTTGCTTTGATCCCGCCCACTCTGGCGGCGGCTACGACGACGATCGCCGGTTTTTCTGCCGCAAAGAAAGCGTCCACAGCCTCCGCCTTAGAGAGGTCCAACTCGCTGCGACGGCGGGTGATGACCTGGCTGAAACCTTCGCTCGAAAACTTCCGCACCAGCGCGCTCCCGACGAGACCGCGGTGTCCCGCCACGAAGATTTTGTCTGTTTGGTCCATTTTGCCGCGCTGTGCGATTACCATTTTCTTTTTTCAGCCCTTACGCAATCCTCACTTCGTGGCCAAGCGAGAATCAAGACTCCCCGTTCAGAAAACGTACAAACTCTACATCGGCGGAAAATTTGCCCGGAGCGAGAGCGGCCGGGTCGCTCCGGCACTCGACTCTAAGAAAGCGGTCCTGGCTCAATATTCCCGCGCCTCTCGGAAAGATTTGCGCGATGCGGTGGTCGCCGCGCGAAGTGCCTTCGGCGGCTGGGCAAAACAGAGCGCTTACCTGCGTGGCCAGATTCTTTATCGCGCCGCGGAAATGCTGGAGATGCGCCGCGGCGAACTCGAATCCGAGCTGGAACGCGCCCAAGGCTCCAGCCTCTTTCGGAAAAACGACGAAACTACCCTAACGATTGATCGTCTCGTCCATTACGCGGGCTGGACGGATAAGTACGGCCAGCTTTTCAGCACCGTGAATCCGGTCGCGAGTTCGCACTTCAACTTCACCCTGCCAGAGCCTACCGGCGTCGTCGCGGTCCTTTGCCCCGACCAGCCTTCGCTCCTCGCGCTGGTCTCGCTCGTCGCGCCCGTCATCCTCGCGGGCAACACCGCGGTCGTCGTTCCCTCCACCACGCAACCTCTCGCCGCCCTCACCTTTTCTGAGATCATCGCCACCAGCGATCTGCCCGGAGGTGTCGTCAATGTCCTCTCCGGCGAGCGCGCCGAGTTGGCGCCTTACCTCGCCAGCCACATGGACATCAACGCCATCATCGACGCTTCCGGCGACGAAAAGATCGCGCGGGAATTGCAACGCGGCGGCGAGTTCAACGTGAAGCGCTACGCCGCCCGCAACCTGACGGCGGCGGAATGGCGAGGCGCGGCCGCGGAGAATCCGTATTGGATTCTCGACAGCGTGGAAATGAAGACCGCCTGGCATCCCATCGGGTTGTGATGGAGTAGTGGAGTAATGGAGTGATGCGGATTTTCAGAACCCATTACTCCAGCACTCCCATACTCCAACACTCCACTCCTCCCTCGCTTCCCCGGATCCGTGCGCGCGCTCCTTCTCGTCCTCGATAGCGTCGGGATCGGGAACGCACCCGACGCCGACTCTTATGGCGATTCCGGCGCGAACACGCTCGGGCATATCCTTGAGCAATCGCCCGGCCTTCGGCTGCCGAATCTTGACTCGTTAGGCCTGCCTGTCGTTTTTGGCAATCAACCGACTGGGCAAAAATTCCGCGCCAGCCATGGACGGATGCAGGGACGATCCGTCGGCAAGGACACCACCACCGGGCATTGGGAATTGGCGGGCCTTATTCTCGAGGAACCATTCGCCGTCTTCGAACAGTTTCCCGCCGACCTGGTGCGAAAGATCGAACGCGAAGCCGGCGTCCAATTCATCGGCAACTACGCCCGCAGCGGCACCACCATTCTCGAAGAGCTCGGCCCGGAACATCTGCGCACGGGAAAACCGATCCTCTACACTTCCGCCGATTCCGTTCTGCAAATCGCCGCCCACGAAGAGGTGATGCCGATCAAGCGCCTCTACGAAATCTGCGAGTTCGCGCGCACGCACGCCGATCCAGCTCGCATCGGCCGGGTCATCGCGCGACCCTTCGACGGCGCGCCCGGACAATTTCGGCGCACCGCGCGTCGCCACGATTATTCCATGCGGCCCCCTTTCAGCGTCCTCAACGCGATCAGCGAAAGTGGCTCCGAAGTGATCGGGGTCGGCAAAATAGCCGACATCTTTGCGGACGAAGGAGTCACCCAATCCCATCCGACCGCGTCCAACGAAGAAGGCATGGAATGGATCGCGCGACTGTGGCCGGAAATGGAAGGCGGCCTGCTCTTCGCCAATTTGGTCGACTTCGACATGCTCCACGGCCATCGCCGGGATGTGGCCGGTTACGCCCGCGCGCTGGCGGATTGCGACCTCTGGTTAGGCCACTTCCTCGAACTCGTGCGGCCGGACGACCTCGTCCTCATCACCGCCGACCACGGCAACGATCCCACCTTCCGCGGCAGCGATCACACCCGGGAGCAGGTCCCGCTTTTCGTCCTCCACCGCGAAGAGTCGCGCGATCTCGGCACGCGCGACACCTTTGCCGACGTCGCCGCCACGCTCGCGACCTATTTCCAACTGCCCGAAGCATGGCCCGTTGGCTGCTCCATCCTGTAAGGCCACGCCCCATGCATATCCCTTCCCTGATCGAGAAAAAACGCGACGGCCACGAACTCTCCGCAGAGGAAATTGGCGAATTGATCGAAGGCTTCACCGCTGGCGACGTGGCCGATTACCAAATGAGCGCCTGGGCCATGGCCGTCTTCTTTCGCGGCATGACCCCGCGCGAGACCCAGCAGCTCACCACCGCCATGATGGAGAGCGGCAGCGTGCTCGAATATCCGCCCGGCGCCCCGCCCAAAGTCGACAAACACTCCACCGGCGGCGTCGGCGACAAGATCTCCCTCATCCTCGCCCCCCTCCTCGCCTGCGACCACGTTTGGGTCCCCATGATCTCCGGCCGCGGCCTCGGCCTCACCGGCGGCACCCTCGATAAACTGGAAAGCATCCCCGGCTTCAACGTCCACCTCGACGAAGCGCGCGCCCTCAAACAGCTCGAAGAAATCGGCCTCTTCATGATCGGCCAGACCGCCGACCTCTGCCCCGCCGACAAAAAACTCTACGCCCTGCGCGACGTCACCGGCACCGTCCCCTCCCAGCCCCTCATCGTCGCCAGCATCATGAGCAAAAAGCTCGCGGAAAGCCTCGATCGCCTCGTCCTCGACGTGAAATTCGGCCGCGGCGCCTTCATGAAAACCCGCGCCGAAGCCGAGCAACTCGCCGCCGCCATGTGCGAAGTCGGCCAGCTCATGGGCGTCCAGACCACCCACCTGCTCAGCCCCATGGACGAACCCCTCGGCCGCGCTGTCGGCAACGCCCTCGAAGTCGCCGAGTGCATCGAGATTCTACAAGGCGGCGGCCCGCAAGACGTCATCGACCTCACCCTCGACCTCGCCGAAAAAGTCTCCACCACCCCGCGGGAAACACTCGCGCAACACCTCCAGGACGGCACCGCTTGGAAGAAGTTCGTCGCCCTCGTCTACGCTCAGGACGGCGACGCCACTGCCCTGGAAAAAATCACCGAGATCCACCGCGCGCCCATCATCCATCCCTTCCCCGCCCCCTCGGCCGGTGTCGTGCAAAAAATGGACGCCGAAGCCATCGGCCGCGCTTCCGTCCTCCTCGGCGGAGGCCGCACCAGCATCGGCGACGAAATCGATTTCGCCGTCGGCTTTTCCCAGATAAAAAAAATCGGCGAACCGGTCGCCGCTGGCGAACCTCTATTCCTCATCCACGCCAGCCACGAGCCCGACCTCTCCGACGTCCTTCCGCTCCTCCGAGACGCGACCGTTGTCGGTTGATTGGTACCGAGCGCTGGGCTACCCACGGCTGTCTTCCGAAGAAAAATCGGCGACCTTTCAACCGAGACGATGCTTCCAATATCCTGGCTTACGGCTGCAATGCATGACCGAGACGATCAGCACGAAGTCCCGCTCGATCGTGTAGAGGATGCCATACGGAAAAACGTGCGCTAGACATCGACGCACATCTTCGTCGAATGGCCGCCAACGCATGGGATCTTCAACGACGCGTTCGATAGCCTGCTCGATTGCAGAGATAAAAACTGAGTCTAAATCGAGCCGCTGGTCGGAGTAGTAGTGGGCCGCCTCTTGATACTCCGCGAGCGCTTCCGGGTGGAACTCCCACCTCATCGACCAACCGAGCGGCGAACTTGAGCCAAACCCTCTTCACCCGGGATCGTCTGAACCGTGCCCGAACGAACCTCGTCCCGGCGGCGTTTCGCCTCAGTAGCCCAGAGTGCGTCGATTCGCCCGGCCTCAGCGGCATCAAGGCTCTCCACCAGCGTGTCGGCTAAACGCGCGCGAGCTTCGCTTGGCAAGGAAAGCGCCTCGGTAGCCAGTTGCTCAACGGTCATCGGCATGGCAAAAAGAATACGGAAAACTCCAAAATAAGGCAAGCATTCGCACCCCCTCCTCGCCAGCTAAATGCAGAGCCGAATCAGACGACCGACTTCTCACTCCTCCGTGCGAGGATCTGCTGGTATCGCACGTCGCCGACGCCCTTCTTTGCGGTAATCGGCGAAGGGAGCGCTCGCTCCATCTGCCGAATCCAGACACCTGCAGCCTGTTCTGCGGCCTCCCAAGTGCCGTGCTCCTTGATTGGGAACACCTTTTGATGACGCATACGTTGACGCTGAACGCGCGCCATAACGTAGTTTTCGGCGTGATTACGTGTGCGATGCCTCATGCGCGCTAAACCTAACGAGACATTGGCTCAAATCTCTGCCTAAAACGGGAGGGGCCGGCCGAAGGCATGAGCGTGATATTGGCGAATCATCCGACTCGGGACAAGAAGGAACCTTTGGCTACGATGCCGCGGCTCAACCGCCCTGAATGGTTCCCGGGAAGAGCAGACCCGCGCTGCCCGCCACTCTCGTAGCTGGAGGCGCAGGCGAACGGAGATATCGATCTTTTGCAGGATGGGGTAACTCTCGACCACGGGCATGGGGTGGCGCCCTTCTTTCGAGACGGTGATTTCCATGGCCACGCGCTGGTCGTCGGTCAGGGCGGACTCGCGCTGGATGTCGCCGCGAATTTCCGGAAATTGCGTGAACGAACTGCGAAGGAGAGGTCCCTCGACTGGCTCGGGATGACCGCTCGGCCGTGAGCAACCCTCACGGCAACTACGGAAATCGCGCCTAACCAACTTCGCTAGTTCGGCTTCGCCGGATTTCGATTCGGATACGGCGGAATCGGCGGCAGATCGTAGCTCTTCGTCTTCATCTCTTCCTGAATTTCCTGAATCGCCCGGTCGAGCTGTTGATCTTCACCTTTGAATTCCTTCGCCGGATCGTTGTCCACTACGATATCCGGATCGACGCCGTGACTCTCGATCACCCATTCCTTACCGTCCTTCGAGTAAGGCGCGAACTCCGGCCGGAAAAGCTGGCCGCCATCGGCGAGCGGCAGCGGATTGCGAATCCCAACCACACCGCCCCACGTCCGCTTTCCGATCAGTTTACCCATCCCGTTCGCCTTGAAGCGGAACGGAAAGATATCGCCGTCCGAAGCCGAGAACTCGTTAATCAACGTCACCATCGGGCCGAGGAAAGTGTTCGGCGGATTCGTTTGCGGGGTGCCATTACGCGACATCTCCACCATCACCAATTCGCGCCGCAATTTCTCGATGATGAGCGGCGAGACAAAGCCGCCACCGTTCCCACGCACATCGATGATCAGGGCCTTCTTGCGCACCTGCGGGAAGTAGAGCTTGGTGAACTGGTTCAACCCGCCCTGCCCCATGTCCGGGATGTGCAGGTAACCGACCTCGCCGTTCGTCTTCTTGGACACTTCGTCGATATTTTTTCGCACCCAGGCGAGGTAATAGAGCGGCCCTTCATCCGCGGTCGGCACCACCGTGAGATCGCGCGCGCCCGCATCGGTCGGCTTCGAATTCACGCGCAGGACAACCTGCTCATCCGCCGTGCCAATGAGCGCATCGTAGAGGTTCGGCAAAGTGGAAACCGGCGTCCCATTGATCGCGAGAATGTAGTCGCCCTCCTTCACGTTCACGCCCACTTCGGTGAGCGGAGAGCGCGTGTGCTTGTCCCAATTCTCGCCCGGTAAAATGCGATCGATGCGATACGCTTTCGTCGCCGCATCGCGGGAGAATTCTGCTCCCAGCAAGCCCAGCTTGATCCGCGGCGTCTCCGGGCGTTCTCCGCCACCGACGTAGGCGTGGCCATTGTTTAACTCCCCGATCAGTTCACCTAACAAGTAGGTGAGATCGTTGCGATGATTCACATACGGGACGAGTGCGGCGTACTTGTCGTGCATCGCCTTCCAATCCACTCCATTCATGTCCGGGTTGTAGAAAAAGTCCCGCATTTGGCGCCAGGCTTCGTTGTAAATCTGCGTCCACTGCGCGTGTCGATCGAGCTGCATGTCCAGCCCTTTCAGCTTCAGCGTGTAGTCCTTCTTCGTCTTCTCGTCTTTGATCTCGAGCTTGTCTTTCGGCAGCTCGACGATCGCGTAATCATCCTTGATCTTGACCAGCATTTTCTTGCCATCGGCCGTGATCTCGTACGCGCTCACATCGCCGAGCACAGTCTCTTTTCGATCCTCCAGGCTGTACGAACAAAGATGGGATTTCTGATCGTTTCCGGCCCCATCTTCCTCATCATCGCCGCCGTCGTCCGCCAGCGTCCGGCGTAGATAGAAAATACGGTCACCCACCATGCGCAGGTTCCGATAGTCGCCCCGCGGAATCTCCAGCGCGATCAGGCGATCTTGAATTCCGTCCGTGTCGACCTTTACTGTGACCGGCTTCTTCGCGTCCTTGCCCTCGCCTTTTCCTTCGGACTTCTTGTCGTCGCCTTTCTTGGCCTCATCGTCCTTCTTCTTCTTGTCGCCTTTGCCGACTTCGTCGCTGCGGGGTCCGAGCGGATTCTCCGTGTCCTTCGCCAAGGTCACGAGATAGACGCGGCTCATGTCGCGATAAACCTCCGCGAAATCGTCCTGCCCAAAAGTCGGGCTGAAATCGCGACTCGAAACCAGCATCAGATATTTACCGTCATCGCTGAAAGTCGCTTCGCTCGCCGAATACCAGTTGTCTGTCACGGGCGTGATCTTTTTGTCCGCGAGCGCATACAGATAAACCTTGAGCCCGTTGTTGTGCTCCGGCCGGGACCACGCGATCCACTGGCTATCCGGCGACCAATCATAACCCGCGATTTCGCCCTCCGGATCCTGATCCACCTGCGTCACCGCCTTGCTCGCCACATCGACGAAACGCAGCCGTTGTAAGCGATCCGACCACATCAGCTTCTTGCTGTCGGGCGACCAGATCGGCGCGTAGAAATAGGTGTCGGCTTTGCTCGTCACCTGCACCGGTTCGCCCTTGCCGTCCTGCGGGCGCACATAGAGTTCGTTCTCGCCGGTGACATCGGAGTTGTAGGCAATCCACTTCCCGTCCGGCGACCAGATCGCATCCCGCTCATGCGCGTTCGAGCTCTTGCTCAAGTCGCGCGGTGTCCCGTCTTTTGCCGGGACCGAAAACAAATCGCCGCGCGCGACCACGATGACGCGCTCGCCATCCGGCGCCACGTGGACGGTTTCGACATGCTTGGAAGCGTCCACCATTCCGGAGCGACCCGAGGCGAGGTCTTCCTTGATCTCGATCGGCACCGGCGTCGCCTGTCCGCTCGCAAGATCAAAACGCCAGATATACCCGGCCTGCTCGAAGACGATCGCGTCCTTCCCGATCGTCGGGAATTTGATGTCGAAATCTTTGAAGGTAGTAAGTTGCTTCGTGTCCTTGCCGGTCAAATCGGTCGAGAAAAGGTTCATCCGCCCGTCGCGATCGGAGATGAAATAGATGCGGTTATCCGGCGCCCACATCGGGCAGATATCCTGGCCCGGATCATTCGTTAGATTCACCGTCTCACCGGTCTTGAAATCAAAAATCCAGATGTCGTCCACCATCCCGCCGCGGTAATGCTTCCAGGTGCGGAACTCCCGGAAAATGCGGTTGAACGCCATCTTCGAATCATCCGGCGAGAACGACATGAAACCGCCCCGCGGAATCGGCAGCGGCTTCGGCAATTCGGCCTCCATCCCCACCGTGAAAAGATCGCCGTTGAAAGAATTAAAAGACTTCATGCGCGAACGGAAAACGACGAGCGGCTGGGTATTTTCCCACGCCATCACAATATTGTTCGGCCCCATCCGATCCGACACATCGTCGCGCGCCAGGGTGGCCGTGGTGGTTAGGCGTTTCGGCTCTCCGCCTTCGCCTGGCATGAGATAGACTTCCGTGTTCCCATCGTATTGCGAAGTGAACGCGAGCTGCTTTCCATCCGCTGAGAAATGCGGGAATGAGCTGTATCCCGGCCCGCTCGTGAGCCGACGCGCGATCCCGCCATCTTTGCCGACGGTGTAAAGTTCGCCCGCATAACAGAAGACGATCTGCGCACCGTTCGTCGTCGGGAAACGGAGCAGCCGTGTCGTATTCGGCAATTGCGATTGGGCTGCGGGCTGCGAAGCACTCGCCGGTGATGGCTGCGAGGTCGTGGCAGGAGTTGGCTGCCCAACCGGTCTCGCCAAGGAAGGCAGCGGTGACGGCGGCACTGGTGGCGGTTGCGCCATCACGGCGGCGAACGGAAGCAACGTGGTGAGAGTGACGAACGGTAAGAAACGCAGAGAGAAGCGCATGAGGAGAGATTCACGGCGCTTTTCCGCCGCCGTCAAATTTCGTAACGAAGCCCACGCGCCGCGGGGAGTCGCACCATCGCGCTGGCCTCACAAAAAGAGCCAAGCGCGCCCGCTTGCGAAAGCGCCCCCCAACCCCAGAGTGCGCGAGACAATTTCATGTCCCATATGCGTCACCGAATTGTCCATCAAGGCAAAAGCTCCTTCGGCTTGCATCTCGCCTTTCAAACCGGCGAAGCGCGAGCTTGGGCGCGCCAATCGTCGAAAAACTAACCGCTCCGCCTAGCTGCCATGCCGTGGCATCTCGCGCCGCTTGAGGCGCCAAAAGTATCTGAAAATCACTCCCCCCAACTGCATCGTTCCGACTAAAGACGTCAAGCGACGCGCCGTCTTATCGAAAACTCTCCCGCGGTTCGCCCGTCAGCAACCGAACCAGATTGACGTATCAATCCCGTAGCGCGCGGTCATGCGCTTGTTCGCGAAAAGCCGCCAGGTCAAAGAGCGGCTTCGACTTGGATATTTTGCCTCGCAGCGGAGCGAGGAGGGGAAGATGGACTTTTTTCGGAAGGAGGCGAAATCCCTCGGCGGATTCCTGCAATTCCAAGCGATCTCCCGCCTTCACGCCCAGCGCTGTCAAAACTCGTGCGGGAAAGGTGGCTTGCCGTTTACTCGTAATTTTGATCGTCATGCATGCCTTACCCAAAGTAACTTTCCGTAAGGCAGTCGCGTCAACCCTTTGCTATAGCGTTACTCGAATTTCCATGCGCGCTTCGCCGGCTTCCGCAATTTGAAGCGCCCGCCGGCCTCGTGTCGGATGATATCGAAAACGCCATCGCAGCCATCCGCTTTCGTTTGGTAAACAAGGCGCAATAGCTCACCCAGTCGCCCTTCCGGAAAACCCTTCAACGCGAACCACGCCAGATACTCCGCCGGCAAATCGTAGATCGGCACACCCTTCGGCGGATAATGCTTCGGACCGAACATCCCGAACGGCATGTGATAGCGGGCGATTTGTTCGAGGACAAGTTCGGCCGCGGCGCGAGATTCTGCATCCATCATTCCACTCATCGTCGCGCGGCCAGAGCGGCGCATCAAGGAGCGGCGCTCTCCAGGCCGCCGCGTTTCTGAGAGAGAATGGGGGCGGCCTGGAGAGCGCCCCTCCTTGAGATGCTTCCTTGCAAAGCGGGCCCCTCTCGGAATGGTTGCCGGGCTATGGAAACCTTGGGTCAAAAGATAGAGCAGGCGGTGCGCGACCGCTCTTTAATGGAATCGACCGGCCGCAATATTGCCGTTCTTCTGGAAGGCGCGGAGACACCATTCGAGGCGCAGGTCGTGGAGGAATTGGTCGAGGCCGCGAAGTGGGCTGAGCTGAACGATCGCTTTTACAAGACGCTCGCGTTTGGCACGGGCGGATTGCGCGGACGCACCATCGGCAAAGTGGTCACCAAAGCGGAAGTCGGAACTGGGAGCGCGGAACGACCGGAGCATCCCTGCGTCGGTACGAACGCGATGAACTTCTACAATATCCGGCGCGCCACGCTGGGCTTGGTCGGCTATTTGCACGACTGGTTCGCGCGAGAGGAAAAAGCGGGAAAACCGAAGCTGGTGATCGCGCATGACACGCGTTCTTTCTCGAAAGAATTCACCGCGCTGGCGGCTCAGGTGGCGACAGAAAATGGATGCGATGCCTGCGTCTTCGATGGGCCGCGCTCCACGCCGGAGTTGTCGTTTGCGGTGCGGCATCTGGAAGCGAGCGCGGGCATCGTCATCACCGCCAGCCACAACCCGCCGCACGATAACGGCTATAAAGTTTACTTTAGCGACGGCGCGCAAGTGATCGAGCCGCACGCCAGCGGGATCATCGCAAAGGTGGACGCTGGAGGGGCGGGCGCCTTCCCGTCCACGACCAGGGACGCCACGGCGGGCGTCCCTCCAATCACGCTCGGGCGCGAAATCGATGAGGCCTACATGGAACGCCTGGCCACGCTTATCCTCGACCCCGCGATGGTGCAATCGCAGCGCGACCTGCGCATCGTTTTCACCCCCATCCACGGAACCGGCGGCGTCATCATCAAGCCGATGCTGCAAAAGCTCGGCTTCCACTTCAGCGTCGTCGCGGAGCAGGATGAATTCGACGGCCGTTTCCCGACCGTGAAGTCGCCGAATCCCGAAAACGCGGACGCACTTCGCCTCGGAATCGCGCAAGCGGAAAAGGAGAACGCCGACCTCTTGGTCGCGACGGACCCAGATTGCGATCGCGTGGGCGTGGCCGTGCGCTCGAACGATGGAAAAATGAAACTACTGACCGGAAACCAGATCGGCGCGCTGATGGCATTCTATCGCGCGAAGACGCTTTTCGATCGCGGCGTCTTGAACCAGGACAACGCTTCGCGTGGTGTAATCATCAAGACGTTCGTCACAACTGATCTGCAAAAAGCGATCGCAGAGCACTACGGCCTGCGCTGCGTGGAAACGCTCACCGGTTTCAAGTATATCGGGGCGAAGCTCGGGAAATATGAACGCGCCATCGAGGGTAGGGACGCCGCGCGGCGGCGTCCAGCCGGCGGCGACACGCCGAGAGACGCTCGCGAATCAATCAGCCAACCACCCGAATCGGACGGCGCCGCGCGCCGTCCCTACCACGCCCTCCCTGAAAACGAGACGCGAGCTTTACGCCTCGCGTATTCGTCCTTCTACATCTTCGGCGGCGAGGAAAGCTACGGTTACAGCGGCGCGGATTTCGTCCGCGATAAAGATGGCAACGGCGCCGCGATCATGTTTTGCGAAGTGGCGGCGTATGCCAAATCCCGCGCGCTCACGCTCGATGCCTTGCTCGACGAGGTCTATTCGACCTTCGGCTATTACCTCGAGAAAAATGGCGCGATGACTTTCGAAGGCGCAGAGGGCGCGGATAAGATCAAGCGCCTGCTGGAATCGTATGTCAGCGCGCCACCGGCAGAGATGCTGGGATCGGCCGTGACGGCGGTGAAGAATTTCGAGAAGGAAACTTTCCGGGACGTGGAAGGCGACGAAATTCCGAAGGAAAAAATGCTGATCTTCGAGCTGGCCGATCGGACACGCATCGCAGTGCGCGGCTCAGGCACCGAACCGAAGATTAAGTATTATCTTTTCGCCCAACGCGATCCGACCACGCCGAGCTGGCCCGAAGCCGAACTCGCAAAGATCAAAGCGCAAGTGAGCGAACAACTGGAGCGGTTGTGGAACTGGCTGCAGGCTGACGCGGAAGAACGGCTGGAGCCGGCGCGCCCTCGCGCCGAAGTCTAACGATTCGACCGTTCCATATTTTCTTCGGCCCGAGGGCGGGCCGGCTCCATCGCCTTCTCACCTCCAGCCTCGACAGCATTCAAATCCCTGTCGAAAGTCCGGCATGGGGCGAGACATCAGTCTAACCGGTGGCGAGATCACCGTTCTAAAAACCATCGGTTTGGGCGGGGCGCCCATGTCCGGGGCAAATTTGCTGAAGAAAGTCGACGATCTGGGCGATGCCGAGGTGATCGATATCCTGCAAGGGCTGATGGCGCAGGATTATGTCCTCTCTAGCAAGGTAGACATTCGTAAGATTGACGATGTGAAGACCTCCTCCTTCCGCGTCTCGCCTACGAACTCTCGTGACCTGCGCGACGCCCTCAGTCCTTCCCGCGATCGGGCCCAATCGCGCGAGCGACGGCAGCGGCGCAGTTGAGTTATTGACGTGGATTTGTTGAAAAAAATGCTGCGCCTCTGGCCGTGGCTGGCAGCGGCGACGAGCGGCGTACTCTATCGCGCATGCTTCGCGCCGTTCGATCAAGCATGGTTTTGCTGGTTCGCGCTTACCCCACTTCTCACCGCAATCTGGTTCTCCGGCGCCGACACGAAGCGGCGCTGGATGCGCGATCTGCTGCTCGGCTATCTGGCCGGTGCGATCTTCTTCTGGGGAGTATTTTCCTGGCTCACCACGGTAACCGTCCCCGGTCTGGTGCTGGTGGGATTCTACATGGGGTTATACATGGCTGGCTGGGCCTGGCTGTGCGGAGCTCTGCGCCCGGGTCTGCGGAAACTTTCGCCGAAAGTTCCCAAAGGCCTGGATGCCGTCACTCAGCATCTCGCCGCGAAACGCGCCGCCGAGAAAGGAATCGTGCTCGGCCAGCCGAGCGCGCAACCGCATCCGCTGGCTGGCTCCGAATGGTTGAGTTCGCTCCTCAACTTGCGCCTCGCCTTCCTCGCGGCCTGCGCTTGGGTGGGGGTGGAAGCACTCCGCGGCATCGTCTTCTCCGGTTGGGGCTGGAACACGATCGGAAGCGCCCTGCACGCGCAATGGGCCATGATTCAAATCGCGGAGGTCACCGGCGTCCCGGGGCTCTCCTTCCTGGTCGTTTTCGTGAACGTGATCCTCGTCGCCACGGTGCGGCGGTTCATGATCGAAACGGAGGTCAAACCGGTGCGTCCGCATTACGATCTCACCCTCACCATGGCGACTCTGCTGGGCGTGATGGGCTTCGGATTGCGGGTGCTACAGAGCCCCTCGCCCGCCACCAGCGTGCACATCGCGGCCGTGCAATCGAACGTCCCGCGCGAGGAAAAATTTAACGCCGAGTTCGCGCAGGCCACCTTCGATAAATTCACGCGGCTCAGCCAGGTCGCAATGTCATCGAAGCCCGACTTGTTAGTCTGGCCAGAGAGCTCCATGCCCGCCCCGGTGATGCAGGATGAAGGCACCTACCGCTTCGTGACCGAGTTCTCCGCCGCTACCAAAACTGATCTGCTTCTGGGCGCGCTCGACCTTGATGAAACCGGGGACTACAACGCGGCGTTGCTCGTTTCCGCCGAAGGACGGCGCATCCAGATGTATCACAAGATGCATCTGGTCCCCTTTGGCGAATACGTTCCCGGCCGCCATACCCTACCCGGCATCGGCGCGATTGTGGGCGATCAGGTGCCGAGCGATTTCTCTTTCGGCAAAGAACACACTGTCTTCCAGCTCACGCGCGAAGACGTCCGCGTGGCGCCGCTGATTTGCTTCGAAGACACGATCGGCGAATTGACCCGGCAATTCGTCCTCGGCGGCGCGAACCTGCTCGTCAATGTAACCAACGACGGCTGGTTCCAGCGTTCCGCCGGCTCGCAACAACACCTCGCGAACGCCATTTTTCGCTGCGTGGAAACGCGCCTGCCGATGGTGCGCGCGGCGAACACCGGCGTGACCTGTTTCGTGAACGAATTCGGCCGCGTCACGCAAGTGCTGCTCGACGACACGGGCAGCCAGTTCACCGAAGGAATCCTGAGCGGCGATGTGCGTGTGCCCACGAATTACAAACCGACCTTCTACGTGCAGCACGGCGAACTTTTCGAGCGTGTCTGCGGCGGGGTGGGCGTTCTCACGCTCCTCGCGCTCGCCTTGCGCCGCTTGCGTCACGATCGAAAGCCATCAGCATTATCGCAGTGACGCTTTAAGATTCCGCTTCTTTCGATGAACGACACTTCCGCCATTTCCGTGCGCGACCTGCGCATGAACTACGGTGATTTCGAGGCTGTGAAGGGCATCAGTTTCGAAGTGCGCGCGGGTGAAGTCTTCGGTCTGCTCGGCCCGAACGGCGCGGGCAAAACGACTACGGTGGAGATTCTGGAGGGATTGCGTCGGCGGACGAGCGGTGACGTCACGGTGCTCGATTTCGATCCCGACCGGCAGAAGCAGAAACTGAAGGACCGCATCGGCGTTTGCCTGCAAGCGACCAATTTGCCAGATAAAATCACGGTGCGCGAAGCGGTGCAGCTTTTCGCTTCGTTCTACACGCGCACGGCGGATGGCGAGGCACTCCTGAAACGTCTGCAACTCTGGGAGAAAAAGGATGTCGGTTACGCGACTCTATCCGGCGGCCAGAAACAGCGCCTCGCGCTCGCGCTCGCTCTCATTAACGATCCGCAGATGCTTTTTCTCGACGAACCAACGACCGGACTCGATCCGCAAGTGCGGCTGGAGATTCGTGATCTGATCGAGGAATTGAAGGCGGAAAAGCGCACCATTGTCATGACGACGCATTACATCGAAGAAGCGGAAAGACTCTGCGACCGCGTGGCGATTATCGACGCGGGCGAGATCATCGCCATCGGCAGCCCGCGCGAGTTGCAGGAAAAAAGCGAAAGCCAGTCCGGCATCGAGGCCACGCTCAGCCGACCAGCTCCCGCAGGCGACGTGCCGGACTTTCCGGAAGCGATTCGCAGCACGCTCAGCGAGGACCGACGTCATCTCACCATCAGTTCGAAGCGTCCCGGTCGCACTCTGGTCGAGATGGTAAAATGGATCGATGGCCAAGGCATCGAACTGGATGATGTGCATTTGAAACGGCCGACACTCGAGGATGTGTTTTTGGAATTAACCGGCAAAAAGCTGCGTGATTGAGATGAGCGAAGATGCGTTTTCAAGCACTGTAGCAACGGCGCTGCGTCGCCGTTCTGCACGTGGCTTCCAGTTCACGCCCGGCACGCCGACGCAGCGGCGTGGCTACAGCGCTGGCCGCGCCTAACAAGTCATGAAAGCGCTCCTCGCCCTCATGCGGATCGACCTGAAGCTGGCGCTTCGGAACAAGGCCGTCCTCTTCTTCAATTACTTCTTCCCGCTCATCTTCTTCTTCGTTTTCGCGCTCATGATGCACGCGAACCAAGGGGCGAAAATCAATCTGGTCGTCACCATGGTGGTGGCGCTGGGCATTCTCGGGAACGGGCTCTTTGGCGCCGGCATGCGCGCGGTCATGGATCGCGAGGCCAATGTGCTGCGTCGCTACAAAGTCACTCCGATCACGCCTGTGCCGTTGCTCGTCGCATCGATGACGACAGGCCTCCTGCTTTACCTGCCCTCGGTGGCGCTGACGCTTTTCCTCGCGATCCGCTTTTACGGCATGACGCTACCGACGAATCTTCTCTCGTTCTTCATCTTCGTCAGCGTGGGCGCAGTCGCGTTCCGTTCCATCGGTCTGATCATCGCGTCGGTCGTCAATTCCTCCCAGGAAAGCAACCTCCTCATCCAACCGCTTTACATGGGAATGCTCTTCCTCAGCGGGATCACGATCCCGATCACGTTCTTCCCCGAGTGGCTCCAAAACGTTACGCAGTTCATCCCCGCAACGCATCTCATGACCGGCATGTCCGGGATCATCCTGCGCCACGAGACCGCCTGGCAAAACTGGCCCGCCATTCTTGCGCTCCTGATCACGAGCGCCATTGGCACCTTCATTGCGACGAAGCTTTTTCGTTGGGAAAAGGGCGAAAAGCTGCGACCCGCGGCGAAGCTCTGGGTGCTGGCCGCCCTGGTCCCGTTTCTGTTTCTAGGCGCGTATCAATCATGGAGCCGCGACAACCTGGCCAAGACGAAAATCCTCCAACGTGAGCTGGATCGCGGGCGTTCGTGGCTCATCCAAAACGGCCGCATCTTTGTCGGCGACGGCCGGGTGATTGAGTCCGGATCGGTTCTCATCCGCAAAGGCAAGATCGCGAAGATCTACGAAGGTCCGGCGCCTGATGCGAGATCACTCAACGCCGAACCGATCGAGGCCGCCGGCAAGACGATTCTGCCGGGATTGATCGACGTGCATGTCCATCTCGGCGCGAGCGGCGGATTTTACGAAGACGTAAACAAGTCGTTAGACCCAAAAGCCAGCGAGCGAGCGCTTGCCGCCTACTTATATTGCGGCGTCACCGCGGTCCGCAGCGTGGGCGACGACCTCGAAACTGTGCTCAAACTCCGCCGCGTTTTCGGTAGTGGCGAAAAACTGGGCGCGGAATTGTTCCTCTGCGGACCGCTCTTCACCGCGGAAGGCGGGCACGGCACGGAGTACGCCAAGTTCATGCCCGAAGCGATGCGCGAATCCTTCAACGCCGGTTTCGTCCGCACGCCGAAAACCGCCGCAGAAGCGCGTCAACAAGTGGACGCGCTGGCCAGCCAAGGCGTGGACGCGATTAAAGGAGTGCTCGAATCGGGCGTGCCCGCTTATCCCTTCAATCGCATGAACGTCGATCTCCTCGCCGCTGTGACCGACGAGGCGCATGCGAAAAAATTGCCGGTTGCCATCCACACCGGCAATGCGGCCGACGTAGCCGATGCCGTGAAAATCGGCGCCGACTCCGTCGAGCACGGCTCCCTTCTCGACGAAATCCCGGAAACCACGCTGGTCGAAATGAAACAAAAAGGTATCGCGCTCGATCCGACCTTGAGCGTAGCGGAAGCGTTCGTCGCCTTCGGCCACGGTGACACTACCCTCCTGCAGCGGTCGCTCGTGCAACAAGCGGCGCCGAAGGATTTGCTCAGCGGGACCGAGAAAGCGGTTCACGGCGAGCAGACCGCGAAAGTGCGTGAAGGCATTTCGCATTACCCGATGTCGGTCGAGACCGGGAGCCGCAATCTCCTGAACGCGTGGCACGCCGGTATCACGCTCGTCACAGGCAGCGATGCCGGAAATTTCCTCGTCCTGCACGGGCCGACGGTGCAACACGAAATCGAGCTTTGGGTTGCAGCCGGCATCCCGCCGAATGTGGCGCTCCAGGCCGCCACCGCCAACGCCGCGAAATTGCTCCGCGCCGACGACCGCATGGGCACCATCACTGAAGGCAAAGAGGCAAATCTACTCGTGGTCGATGGCAATCCCATGCAGGATGTTCGCGCGCTCTCGGCCATCTCAGTGGTCATGTTTAAGGGGGAACGAATCGATCGGCCCGACCTTCTTCAGCACGAATGAACTCCAGACTCCTCGCTCTCTCCTTCCTCCTCTGCCTCGCGACACTAACCGCACGGGCCTACGGACCCGACGGCCACCAAATCGTCGGTGCAATCGCGGATGAACGCCTGGCCAACACGCCAACGGGCGAAAAAATTCGCACCCTTCTCCAGGGCTTTTCGCTGCAAAAGGCGGCCGTCATTCCCGATGAGATCAAAGGATGGGACAAGAATGGCGTCGATGATCCAAACATCTTTCGCTACACCGCCCGGCCGCTGGTCGACGCACAACTGGCTGATTATTGGCGCGCCAATCCCCCCACGCACGATCACAAATCTCCCATCCCGTCGCACCACTGGTTCCATTACACCGATGTCCCAGTAGCCACCGCTCAGAAATACGCCGATGGCAAAACCGGTCGCGACCAATGGGACATCGTACACATGATGACCTATTGCATCCGCGTCCTCCGCGGCGAAGTGCCGGAGGATAACCCGCGCAAAATCACCAAGACGGTCGCGATCATCCTGCTCGCGCATTTTGTTGGCGACATCCATCAGCCCCTGCACGTCGGCGCCGAATTCTTCGACGAGAAAGGGAACCCCACCGATCCCGACAAATCCGGCAGCGGTTTCGAAGATCAAGGCGGCAACACCATCACGCTGCGTCATACCGTGGCCGCCGCGACAAAATTCGCGGTTGCCTACAGCAAACTGCACGGCTTTTGGGACACGCTCACGGTCACATCAAACCTGCCGGAATTTCCAACGCTGGAGAAAAAGGAGCGGAAAGCCAAGATGGACGAGGCGCGCCGTGCGCTGGTCCTCGAGATGGCGAAAATACCACCGCCCGATTGGCAACTCGCTCCCACCGTGAAGCTGGAGGATTACCCGGAACATTGGGCGGACGAGATTCTCCCGGTCGCGCGTGAGGCGCACGAGCGGCTCGTTTTCAGCGGCGTGCGTCCGCAAACCGACCAAGGCGAAACCTTCGCGATCGGCGCCGCCGACGAACGGAAGATGCCCGACGGACTTCCGTATCATGAGTGGTCGGCAAAAATCGTGCGCGAAGAATTGCATAAGGCGGGCTGGCGGCTGGCCGATCTGCTCGAGCAAGCATTGAAGTGAAACACTTGTTAGGCTGGCGACGCGGCGTGAAGCGTGGTTTTTGCTGGAGCGGTGTCGCTGCGACGACGCCGAAGATTTCAGAAACTGGCGCCTCGAATTGTCCGGCAAAAAAGACCGCATCCGCGTTTTTTCGCGACCTTTGCGGCCGTTCAAGACGAGCCGCTGACGCCGCTTTCTCGAGACTCGCCGAGAGGCCCTTATCCGCAACGATGCAGTTGAAAGCGCCAGCGACTGATGCGGTGGTCTTTGTTTAATGAAAAGCCAACTGCAATGCAGTTGGATACTTTCACCCAACGGTGAGCGGAACGGCGAGCGGGCGGACGCGTTGTAGCCACGTGTCCTGTGGGCCGTGCGGCGTAGACGTGAGCGAAGCCTTGCCCCGCACGGCCCACAGAGCACGTGGCTACAATGCTCCCCAGTATAATGGGTGCCCGCTGCCATCCCGAAAGCTTTCGGGGCTCCCAACTGCATCGTTACGGCTTATTAATCCTTCGCTGCTCCGGCGACTCAGGGCGTGACTGGCAACCCAGTTCCTGAGTTGGCTTTCACCAAGGAAATATCAGAGGAATTGATCGCGCCGTTGACGTTGAGGTCGAGACGGAAATTGGCCTCAGTGGTCGTTAGGCCACTTTGCGCTTTAGTCTCGCTGATGTCGCTTGCGTTCACGGTGCCATTCGCATTTGTGTCGCCTGTGAGCAGGCTGATCGGGATTGAGATGTCTCCGGGTCCAGTGCCGTCATTTACGTCGAAAAGTTTGAGCGCCAGCGTTTGCGCATTTGCGGCCGTGAAGTCGATCGTGACTTGGTTGCCGCTGGTGCTGGTTGCAGAAATCGCCCCGGTTCCCGAGCTTGCGACCGCGGAAGAAAACGTAACTGGAGCGGCGAAGTTCACGACTACTTGATACGCGTTCGCTCCGGCTCCCTGGCCGACGCGGTCTTCGATCCCTGCCGTTCCAGAGAGCGGCAGATCGAGATCGAAAGTGCCGGCGGTCCCGTGGACTTTGCGCGAAACCGCCCCGAGCAGATTGGGATCGAAGACGTAGCCTTGCACGACGTCGATGAGATTGAAGAGAGAGCCGCCGATGCCGCCGATTGACGGATTGGTATTGGCCGCCTGCGTCAGCGTCATCGTGCTGGCGGTGACCTCGTGCAGTCGCGCATCCATCGCGCCCGGTTCGTTCACCATGGAAAGAGGGACGTAGATCGTGATGTTGCCGTTGGGTCCAAGGGTGGACTGGCAGTTCGCCGCCGGCAGTACGGTATTGCCCGGATACGAAAGCGCAGCCCCTCCTCCGACAAGGAAGATGGCATTTTCGCCGACAGAGCACTGCAAGGCGGCGCCGTTATTCGACTCGGCGTAAACGTGAAAGTTCTTTCCGCCATTTGCGTCGGTGGCGGACGGGACCAGCCACTGCGTGGACCAGACGAGCACGGGATCGGGATCCTGCGCCGTGGTCGGCGCGAGGCTCAAATCATTGAGTTGCATCACGACGCGGTAACAAGGGTCGGCGGGCGAACACGGGGCACTCGTCACCTTGCTCACGTTCGAAACGACGATATCCAATTGGGGCATGTTCGTGCTAACGATGCCGCTGGCTTCGAATTTGCCATCGCCGGTTGGGTCGGACGCGCTGTTGAACGGAGCAAGGCCTGGAATGTTGATGGGCGACGTGACGGTAAATAATCCAGGGCCGCCATTCTGCCGCACATACATGCCGTGGCCGACGGCGGACCCGATGATGTTGTTGGTATCGGCATACGCGATGTGTGCTTCGCCTAACGAGCCGATACGGACCTGCAGGAAATCCCCCAACGCGCGGCTGGAGAGTTGATTCTGCCCGCCGATCAATGTCTGCACATTCCCGCGATGAATCGGGTGCTCGCTCGTCAGAATGGGCGACGTAAAAACGGGAACGGTGTCGTGCGCATTGAGCGACTGCGTCATCCACAGGCTCCAGTTGCAGTCGTTACAATCATCCGGTCCGAAGCCGCCGCTCGTAGCGGTGCCCGGCGTGCCGTACCAGACAATGTCTACGCGGCCGTCGTCTCCAGCGGCGATCCAGGCAAAGATGTTTTGATGCAACGGTCCGACGGGCGAGTTCGAGGTGTTGATCAGCGTCGGGGCGGACCACGTGTTTCCCTGATTGGTCGAATACGAGAACATGAGCGATACGTCGCCACTAATAACTCCGGCGGTCAGCGGAGCTTGTTCCCAAACGGCGTAAAGATTGCCAGCTCGGTCAATCGCCATCGTCGGAAAGTCACCGCCCGTCTTGGCATTTGGGCCGAGATCCGCGACCAGGATGTCGGTGCAATTTAGTCCGCTCGGATCGCTGACGTTCGCAATCGGAGCACCGAAGGCGACCGGGAAGCAGCGGCCAATCAGAATTCTATTCAGCTCGGCATTATCGTGAATGACGAAGACGTGCTTTGCCGGTGCCGCGAGCGTCGCGTAACCGCCGAGGCCATCCGGTTGGCCCAGCGTGGTCGCCACCGGGCTGACTTCGTTGTTGCCCATGATCGCTTCGTCGCAACTGCCGACTGGGGTGACCTTGTTGGCCGGACCAAATGCGATCCCAGCGGTCGCTCCCAATCCAGTGACGGGCGAGCGATACATGACGAGGACGTTGTTCCCGGCGCTGGCGCCGCACATCACCCCGCCCGGCCCGATCTCGTCGTTCGCGAGATAGATACTTCCGCCATTGAGCGGGTCGCCATCGATTGCATACCACTGCCGGTCCACGGCGGTATCCGGCACCCCGGTATTACTGCACGTGAAGGTAACGCCGAGGTCATCGGAGCGCGCGGTGCTAAAATTCGCCAGCGTGAGGTCGTTAAAATAAAGCCGGCCGATGTCGTCCACAGCCAACTCGGTATCGCCGCCGCCCGCGCAGGTGGTGACTTTGCCGGTCATCGCCGCCGCATTTGGGATCCACTTGAAAGTTCGGCCCGCGTCGAGCGAGCGCCAGATCCAGCTGGTGTTCGCCCCGGCGCTTCCGGGCGCACTGGTGTAGAGACGGTTCGGGTTCGAAGGATCGAGCCGCAGGTCCTGCTCGAAGCCGACGCCACCAATCCCGCTAATCACGGGATGCCCAAAACTGATTGTTGGTGGCGGCGCGATCACTCCATCAATTGAAGGCGAGAGATTCCGTGTGGAAGTCCTTGCGGGCGGGAGAACCGTTTCGCGAATGGAGAGGTGAGGCGATTTTGGGGGAGTCGAAACGCCGGATTTTCCGGAGCGAGGAATAAAAGAAATCGCCAGGAAGAGACCGGCCCCGGTGCAAAAAAGGACGGCGAGAAGGCTACGCAGGCGCGAAGCGCCGGAGATTGAGGAGGGATGAGTGCGCATGACACTGTTCTTTCGTGTCCGATGTCATCAGCGGCCTTTATTTTACCAATTACGACTCTCAAGCAAGCGCAATCCAAAGAGCGCGAAAGGAACGCGGCCAAAGCGATGCCGGAGTCGAATGGCGTCATGAAGAATGAGCCGCGCACCCTGGCCCGCTATTGTGCGGCGCGTTAGTCGCAAAATTCCCTCCGCGACGTGTGGGTGCGGGTCCGATTGCAAATTTTGCATTCCTCTCTCCAGGAAAGGAGCCGCACCCGCACGTCCCACAGGGACGTGGCTACAGCTTCGCGAAAGTGAACACGCCATAGCGCATCGCGCCGATGCGGCAGGCGATCACACCATCTGTCTCGCTGAAAAATTTGGAGGCAAGGGGATTCGAACCCCTGACATCCAGCTTGCAAAGCTGGCGCTCTACCAACTGAGCTATGCCCCCGTGCTGAATGCCGATTTTAGAGTGCCGGGTGCGGATTGCAAACGGAAGTCCGGACTCCGAACCCTGGGCAGCGAATCCCGGTATGCTCCGCGCTTCATTTCGCTTTCGCGAAAAACAAAAAATGCCGGACCGCGGGGAGGCCGCGGTCCGGCATTCTTATGTGTCAGCAATCAAACAAAAACTGAATTGTGCGCTACCGTTTCGTGTTTCTCTGAGCCTCAACGCGTTTCCTTGTTGAGGGCTTAACGACATATCTGAGATCCCGAAGGATTTCAGGGTTAGCCGTCGACCTATTCAATCACGCTTTTGAAGAGCGAACTCTTCGGAGGTGATGAATTTCTCCTTAGAAAGGAGGTGATCCAGCCGCAGGTTCCCCTACGGCTACCTTGTTACGACTTCATCCCAGTTACCGCTCATAGCGTAGGGCGCTGCTTCCATTGCTGGTTGGCGCGCGCACTTCGGCTACAAGTGACTTCCATGATGTGACGGGCGGTGTGTACAAGGCCCGGGAACGTATTCACGCCGTCGTAGCTGATACGGCATTACTAGCGATTCCAGCTTCATGGAGGCGAGTTGCAGCCTCCAATCCGAACTGAGCTCAGTTTTAGTGATTTCCTCCACCTCGCGGTCTCGGATCCTTCTGTACTGAGCATTGTAGTACGTGTGCAGCCCAGGCCGTAAGGGCCATACTGACTTGACGTCGTCCCCACCTTCCTCCCCGTTTCACAGGGCAGTCTGAACAGAGTGCTTCTCAATAAAGAGAGTGGCAACAGTTCACAGGGGTTGCGCTCGTTGCGGGACTTAACCCAACATCTCACGACACGAGCTGACGACAGCCATGCAGCACCTGTGCAAGTTATGTCTTTCGACATTCGCTGGCTTTCACCAACTTAGAAATGCATGTCAAGGCCTGGTAAGGTTCTTCGCGTTGCATCGAATTAAGCCACATACTCCACCGCTTGTGCGGGCCCCCGTCAATTTCTTTGAGTTTTAATCTTGCGACCGTACTCCCCAGGCGGCACGTTTAACGCGTTAGCTCCGGCGCGGAAGGGGTCGAATCCCCCCACACCAAACGTGCACCGTTTACTGCTAGGACTACCGGGGTATCTAATCCCGTTTGCTCCCCTAGCCTTCGTGCCTCAGTGTCAGGAACTGTCCAGAGACCCGCCTTCGCCACTGGTCTTCCTCATGATCTCTACGCATTTCACTGCTACACCATGAATTCCAGTCTCCTCTCCAGTCCTCAAGCACCGCAGTATG